>JAOAUN010000067.1 GCA_030157545.1 Burkholderiaceae bacterium
GGAGTACAAGGATTCGAACCTTGGACCCCCTGGTCCCAAACCAGGTGCGCTACCGGGCTGCGCCACACTCCGAAGACCGCAATTATATACCTGCTCATGCGTTGGAGTCACGCATTTTGTTGCAGGAATCTTTATCCCCGTACCTGATTGGCAATTTGCTCAGCCAGTTTACGTGCCAGCTGCGGATCGCGCGCCTCGACCATGACCCTGACCAGAGGCTCGGTGCCTGAAGGACGAATCAGTACCCTGCCCGCATCGGCCAGCTCGGCTTCGGCACGCTCTTTTTCAGCCATCACTGCCTTGTTTTTTTGCCAGTCAAAGTCAGGCTGTACTTTCACGTTGATCAATGTCTGCGGCCACAGGCTCATGTCGGCAGTACTTTGCGCCAGAGTTTGTCCGCTGCGTTGCAAAGCCGACAAAACTTGCAATGCCGATACGATGCCGTCGCCGGTCGTGTGCTTGTCGAGGAACAGCAAATGACCGGAACCTTCACCGCCAAGCAGCCAGCCGTGCTGCTGCAGGACTTCCAGTACATAGCGGTCGCCTACTTTGGCGCGGGCGAAACCTACTCCCATTTTTTTGAAGCTCACTTCCAGCGCCATATTCGTCATCAGCGTACCCACAACGCCGTCTACGCCACCATTGGCCAGTCGATCCTTGACCATGATGTAAAGAAGCTCGTCGCCATTGTAGATACGGCCAGTCGCATCGACCATTAGCAGCCGGTCGGCATCGCCATCGAGTGCAATACCCAAATCTGCCTGGTGCAGCTTGACAGCTTCCGACAAAGCCGCTGGCTCGGTGGCGCCATGCTTGTCATTGATATTGAGGCCATTGGGCTGATTGCCAATAGCAATGACTTCCGCACCCAGTTCATGAAATACATCGGGCGCGATATGGTAGGCCGCGCCGTGTGCGCAATCGACCACCAGCTTCAGGCCTCGCAGGTCGAGTTCGCTCGGAAACGTGCTTTTGCAAAATTCGATATAGCGGCCGCGTGCATCATCAAGCCGCTTTGCCTTGCCGAGCTTTTCCGAAGATACGCAGTCGATAGGATGTTCGAGCTCCGCCTCTATGGCGGCCTCTACGGCATCCGGCAGCTTGTTGCCCTGCGCAGAAAAAAACTTGATGCCGTTGTCATGATATGGATTGTGCGACGCAGAGATCACCACGCCGGCCGACAGCCGCAAGGCACGGGTCAGATAAGCGACTGCCGGCGTTGGCACCGGACCGGCCAGCATGACATCCACACCTGCTGCTGCAAAGCCGGCTTCAAGTGCTGCTTCGAGCATATAGCCGGAAATGCGGGTGTCTTTCCCGATCAGTACGGCCGGACGACTGCCACCTGCTTCGGCCTGCGCCAGCACCTTGCCGGCGGCATAGCCGATCCGCATCACAAACTCCGGCGTGATCGGTGCAGTACCTACGCGGCCACGAACGCCATCCGTTCCAAAATATTTACGTGTCATGAGTCTTTCATTTCCCGGATTTTTTTATAATGCTTGTTGTTCTACTGCCTGCCATATTTTCAGTGCATCGATTGTTTCAGCCACATCATGCACGCGCAAAATGCGCGCGCCGTGCAGAGTGGCCATCAATGCCGCCGACACACTGGCGACCATACGCTGCTCGACTGGCCGACCCGTAATCATGCCCAGCATGCTCTTGCGCGACAGCCCCGCCAGTAATGGCAGTTGCAAACCTGCCTGCAATTGCGCGATGTGCGTCAACAATTGCAAATTGTGCGCCGTGGTTTTTCCAAACCCGAAGCCAGGATCAATACACAAGCGGTTGCGCGCAATGCCTGCTTCGCGCGCGGCACGCACACGTTCATGCAGAAAAGCGCTGACCTCGACTACGACATCTTCGTAGTGCGGATTCAGTTGCATCGTCTTCGGCTCGCCTTGCATATGCATAATACAGAGTGCGCAATCGGTATCACTGATCGCCGCCAAGGCGCCCTCTGCACGAAAGCCTTCTATGTCGTTAATCATGTCGGCGCCGGCATCAACTGCCGCACGCATGACCGCAGGCCGGCGCGTATCAATCGACAAAGGTTTGCCACAATCGCGCAGCGCATAGATAACCGGCATGATGCGCCGCAGTTCTTCCTCCAGCGACACCGGTGGCGCACCGGGACGCGTCGATTCGCCACCAATGTCGATGATGTCGACGCCTTCGGCGATCATGTTTTCTGCATGCGTAATCGCCAGATCCAGCGATCCATGCAATCCGCCATCGGAAAATGAATCGGGCGTTACATTCAATATACCCATGACCAGCGGACGGAAGTCAGCACCAGACATCGGCAGGCTATAGCGACCGCATTGCAGGGACTCAATTTTATTAATCAACGAAAACTTCCAGGCGAAAGGACAAAGAAAAAGGGCGAGGATCACTCCTCACCCTCATTGCCAGCATTTCATTTATTGCATCAGGCGGGTGCCGTCGCAGGGGCAACGCCGCCGCCCGTTGAACCATCACTCGGACGTGCCGGCGGGATACCGGCTTTGGGCGGACGCGGCTCGCGACCATCCATGATGTCGTTGATCTGGTCCGCATCGATGGTTTCCCAATCCAGCAGCGTCTTGGCCATGAGTTCGACCTTGTCCGCATTGCGCTCCAGCAGGCTGCGCGAGAGCGCATATTGCTGGTCGAGGATGCTGCGGATTTCGGTATCAACTTTCTGCTGGGTCGCTTCGGACACGGTCTTCGCAGACATGCGCCCGAAGTAAGCGTCCTGCTCGGTGTCTTCATAGACCATGGTACCCAGCGCATCGGACATACCGTAACGCGTGACCATCGCGCGCGCCAGCTTGGTCGCACGTTCAAAGTCGTTCGACGCGCCGGTCGACATCTGGTGCATGAAAATTTCTTCTGCAATACGTCCGCCAAACAAGATCGCGATTTCTTCCAGCATCTTGTCCTTGTACATATTGACGCGATCATGCTCTGGTAACTGCCAGGTCAGACCCAGCGCGAACCCACGCGGCATGATGGTGACTTTGTGTACAGGATCAGCTTTTGGCAACAGCTTGGCAACGACCGCGTGGCCGGACTCGTGGTAGGCCGTGTTGCGGCGCTCTTCCTCGCGCATCACGGCAGACTTGCGCTCCGGACCCATGACGATCTTGTCTTTCGCGTCTTCAAAGTCCTGCATTTCAACCAGTCGCTTGTTGCGACGGGCAGCAAACAAAGCCGCTTCGTTAACCAGATTGGCAAGATCAGCGCCCGAAAAACCCGGTGTGCCGCGCGCCAGAATGTCAGCCTTCACGTCAGGACCAATAGGCACCTTGCGCATGTGAACCATCAAAATCTGTTCGCGGCCGCGAATATCAGGCAAGCCAACAATGACTTGACGATCGAAACGACCGGGACGCAACAGCGCTTTGTCGAGTACGTCGGCACGGTTGGTCGCGGCAATCACGATCACGCCGGCGTTCGCTTCAAAGCCATCCATCTCAACCAGCAACTGATTCAGGGTCTGTTCGCGCTCGTCATTGCCGCCGCCCATACCGGCGCCACGGTGACGACCGACTGCATCGATCTCGTCAATGAAGATGATGCAAGGCGAATGTTTTTTTGCATTCTCGAACATGTCACGCACACGCGATGCGCCGACACCGACAAACATTTCAACGAAGTCTGAACCGGAGATGGTAAAGAACGGCACTTTCGCTTCGCCCGCAATGGCGCGAGCCAGCAAAGTTTTACCCGTACCCGGAGGGCCGACCATCAAAACGCCGCGTGGAATACGACCACCCAGCTTCTGGAATTTTGTCGGGTCGCGCAAGAAGTCGACGAGTTCGTTGACTTCTTCTTTCGCTTCATCACAACCGGCGACATCGGCAAAGGTCACCGCATTGGCATTTTCGTCGAGCATGCGCGCCTTCGATTTACCAAAGGAGAAAGCGCCGCCCTTGCCGCCGCCCTGCATCTGGCGCATGAAGAAAATCCACACGCCGATCAAGAGCAGCATCGGGAACCACGAAATGAAAATCTGCGAGAGGAACGATGGCGGCTCAGGCTGCTTGACGTCGAACTTGACGCCGTTGTTGACCAGGTCGCCGATCAAGCCGCGATCCAGCGCGGTGGTCGTGGCCTTGATTTTTTTGCCGTCATTGGTAACGGCAATAATGGTCCGGTCTTCAATGGTCGCTTCGCGAATGCGCTGGGCTTTTACCTCATCCAGAAAGTCGGAATAAGGAATTGGAGTCGCACCACTGCCTACGCCGCGCTCGTCAAACTGCTTGAAAACAGTAAAAAGCACCAAGGCGATGACGACCCAGATGGCTGCTTTGGAAAACATATTATTCACGAGGACTCCTTAATTGCGGACCGGCTTTAGCTTGGGAATAAATTCTACTCGCAATAACTAAGCCTTGCCAGCAGGTACATTGGGCTAAATCCCTGATTTTTCAAGCCTTAATATGCAAATTCAGGCCAGATTCGGAATGAATTTCTAGCCAGGGCTTTTCAAGCCCTTCCCTAACAGGAAAATCTCGGAGGATTTATCCCTGCTGGCCTTGGGCTTTTTAGCGCTGACAGTCTTAAACTCTTTGCGGAACTTCTCGATAATTTGAGTGTATCCACTGCCATTAAAACATTTGACGAGCAGGCTGCCCGAAGGTTTCATGTGTGCCCGTGTGAACTCTATTGCCAAATCGATTATATCTTCCATACGGGCCGCGTCCGTCAAGGCAATGCCAGACAGATTAGGCGCCATATCCGACAGCACCAGATCGACTTTTTGCCCTTCCAGCGCCGCTTCCAGCTGCTCCAGCACCTCCTGCTCGCGGAAATCGCCCTGTATGTAGAGCACGTCTGCCACAGGCTCCATAGGCAGCATATCAAGGCCAATGATCCTGCCGTGAATTCCGCCACCGTCCTTGCCGGCCAGCTTCCTGCGCACGTATTGCGACCAACTGCCCGGGGTGCAGCCTAGGTCGACAATGATCTGCCCGGGCTTGATCAGCTTTTCTTCCTCATCGATTTCCTTGAGCTTGTAAGCGGCACGGGCCCGATAGCCTTCTTTCTGCGCCAGCTTTACATACGGGTCGTTGATATGGTCATGCAACCAGTTTTTGTTGAGTTTCTTCTTTGCCATTCACGTAGAATACTGCTTTTAAAGGATGTTTATGTTGAATCTCACACCAGCGCAGCGCAGCGAACTGCGCGCGGAAGCACACGGACTGTCACCCATCGTCTTGATCGGTGAAGCCGGCCTGACCCCAGCGGTCATGAAAGAAATTGATGCTGGCTTAAATTCGCATGGCCTCATTAAAGTGCGCGTCTTTGGCGACGAGCGCGAAGTACGTATCCAGTACTACGAGCAGATCTGCTCGGAACTGCGCGCCGCGCCGGTTCAGCACATCGGCAAGTTGCTGGTCCTGTATCGTCCGCAAAAAGAAGTTGAAAAAGAACGCAGCGCCACGCGCGGCAAAGGCATGCGTGAAGTGACCATCGTCAAACCGAGCGGCATTAAAAAACCGACGGTTACCAAAGTCATGGTCAAAGGTAATGAGCGGGTTACGTTCGGTGGCAACATCAAACGCGCCAAAGTTCGGCAGACCAGCAAGAAGAAACGTGCATTGGGTGAGTGAAGCTTAAAAAGACGCCGGATCCCGGCGCGCTGGGATGACAGTCATTATTTACCGTCGTTCCAGCGTCTTGTCATTGCCTGCAAGTACTCAACACCAACCACCCCGCCAGCACACTCTGCAGCAAATAAATCACGCTGGCCACGCCATGCAGCAAACCAAATCGTGCGCGCGCCGCTTCATCCATCACGCCACCGCTCAACGCAGCGGACTCTTTCAAAGCAGCCATAAACGGTTGCAAGCCAAAATAGCCAAACAACACGCAAGCCAGCATTGCCGCTGCCAGATACAGCGCGGTGCGCCGCTGCTGAAATGAACGATCAAGCCACAGCAGTGCCAGCAATAAGAAAGCGCAGACCAGCGACACATAAGCGCCAGCTCTGAACATGCTGCCTGCAATCGTTCCGGCCAGCACGCGATCAGATAAAGTCGCAAACAGCACCGGCGCTACCAGATAGCCCAGGCTCCAGATACTGCCGGCCCAGATCGTAACAAGCAAAACGCGCGCACGCGGTAACAGTGCCGCCGCAGTCAGCCGCATCAGATGTAACGTACTTCCAGCACTTCGTACTCACGCACGCCACCGGGTGCCTGCACTTCCACCACGTCGCCTGCATATTTTCCGATCAGCGCGCGCGCAATGGGTGACGTGATCGACACTTTCAACTCTTTCAAGTCTGCTTCATCAGTGCCCACGATCTGATACGTGACTTTGTCACCGCTCTCGAGATCTTCCAGGCTGACAGTGGATGCAAACACGACGCGGCCTTCAGCGTCGAGCAGGGTCGGGTCAATAATCTGTGCTGCACTCAGGGTGCTTTCCAGTTCATTGATACGACCTTCGACAAAACTCTGGCGCTCTTTGGCTGCGTCGTACTCGGCGTTTTCCGAGAGGTCGCCTTGCGCACGCGCTTCCGAGATCGCATTGATCACGGCCGGACGTTCTTTGGTTTTCAGATTATGCAGCTCATCTTTCAACAGCTGCGCACCACGTACGGTAAGAGGAACTGAGCTCATGGATTTTTCGTTTGCCTAAATGAAAACCACAGAGGCCGCCGGATGACGACCTCTGTGGCAGGGATACCAACTTGGCTTTTAGTGTAAAGATTTGTGCAAGCCTTGTAAATCGTAGACGTGCAACTGCTCAAGATGGGCCATACCTTCGACCGCTGCTTCAGCACCTGCAATCGTGGTGTAGGTTGTCACGCGTGCTGCCAATGCCGACGTGCGAATCGCGCGCGAATCGGTAATGGCAGTGCGCTTTTCTTCAACCGTATTGACCACGAGCGCAATTTCGTTGTTCTTGATCATGTCAACGATATGCGGCCGGCCCTCGACCACTTTGTTGACAGTGTTGACTGCCAGGCCGGCAGCAGCAATCGCTGCAGCCGTACCCTTGGTGGCGACGATAGTAAAACCGATCTCGATCAAGTCTTTTGCCACTTGCACCGCACGCGGTTTGTCGCTGGCTTTGACTGACAAGAATACTTTGCCGGACTTCGGCAAACGTATGCTCGCGCCGAGTTGTGATTTGACGAAGGCTTCACCAAAGGTGCGGCCTACGCCCATCACTTCACCAGTCGATTTCATTTCCGGTCCGAGAATGGTGTCGACGCCCGGGAATTTCACGAACGGGAACACCGCTTCTTTCACGCTGAAATACGGCGGCACGACTTCATCCTTGATGCCCTGGCTGTCGAGCGACTGACCGGCCATGCATCGCGCAGCAATCTTGGCCAGTTGCAGGCCGGTCGCTTTCGATACATACGGCACGGTGCGCGAAGCACGCGGGTTCACTTCCAGCACGAAGACGACATCTTCCATCTTGCCGTCGACTTCTTTTTGCTGGATTGCGAACTGCACATTCATCAGGCCGATCACGTTCAAACCCTTGGCCATCAGGGCAGTCTGGTGCTTCAGCTCATTGATGGTCGCTTGCGACAGCGAGTAAGGCGGCAGCGAACAGGCAGAGTCACCGGAGTGCACGCCAGCTTGTTCAATATGCTCCATCACGCCGCCGATGAAGGTGCGCGTGCCATCGGACAGACAGTCCACGTCGACTTCAATGGCGTCATTCAGGAAGCGATCCAGCAGCACTGGCGAATCATGCGAAACCTTGACCGCTTCGCGCATGTAGCGCTCGAGGTCACGTTGCTCATGCACGATTTCCATTGCGCGGCCGCCCAGAACATACGACGGACGCACGACCAGCGGATAGCCGATTTCCTGTGCCAGGAGCAATGCGTCTTCTTCCGTGCGCGCAGTGCGGTTAGGCGGCTGGCGCAGGTTCAGTTCTTGCAGCAGCTTCTGGAAACGCTCGCGGTCTTCGGCAGCATCAATCATGTCTGGCGAGGTGCCGATGATGGGCACGCCATTAGCTTCCAGATCAAGCGCGAGCTTGAGCGGTGTCTGACCGCCATACTGCACGATCACGCCAACCGGCTTTTCCTTGGCGACGATTTCGAGCACGTCTTCCAGCGTCAGCGGCTCGAAGTACAAGCGGTCTGAGGTGTCGTAGTCGGTCGAGACTGTTTCAGGATTACAGTTGACCATGATGGTCTCGTAACCATCTTCGCGCATTGCAAACGCTGCATGGACGCAGCAATAGTCAAACTCGATACCCTGACCAATACGGTTAGGTCCACCGCCGAGCACCATGATTTTTTTCTTGTCGGTCGGATTCGACTCGCACTCTTCCTCATAGGTCGAGTACATGTACGCGGTATCAGTTGCGAATTCGCCAGCGCAGGTATCGACGCGCTTATAGACCGGACGCAGATTCATGGCGTGACGGGTTTCGCGTACGGCCTTGTCGGTGGTCTTCAACAACTTGGCCAGACGGCGGTCGGCAAAACCTTTTTGCTTCAGCTTCAACAGGGTTGGCTTGTCGATATCGGCCAGCGTTTGCGTTTCCAGCCACAGTTCGATATCAATAATTTCCTTGATCTGCGCGAGGAACCACGGGTCGATGCTGGTGAGTTGATGCACTTCTTCCAGCGAGAAGCCGATGGCGAATGCGTCGCCGACATACCAGATGCGATCCGGACCCGGCTCGCCGAGTTCTTCTTCAATCACTTCACGGTCGGTGGTTTTTTCATTCATGCCATCGACGCCAACTTCAAGACCGCGCAGCGCTTTCTGGAAAGATTCCTGGAACGTGCGACCAATGGCCATGACTTCACCGACCGATTTCATTTGCGTAGTCAGGTGACTGTCGGCAGTCGGGAATTTTTCAAACGCAAAGCGTGGAATCTTGGTGACAACGTAGTCAATGCTCGGCTCGAACGAGGCCGGCGTTGCGCCGCCGGTGATCTCGTTGCGCAATTCGTCTAGGGTATAACCGACAGCCAGCTTGGCAGCGATTTTCGCGATAGGAAAACCGGTAGCCTTCGATGCCAGCGCCGACGAACGCGACACACGTGGATTCATTTCGATGACGATCATGCGGCCGTCTTTCGGGTTCACCGAAAATTGCACGTTAGAGCCGCCGGTATCAACGCCGATCTCGCGCAGGACGGCGAGCGACGCATTACGCATGATCTGGTATTCCTTGTCCGTCAGCGTTTGCGCCGGTGCGACCGTGATCGAATCGCCGGTATGCACACCCATCGGATCCAGATTTTCAATCGAGCAGACGATGATGCAGTTGTCGTTCTTGTCGCGCACGACTTCCATCTCGTACTCTTTCCAGCCGAGCAGCGATTCTTCAATCAGCAGCTCGTTGGTCGGCGAGGCTTCCAGACCGCGCTTACAAATGGTTTCGAACTCTTCCGCGTTATACGCAATGCCGCCGCCGCTGCCGCCCATGGTGAACGATGGACGGATGATGGTCGGAAAGCCCACTTCTTTCTGCACAGCCCACGCTTCGTCCATCGAATGCGCCACACCGGAGCGCGCCGATCCGAGGCCGATCTTGGTCATTGCATCTTTGAATTTCGAGCGGTCTTCTGCCTTGTCGATAGCTTCGGGCGTGGCGCCGATCAGTTCGACTTTATATTTTTCCAGAATGCCATGGCGATGCAGGTCCAGCGCGCAGTTCAGCGCGGTTTGGCCGCCCATGGTCGGCAGGATCGCGTCCGGCTTTTCTTTCTCAATGATGCGCTCGACAACTTGCCACGTGATCGGCTCGATGTAGGTAACATCGGCCATCTCGGGGTCGGTCATGATGGTGGCCGGATTGCTGTTGACCAGAATGACTTTGTAACCTTCTTCACGCAGAGCCTTGCAAGCCTGAGCGCCGGAGTAGTCGAATTCGCAGGCCTGACCAATAATGATAGGGCCGGCGCCGATGATGAGAATGCTTTTAATGTCGGTGCGCTTAGCCATTTTTATGAGTCTCCATCATCGCCACAAAGCGATCGAACAAGGGGGCGATGTCATGCGGGCCCGGCGAGGCTTCCGGGTGACCCTGAAAGCAGAACGCCGGACGGTCGGTGCGGGCAAAGCCCTGCAGCGAACCATCAAACAGTGACACATGCGTGACGCGGCAGTTGGCAGGCAGCGTGGCCTGATCAACTGCGAAGCCGTGATTTTGCGAGGTGATATGCACCTGGCGCGTATCGAGGTCTTGCACAGGATGATTCGCGCCGTGATGGCCAAACTTCATCTTCAGCGTTTTTGCGCCGGACGCCAGTGCCATGATCTGGTGGCCAAGGCAGATACCGAAAGTCGGGATGCCACCGTCGATCAGTTCTTTCGCTGCGGCGATAGCATAGTCGCAAGGCTCAGGATCGCCGGGGCCGTTCGACAGAAAAACACCGTCGGGTTTCAGTGCCAGCGCCTGCGCAGCAGTCGATTGCGCAGGCAGTACCGTGACTTTGCAGCCGCGCTCGGCCAGCATGCGCAAGATATTGAATTTGACGCCGTAGTCGAATGCAACGACGTGGAATTTTGCAGCGGTCTGCTCGCCATAACCTGCACCCAGCGTCCATTCGGTCTGGGTCCATTCATACGGCTTGGCAGTCGAGACCACCTTGGCCAGATCCATGCCGGCGATGCCCGGGAAAGCGCGCGCGCGTTCCAGCGCCATTTCGGCAGTCGCATCAGCACCGGCAACAATCGCACCACTCTGCGCACCCTTCTCGCGCAATATGCGAGTGAGCTTGCGGGTGTCGATATTGGCAATCGCCACAATGTTTTCCGCCTTCAAATATTCCGGCAGCGTTTGCGTAGCGCGGAAATTCGACATCAGCAGCGGCAGATCACGAATGATCAGGCCAGCGGCATGAATTTTTGACGATTCGACATCTTCCGGATTAACACCGGTGTTGCCGATATGCGGGTAAGTAAGGGTGACGATCTGACTGCTATAGCTGGGGTCTGTCAGGATTTCCTGATAGCCCGTCATTGACGTATTGAAAACAACTTCGCCGCTGGTATGGCCTGCAACTCCAATGGAAATACCATGGAAAATGGTGCCATCAGCGAGCGCAAGTATGGCCGGCACTGTATTGGCCGTAAAAAATGGCGGCAAGGGTAACTCCTGGTTCGTTACCGCCGCACCATCGTGCCAACGCGATTTCAGTCTGTTGCAGCCGTGTTCGGCGCACGCAAAATGACTCAGTGCAGGACGTAAATGGAGGTGGATTGCGCGGCGGCAGGGTAAATTGCTAAACCTTGCGATTATAGCCTGAAGAGGCGCTCTGCGGCAACCCGATGACTCTTGTTAATGCTTTAACTCCGGTGGGTTTCACCATTGGCGAAACCCACCTTTCATCTTACAGGCCCAATGCAGCAATACCAGCCTTGGCAATCTGCGCATCTTCGGTCGACTTCACGCCCGACACACCGACAGCTCCCACGCAATGGCCGTCCACCATCACCGGCACGCCGCCTTCGAGCATGCCTTCAACAACCGGCGCCGACAGGAAAGAGTAGCGGCCGTTGTTAATGATGTCTTCGTAAATTTTGGTTTCGCGCTGGCCGAGTGCCGCGGTGCGTGCCTTGGCAGGGGCGATGTGGGAAGACAGCGGTGCAGCGCCGTCAAGTCGTTGCTGCCACAGCAAATGACCGCCGTCATCAACGATGGCAATGCTCACTGGCCATTTATTTGCAATCGCTTCGGCTTCAGCGGCGGCGGCGATTTTCTTTACATCGGCGAGTGTCATGAACTGTTTTGACTGCATATTCTTCCCCTTAAATAGAAAGGCTGGATTGTACGACAAGTCTCTGTGTTCGTTTTGCCCGGGTGGCGACTAAAATCAGCATGCATGGATGAAATTTTGACAATGCCAGTGGCATCGCTTACATTGCCCCGATTACTGTAAACGGAACAAAGATTGCTGCTTCCCTTCATTACTTGCCGAACACTGCGCGTTGATGTGTGCCGAACTGCGCTGCTATGCGCGAGCATGCTCGCTGCCTTCGCTTGTCATGCTGCGCCGGCAGGTGATGGTATGCCTGAGCCAGAACCCAATAAAGTACTCGCCAAAATCAACAACTTTACCGACCGAGCAACCACGCTGGCGATAGAAGCCATGTCTTTGATCGGCATTCACTACCAGCGCGGCGGCACTTCACCGGAACACGGGCTCGATTGCAGCGGACTGGTGCGTTATGTATTCAAGGAAGCATGGGGCGCAGAGTTGCCGCGCACCTCGGCCGAGATCAGCAAAATGGGAGAGAACATTCCCAGACAGGAGCTGCAGCCCGGCGATCTGGTGTTCTTCAATACGCTCAAGCATGCGTTCTCGCATGTTGGCATCTACCTTGGCGATAATAAATTCATCCACTCGCCGTCTGCCGGCGGCGTGGTGCGCATTGAAAGTATGGACCTGTCTTACTGGAAGGCGCGCTTCAATGGTGGGCGACGCCTCAACGAAAACGAGCAGGCAAAGAAAGATCGTTAATTCTGCCTGGCCTTCAATTTTTGTCTGATCTCGGCAATCACCGCCATCGCCGCTTTTTCGCCGGCCAGAATCGCAACATTCCTGCCGTTGAAATCATTACCCTTCATCGTGCCCAGCTCGGGCCGGATTACGATATCGGCCTGCTTTAATTCATACATATTAATCGTCTGCCCCATGATCGCGAACGTCTGCAACAATACTTCAAAGGTGTTGCTGGACGGTTGCGTATCAGGCTGCGCGGATATGTTCACCGCGATGATGAAGTCTGCACCCATCTTGCGCGCAAAACTGACCGGTACCGGCGATACCAATCCGCCGTCCACATAATCAATACTGCCTATACGCACTGGCTGAAAAACACCGGGCACTGCTGAAGAAGCACGCACGGCCAGACCGGTGTTGCCGCGCCTGAAAAGGATGGGCTGACCAGTATGCAAATCGGTAGCGACTGCACCGAAGAGCATTTTGAGTTTTTCTATCGGTACGTTGTTAACGCTTTTATTCACGTACTGCTGCACGCCCTCACCTTTTAATACACCAGTGGAGCGCGAGAAAAAAGGCACGGACCAATCCGATATGGCGGCCTCGTCCATGTCAAGAGCGAGCTTTTGCAGCGCGAAACCGTTATTGCCAGCCGCATAAAGCGCGCCGACCAGACTGCCGGCGCTTGTGCCGACGACCAAATCAGGCACGATGCCCTGCGCTTCCAGAACCTTGATCACGCCAATATGCGCAAAGCCGCGCGCGGCACCGCCGCCGAGAACCAGGCCGATTTTGACTGGCCGCGTAGAAGGAGCGGCTACTGGCGCGCCAGCCACCGGCTCTGCCGGAGTGTCCACAGGAGCAGTGATGACAGGTGCAGACTGTGATGGCGTGGATGGCACGGTCTGGCATGCCGCCAGCAAAAAGGACAGCAACAGGGTGTAGAAAAGGCGCATGAGAAATTGAATGACGACATCAAAGGAGCGTCATTGTAGCGGACTGCTGAATCATAAATGGGCACACAAAAATCCTGAATAGTTAGTTTTCATTTGATAATCCCCGCTTGAGCCGACAAGTTGAAAGTGGCGACTAAGGTACTGGCTGTTGTCGTGCATGCACACAACACCTTCGTGAGCTGAAGGCCGGTTTTGACGCCATTAACATCATGAACTCGGCCATGCCTCATTCACGCAGCCCCTCTTCCCGCATGCTCGCGCATCTGGCCACACGCGCGACCCGCCATGATGTGTCAGCCCGCTATGCAGCCAAGTGGGCGCTGGTGCAGGGCTTATACCGGCGCGGCTGGGGCAAACAACAAGTGATTGACCTGTTCAAAGTGCTGGACTGGATGATGCGTCTGCCCAAAGAACTGGAGACGCAGCTATGGCAAAATTTGGAAACACTCGAGGAGGAAACACATATGACTTACATCTGCTCAGTCGAACGTATCGGGATTGAGAAGGGTCTTGAACAGGGTCTTCAGCAGGGTCTTCAGCAGGGAATGCAGCAGGGTCAGGTTCGCGTGCTAACGCGGCTGCTGACTCACCGCTTCGGTGAACTGCCTGTCTGGGTCACCGAACGTCTGGACAAGGCGGGCGTTGACGAACTCGAAGCATGGGCTGAAGCGGTACTGTCGGCAGACTCAATCAAAACAGTGTTCGGCTCGACGCATCATTGACGGCCACACAAGAGCTAGTCGTCGTCCTGTTTGGGTCGCTAGCGATGTTGAAAACGGCCGCTAAAAAAATAGCAAACTGCACGGGCCTTCTGTGCGATGACTTAATGTTCTCCCTGCTGGCGCGTCAGTTGCCACACCGCCACCGTAGTAAACATCGCCACAACCGCCACAATCACCCAGAATCCATACTCATCCGCGGCCAGTGGTATGCCACCGACATTCATGCCGAATAATCCGGCAATGATGTTAATGGGCAGCGCGAGGACAGTGACGATAGTCAGCGTATAGAGACTGCGGCTATTTTTCTCATTAATCATTGCCGCGATCTCTTCCTGCAGCAACTTGATGCGCTCCTGTAGCGAAGCCATATCCGACAGTACCGCTGAAAACTCTTCGCTGGACTGCCGCAGGTCTTGCACATCAGTCTCGGCGATCCACGCAGGCGGCCGCTGCAGCAAGCGAAACAAGGCAGTCGGCTCCGGCGCCATCAGACGCTGCAGTCGTACCAGAACACGGCGCAAAGAACCCAAATTCATGCGCTTGTAATTCAAGCGCCCTGCCAGTAAATCATCTTCAATCTGGTCCACTTTTTCTACCGCATCGCGCACGATACCAATCAGCACATCAGCCTGGTCGCGCAACAAATGGATCAGCAGTTCCGTTGGACTATGTATGCGCGCACCCTGCTGAACCGAGTGGCGCAGCCTGTCTACCGACTTAAGCGGTTTCTTGCGCGCGCTAATAACGACCTGCGGCGTAACGCTGATCCACATTGTGGACAACTCGGACGGGTCGAAAGAGAAACCATGCAGCACATCATTGACCACAGCGATCAGTGACTCATCAGTCAGCTCAATGCGGGTGGAACGCGAACCCTGATGTAGCGCCTCGAAAAATTCCGTTGGCAGTCTCGCATTTTCACGCAACCATTTTTCAGTTGAGGACTGACTGAGGTTGAAATGCAGCCAGAGGAATTCGTTGTTCGCTAATGCAGGAAATTGCTTGAAGAAACCCGTGACCTCGTCCGACTGCAAAGGCAAAGCCGCACGCTCAGGCGCGAACTGATAAGCCCAGACCAGACCGGATTGATCAGGACCGTAATTGAAAGGTATGGAGGACATGTAAGTATTCGGAAAAGCCACAGCGAAAAAAAACGCCCCCGAAGGGGCGTTTGAAAGCATCCACAAGGGAATGGAGATTAAATCTACAACTTAGAAATTGAGTTGGCTGCGCAGTGAAATCACGTGCTCGTCTTTACCAGCTGTAGCACCAGTTACGTCAAGTGGTGTCACGGCAACGTTAAACTTAGTGAGCGAGTAATTCAACATAACGCGCGCATTTGGGTTAAGCAGCCAGTTCAGACCAAGAGTAGTCGTGTTTGCTTTTGCAGAGTTTTGGGTACGGTCATTAAGGCCGTCTGTGGTTACATCTGACGCATCGAATTTCGAAAATCTTAAACCTACTTGCAAAGCACCTATACCATTACCAGTAGTAGAGAAATTTGAATTTGGCTTGATACCACCAAATGCACCAGACTTGTAAGACTCAGACCATTTTTCACCGGTAATGTTGTACATCAGTTCAGCGTATCCAGCTTTAACAGTGCCAGCACCGGTACTTACACTGGTAGTTGCATCAAAAGACGCTTGAGCGTATTCACCTTGGAATTTGTAAGGACCATTTGCATAAACAAATTCAGCTCCACCTAGTTGCTTTCTTATAGAGGCCGGCTCATCTGCAGTACCACCATAAGCTGCTGTTGACAGAACCGGAGCACCAATTTGTGCACGGTAGATGTTCGCCAAACCGCGATTTTCCGAACGGAATCCGACGAAGGTAGCGCGAGTTGTGGTTGACGCAGCTGATGCAGTATTGGATGATGAAGTTGCAGCAGTCTGGAAACTTCCTGAAGTACCGGCAAAACCTAAGTGAATAACCGAATCGTTTTGACCAGCCATTTTTGCAAAGTTGTAAGTCAGTCGACCACTCGCCTCACGGCCCTTAGAATTTTGATTAGTGATTTCGTTGAAATCGTTTTGATAAACTGAGATTGCATAGGTCATGTCAGCAACAGGCTCGCCGAATACCATTAAACCAATTTTTTTAGTTGGGGCCAGCTGATTAACATACGAACGTTCCATGAAATCTATGTTGTTTGAGCTAGTCAACTCTTCCAAGCTGAAAGCCTGCTTGAAACGACCAACACGAATTTGCGCAGCTTTGTTGAAACCATACGTAACGAATGCGGTGTCGATAATGTTGGTGCTTGAACCAACTGCGTTAGCAACTAACTCGTAGCCGACATCTTTGAATACGTAGCCATTAAAACCGACACGGGCGCGACGAATCTCAAAGTTGTCTGCAAGTGACGCGGTATCCCGGTCAGCAAATGAACCAAAGTCGTTTTGGTTCATACGCATATCAAAATGCACACGACCGGTCAAATTGATACTGTGCAAGCCATCTGCGGATTCAAATCCAAGACCATTGGATTTAACACTACCATTCTTGGCGTTTTTGTCGATGAACTTGTTAGCCTTAGCAACATCGCTATCCAAACGCTTTTCTTTAAATGCAGCATTTTCAGCTGCGTCTTCAGCAGCCTTAATGTTCTGGTCGTACTCTTGCTGGGTAATGACACCCTTCTTCAACAACAGATCCATCAGATTTTTGATGTCATCAGCAGCATATGCAGGCATGGCCATGGTGGCGCACACAGCAGCGACTGCAACAGCGATACGCTTGGCAGCGATAAGTTTTGTTGGCGATTTTTTCATTGCTAGCTCTCCGTTAATAATTCAATTGCAATCAAGATTCAGTTCAGCGCTCGCTGATCCGATCTTCTTAATCACTGAGCTGGATTATTAGCAAGAAATTTTTCAAGTTGATGACATGAATTAAATGAGTGGCTGATAATCTACATTGACGAAAAAAAACAACAGTCGAGAATAAATGGGTACGGCGATAAGATGAATGTCATCACTGAGTCATAAATTCTGCTTATGTTAAGAACTTTTTTTGTAGCTCCACAATTGGGACTCACGCATCATGCTGGCAGCAGTTGATCTCGGATCGAACAGTTTTCGCCTGCACGTAGGCATCCATGATGGCGAGAACATCCGCGTTATCAAAAGCGCACGTGAACCGATACGACTGGGCGCAGGCTTGGACCGCAATGGCAACCTGACTACCCCGGCGATACAAAATGCACTGGCCTGCCTTTCGCGCTTTGCCGAGATATTGCGAGCCACACCATTAACCAGTGTGCGCGTGGTCGCCACTAACACACTGCGCATTGCGCGCAACGCAACAGCGTTCTTGCCGCTAGCTGAAAAAGCAATCGGCCATCCTATCGAGATCATCTCCGGTGAAGAAGAAGGCCGCCTTATCTATATGGGCGTCGCCTGTTTTTTGAATCGGGCAAACGAGCGCCGGCTGGTGGTTGACATAGGCGGCGGCTCGACCGAACTGGCGCTGGGAAAAGGCGGCAACATTGAGAAAGTCGAATCCTTCAGTATCGGCACCGTCAGCACCAGCGTCCCTTTTTTCACAGACGAACGCCTGACTGACGCGGCATTTGAAGCGGCAATCCTATCGGCACGCAGCCACTTTGAAGATGGCGTCGCGCATTTCCAGCCACGTTATTTTGATGTCGTGTACGGCTCTTCCGGCACCATGCGCACGCTGGCAGAACTGATAGAGAAAAATAACCTGGGTGATGGCACGCTGTCTGCAAAGAACTTGAAAGCTTTAAAAGAGCGCCTGATCGCTTGCGGGAAAATCAGCAAAATCGACCTCATCGGCATGAAGCCTGAGCGCATAGGCGTGACCTTGGGCGGCTTGCCAGTCTTGTTAGGTCTGTGCGAGGAGCTGGGACTGCGCAGCCTGCAACCGATCGAAGCCGGCTTGCGCATGGGCGTGCTGTGGGACTTGCACATGCGTGCCAGCCATCAGGACAGGCGGGACCAGTCAGTATCAGAATGCATGCGCCGCTTTGATGTCAATGAAAACCGTGCCAGCCAGGTCCTGCAATATGCCACTGCTCTCTACAAGCAAATGAAGCCAGAGAGTGAGCACTACGACAGGCTACTGGGCTGGGGCGCGCAACTGCATGAAGTCGGGCTGGCGATTTCGCATACGGGCTTTCATAAGCATGGCGCCTATCTGGCCGAGCATGCCGATTTACCCGGCTTTACCACGCATGAACAACAGATTTTAAGCACGCTGATACTGGCGCAAAAAGGCAACCTGCGCAAAGTGCAGCAAGAGCTACACGAAGCCGATCTGGCCAAGGCCATTCTGGCGCTGCGCCTGGCAATCATTTTCATGCATGCACGGCTGGACCCGGTGGCCGAACGCGTGCGCTTGCGCATCAAGTCCGGGATCGATTTCGAAATTAACAAAAAAACCATTAAGGATCACCCCACCCTTTCCTATTGGCTCACCAAGGAAAAGGGGGCATGGAAAGAAATCGGCCTTGAGTTCGTCATGCTTGCGGATTAAAAATAAATGATTTATATTATTTATATAATTCATCGCCACCGCATCCCTGCCGCCCCTGCGCCGAGAGATTGGCGTTTTAATCGGGATAAATAATATGGTCACTAAAAAAAGCACCCCTGCAGTCAAGGCCGTCACAAAAACAGCCGCCAGCAAGTCGGCCGTAAAGCCTGCTGCCAAAAAAACAGCACCTGTCAAAGCGGCAAAAACTACCGTCAAAAAGACCATTCTCAAAGAATTCGTCAAGCCGGTTGTCAAGCCTGTCAAGACCGACAAGGTGAAAAAACCGAAGCTGGTTCGTGACAGTTTCACGATGCCGCAATCCGAATATGATGTGCTCGCGCAGGTCAAAAAAGCGTGCATCGCTGCCGGTGTAGAGATCAAGAAAAGTGAACTGTTGCGTATAGGCGTGGCGCTATTGAAAAATATGGATGCCAAAAAGATAGGCGAAGCAAAAGCCACCCTGCCCGCCCTGAAAGCCGGCCGTCCCAGCAAGCATAAATAAACAACATTAAACGGTGGGTGCTGTGCATCATTTCATCATGCAGCACCCATTGTCATCACGGATTCATATTCCCGTGCTTTCATCTAAGCGCATAGCCTTTAACGGAGCCGTTGATGAAAGACCTTCTAACTTCCCTTTCCGCTGAAACCGAGAACTTTTCATCGAATCCGACTTTTGACAGTGTCCTGACTGCTCGTTTGTCGCGGCGAGCGCTGCTCCAAGGATCACTAGCCGCTGCCGCCGCGCTCTATGTCGGCAGCGCAGCAGAGGCAGCAATTCACCCGCTGCGGCTTAATTTCAAAGCAGTCGCCAAAAGTCGCGCCGATGTTCTGACATTGGCTGCCGGCTATTCCTGGTCAATGCTGTTGGGAACCGGCGACCCGTTGGCAGCCGGGATTGCTGACTATGCCAATGACGGCAGCGACACGGCCGAATCGTTCCGTCAGCGCGCCGGCGACCACAATGACGGCATGCATTTTTTCGGGCTCGGAAAAAACGGCACATGGGATCGCAATGCCTCCGATCGTGGCCTCATCTGCATCAACCATGAATCCATCACCGCCGCGTATCTGCACACGCATGGTCAAAGCATCACCGCAGGCAAACGGACTTCTGCCGATGAAGTCTTGAAGGAAATGCTCGCCCATGGCGTGAGCGTTGCGGAAGTGCGGCGTGTCGGCAAACGCTATGTGCTGCAACGCGACTCGCAGTTGAACCGGCGCATACACAGCTTCACCGACATGGAAATCAGTGGCCCCGCCGCGCGCAGCAGTCAGTTAGTCACCAAATATTCACAGACAGGCACCCGTACACGCGGCACGCTGGCCAATTGCGCCAATGGCCATACACCGTGGGGGACTTATCTCACCTGCGAAGAAAACTGGGCCGGCTTTTTCCGCCGCAGCAGTGCCGACGACAGCCAGCGCAGCGCACGCGAATTGGCCGCCTTCAGGCGCTATGGCATAGCCGGCAAAGGCAAGCACCTTTGGGCGAGCGTGCAACCCGATACTGCCGACAACCGTTACGGCCGCTGGAACGCGGAGCGCAGCGGCACCTCATCAAACGGCAGCGATGACTACCGCAATGTCGCCAATACCTACGGCTGGGTCGTTGAGATCGATCCATTCAATCCGAATTCAACCCCTTGCAAACGAACAGCGCTGGGCCGTTTCGCGCATGAAGGCGCGTGGCCGGGACCGGTAGTGCCCGGGCAGCCCCTGGTCTGGTATATGGGCTGTGACTCGCGCCATGAATACATTTACAAATATGTGTCGAATGCTGTGTGGGACGCGGCCGATGCCAGTCGCGGCGCAGCCGCCGGCGACAAATATCTGAATGACGGCACACTGTACGTTGCGCGCTTCAATGCCGACGGTAGCGGCGAGTGGCTCAAGCTGCAGTTTGGTGAAAACGGCATCACCCGCGAGAACGCGGCATATGCCTTTACTGACCAGGCCGACGTCCTGATCCATGCTCGCCTTGCTGCCGATGCTGCCGGCGCCACCAAAATGGACAGGCCCGAATGGGGCGCAGTCAATCCGCGCAATGGCGAGGTGTACATGACCCTGACCAATAACCCCTTGCGTGCACTGGATAAAGTCGATGCATCCAATCCGCGCTACTACAATGACCCGCGCGAAGGTGTTGCGCAAAAGGGCAACGCCAACGGCCATATCATCCGCTGGGCCGAACAAGACGGCAAAACCAGTGCGACCAGCTTTAAGTGGGATGTATTCCTGTTCGCCGCGCGTGCCAGCGCATCCGGCGAGAACATTAACCTATCGGGCCTGACTGCTGACAATGATTTTTCCAGCCCGGACGGCTTGTGGTTTGCGCGCAGCGGCTTGTTATGGATAGAAACCGACGACAGTGCCTATACCGATGTCAGCAACTGCATGCTGCTGGCCGCCGTGCCGGGACGGGTTGGCGATGGTCATAGCAAAACCATCGTCAACACTGACGGCGATCAGCAAAGCCAAGTCATGACGCATATTGGCGCCAAACCCGACGAGAGTCATTTGCGGCGTTTCATGGTGGGGCCGGTTGATTGCGAAATTACTGGACTGGCCGAGTCACCGGATGGTCGTGCACTGTTCGTCAACATCCAGCATCCGGGGGAAACGACTGAGGTCAAGAGTTTTTCCATAGAAGATCCGACGACTTATCCCAGCCACTGGCCAGCGGGTGGCTTGTCGCGTCCGCGCTCGGCCACTATCGTGATCACGCGCGACGATGGCGGGATGATCGGGGCGGATTTACTGCACTAAAAAAAAGAAGCATGAACGTCACCCCCCCCTGTCATCAAACGGAAACCTAACCGTCATCGTCCTGCAGCATCTGCAAGGTAATCTCGCTTCATCACAACAGCGAGGATGCCCAATGCGCCTGATGACCTTCGCGGAAGACGCTTCCCCGAATTTTTCAAAACTAAGTCTGAGCCTTGCCACCACACCAAAGGAAGTGCGCGAAGTCCAGCGTTTGCGTTATAAAGTCTTTGTCGAAGCGATGGGACTATCGGCCCTGGCCAATGCAGACGGTCTGGATCAGGATGAATTCGATGCATACTGCGACCACCTGATCGTACGCGATACCCGTAGCCTGAAAGTTGTCGGCACTTACCGTATCTTGTCGCCAGGCGCGATTGAAAAAACTGGCGGCTTCTATTCCGAGAAAGAATTTGACCTGAGCCGCCTGTCGAACCTACGCAAGCGCATCACCGAAGCAGGCCGTGCCTGCATTCACCCCGACTATCGCAGCGGCGGCGTCATTATGATGCTGTGGGCCGGGATTGCAGCCTGCATGCGCAAGGAAAAAACCGAATACCTGATTGGCTGCGCCAGCGTCAGCCTGGCTGATGGCGGCAACACCATCAACAGCCTGTTCCGCAAAATGGCAGCAGACCATCTTGCGCCGAATGAATATCGCGTCATCCCTCATCTGCCTTTCCCGCTGCATGAAGATGCAATCAGCGGTAACTATCCGACACCGCCACTCATCAAAGGCTATCTGCGCAGCGGCGCATGGATAGGCGGCGAACCGGCCTGGGATCCTGATTTTCATAGCGCGGACTTGTTCATGATGCTGCCGCTGGCACGCCTTGAAAGCCGCTACGCACGGCATTATTTGAAAGAGTCGGAGTCAGTATGAAGTCGCGCGATGCTTTCATTGACGGCAAATCAATCGGCAAGCCTGCGCATAAAAAGCACAAGCCACTGCACTTCAGGACTATCTGGATTTCAGATGTACACCTTGGCACCAGCGGCTGCCAGGCCAAGCGCCTGCTGGAATTCCTGAAGGCGACTGAATCCGACAAGCTCTATCTGGTCGGTGACATTGTTGATGGCTGGCAGTTGAAGCGCCGCTGGTATTGGCACCAGACCCACAACGACGTAGTGCAACTGGTGATGAAAAAAGCCAAGAAAGGCACCAAGGTTATTTTCGTGCCGGGCAATCATGATGAGTCAGTGCGCCAGTTCATTGGCCTTGATTTCGGCGGTATCAAGATCCGTGACGAACTGATACATACCACGGCCAACGGCAAGCGCTTGCTGGTCTTGCATGGCGATCGCTTCGACGGCATCATCGCCTGCGCCAAGTGGCTGGCCTATCTGGGCGATTCAGCATACACAATGATCCTGAAGTTCAATAACATTTACAACGCATGGCGCGCACGTGCCGGCTTGCCGTACTGGTCACTGTCACAATACCTGAAGCTGAAAGTCAAAAATGCCGTCAGCTACATCACGTCGTTTGAAGATGCACTTGCCGCCGAAGCACGCAAGCAGAATCTGGATGGCGTCATCTGCGGCCATATCCACAAGCCGGAAATTCGCGACATAGGCGGCGTCCTGTACTGCAATGATGGTGACTGGGTAGAGAGTCTTTCTGCACTGGTAGAAGATGCCTGCGGCGAACTGCGGCTAGTCTACTGGCAAGAGATCATGCTGCTGTGGGAGCAGGCGCAGTTTGCCGCAGATTCCTCAATCGATGCCGTGGTTGAAGCCTTGTCGCCGGTGCCTGCTTGAAGCCGTCTCGCCTGCTTCTGTTAAGCGTTTCTGCCGGCAGCGGCCATGTGCGTGCTGCAGACGCCATTCATGCGTACGCAACATTGGGTTACCCGCAGCTTGAAGTCCGGCATCAGGACCTGATGCAGTTGGTGCCGCGCATATTTCGACAAATCTACACCGACTTTTACCTGACCTTAGCCAGCCGATTTCCTCAAGCATGGGGCTGGCTATATCGACGAACTGATCACGCACCGAGTGGCGGCTGGCTGGATGCTGTGCGACGCCTGTTACAAAATATCTGTACGCGTCAGCTGATGCAGGAAATCGACAGCTTCGCACCGGACGCCATAGTCTGCACACATTTCCTGCCGGCTGAATTGCTGACCGCTGCAAAACGCAAGGGCCGCATCACCTGCCCCATCTGGGTTCAAGTCACTGACTTTGATTTGCATCGGATGTGGGTTCACGACGGCGTCAGCGGTTATTTTGTCGCCAATGACGAGCTGGCATTTCGTCTGCAAGCGTACGGCGTGGATGCCGGGCGCATTCATATTACCGGCATACCAGTCGTGCCGGCATTCAGTACCCACCCGGACCGGCAAACATGTGCCCGCCAATTCGGCCTGAAACCGCATGCGCCAACCGTTCTGGTGATGGGTGGTGGCGCCGGCATAGGCGACATGGACCTGCTGGCAGCACAGTTGCTACAGTCTGAGCAGCATGTGCAGCTCATAGTCATGGCCGGAAAAAATGGCACCGCGCTGGCTGCGCTGGATTCCCTCCGGCAGCGTTATCCATCACGGCTGCTGGCAATGGGCTTTACCGATCAGGTGCCCGCGCTCATGGCATGTGCCGACATTGCCATTACCAAGCCGGGTGGATTGAGTACGTCCGAATGTCTGGTGATGGGTTTGCCCATGGTGTTGATCAATCCGATACCGGGGCAGGAAGAACGTAACGCCGATTTTCTATTACAAGAAGGCGTGGCATTGCGCGCCGACGATCCGGTGATCTTGCGCTTCCGCTTGCAATCTTTGCTGGCTGATCCGCAAGGACTTGCACGCATGCGTGAGCGTGCACTGGCATTGGCCAGACCCGACGCTGCCAGCATGTTGCTTCAGCAAGTCAACCATCCTGCAGACAGGCAAGCTGCATGATCTATCCACTATTGTTCTTGCTCTTATTTGTACTTGCGCTGGCTTTCTTTTTTGCGAAACTTGAAATTGCGATTGAAGGTGACGCCGGCTGGGCCACCAGCCTGCCAACCTGGCGCATTGAAAACCACTGGGCCCTGGACTGGTTCTGGGGTGGTCGCGCCATGACGGGTTACCACGCGTGGGCATTCTCGCTGGTCGCCCTATTCTTTCATTTGCCACTGGTGTTTGGCGGCACGCTGTCATGGTCTCTTGAATGGCGCGCGCTTGGCTCGAACATGCTGTTCTGGGTGGCGGAAGATTTTTTGTGGTTTGTACTGAACCCTGCGTTCGGGCTGCGGCGTTTTTCAAAGCTGCACGTGAGCTGGCACAAGAACTGGGTGTTTGGCGCACCGGTTGAGTACTGGATATTTCTACCGGTGGGGTTGGCGTTAATCTGGGTTTCTTATTTTCCGGCTTGATATGGCGAAGCTTCTGCCTTGAAAGACGCTGGGATCCAGCGTCTCAAATCAAACACTGCATCAGGAACCAAAGCGGTAGCTCTCCACCGCCACTGATTTCATCTTCCACCAATAGCTGAACGTAAACCCCGGCCACAGCGTGACGTTGCGTCCGTTGGCGTCAAAATACCAGCTCTTGCAGCCGCCGCCCCAGACCGTGCCGCGCATGTTCGCTTCCAGCCCGGCGTTGAATTCACGCTGCGCTTGCGGCAGGCATTCCATCGTCGCGCTGCGACGCTTGCGCAAAATTTTCAGGCATTTGATCACGTAATTAATCTGCGACTCGATCATGAACACAATCGAATTATGCCCAAGTCCCGTGTTCGGCCCCAGCAGCATGAACAGATTCGGATAACCTGCAACCGTAGTGCCGTAATAGGCTTCAATGCCGCGACTGGTCCAGACGTCATTGATATCAACGCCATTGCGGCCAAAAATACGCAGCGGAGAAAACACATCGGTGGCGCGAAAGCCGGTACCGTAAATAATCACATCGACCGGCTGCTCCACGCCATTGATGACAATCCCGCGCTCAGTGACTTCCGTCATCTGGTGGCTGTCATGCAAGCTAACGTTTGGCTGCGACAGCGCTGGCAAATAATTATTCGACAGCAGAATGCGCTTGCAACCCAGCTCGTAATCGGGCGTGAGCTTTGCGCGCAACGCCGGATCAGGCACACGCCGCTTCAGATAACTGAGCGCAAAGCCTTTGACCTTGGTCATCAGTTTCGGGTTCACGGTAAAGCCGAGCGCGAGCATTTCCTGTCGCCAGTAGATCAGGTTGCGAAACAGGCGCATGTAGCCGGGCACCCATTTCATCATCCAGTGCTCGGTGCGGCTGATGGGTCTGTCATTTTTCGGCAAAATCCAGGGTGGCGTTCGCTGCAGCAGATGCAGCTGGCCGACTGTTTTTTGCAGTTCAGGCACGAACTGGATCGCACTCGCGCCGGTGCCGATGACTGCCACGCGCTTGCCGGTTAAATCAACACTGTGGTCCCACTGCGCAGAATGAAATGCAGAGCCGGCAAAGCGCTCGATACCGGGCAGTTTAGGAATCGCCGGTCGGCTCAAGCCACCCATTGCAGTGACCAACACACTGGCAGTCAAGGTGTCGCCACTGACGGTGGTGATCTCCCACCAGTTATTGCTTTCATCGAATCGCGCTTCCGACATAGCGGCATTGAAGCGAATGCGCGAACGCACATCATACTTGTCGGCGCAACGCTTCAGGTAAGTCAGCAATTCTGACTGCTGCGGATACATGCGGCTCCAGCTTGATTGGCGTTCGAAAGAAAAAGAATACAAATGCGAAGGCACGTCGCACGCGCAACCCGGATAAGTATTGTCACGCCAGGTGCCGCCCACTTCGGCGTCTTTTTCGAGCACGAGAAAATCCTTGCGACCTTCCTGCATCAAGCGTATCGCCATGCCAAGACCACCGAAGCCGCTGCCGATAATGACAACGCCGAAATCGGGACTTTTTACTTTATTTGCTTTCATTTTACGAACCCTGAATCAAATGAGCTGGCCGCATCGGCCTGCGTATGAAGAAAGGCTGCAGCCTGTTCCAGCGATTGCTGTGCTTCGGGTATCGCCTTGCGGAACAGTTGCCACACGTGCGGCACCACCGGCCACACCTGCAAGGACACAGCCGTGCCGGCGTCCTGCGCACTTTGCGCAAAACGGCGCGCATCGTCGAGCAGGGTTTCATCGGCGCCGACATGAATCAGCAGCGGCGGCAAGTTGTCGAGTTTGCCGAACAAGGGCGAAGCCATTGGGTCGCGCGGATTAGCGTCGGCCAGATACGCGTCAACGACGCGCTGAAAACCCTCGGGGTGGAACATGGCACAGCGCGATGCATTGAAAGCCATGGAATCGCCACTGAGCGTCAAATCGACGAACGGAGAAAACAGCGCCACACCAGCCGGCATCGGCGCGCCCTCATTTTTCAAAGCCAGCAGCAGAGACGCAGACAGGCCGCCGCCCGCCGAATCGCCGGCCACTACAATGCGACGCTCGTCAGCGACGATTGCGCGCACGGCATGATAAGCCTGTTGGGCATCATTCAAGCCAGCCGGAAACGGATGCTCGGGCGACTTCCTGTAGTCAGGCACAAAAACTTCAAAGCCCATACGGGCAAAGGTCGTTGTAATGGGGCGGTGCGTGAGAGGGGAACAGGCAAAGAAACCGCCGCCATGCAGATAGAGCAAAGGGGTACGTGGCGTGGTGCCCGCTTTGACGATGCGTTCGCCAGCCACACCATTGACATGCCAGGCCTGAATGTCGAGGCCGCGATGTATGCGTGGCCTCGCTCCCGAACCCATTAGCGCGCGCGCATCCTGCAGGGTTTTGAGTTTGGCAAGGCGGCGCTTGAAAGTATGCCGCATCATGAAGCTGAATATATGGGCTTTGAAACTAGCCATGCTCTGTTCTCCGTTATGTTTTACGTGCCGACAGTTTTGCCACGCGCATCAGCAAAGCCCAATACCTGACCGGCAGCAGCCGTTGAATCAGATCCAGCACCGTTGCATCACGCCCTATCAAAATACGTTTTTTGCGTTGCTCGATACCGTTGACGATCACGGCAGCGGCCTGCTGCGGCGTGGTCATTGCCACCTTGTCGAAGTAACGGATATCGCGAGCTGCCTTTGCATCGTCTATATTGGCGGCGCGCTGCGCATTGCGTGCAATGCCAGTACGGATGCCACCGGGATGCACGGCCGAAACGCCGACCGATGTTTTTTCCAGCTCATGCCGCAGCGCTTCAGAAAACCCGCGCACGCCGAATTTGCTCGTTGCATACGCAACCTGCCCTGCTGGCGCGATCAAGCCGAAAACACTGGAAATATTGACCAGCTGCGCGACAGGTTCGCGCTGCAGCAGCGGCAGAAAGGCGCGTGTCATGCGGATCACGCCCCACAGATTGATGTTGATCAGCGCTTCGAATTCCTGCTCCGTCTGGTCAACGAAATTGCCCATCGTGGCGATGCCGGCATTGTTGATCAGCAGGTTAACGCGCGCATGTTGCGCCAGCACGGCGGCGGGCAAGGCAGCGATTGCGCTGGCGTCTGCCACATCAAGCCAGTGCTCGCTCACCTGGACGCCATGTGCCCGCAGGCTGGCGGCCACTGCAGCCAGCCCGACCTGGTCACGGTCGGCCAGTGCCAGATGACAGCCGCGCTGCGCAAGCAGCTCGGCCAGCGCCGCGCCAATGCCAGAGGCCGCACCCGTAATGACGGCGACACTGCCGCGCAGCGGAAAATGCTTGCTCATAGAATGAAAGCCAAATTAAAAGATGATTGGCGATAGTAAGCGCATCACGCCATGCAGCAAAATGATGGTTATTTATGCAAAGTCATTGATTGCATTGATGGGCGACATGATTCAGGCAAGCGGCAGCCAGCGATGCTTTTTAGCTAAGGTCAGCACTTGCGCGCGCAACCAGCTATGCGCAAGGTCGTTGTCATGCGAAGCCGGCCAATACATAAAAACCTGAATCGGCGCCACCACCACCGGTAAATTAATCACGCGTATGGGCAGTACCTGCGCCAGTTCTTGCGCATAGGCACGCGGCATGGTCAGCATCATGTCGGTGGTGGCGACGATGCGGCAGGCAGAAAAATAATGCAGGCAACGCAAACCAACACGACGCGAAAGTCCGGTGTCGGCCAGCATGCTGTCGGTCGGGTCGCGGCCTTCCAGATGCGTCACCACGATGTGATTGGCGCTCATGTATTCGGCGGCAGTCAGACTTTGCTTGCTGGCGGGATAGCGATCGGCGCCGACCACGACGGCGACAGCATCGTCAGCCAGATGCAAGCGACTGACTTGCGGACCGGCAGCGATCCGTCTGTCGATGGCCAGATCAAGATTACCGGACGCGAATTCGCGCTCGAAGTTTTCGCGCGTGATCGGACGGCAGCTGATACGCACTTTCGGCGCGCACGCCTGCAGATGCTGCACCAGCACCGGCAGCGCAGTCGATTCAAGCGCATCGCGCAGTGCAATCCGCAGTTCCATATCCAGCGTTTCAGGAACGAACTCGCGTGGCGTCACCGACGCAAACAGACCTTCAAGACTCGCATGAATATCGCCGATGATATTGCGCGCACGCTCAGTCGGAATCATGCGATTGCCCTGCCGCGTAAAGAGCGGGTCATCAAATACTTCACGCAGGCGACCCAGAGAATGACTGATCGCCGGCTGCGTCAGGTGCAACGCGTGCGCAGCACCGGAGATGCCGCCATGCCGATAGATCGCGTCGAGCACGCGGAATAAATTCAGGTCCAGGCGCGGGTCGAAGGCATAAGTTGCCATAGCGCGGTATGCTGGCTTGGCAGCTTTTTTAGTTTTAGTGAGCATGGGCGCACTCTAACTATAAACACCGCTTATGACAATCCATAAGCAAGCATCATTGGCATTGAGGTGCAAAGACTTTTACGCTCTTCCTCATTGCTTATGTTGAATTAATAACACAACAAAGTTTTTAAAAACGCAAGGTATCGAAAAATGACAATAGCCCTGCATCCGACCCGTGAAAGTTTGTCTGCCTACTTGCGCGACATGCCCGCCGGCGAACCTGTGACCTTGCTAAACCTGCTGCGCTTCCGAAGCATTGCCAACTACCCGGCCGGCAGCAGTTACGGCGAAGTCAGCGGCAGCGAAGCCTTCGCCACTTACGCACGCCTGATGATGCCCTTGCTGGCGGCTGCCGGCGCTGAAATTACCTGGCTGGGCAAAATGGGCTCCGCCTTAATTGCACCTAGCGGTGAGCATTGGGATGAGGTGGTGCTGGTCCGGTATCCTGACAAAGATGCATTCGTAAACATGACCACGACCGGCACATATGTAGAGCTATCCGTGCACCGTACTGCAGCACTTGCCGATTCACGTCTTATAGCGCTAGTCGACGGACGCACCCAGCAGGCCGCGAATCACCCCACCTTTGAAACAGCAAAACATGATTAATTTTTTGAAATTGAATGTCGTCATCCTGTATGCGCTGGCCATTGCCGGTCTGGTAACTGAACTGCCTTTCGGGCTCAGCGCCAACCTGCGCAACATCTGCGCAGTGATGTTGCTGATACACGTGGTCGAAATCATCGCAGCGCGCAAATACCTCGCGCTATACCGCGGCAGCCGCTTTGACAGCGTCATGCTCGGCCTCTTGTTTGGCCTGCTGCATTTCAAGCCATTGAAAGATCGTCAGAAACGCGATGCGGCTTAACGAGCTGACGCGATCCCGATAGAACTGATGCGCAGACGATTTTCAGCTGATTTTTAAATTTATTTATGCAGATTTTGCTATGTTTCTTTAAAGAAATTCTGCTAGTATAAATTGACACTGACAATGCCATTACAAAAAGGGCATGCTCAGCTGGCGATGTGGTTTTAAAAAATATATTCATAAAAAAATCTGGAGACACAAATGAAAAAAGCAATGGTACGCAAGGGGTTAACCGCATCGGCACTGCTGGGCTTGAGTCTGGCTAGCAGCATGGGATATGCGGCTGAGGGATTTAAAGTGCGGTTCCCTCTCAACGGCACATTGGGTGGTGAAATGGTTGCGCCAATCAAACCTGGCTTATTTGGAAGCGTCGCGGTAACGCATGTTGACGTTCAAAAGGTTACTGACAGCACCGGAAATGCTTACTCAAAATCTTTGGGCGGAACAACTGCCACGCTTGACTTCAAACAGAAACAAGAAATTTATAACCTGATTGTCGGCTACACAACGTCTGAGACATATGCAGATGGACACCTAACCTTCGCAGTGAACATCCCTTACTCTTCAATAGATAGAAATGTTTCTGGAACTGCACCAGGAGCTCAAGTTTTGCTTGATGGACTGCTTAGCGGGTCTTCAGGCAAAGCAGATAGCCTCGGCGACGTGGAAGTCACTGGCCTATGGTCACGTCAAACGGAGCGTACCAAATACGCTCTAGGCATGACGATTTCGACGCCAACGGGTGCATATGACAAAAATACCAAGGCAATTAACCCCGGCTTCGGTAACTTTTATACCTTCCGTCCAGGCGCTGCGATTGCTTACAAAGCCACTGAAAATTTGACTCTGGGTGCGCGTGCCAGCCTTGCATTTAATACGGTCAATAAAGATAACAACTGGCGCAGCGGTGATTATTACGTAATCGACTTGGCTGCCGCCTACAAAACACCGATCGGCGTATTCGGCCCTCACGTACTGCGCGTTGAGCAGTACAAAGACGACATCAATGCAACCGCTGTTACCGGAAGCCTTGGAACAAACCGTTTCAGTTCCACCGGCGCCGGCGTATTCTTCACGACACTCATTCCAGGTATTAATGCCGGCCTGAACCTGTCGTACATGAAGACCCTGGAATCGAAAAACGCATTATCCGGCTCGTTCATTCAAGCCCGCCTCTCCAAAGTCTTTTAATCGTTTCATGCAGCAAATCCAAAGGCCAGAAACCCTGGCCTTTGGTTTCTTACGCCCTAACAAAACGTATACGGCATCCGACTGTCGTTGATTAAAGGTTCATATGGAAAAAATCTGGCTGGCCAGCTATCCAGCGGGAATGCCTGCGGAAATTCCGCTGCATGACCTGCACTCGCTGGGCGAATTTCTTGCGCAATCGGTAGCCGCTTTTGGTACGCGCGATGCCTTTGTCAGCGGCGCTACCGGCACGGCCATTACTTTTAATGAGCTCGACACTTTATCGGCCCGTTTTGCCTCTTATTTGCAATCGCTGGGCATCAAGCCCGGCACGCGTGTGGCATTGATGATGCCGAATCTGTTGCAGTTTCCGGTCTGCCTGTTTGGCGTATTGCGCGCTGGCTGTGTGGTCGTGAATGTCAACCCGATGTACACCGCACGCGAGTTGGCTTACCAACTCAAAGACTCTGGCGCTGAAGCCATCGTCATACTCGAAAATTTTGCGCATGTGCTGGACGCAGCTGACAAACCGGACTGCCTCAAGCACATCATTATCAGCAGCGCAGGCGACTTGCTGCCGCTTGCAATGCGCACGCTCGCTTCGGTTGTCATGCGCGCCAAGGGCTTGATCCCGGCCTACAAACTGAACACCACTGCGCGCCTGCGCAAGGTGCTGCGCGACACCTCGCTGCCTGCACCCGCAGCCGTTGATATCAAGGCAAGCGACCTCGCCTTCCTGCAATACACCGGCGGCACAACGGGTGTCTCGAAAGGCGCCATGCTGTCGCATCTGAACGTGCTGGCGAATTCGCGACAAGGTCAGGTCTGGACCATGCCCGCGCTCGACATGACGCAGACGCAGATCTCGATTACGGCAATCCCGCTTTACCATATCTTCGCGCTCGGCATGATGATGAACACGCTCGCGCTCGGTGGCACTACCGTGCTGGTCTCCGACCCGCGCAATACCAAAGCCTTCGTCAAAGTGCTGTCCAAGCATCGCTTCGCGACCCTGCCTGCAGTCAATACGCTGTACAACGACTTGCTGAATCACCCCGACTTTGCCAAAGTCGATTTCACTGCCTTGCGTGTGGCCTTCGGCGGCGGCGCGTCAATTCAGCGCAGTGTTGCCGAGCGCTGGCAAAAATTGACTGGCTCACCGATCTGCGAAGGCTATGGCCTGACCGAGTGCTCGCCGACAGTAACGGCGAACCCGGTCGACTTCAGGGAATTCAACGGCTCCATAGGCTTGCCGTTTCCATCAACCGATGTGTCGCTGCGCGATGAAAACGGCGTCGAAGTCGCGCTCGGCGAACCGGGTGAGCTGTGCGTACGCGGCCCACAAGTGATGTCAGGTTACTGGCAAAAACCGGAAGAAACCGCGAAGGTGATGACGCCCGATGGTTTCCTGCGCACCGGCGACATCGCCACCATAGATGCACAGGGTTTCCTGCGCATTGTCGACCGCCTCAAAGACATGATCCTTGTCTCCGGCTTCAACGTTTATCCGAATGAAATCGAAGACATCATCGCCATGCATGAAGGTGTGCTCGAAGCTGCTGTCACTGGCATACCTGACGAACACACCGGCGAGGCAGTCAAAGCTTGGGTAGTGCGCAAAAATCCGGCATTGACCGAGCAAGACTTGCTTGCGCACTGCCGCACTGAGCTGACTGGTTACAAGCGGCCGCGCCATATTCAATTCGTTGATGAACTGCCCAAAAGCCCGGTCGGAAAAATCCTGCGCCGTCAATTGCGTGAAACACCGGCCACGACTGCGCACTGAATCATGGCCACCCTTCCCGTTCGCCGACTGCATATTGATCTGGCTTTGCCGTTTGCACAGCGTTGGAACGGCAACGATGCATTTCGCAGTGCGTTCTTGAATGCGCTGTCAATGAGCTTTCCGCACGGCGAACAGTTCTTTATCGATTCCGTGAAAGCCGGCGTCCGCAATCTGGCGCCGGAACAGCGTGAGAAATTTGCGGAAGATATCAAGGGATTCATAGGCCAGGAAGCGACGCATCGTCATCTGCACGCACTCTTCAACCGTCAGCTCGAAGCGCAAGGTTTTGATAACCTGATCGAACGGCGTGCCATGCGGCGCACGAAAAAAAATGCCCATCTGGATGCGCGCCTGCATGTCGCTGCAACGGCCGGCCTTGAACATATCACCGCACTATTTGCGAACTGGCTGCTGCGTACACCGTCAGCCCTGCAAGACACGGAACCAAGACTCCAAACTTTCTGGCTCTGGCACAGCGCTGAAGAGACCGAGCATCGCAGTGTGGCGTTCGACCTTTACCGCGCTCTGGGCGGCAATGAGAAATATCGCTTGCTGATTTTTAAATACGTGACATTCATCTTCCTGCTGGACCTGACGCTGCAGACCACACTCAACCTGTGGCATGACCGCAGCCTGTTGCGCTGGTCAACCTGGACCAGCGGCGCACGCTTGCTGTTCGCGCGCGACGGTCTGCTGCGCTCGAATTATCGTGGCTGGCTTGCCTATCAGTCGCCGGATTTCCATCCGGACCAGCATGATGCCGAGCTATCGGAACAATGGCTGAATGCCAACGGCAAACAGTTTACGGTGCTGGGTAAAGCATGAGCCGGCTTGCTGTCACTGCCAAGAGGGGATTGCCGTTTTTGCTGGCAATAGCAGTCGGTCTTGGTTCTGCATGGTGGGCCGTGAAAAAAGCGCCTGCTCCGGCGCACACAACTATTCAGGCGGGTGTCTGGCAAGGCAGCACGCTGACCGGAAACAGCGATGCCGACATGCTCACCCGCGCACGCGTCGCCCTGACAGGCCTGCTGGCACTTGACCGCAGCGAAACCATTTACTTTGTCGCGCGCACCGACAAGCAACTGCGCCCTTTGCGCTCGCGCTGCACGTACAAAGTCTCGGGTACGGCACCATCAGCGCGCTGGTGGAGCATTACTGCGTATGCGGATGACCATTTCCTGTTTGATGCGGCCGATCGAAAATTCAGTTTCACAAGTGATGGTGATTTCAGCTTCACCACCGGCCCCCGGGAAACCGCAGGCATGCAATGGTTGCCGACTCCCGGCGAGCGCGGTCTTGAATTAATACTGCGCCTGTATCAGCCTGATGCAGCACTGCAGGAAGCACCGTCATCATTGCGCGCTCCTACTATTGAACTGGTCGGAGCCTGCGCATGATGATCACCCTGCTAAAAAAGGCATTGATGCTGCTGCTAGTTGCAGCAGCAGTCCATCTGCTCGCGGTCTGGTCCTTGCCGCGTCTGATCATGTACCGCGTCATGCACGGGCCAATGGCTACTGCTATCGGTGGCTGGAACGTAGCGGCATTTCCGGCACTGGCCGATGCGGGTTCACGCACCGTCGTCGCGCCGAATCCCGATTTACTGTACGCGTTGTGCCTGATTGATTTGCGCAAAGGACCTGTGCAGATCAGCGCCAATCCGCAACTCGACAGTTACTGGTCGATAGCGCTGTATGCCAGCAATAGCGACAACTATTTCGTACTCAATGACAAGGCAGCGGCCGGTAAACCAGTCAGTTTGTGGCTCACGACTTCGCAGGGCAGTCTGCCACCGGCAGGTGCGCAACAAGTCGTCAGCCCGTCCGATACCGGGCTGCTGTTGATGCGGGTGCTGGTCAGTGATGCAGGAAAAGAGTTTGAACGTCTGGATGCGGCACGCAAAACCTTGCAGTGTCAGCCACGTTCATAAAAAAGGGGAAATAGCTTGCAACAAACTGTTGTCATTACCGGCGCTTCCGCCGGCATAGGGCGCGCACTGGCATTTGAATTTGCCCGTCGTGGTCACCATCTCGGACTGACTGCGCGTCGTCTTGCCGTGCTCGAAACCTTGCGCACGGAATTACAGGCCGCTTATCCGGGCTGCAAAATAGAAATCACACCACTCGATGTTGATCAGGACGACAGTGTAGCCCCTGCCCTGCATGCGCTGTTCGATGCGCTTGGTGGCGTCGATACAGTCGTGGTTAATGCCGGCATCAATGACTTTACCCGCGTTGGCAGAGGCGACTTCGCCAAAGAAAAACAGGTCTTGCAGACCAACCTGATCGGCGCGATTGCGACCGTGAATGCAGCAGCCGAACATTTTCTGGCGCGCGGTAAAGGCCGGATTGTCGGCATCTCTTCGCTTGCATCGCTCAAGGGCATGCCGAAGCAGGCGGCGTACTGTGCCAGCAAGGCGGCATTCTCGATGTATCTGGAATCAGCACGTGCCGAACTGCGCCGAAAAAATATTCAAGTCACCACCGTTCTACCGGGCTTTGTCGTCACCGACATCATGCCTGACATAGCCAAATATCCGTTCGCTGCCAGCGCCAGTGACGTCGCAAGTGAAATCGTGACCGCAACAGAAAAAGGCAAAGCCATTGCCATCGTTCCCGCTTACCCATGGAAATGGCTGCGACCACTTTTCAGTCTGATTCCGGATGCGCTGTGGCGCAAGCTGGCCTGATAAAAAGAGCACGCACAATGACAAATAAAATAGTCATGTACGGCTGGCACTTGTCCTACTTCGCGGGCAAGGTACGCAGCTATCTGCATTACAAACGCATCCCGTTCATAGACCAGCCGGTCAATATGTATACGCTGCTGGTGCGCGGCAAACGCAAGACCGGCGTTGTGGTGATGCCAACCATAAAACTGCCGAATGATGAATGGTTGCAGGATTCCAGCGTCATCATCGAGCATTTCGAGCAACGCATTGCGGCCTATCCGGTCATACCGGTCACGCCCGTGCAGCGCTTCACGGCATATCTGATGGAAGCCTGGGGCGACGAATGGTGGATTCCGATCGCCATGCATACGCGCTGGAATTATCCCGAAAACTATGCGTTGTTCGAGCGCGATGCCGGCTCGGCTTTGCTGCCGTATTTTCCGGCATTCTTGCAACGCAAGGCCGCTGCTTTCATCGCCAGGAAATTGCGTGCCATGCTGCATACCGTTGGCATCCGTCCCGAGCAATACGAGACCATGAATTACTGGACCGAGCACATGCTTGATCTGTTCGATGCTCATTTTGCGCAGCATGCCTTTTTGCTCGGCGAGCATCCTACGCTGGCTGACTTTGGTCTGGTCGGCACCATGTACGGGCACTTGGGTCGTGACCCATGGCCGGCGCGTGAACTGATTGCGCCACGCCGGCACCTGCGAAACTGGATAGACCGGATGGCCGCACCGCCGCCTCGCGATCCGTCGTCGGCGCCTGCGCAATTACTGGCAGACGACGCCATTGCCGAGTCACTGCTGCCGATATTGAAAATTATCTGTGCTGAATTTTTGCCGCAGCTAGAAGGCATCGCAGCGCAAGTCACGCAACTGCATGCCGGCTGGCCGGCCGGCAAACCGGTGCCGCGCATCTTGCGCGATGTAGAGACCACGATGGGTGGCAGAGTCTTCCGCCGCGCAGCCATGCCTTACACCTTGTGGATGGCGCAGCGTGCGCTGGATGTTTTGCATGCTATGCCTGACAACGAGAAGGAAAAAGTGCGGCAATACTTGCAGTCCATAGGCGGCGAGCGTTTGCTGACGATGAAGTTTCCGCGCCTGCGCCGGCATGGCGTGCGCGTAGAATTTGATGGAGAAGCCGCATGAAAAAATTAATGACTTCGCCCGCTTTAGTGGCCTCAGTAGTTTTGCTGGCTTCACTGGCCGGCACAGCCCAGGCTGCGCCAGATCCTGTTTTAGGCTTGTGGCTAACGACCGACGAGAAATCCAATAAACCGTCGGCCGTGGTAAAGCTTGAAGTGGTCGACGAGGTCTTGCACGGCACAATAGTCAAACTATTTCCGCAAGCGGGCGTGCCGGCCGATCCGGTCTGCAAGCTCTGCACTGACGAACGGCGAGACAAACCTGTTCTGGGCATGACCATACTGACTGGCCTGAAGCGAACTGCCGCAGGAAATTGGTCGGGAGGCGAAATTCTCGATCCGAAAATCGGCAAAGTTTATAAAGTCAAACTCAGCGCTACAGAAAACAGCAAGACCATGGAAGTGCTTGGTTATGTGGGTGTGCCACTGATGGGTAAAACGCGCATCTGGCAGCGCGAACAATAAGTATTTATTTGAAAATGCCTGCAATGCAAGCAAAGCTCGAGGGAAATCGCTGATGATGAAACGCATACTCTGGATCGTGGCCGCACTTTGCGCCTTACTGGTCGCCACTTTTTTCGCCGTCGGCAAGCGCGAAGGAGTCGCGATCCTCTACGTGAAGTACATCATGCGTACTGACCCGGCGCCAAACCGCGCTGTCGTCTGGCAGAACGGGCCAACAGAACCCGCAGCCACAAAAAAGAAACAACCCAATATCATCCTTATCGTCGCCGATGACCTCGGTTACAACGACATCACCTTGCGCCAGGGCGGCGTCGCCGGCGGCAGCGTGCCGACTCCGCATATTGATTCAATTGCGCATGACGGCGTTGATTTCTCTGCCGGCTATGCCGGCAATGCCACCTGTTCTCCTTCGCGTGCCGCATTGATGACGGGCCGCTATGCAACCCGCTTCGGTTTTGAATTCACGCCGGTGCCAAAACAGTTCATGAAAATGGTCGGCACTCACAGCGCACCCGGCGCAGTCAACCATGCCATTTATCATGCCGAACGCGAACGTGACTTGCCACGCTACGAAGATGAGGGCATTCCGGTGTCGGAAGTCACGATTGGCAATCTGCTGCAAAAGGCGGGCTATCACACGGTCCACATCGGCAAATGGCATCTGGGCGACAGCCCGCAGTTCCGTCCTTATGCACGCGGCTTCGACGAAGCGCTGAGCATGCCGCATGGCGGCTCGATGTACATGCCGGCCAATGATCCGGGCGTGGTCAATTCAAAACAGGAATACGACCCGATTGATAAATTCATCTGGGCCGCGCATCCTTTCGGCGTGCGTTTCAATGACAGCCCCGTCTTCGCGCCCAAAGGCTATGTGACCGACTACCTCACCGATGAAGCGGTGAAGGTCGTCGCTGCCAACAAGAACCGTCCATTCTTCATGTACCTGGCCTACAACGCACCGCATACGCCGCTGCAGGCAACGCGCGCCGATTACGATGCACTCAGCCATATCAAAGACCCGACCTTGCGCGTGTATGCGGCAATGATCCGCTCGCTGGACCGCAACATCGGCCGCGTACTGCAGTCATTGAAAGATCAGGGCATGGATCAGGACACGATAGTGATCTTCACCTCCGACAATGGCGCTGCGCATTACATCGGCCTTGATGGATTGAACAAGCCTTACCGTGGCTGGAAAACCACTTATTTTGACGGTGGCGTGCGTGTGCCGTTTTTAATGCGCTGGCCCGGTGTGCTGCCGCGCGGCGCGACCTATGAATCGGCCGTCAGTCATTTCGACATCTTCGCCACGGCCGCTGCTGCAGCGGGCGCGACCTTGCCTTCAGACCGCATGATTGATGGCGTCAATCTGGTCCCGTATGTGCGCGGCGAACGCAGCGACCGTCCGCATGATGTGCTGTTCTGGCGCGGTGGTGATTATCGTGCCGTACGCGCCGGCGACTGGAAGCTGCAAGTCAGCGCGCTACCTAACAAGGATTGGCTCTATAACCTGAAGAGCGATCCGGGCGAGAGAAATAATCTGGCCGCCAGCCAGCCGGACAAGGTGAAAGAATTGAAAGCGCTGCTGCGCGATTTTGACAAACAACAGGCCAAGCCGCTCTGGCCGTCACTGGCAGAAGCGCCGATCCCGCTGGATAAAACCCTGCGCGACAAAATCAATGCCAACGATGAGTATGTGTACATTTCAAATTAATCAGGACGCAACATGAAAAAGAAATTACTGGCGGTCAGCGCGCTCGTACTGGCAAGCATTGCACTGGTCTTATGGTTCAATCAGGACAAGATCGGCATGCGTCTGGCGCAAAACCGTATTGCGGCGCTCAAACTCGGCGAAGACCCGATCGCCGCTCTGCCCGACGGCCTGCATGTCGGCCTGTGCGGCGCCGGCTCGCCCTTTCCTGACCCGCTGCGCAGCGGCCCCTGCACTGTCGTCATCGCTGGCAAACGCATGTTTGTGTTCGACGCCGGTTCCGGCGCCGCGCGCGGCATTGCCCGCATGCGCTTGAACAATGGCCAGATCGATGCGCTGTTCCTGACCCACTTTCACTCCGACCATATCGACGGCGTAGGCGAATTGCTACTGCAGCGCTGGGGTACTGCCGCCCATACCGATACGCTGCCGGTGTATGGCCCGCCGGGCTTGCAGCAAGTCGTGGATGGTTTCCGGCAGGCTTATACGCCAGACAGTGGCTACCGCATTAAACATCACGGCGAGAAAATCATTCCGCCTTCCGGCTTTGGCGCGACTGCCCATATCTTTGACATGCCGACGGCCACCGCGCCACGCGTGGTGCTGGCCGAACCAGATCTGGAAATCACTGCCTTTGCTGCCGACCATGACCCCGTGCATCCGTCCGTCGGCTACAAGATCCGCTACAAAGATCGCAGCGTCGTCATCAGCGGTGATACCAAAAAATCAGAGAATGTCGCGCGCGCTGCCGCCAACGCCGACCTGTTGCTGCATGAAGCCTTGTCGCCCGCTTTATTGGGCTTGATTGAAGCCGGTTTTGCAGATGCAAAACGCGACAACCTGCGCCAGATCATGCACGACGTGCTGGACTATCACACCACGCCAGAGCAAGCTGCCGAGGTCGCGCAGCAGGCTGGCGTACGCGCACTGGTACTCCACCATATCGTGCCGCCGTTGCCGTCGCGTGCATTGCATGCCGCGTTTCTGGGTGATGCCAAAAAACGCTTCGATGGCGCGCTGCAAATAGGGCAGGATGGCGACTGGATCAGCCTGCCAGCTGGCAGCCGCTCGATTGACTTTTCAGTCCGGAACTAAGCGCATGTCATTACCCGCCCGTGCTGTCGGAAAACTGGTTACCAGCCGCGTACTGCGCGCGCTGGGCTTTTCGCTGGCCGCCGCACGCCGGCGCCTGACTGGCGCGCCGGCACAGGTACATTATTTTCATCAGGCGGATGATCCCTATTCGCATCTGATGTTGCAAGTGCTGCCACAGCTATTGCAACAGCACCGCATCACACTTGTGTTGCATCTGGTGCCGCCCCCACATGACGCCGCCGCACCCGATCGCGCCCGGCTGCAAGCCTGGTCGCGCCGCGATGCGGCCAGCTTGGCTTCACTGCTGCAACTTGAATTTACCGATTTGCAGCAACAGCCTTCGGCTGAAGCGATAGATCTGGCGAACCGCTGCCTGACACAACTTTTCACTTCAGCTGCCGGTACCCGCACCGCAATCGCACAAGCACTGGCGATAGGCCGCGCCTTATGGCGGCATGACATGGCAGCGCTGCAAAATTTTGAAACCGTGCCAAGTGGCCGGGCGTCACTGGTGCTGGCCGACGGCGCAGCGACCCGCAAGCAATTCGGTCACTATCTGGGCGGAACCTTATATTTCGAACGCGAATGGTATTGGGGTGTAGACCGCATCTGGTACCTGGATCAGCGGCTGCGGGAAGCCGGGCTGTCATGGCCTGACAACGCCGTGGCCAGTGCCCGCCTGCCTGCGCTGCAGTGGTGCACGCCGCCGGCATCCGAGCAAACAACAGAACTGCATTTTTTTTGCTCTTTGCGCAGCCCCTATACGTACATCGCAGTCGCGCGTGTTATTGAACTGGCGCAGCATTATCGCGTGAAGCTCAAGCTGCGCTTCGTGCTGCCTATGGTGATGCGCGGGCTGCCGGTGCCAATCGAAAAGCGTCTCTACATCGTGCGCGATACCAAACGCGAAGCCGACACGCTAGGCCTGCGCTTTGGCGACATGTCGGATCCGGTTGGCCGCCCTACCGAGCGCGGACTCGCCGTGCTGAATCACGCTATCGCTGATGGCAAGGGTGCTGAATTCCTGTCTTCATTCATGCGCGGCGTCTGGTCTGAAGGAATTGACGCAGGCACTGACCAGGGCCTGCACAAAATCGCCGAGCGAGCCGGGCTTGATGCCGCGTTCGTTACTGCTGCGCTGGCGGATGAATCATGGCGCGTCGTCGCCGAAGCAAACCGTGAAGACATGCTCGCTGCCGGACTGTGGGGCGTTCCCAGCTTCCGCGTCAACGACCAGCCCGCTGTATGGGGGCAAGATCGCTTGTGCCTGATTGAGCGCGACCTGATCAACGCCATCAAGGCGGTGCCGGCATGACACTGCGCCGCTATCGCTTGCCGCTGATTGCGGTGCTGTTCATCATTGCCGTGCTCGCGGCCACCAGCTGGTGGTGGCTCGGGCACCGTGCCGTCGCAAACCCGCCGAGCATCGCTTGTAGCCTGCCTGTCGACAAGGCAGACACGCCGCATGCCGGCATGGTGTGGGTGCCGGCTGGCACTTACGTCGCCGGTGACAGCGTGTATCCGGAAGAACAACCGGCGGGCAAAGTGCACGTTACCGGTTTCTGGATGGACCGCAGCGAAGTCAGCAATGACGCATTCGCTGCCTTTGTCAAAGCGACCGGCTATGTGACTGTGGCTGAGCGCGCTGTCGACCTTGCCTTGCATACCGGTCTTCCGCCGGACATGCAGCAACCCGGCGCCGTGGTCTTCAGCATGCCGGACAAGATCAGCAACAGCGACGACATACGCCAGTGGTGGCGCTATGTGCCGGGTGCGAACTGGCGTCACCCCGGCGGCCCTGCGACATCCATAGACGGACACGGCGCCTATCCGGTCGTGCATGTCACGTATGCCGATGCGCTCGCTTATGCAAAATGGAAAGGCCATGCATTGCCGTCTGAAGCGCAATGGGAATGGGCAGCACGTGGCGCTAAGTCGCAAGCTGCCGCCGACCATGCGCAACCGCTACAGGCCAATACATGGCAGGGTTTATTTCCGGTCGCAAATTCCAATGCTGACGGATACATCGGGCTTGCGCCTTCAGGCTGCTATGCGCCTAATGAACTGGGCCTGTTCGACATGATCGGCAATGTGTGGGAGCTGACCAGCGACGTCTATCTGCCTTATCACAAAGGTGAAAACGAATCGCACGACCAGCTGCCACCGGAACTGCACACAGGTGCAGGCCAGCGTGTCATCAAGGGCGGGTCCTTTTTATGCGCGCCAAACTACTGCATCCGCTACCGCTCAGCAGCGCGCCAGCCGCAGGATGAAGATCTGGCTGTCAGTCACCTCGGGTTTCGTACCGTGCTGATCGCACCGGGGCCTTGAAAAAATTTATGGAAACGAAAACCGGTATGAATAAAACGCTCCCTGTCTTACTGCTAAGTCTGTGTGCTGTTGCAGGCAATGTCGCCAGTGCTGCCGACAAATCTGCCTCCCGTCCCAACATCGTCGTGCTGCTGGCTGACGATTGGGGCTTCAGCGATGTCGGTGCTTTCGGCAGCGAGATCAAGACGCCCAACCTGGATAGCCTGGCGCGCCATGGGATGAAGTTCTCAAACTTTCACGTCACCGCTTCCTGCTCGCCGACCCGCTCCATGCTGCTGACTGGCGTTGACAATCATTTGAATGGTGTCGGCAATATGCGAGAGACCATCCCGCAAGAACATGTAGGCCGCGCGGGTTATCTGAGCGTACTAAACAGGAATGTAGTGACGGTGGCGTCACTATTGAAAGACAGTGGTTACCGTACCTACGTCGCCGGCAAGTGGCATGTGGGCAAAGAAGCGCATAACCTGCCCGACCAGCGCGGTTTTGATCATTCACTCGTACAGGGCGATAGCGGATCGGACAACTGGGAAACCGGCAAGCGCTATCTGGATTTGACCGACAAGGTTTACTGGTATGAAGACGGCAAGCCGGTGGTGATGCCGACTGATTTTTATTCTTCAGAATTTTATATCGACAAAACTATCGCTTATATCCGTGCCGGAGCCGCACAGAAAAAACCGTTTTTTGCATATGTCGGCTTTCAGGCCAACCACATTCCGGTGCAGGCGCCGAAACAATTCATAGACAAATACAATGACTATTACAAAGATGGCTGGGATGCGCTGCGCCGCGAACGCCACAAGAAAGCCGTTGCGCTAGGTCTGATCCCCAAAGACGCGCCTATGGGCAAGATGGCAACGACTAAAGACTGGAATAGCTTGAGCGAGAAAGACAAGCAATTCCAGATCCGCAGCATGCAGGTGTATGCAGGCATGGCGGATGCGATGGACCATCATGTCGGCCGCCTGATCGCTGACTTGAAAAAGAACGGCGAGTACGACAACACCGTCTTTGTTTTCTTGTCCGACAACGGTCCCGAAGCATCAGACCCGTATGCAATCACACTCGGCCGCTGGTGGCTGAACCTGTACTACAACCATGACATTGAGAATCTCGGCGCCAAAGGAGCGTATAGCGTCATCGGCCCCAGCTGGGCGAATGCTGCGGCCACGCCGCTGAGCACGTATAAATTTTATGCGGGCGAAGGCGGCATACGCACGCCGCTGATTATTTCCGGCGTGCGAGGCATGAAACAGAATGCGGTGCAATCCAACTTCACGCATATCAATGACATCGTACCGACCTTGCTCGACATCGCCGGAGTGGCGCAGCCGGGCGACAGCTACAAGGGCAACCGGATCGAGCGCATGACAGGCCGCAGCCTGTTGCCGGTACTGCAAGGCAGTGCAGCACGCGCGCATCCTGCCGACGAAGCAATCGGTTATGAATTGTCAGGTAACGCAGCACTATTCAAGGGCGACTTGAAGCTGGTGAAAAATATTGGGCCGGTCGGAGACGGCCAGTGGCATCTGTATGACATCAGCAAAGACCCGGGCGAGACTGCTGACCTGCAGTCCAGCCTGCCGCAGCAGTTTGCGCAGATGCAGCTCGATTATGCTGCCTATGCCAAGGCAAATGGTGTTTTGCCCATGCCGGATGGTTATGAGCCTACGCATCAGGTGGTGGTCAATGCAATGATTAATGTGTATGTGCCGCGCTTCAAAGTACCGGCGCTGATCCTGCTGGCCGCGCTGGCAATTTGGGTCGCAGTACGAGTTCGGCGTCGGCGTAAACACGTATGAGGATGAGCGGCTCCGGCTATCTTGATACTCCGTGGCCAAGCGAGGACGGTGGACCTGCACGCCTGCAAATTTCGCAGCATGTTGCAGGTCTCGCGTTAAAGCAAGGCGAACAGCTGGGCTGCGTGACGCGCCACACATTACTGTCCACCATGACATTGCTGGGCGCGCCCGGTGAAGTGTATCTGCTGACCCACTCGGCCCTGCGGGCGAAGTGGGGCTTGCCAACCACGGCTTGTGTCGAATTGATTGACCCGGCCACACTGAAAACACTCAAGCGATCGCCGCGTCTGCGCGGCGGCCCGATGTGGCCAGGTGCCATGGCGCTGCATCGCAACGGCAATCTGATTGTGGTCTATGGCCGTTATGCACACCAGCTTGACCGCGCCTGCCAGCCGCTGAAGTCCCGCAAACTACCAGTCAACGAAGCATACAATTCCTTTGTCATTCTCGACAACGGCCTGATCGTCACCAAGAACTTGTCCGACCGGACCAATGCGCGCCTGACCGTTTTGGATGCCGACAACTTGCAACCGGCTTGCGCCGACCTTGATTGCCCGGAGCCCTCGATTGCGCGCCTGAGCGCCGTCGGCAATACCGTCTATGTCGTTGGTGTGCGGTCCCTCTTCCGCTATCACTGGGACGTGGCTGCAAGGCGGCTGCAGTTCGACCAAGACTGGCGCCTTGACTATGTCGGCACCAGCAAACAGACCTATGGCTGGGATGTGGTCATAGACGGCGAACATGCATGGTTCATGGATAACGGCCAGCATCGCTACCTTTACAAAATGCTGGGTGCTGGTGTCAGCAAGACTGCGAACCGGCTCATTCGCGTATCGCTACAGGATGCCCGCGAACACCACAGCGTTGAAGTCAGCGGTCTCGCTGGCGGCAGCATTACCAATCCGCCGCTGGTGGACAGCAAGCGCCAGATCGTCGTTGCCTATGATTCAGCGAATGCGGTCTTGCGAGCATGGCGCTTTGGCAGCGCAATCTCCGACTTGACACCACTTTGGGAAAAATCATCCTTCGGCTGCGCCAGTCACATGATTCTGTATCCCGACACCGGTGAGCTGGTAAGCAATGACTATCACCATCTCAGCGAGAATGTGGTCGTGCTCGATATTGCCACCGGCGCGGAGCGCGCGCGCATCAACAGCGGCGGCATTACGCAGGGAGTGGTGTTTCCAAGCCCGGGCTGGGGACGTGATTTTTACTGGTCCTCGATGGGGAAACTGGCACGCATTTTTGTGCAATGAAATTTTTAACTAAAGAATTTTAATGAAAAAACTCATCCTCATCACTGGCGCCGGCACCGGCATAGGCCGCGACGCTGCCTATGCATTGGCAGCACGCGGCCACCATGTTGTCGCCGCAACGTATACGCAGGAGCAGGCCAATGCGCTGCGTGAAGAAAGCACTGCGAATGGCTGCCCGCTTCAAACGCTGAAGCTCGACATTACCCACGCGGCCGATCGGGAACAAGTGCTGGCTCTGAAGCCAGATGTGCTGATCAACAATGCGGCCATTGGCGAATCCGGTTCGCTGGCTGAAGTGGATGTGGCGCGCATACGCAATGCATTTGAAGTAAATGTCTTTGCCACACTGGAGCTGACGCAACTGGCCTTGCGCAGCATGATTGCGCGACAGAGCGGGACCGTCATTTTCATCAGCTCGATTGCAGGACGCATTCCCATGCCCTTCCTGATGCCATATTCAATGACAAAGTTTGCACTCTCGGCTGCAGCGGCAGGTTTGCGCGAAGAGATGGATCAGCTCGGTCGTCAGGTACAGATTTCCGTCGTCGAGCCGGGCGCGATTCATACCGGCTTCAATCAGTCAATGACGGACCGCAAGTACGCATGGATGCAACAGGATTCCTATTTCAATACGCAGGTCGTCAAGATGAAAAAGCAGGAAGCGCGTGTATTCGGCCTGCTGGAAGCGAAGTCCACGAAGTCTGTGGTTGCAAAAATCGTCAAGGCATCTGAAGCACGCCGGCCGCAACTGCGCTATGTCGCACCTTGGGTGCAGGGTATGGGCGTCAGGTTGGCGCGGATTTTCGGGGTGTGATTTTTTTCGTCATGCTTTACGGAAGACGCAGGGGTGGCAATAGAAAGTAAAACTCGCCCAGACATCTACCGTCATTCCGGCGCTTACATTGAATACAGATATAACTCTTCAAGCTAAAATTTTATGTTCAGCGAACTAGTCAAAACAAAAAGGAAGGCAAGCACAACTTCCGCAGACGGCCGGCATAGCCGTACTATCGTTACACGCCAGCGCATTGTTTCAGGCTTCATAGAATTGATCGCCGAAGGCTGCGTCGCTCCGACGGCAGAACAGGTGGCTGCCCGTGCCGGTATTGGATTGCGCACTGTGTTCCGTCACTTTGATGACATGGAGACCTTATATCGTGAACTTGGCACCCATGTCAGCCTGTTGATTGACCAGGTCTTGCAAGTCCCGTTGAAGGCGTCGGACTGGGAAGGAAAGCTGGCCGAAAGCACACAGGTGCGCGCTACGCTCTACGAGAAGCTGATGCCGTTTCATATTGCTTCGCATACGCACCGCCACAACTCGCCCTTTGTCGAAAAATATATGCAGCAATTGCATATGCTGGAATGCTCGATTTTGCAAATCATCCTTCCTCAATCCATATTGCAAGACAAACCCCGTTTTGAAGCCTTGGTTCTGGCGCTATCAAATGACGCCTGGGTCAGATTGCGCCGCGAACAAAAGCTGAGTGTGCAGGCAGCCTGCGAGGTGATGCAGTTCGCTGCTGTCGCACTGACCAAGTGATCACTAAGTAATGGCATAACCATGAATAATAAAATGCGACTTCAATCCTCTCTGCGGATGACTTGTTTGATGGCGTGTGCAATTGCGCTGACCGGCTGTGGCAAAGCACCGGACCAGGCTGATGCCGCCAGCGCGGCAACGCTAGCGGCCAATCAGGCATTGGCGCAATCTCTGCCGCTGGATGACCGGCAAGACTTTGACGACGCTGCACGCGGGCTGATCGCGCGCCCGACCGGCAAGCTGCTGAGCGCCGACAACAAGGTGCTGATTGATTTCGATGCCTACCAATTCGTCAAGGGCCCTGCTCCATCGACTGTCAATCCTAGTCTTTGGCGGCATGCCCAACTCAATACCGGCGCCGGACTTTACAAGGTCAGCGAGCGCGTCTATCAATTGCGCGGCTTTGACATCAGCAATATCACGCTCATCATTGGCAATAGCGGCTGGATCGTGGTCGATGCGCTAACGGCGCGTGAGGCAGCGTCCACTGCATTGGCATTTGCCCGGCAACACTTGGGGGAGCAACCGGTATCGGCGCTGATTTTCACGCATAGCCACGCTGATCATTTTGGTGGTGCGCTTGGCGTACTGTCGCCAGCCGAGATTCAAAGTCGCAAGCTGCCTGTCATTGCCCCCATGGGTTTTTTGCAGGAAGCAACCAGTGAAAATGTCATGGTGGGCACTGCAATGGGACGGCGTTCCGAATACCAGTTCGGAAGAAATCTGCCGCACTCGGCCACGGGCAATGTCGATACCGGGCTGGGCAAAGACCTGGCCTATGGCGCTCTCGGCATTCTGGAGCCGAACCTGCTGATTACGCAGCCGGCACAGGAAGTGGACGTCGATGGACTGCGCTTCATTTTTCATAACGTGCCCGGTGCGGAAGCACCAGCCGAGCTGACCTTCACGGTGCCGCAACTGAAACTGTATGCGGGCGCGGAGATCCTGAGCCAGACCATGCACAATCTGTTGCCGGTGCGCGGCGCCAAAGTGCGCGATGCGCTGCTTTGGTCGAACTATCTCGACAGCGCACTGCTACAGGCAGCCGATGCCGACGTGTATGTCGGTCAGCATAACTGGCCAGTGTGGGGCAATGCACGGATTGTTGAGCTCATTACCAAGCATCGCGATGTGTATCGCTATACGCATGACCAGACTGTGAGACTGATCAATGCGGGACTGACGCCGGACGAGATCGCGCAACAGATCACGCTGCCGCCATCACTGGCAAGCTACTTTGGCGTGCGCGGCTATTACGGCGACTTGCGCCACAACGCGCGTGCCGTGTACCAGCATTACATGGGCATCTATGACGGCAACCCTGCGCATTTGGACAAATTGCCACAACAGGATTCTGCCGCACGTTATGTAAGCTTGATGGGCGGCGCTGACCGCGTGCTGGCAGCGGCGCAAGCTGCTTTCGACAAGGGTGAGTATCGCTGGACTGCCGAGTTGTTGAACCAGCTGGTCATGGGCGCGCCGGCCAACCAGAAGGCGCTGGATTTATTAATACGCACCTATGAACAACTCGCCTATCAGGCCGAAGCGGCAACCTGGCGCAACAGCTATTTGAAAGCGGCGCAGGAGTTGCGACAAGGCCCGCCCAAGGTCGGTCTGCCACGTGCAAATCTGATTGACATGCTCGCGCATACACCGACCGAGCGCTTCCTCGATTCAGTCGCTGCCAGCCTGAACGGACCGGCAGCGGCCGGCAAGAACCTGAGCCTCAATCTGGTGTTTACCGATACGCGCGAATCCTTTGTGCTGTGGATAGAAAACGCCGTGCTGCATTATAAAAAGGCCGCCCCTTCAGCCAAGTCGGATGCCACGCTGACCCTGACCAAAGCTGTCTTCCTGAAAGTCATTACCGGCACTGCCGGCATCAAAGACACGCTGCTGTCGGATGATGTGAAGGTCAGCGGCAGCAAACTGGATTTGCTGAGCTTTTTTGGCTTGCTCGACAAAGCAAGCGGCACCTTCACTATTGTCACGCCGGAGAAGCGCGGATGAATCCGATATTTGATTATGTGATCGTCGGCGGCGGCTCGGCCGGTTGCGTGCTGGCCAACCGGCTTACGGCTGACCCGCGCATACGTGTGTGTCTGATCGAAGCAGGCAAGCCCGATAATACGCCGCTGATTCACGTACCGGCCGGCTTGATAGCGCTGGTGCCGACACGCATACGCAACTGGGCCTTTCACACAACAGCACAAGCCGGCTTGAATGGCCGACGCCTGCTGCAGCCGCGAGGCAAGACACTAGGCGGCAGCAGCTCGATCAATGCGATGGTCTATACGCGCGGTCACGCCAGTGATTATGATCAATGGGCCGCACTCGGCAACGCAGGCTGGTCGTATCAGGATGTGCTGCCGTATTTTAAAAAGTCCGAACACAACGAAGCCGGCGCTGATGCATTTCATGGAACGGGAGGCTTGTTGAATGTTGCGGCATTACGCTCGCCGAGCGCATTCGACCAGATTTTTATTGATAGCGCCATACAGGCTGGCTTTGCATTCAACCCGGATTTCAATGGTGCGCAGCAGGAAGGTGTCGGCCAGTTCCAGGTCACGCATCGCAACGGCGAACGCTGCAGCACAGCCAAGGCTTTTTTGCAGCCCGCCAAGTCACGCGCAAACCTGACTGTGATCACGCAGGCACAAGCAACCGGCATACAATTCGAAGGCAAACGTGCCACTGGCATCGAGTACCGCCATCAAGGACACGCAAAGTCCGTGCGGGCGCGCCGCGAAGTCATTTTATGTGGCGGCGCGATACAGTCGCCCCACTTGTTGCTGCTCTCCGGCATAGGTGCGACCGACGAACTGGCCAGCGCCGGTATCCCGTTGCGGCACCACTTGCCCGGTGTCGGCAAGAACCTGCAAGATCATCTCGACTTTACCTTTGTGTTTCGCTGTGCAAGCCAGTCCCTGTTTGGCATGTCGGCCGGCAGCGTCTGGCGTACTTTCAAAGGTTTCTGGTCTTATGTGAAACACCGGCACGGCTTGCTGACGACGAATTTTGCCGAAGCAGGCGGCTTCATACGCAGCGATCCATCACTGACAATACCCGATATGCAGCTGCATTTCTGTATCGCGATGGTGGTGGAGCATGGCAAGCGTCTGTTGCGCGGCGAAGGCTATAGCTTGCATGTATGCCAGTTGCGTCCGCAGAGCCGCGGCACCGTCAGCTTGCAGAGTACGGACCCCATGGTGCCACCGTTGATTGATCCGCGCTATTTGAGTCATGAAGAAGATATGACGGCGATGGTCAGTGGCTACAAGGCCACGCGACGCATCCTGGATGCGCCGGCATTCAGGCAGCAAGCCCGTCAGGAACTATTTACCCATGAAGCGCAAAGCGATTCCGAAATCCGGCATTTGATACGCGAGCGTGCGGAGACGATTTACCATCCGGTCGGTACCTGCAAGATGGGCAGTGATGCGATGGCAGTGGTTGATGTAAATTTGAAGGTGCATGGTATTGAGGCCTTGCGGGTGGTTGATGCGTCGGTCATGCCGACTCTGGTGGGCGGGAATACGAATGCGCCGACCATCATGATTGCGGAGAAAGCGGCAGATTTGATTTTGCAGCAGTTTGCTTAAGGATTTTTAGGTTAACAAGCAAAGACGCTGCACGCATGCCATGCAGCTAATGACAGTAGTAACTGGAGGACGCTGAAACATAACTGTCACCCTGGCAATAGCCGGGATCCAGCGTCTTTCCGCGCTCTCCTGTATGAATCTATCAATGCGACTAAGTCACCGGCCCTCCTGCCAACTGCTTCACCCACGCCATAAACTGGTTCATGCGGTTGGCGATCTCGGTCGGCGAGTCTGGCTCTGCAAGGCCTGCGTTGAAGTAGGTAAAGAGCGCTTTGGCTGCCGGTTCCATGCCTTGTTCAATTGCTCGCAGCACGCTGATGCGACAAGCGGTGCTGTGCATGGCAGGCGCCGTGCCAATGAAGCGGAATGGCGTTGCCTCTTCCTTCCATTGATTCGCCACTTGTGCAGCAGCATTTTCTAAGCTCTGAGCTTGAACCGGCACGGTAATCTGCCATGCATAGACAGCAGGATGCAGCACCCTGTTTTCTTCGGGGGTCAGCCAGCGCACCGGCCACTGCTTGACGGTGCAATCGTCCGGTTCCAGGCGGAGAGCTGTTCGCATGTAACAAGTACCGATTGTCTGTTTCTTTTGCGTCTTGTCCGGGACGATGGAGAGCTTATCGCCTATCCATGCGTGACCCAGCGCGCCACCAGAGCTTGGCATAATCTGCAGTTTTCCTAGCCGGCCAGCCTGCGACAGCAGCTGTGCAGCACTTTTGACCAAGGCCTCCGACGGTGCGGCAGGTGGATGTGACATGACATCATCGATAGCCAATCGCAATTGCTTTTTGCTGGCACCGGAGAGCTGCCAGGGATTGATATTTGCGCCAAACATTTTTCGTGTCAGGCACAACTCCAGCACATCGCGCAAGATTTCGTTAAACAAAATCCCGTCATGGATGGTATGGGCGGCCTCCAGAGAATGCAGGGCTCGTTGATCAATGAGCAGAAGATCCCCTTTCCATTCGACCATGGTTCCATGCGACGGCAGCTTGGCTGCCGCGACTGTCTGCGGCGCGGCCGGCAGCCCGAGCGTGGCCGCCATTGCGGCGCAGACAGCGTGCAGATGCAGTATTGACTGTCCTGATTGCGGTGGTGACAGCGCCGCCCCGGACAGGCAGTTTCGCGCATCGCGCACCTCGGCAGGTGTCAGCGGCCGGCCGGGTAACGGCTGCTTTTCTGCAGCGGCAGCGGCACGGCCCAGTTCATCAAGCAGATTGTTCCACTCGTGCGGCAACAGCGGCTTGCGTTCTTTTGGCTGTATCGATCCATTCGTAAAATCCCATTCGCGATAACGTGCTTCATCGACGACATTCGAGGTCAACAATCCGTCGAATCCGGCCTTCTTCATCACGCTCTGCAGGCTGCTTAATTCAGTCGCAGTCAATTCCGATAAATGCATGGCCAGTAGCTCGGAGAAATAAGCATGCCGCTCGCTGTCATCATCTTCGCGCGGGCACAGCGATGCGAGCAGCCTGTGCACCGCATTGACCGTTAGCTCATGCGTAGACGCTGTGCCGAGTTGCTTGCCCGTTTCTATAGATTTCAGCAGTGTGCGCAGTGTGAGCGCAGACTGATGAGCGGCATCATAGTAGTAGGGTGCGCGCTGAATATGCACCAGCCCGCTTTTTTGAGTTCGACTCTGCAGACTCGGTTGAATAGAAATTTTGGTAGCAGCTTGTGCGCTGCTTGAAGGATGTTTATGTGGTGTCGGGCGATGTGAAATTTTTGAACGTGTGGCTAATGCGTGCATGGTAATGGTCTCCAGTATTGTTAATGACACCTCATGATCGAGGTTGCATTAAGTGCAGTTACAGCTGCCACAGTTTTCTGGATTCCACTATGTGCGCTTGATGAAAATCAAGCGAGAACTTCAACCCGTTCGCGTATCGGTGCGTATTCGTTGACAGTACAAAGCTGCCACGCACTACTCGATAAAAAATTCCGGCGCCAAGACTGCACGCAAATAAATTTCAATCTCGCCATCACGTTCGCGACTGGCAAGCCACCAGGCATTAGCTTTCTTGACAGTTAAATCTTGCTTCTCGCCACACAAAAGCAAGGCTGCTAGCTGTCCAAGCCATGGCTGATGCCCGACAACGAGTACCGGACTGCGGCTGTCAGGCCAACCAGCGGCCTGCAAGACTTCGTCTGTCTTCGCCATGACGCCGAGTTCAGGCAGGATCTTGTATTTTCTGCCGAGCGCTTCAGCCGTCTGCACGCAGCGTGCAGCAGGACTACTGAGTACACGGCAGCTTTCAGGCAGTGTGCGGTCCAGCCATGCGCCCATACGAGCGGCCTGCTTGCGTCCATATGGCGTCAGGGTACGCCCCAGATCAGGCTCAGCTGTTTCAGCTTGCGCATGACGCCACAGGATCAAGTCCATTTAGTCACCCAGCGTTTTCATCAAATATTCTTGCGCACTGAAGGGTAACTGACGCGGTCGCAATTTCTTGCGCTGGTAATGACCGTGGCTATCGAGCTCCCAGGCATTCACATTGTCATTCAGTTGAGGCAGCAATCCCTCCTGCATCACGCGCTTTTTCAGTTGTTTGTCGAGAACCGGAAACGCTATTTCTACACGGCGGAACAGGTTGCGGTTCATCCAGTCGGCGCTGGAGAGATAAATATCTTGTGCCATATCGTTGCGGAAATAGAAAATACGGCTGTGCTCAAGGAAGCGACCAATGACAGAGCGTACCTTGATGTTTTCCGACATGCCCGGCACGCCTGGACGCAAGGCACAGGCGCCGCGAATGATCAAATCTATTTTTACACCGGCGCGCGAGGCATCGTACAAGGCTTCGATGACGGACTCATCAAGCAAGCCATTCATCTTGGCGATGATATGGGCGGTACGTCCCTGCGTCGCGATCAGGGTCTCGCTCTTGATTTTTTTGACCAGTTCTTTTTGCAAATCAAAAGGCGCCAGCCACAAGTAGTTAAGCTTTTTCGGCCTGGTCAGGCTGGTCAGGTTAATGAAGACTTCATTGACTTCACGTGCCATCGCGGGATTCGCTGTCAGCAGGCCGAAGTCGGTGTAAAACTTGGTAGTGGTTGGATGATAGTTGCCGGTACCGAGATGCGCATAGAAGCGCAGCTTGCCTTCTTCGCGCCGTATGATCAGCGCCATCTTCGCATGCGTTTTCAGGCCAACGATTCCATAGACCACTTGCGCACCGGCCCGCTCCAGACGATCGGCCCAGTTGATGTTGGCTTCCTCATCAAAACGCGCCATCAGTTCAACAATGACCGTCACTTCCTTGCCATTGTGGGCGGCGGCAATCAGCGCTTCCATCAACTCGGAATTCATGCCGGTTCGATAAATCGTCTGCTTGATTGCGACGACATTCGGATCAAGCGCTGCAGCATGGATGAAATCAACAACAGGCTGGAAGGATTGATACGGATGATGCAGCAGAATATCTTTTGTCGCGATCAGGGAAAACAAGTCGCCAGTATGTGCCGGCAAAGAAAATGATTGCGTAAACGGTGGAAACCGCAGTGCCGGTTTTGATGCGTAATCAATCAGTTCGTTGAGCCTGACCATATTGACAGGACCATCAACGGCATACAAAAATTCAGGGGCGATGCCAAACTGGTCCAATAAAAATTGTGCCAGATGAGCCGGGCAGTTGTGGGCCACTTCAAGTCTGACTGCGAAGCCGAACTGACGCGTCTGCAATTCACCTTTCAATGCTTGCCGCAGATTTTTGACTTCTTCTTCATCGACCCACAAATCACTGTCGCGGGTGACGCGAAATTGTGAGTAGCCAAGCACTTCGCGTCCTGGAAACAAGTCGATGATATGCGCATGAATAATTGACGACAACAGGCAGAAGCAATCACCACTCTCTGCCAACTCGTCCGGCAGTCGAATAATGCGCGGCAACACGCGCGGCGCTTTCATGACGGCGATGGAAGTGCCGCGGCCGAACGCATCCTTGCCGGCCAGTTCAACAATGAAATTCAGGCTCTTGTTGACCACTTGCGGAAACGGATGGGCAGGATCCAGCACGATAGGTGTCAGCAAAGGCCGCACTTCCGTTTCGAAGAATTCCTTGACCCACGCGCGTTGCGCTTCATTGCGGTCTTGATGACGCAGCAAATGAACACCATTTTCAGCCAGCGCAGGCAGAATCTGCTGATTCAGAATCGCGTATTGTTGCCGCACCACTGCATGGCATTCCGGACTGGTGCCTGCGAGACTTTTCTTCAATGCGTGATGTTCATGTCCGCCGTCAACACGATCGCGCGCCAGCAGGCTGGCAATCCGGACTTCAAAGAACTCATCCAGATTGCTGCTTACGATGCACAGATAGCGCAGGCGCTCCAGCAAAGGCAAGGTCGTGTCTTCGGCCTGCGCCAGTACGCGCCGGTTGAAAGCGATCTGGGACAGTTCCCTGCTCAGGAACGGCGCTTCCTCATTGAAGTCCGCCGCACCAATTTCAATGGAAGCAGACGAACCGGATAGAGCTTTCTTTTTTTGCAATATAGTCATATTTACTGATTTTAGACAGCGGCAATGACAGTTTGATGACCAACAAAATATGATTGGGCTTTTGCTGTCATTACCTTGAAATATTCCGCTTTTAAAGTTCGTCTCGTACCATTCGTTCAACAATAAGGAGTTACCATGCGCAGCAAACAGATTTTAAAGGGCGTTGCAGTTGCAGCGACCGGTATCCTGATGTCCATGTCCATCCATGCCGCCGACCTGACCGGTGCTGGCGCGACCTTCCCTTACCCTATTTATTCGAAATGGGCTGAAGCCTATAAAGCAGCAACCGGCATTGGCCTGAACTATCAGTCCATCGGCTCCGGCGGCGGCATCAAGCAGATTAAAGCCAAGACCGTAGACTTTGGTGCATCCGATATGCCACTCAAAGCGGAAGAACTGGAAAAAGAAGGCCTGATGCAGTTCCCGGCTATCATGGGTGGTGTGGTGCCGGTCGTTAACCTCGACGGAATCGCACCTGGCCAGATGAAACTGACCGCTGATGTGATCACGGGTATTCATCTTGGCAAAATCACCAAGTGGAATGCGCCGGAAATCGCGGCGCTCAATCCTGGTGTGGCCCTGCCTGCAACAGCCATTACCGTTGTTCACCGTGCTGACGGCTCAGGCACCACGTTCTTGTGGACAGATTTTCTGTCTAAAGCAAATGCAGACTTCAAGGCGACCGTCGGCTCCGGCACGGCAGTCAAATGGCCAACCGGTGTGGGTGGTAAAGGCAACGAAGGCGTCGCCGCCAACGTGCAACGCATCAAAGGCGCATTTGGTTATGTTGAGTATGCGTACGCAAAGAAAAATAAAATCTCACACACCCAACTGAAAAATCTTGATGGCTTGTTTGTCGAACCGGACGATGAAACCTTCAAAGCAGCCGCTGCGAATGGTGACTGGAGTGGTACGCCGGGCATGGCTGTTGTGCTGACCAACCAGCCAGGCAAAAATAGCTGGCCCGTGACAGGCGCATCTTTCATCCTGATGCACAAATCACAGGCGGAAGCACTGACAGGTCGCGCCGTGTTGAAGTTCTTCGACTGGTCTTACAAGAACGGCGCGAAAATGGCCGCTGATCTCGACTACGTGCCAATGCCGGCACCAGTGGTAAAGCTGGTTAACGACGCGTGGAAAGCGCAACTGAAAGACGCCAGCGGCAAGTCTATCTGGTAATTGTGACGTGATTTTTTAGATCACTGAAGTCTGATTCAAAGTGGGGCATGAACAAATTCATGCCCCTTTTTCTTTCGGATATTGCCTGATTCTTGTTATTCAATGTCCGGCTGCGCTGAACACGGCTTCGATGGAAGCAGCCGACAGCACTGCTTCGCCCCACACCTCCAGTTCGGACTCCGACGCCGCCTGCAACTGACTTAGTGCCCACGGCGGCACTTCGCCAAAACGACGGGCCAGCTGACGCACCAACAGATGTGCCTCGCCAGCAAGGCGACCTTGCTGCATACCTTGCTGCATACCTTGCTGCATCCCTTGCTGGATACCCATTGCCATGCCCTCTTCGATGGCAAGGCGTTCAAATGACGTCACGTAGGGTTTGCCCATTTCTTCCTCCAGTGTTTGCATATCCTGCCGCAGTGCCTGCGCCAGATCCTTGGGCAGACGCATCATCCAGTCCAGTATCTTCATCAGATCGATGACCTGTTTGCGCTCCCACCCACGCCGGTACAAGTCTTTCACCAGCGCCCACTTGGCCGCATAGCGCGCCGACGGGTCGCCGCGGGTCGCACGGGTGGCCAGATGCGCGAGCGTGACGACGGCAAACGGGTTGGCACTGTCGGCCAGTCGGGTCTCACTGCTGGTCCAGTCCAGTAACTTGGCAACCGGAAAACGAATTCCCATATGACAGCCGAGCACGTCATAAGCAAAGACTGCTGGCCGCCAATTGGCCTGTTCGTCGGCCAGCACAGCCAGACTCGCAATCGGTACGTGGTAGCGGTCATACAGGCGATAGTTATAGACGAACATCCGCTCGGCAAACGACTCTTGCGCACTGCCCTGCACTTCGAGATGCACGTAGATCCACTCGGCATCGCCATCGCGCAGGGTGACACGCACGAGTTTGTCGACGAAGCGGGTACCGAGTTCGGCATCCTGCACGACGGCGCGCAATTCCTGCTCAAGGAAAAGAGGCGGCTCTGACCAGTCGACCTGCGCATGGGCATGCGGGAAATAGAAATGCAGAAAGTCGCAGAAATAGCGCTCGATTACTTCTTTCCACGGACTGTCGTAGTCGTCTGGCATCGCCGGCTCTCCACTTGCAAGCTGCGTTGTCTACAGGCCGAATTGCCGGTCGCATTGCAGTGAAATGGAGCATGCGGGCAAGTAGGCCGGCCAGCGCAGAATGCCTGCGCTGGTAGCAGCAGAGCTGGTGCCGATGCCGACTCCGGTGCGCCGCCTCTGTTGTATGCCCGCAAATTTAAAGCGAACAAGATCAGTAAGAAAAATTTTTACGCAGCACCCGCCGCCGCCGGAAACTGCACAATAAATGCACTCCCCTTGCCCGGCTCTGATTCAATGCTCAGCGTTGCTTCATGTCGCATCAGAACATGCTTGACGATGGCCAATCCCAAACCAGTACCCTGCGTTTCACGCGAGCGGCCTTTGTCGACGCGATAAAAACGTTCGGTCAGTCGCGCGATATGCTCGGGCTTGATGCCGATGCCGGTGTCACGCACGACGTACTGCGGACCAGCTGCACTGTTACGCCAGATGATGCTGATGCTGCCACCGTCCGGCGTGTAGCGCACCGCATTCGAGACGAGGTTGCTGAACGCACTGCGCAATTCTTCGCTGCTGCCTGTGAGCGCAGTGCCATCCGACTCGAGGCTGAGTGTGTGGCGGCCGCCGGATAGCGCATCACCTTCGTTTTTGACTTGTTCCAATAAGACACGGATATCCACTTGCTCGGGCCGAACCGGATAGTCAATTGACTCCAGCCGCGTCAGCGACAACATGTCTTCTACCAGATGCTGCATGCGCTTGCCTTGCTCGGCCATCAGTTTGTAGTGTTGTTCACGACTCACCGCATCGAGTTCCTGACCAAGAGCGATTTCCAGGAAACCGTTAATGACTGTCAGCGGTGTGCGCAATTCATGCGACGCATTCGCAATGAAGTCGCGCCTGGTCTGTTCAAGGCGGTCCGCTTCGGTAACGTCATGCGTGACCAGAATCTGGCGCCGGTTTTCAAACGGAATCAGGTGCACGATGAGCTTGCGCTCACCCAGCGACAGGATCAGTGGTTCTTCGTAACGGCCGAGAATGATGTAGTCAATGAAGTCAGGGCTGCGTATCAGGTTGGTCACCCGCATGCCCTTGTCTTTTTCCAGGTCCAGCCGCAGATGCTGTTCCGCTACCGGGTTGCACCATTCTAGAAACAGCACGTCGTCCATGATGACGACGCCATCGGGCAACAGGCTCATCGCCTGCCGGAAACGCGACAGCCACTCAGCGAGTTCATTACGGCTTTTCTGGTCGTCACGACGTAGCCGGTAAAGCTTGGCAAAGATATCTGTCCATGAGCCCCAGCCGTCAGCGAGCCGCACCTGGTCGGGATCGTCGAGCCAGACAGACAACAGGTACATGTAGTGCAACTGGACCAGCACCAGCACCAGCAAGACCAGCAGCCCCAGCGCCAGGCCAATTGAGGCATTCCAGATATACCAGCCGCCGCCAGTCACGGCGGCCACCAGCAGCAGGCGCACCACGACGGGAACCCAGAACAGTGAGCGTTGATTCATGAAGAAAATGAGCGTTATTTTTCAGACAGCATGTAGCCTACACTACGAACGGTCTGAATGAGAGATTCTGCCGCTCCCAATGCCTTGCGCAGACGTAAAACATGTACATCAACGGTTCTTTCTTCAAGCACCGCATGGTCGCCCCAGACTTTATCAAGCAGCTGGCTGCGCGAGAAAACGCGTTCGGGATGCGCGATCAAAAACTTCAGCAGTTTGAATTCGGCGTGACCAATCTCGATCTGGCTGTTGTTGACACTGACGCGGCAGCTGACCGGATCAAGCTGCAGCGGACCGGCATGCAAAGTCATTTCAGCATGTTCCGGCGCTTTGCGACGTATCAGCGCCTTGATGCGCGAGACCAGTTCGCGTGGCGAGAAAGGCTTGGTGATGTAATCATCGGCACCCTGGTCAAGCCCGGCGATCTTGTCTTCTTCCATGCTTTTGGCCGTCAGCATGATGATGGGCATGCTGTTGAAATTACGGTCGCCGCGCAGCCGCGAAAGCAGACGCAGGCCGGACTGATCGGGCAGCATCCAGTCGAGCAGGATCAGTTGCGGGCGCTTGCCCTGCAAATACGTCCATGCGTCAGCGGTAGTGTGAACTGCATCAACTTCCCAGCCTGCGGCCTTGAGCGCAAAGCTGACTAACTCAACAATTGCCAGTTCATCTTCGACGATGAGTATGGTCGGACTCGCACTTGCCATGACGTCTCCGCTGGTCTTGTTTAAGCTTCGCCCAGCTGCTTGCTTGTTGCATAGTCCGTATGCCGAATATCCTTGCCTTCAACAACATATACAACATACTCGGCAATATTTTTTGCATGGTCACCGATGCGCTCGATGGCCTTGGCGACCCAAAGTGTATCGAGCGAAGCGGAGATGGTGCGCGGATCTTCCATCATAAAGGTAATCACGTTGCGCATGACCGAGCGAAACTCCCGATCGATGATTTCATCCCGAACGATGAGCTGGGTTGCCTGCTTGACGTCTAAGCGCGCAAAGCAGTCAAGCGCGTCATGCAACAGCTGGCCCGCCGAGTCTGCCATGACCCGCACTGCCTCGTCATGGGCAATGGTGACGAGCCCGCGTTGATGCAAGGTACGCGCTGCACGCGCAATCTTGGTCGCTTCGTCGCCGATGCGTTCGAGGTCGGTAATGGCTTTGATGGTTGCCATCACGGTTCGCAAATCGTTGGCTGCAGGCTGGCGCTTAACGATCAGGTGACTGCAGGCGTCATCAAGCGCGACTTCAAGGTTATTAACTTCCACATCGGCTGCAACCACGCGTTCGGCTTCGACGACATTCAAGCTGCGATAGCACGCCATCGCATCCTGAAACTGTTTTTCTACCATGCCGCCCATGAGCAAGACTTTGGATCGAATCGCTTCCAGATCAAGTTCGTACTGTCTAGAGGAATGTTCGGACGGCATGTAATTCTCCTGAATATATTTTTATTTAATCAACCGAAACGGCCAGTTATGTAATCTTGCGTTTCTTTTTTAGCTGGATTGATGAAAATGCTATCCGTCTCACCAAATTCAACCAGTTCTCCCAGATACATATAGGCAGTGTAATCCGAGCAGCGTGCTGCCTGCTGCATGTTGTGAGTGACGATGGCAATGGTGTAGTCTTCTTTCAGCTCGCTGATCAGCTCTTCAATTTTAACTGTCGAGATAGGATCGAGTGCCGAGGTTGGCTCGTCGAGCAGCAGCACGTCCGGCTTGACCGCGACACCACGCGCAATGCAAAGTCGCTGTTGCTGTCCGCCGGACAAGGACAGGCCGCTCTTGTTGAGCTTGTCCTTGACTTCGGTCCACAGTGCAGCCTTGTTCAGCGCCCATTCGACACGTTCGTCCATTTCACCTTTCGACAGGTTTTCATATAGCTTCACACCAAAAGCAATGTTGTCATAGATGGACATAGGAAACGGCGTTGGCTTCTGGAACACCATCCCGACTTTGGCGCGCAGAATATTGACGTCAATACCAGCTTCGAGAATGTTATTGCCACCGTAGACAATCTTGCCTTCGGCACGCTGGCCCGGATACAGGTCGTACATGCGGTTAAGCGTGCGCAGCAGCGTCGACTTGCCGCAACCGGAAGGACCGATGAATGCTGTGACTTTTTTCTCGTAGATATCGAGATTGATATTTTTCAGCCCCTGAAAGCTGCCGTAAAAAAAATTCAGGTCAGAGACGGAAATAGTGGCCTGCATGGTTTCGGTTGTCATCATGATGGATTATTGTTTGCTGGTCTTGACCAGCAGTCGTGACAGAATATTCAGGCCCAGTACACTAAAGGTAATCAGCAGGGCGCCGCCCCACGCCAGTTCACGCCAGTTGTCATACGGGCTCATTGCGAACTGGAAAATCACGACCGGCAGATTTGCCATCGGACGGTTCATGTCGGCGCTGTAGAACTGGTTGTTCAACGCGGTAAAGAGCAAGGGCGCAGTCTCGCCTGCGATGCGTGCAACAGCCAGCAGTATGCCGGTCACAACACCGGCCTTGACTGCACGCAAGCGCACCAGCGTGGCAACTTTCCAGCGCGGCGCACCGAGCGCGAAAGCGGCTTCGCGCAAGCTGTTCGGCACCAGTCCGAGCATATTGTCGGTGGTGCGCACGACGACAGGAATGGCTATCAGTGCAATGGCGAAGCTGCCGGCCCAGCCGGAGAAGTGCTTGACGTTGGCAACGTAAAGCGCATAGACAAAAAGTCCAATGACGATAGACGGCGCCGACAGCATGATGTCGGTGACAAAGCGGGTAAGTTGCGCAAAGCGGCTTTCCTGCCCGTATTCAGCAAGATAGATGCCGGCAAAAATACCAACTGGCGTGCTGATTAAGGTCGCCACACCGACCATCAATAAACTGCCGATGATGGGGTTTAACAATCCACCGCCATCGCTGCCTGGCGCCGGTGTGGTTTGGGTAAAGATCGCCACGTCGATGGCGCCGAAACCGTTGATGACCAGCACGGCCAGTATCCACAGCAGAAACGAAATACCTATTGCCATCGCGAAAATCGACAGTGCAATGCCGACGCGATGTTGCCATAACCGACGACGGTAGACTGGGTTTGCCGAGTTGGCCAAATTTAACTGCATTATTTGGCTCCTTCGCCTCTGGACATGCTCGCCAGCATCAGCTTGGCCGCACCAAGCACAATAAAAGTAATCACAAACAGAATCAGGCCCAGCGCATATAGCGACGACATATGCAAACCTGATTCGGCTTCGGCAAATTCATTGGCCAGCGTGGAGGCAATGCTATTACCTGCGGCGAAGAGTGACCACGACAGCGCATGTGCGTTACCGATGACGAAAGTAATGGCCATGGTCTCGCCGAGCGCACGTCCGAGACCAAGCATCACGCCACCGACGACGCCGATGCGGGTATACGGCAACACGACTTTGCGCATGACTTCCCAGCGCGTGCAACCGAGCGCGTAAGCAGATTCTTTCAAGACTGCCGGGCAGGTGTCGAACACATCACGCATGACGGAGGCAATGAAGGGCACGATCATGATGGACAGGATCAATCCTGCTGTCAGCATACCGATACCCATCGCCGGCCCCTGGAATAGCGCGCCAACCACAGGCACATTGCCTAGCGTTTCTTGCAGCACAGGCTGGATATGGTCAGCGAAAAAAGGCGCAAAGACGAACAGGCCCCACATACCGTAAATAATACTTGGCACACCGGCGAGCAATTCAACCGCAGTGCCAAGCGGACGCTTGAGCCATGGCGGGCAGATTTCGGTCAGGAACAATGCGATGCCGAAGCTGACGGGAAAGGCGATCAGCAAGGCAATCAAAGAAGTGGTGAGCGTGCCGGCAATGGCAATCAAGGCGCCGTATTCGTCATTGACCGGATCCCATTCAACCCGGGTTATGAAGCCGGGGCCGAAGTGCTGTAGCGCCGGCCAAGCGCCAATGATCAGCGAGAGGACAATGCCGGCCAACACCAGCAGCACCAGCAACGCAAAGCTGAAGGTCAGCTTATGAAACAGAAAATCCTGCATATGCGAGGAGATGCCGCGTTGTCGCGAGATGTTACCGGTCGGGACTGAGACCTTCGCAGGCGTGCCTGATACGCTCATGGGTGGGAATTCCCTGCTTTGGGTAATTTGGGTAATGGAGTTTGCCGAGCTCATGGCAAGAATTTAACTTGCAAATATGACGGGCATGTTACAAGCCATAGCTCGATTTCACAATTAACAACTGCAAGCCATGCAACAAAATACCGACCAGCCCGCCAACGAGGGTGCCATTGATGCGGATGTATTGCAAGTCGCGCCCGACATACAGTTCCATCTTACGGGAAACAGTATACGCATCCCATTTGCGTACCACGCGCCGTATCAAGCCTACGATATCCTTGCGCTGGCGGGCTATTGCGTTCGCGCCCAGTTCTTGCAAGCCGTGATTAATACGCCGCTGCAAGGCGACATCCCGCCCAAGTGCCTGCGCCAGTGCGATCAGCATATCAGCCATCAGCATCTGCAGGCCGGATGACGGCGCAGCCAGATCTTGCGCCATCCTTTGCCTGATTTCGCGTCCAAGCCTGTCTAAATACTGCAGCAATAAAGGATGCTGCAGGGTCTGACCAATGATTACATGCAGTTTCTGCTCCATCTCCGGCACACTGCGCAAATCGTCAATCAGCTTGTCGATTTCTGCATTGAATTGTGTGCGCCAACTACTATCGGGTACGGCCATTTCATTGAGCAGGTCGGCGAATTCTTCGATCAGACGCAAGGCCAGATGCTCGTCAATCATGCGCGGCATCCAGCGCGGCGTTTTGCGGTACACCCTCTCGCGTATCAAGGGCTGGTATTGTTCCAGCTTGTCATGCGCCCACAAAATCATCCGGTCAAACAAGGCCTGATGCTTTTGATCTGCCACCAATACCGATAAAACTTCTGCAGCGATCGGCCCCAGTTTTACCCTCGCACTTCCGGTTTGCAGGCTCTTCTTTAGCCATACGCGGATTTGCACATCGTCGACTATCTGCAGCGAAGGCGGCACGACACGCAGCAATCGCAGCGCAAGCCAGCGGCTGTGTCGCGTGTCGCTTAACCAGCTCACGGCAAGGCCGGCAAAGTCAATCTGTCCGAGTTCGTCGGACAGCACTTCGCGGGTCATGAAATTATGTTCGAGAAAGTCGGCAATGCTGTCAGCCAGCCGGTCTTTGTTGCGGGGGATGATGGCCGTATGCGGAATCGGCAAGCCCAGCGGATGACGAAACAGCGCCGAGACAGCAAACCAGTCTGCCAGCGCGCCGACCATCGCCGCTTCGGCAAATGCTGTCACAAAGCTTGCCAGCTGGCTGTGTCCTGCAATGTGGTCAGTCAGAAAAAACAGTGCCGACATTACCAGCAGCAAGCCGCTTGCAACACGCCGCGCCCTGGCGACCTGCGCCAACTGTTCACTGTCGTTCATCGCGCCTCCGCCGCATCGCTACCGACGGCGGCGACCTACTATTTCGAGCGAAGGATGACGAGCAAGTTCGCCGGCATTACTGCCAGATCATGCATTACGGCGCGGATAACCTTGCGCCGTAATACGAATCCAGACTTGGTCTTTTTGCGCTTCGTCCATGAAAACCCATTCAGCGACTTCGGCAACAGTACGGCCGCAACCGCGGCAGATATCGTCAAAGGTGGTCGAGCAGACGGCTACGCAGGGGGTATCGGGACGTTCGGGAGAATGATTTTGCATGTGCAGCAGTTTACGCTGAAAGACGCAAGGTTCCGATTTTCATCGTAACGACGGCATCAGGTTCACCGTCACCCAGCGTCTTTACTTCAAACTATGCGCTTCTCAGGATCATACAAACAGGCATCGCTGGTAGCCTCAATATTCGCTGCTTCTTTGGCATGACCGACTTTAACTGAATCAGGCAAATCAATACCGTTTTTGACAGCAGTCATTTCCGCCAATATCGAGATCGCGATTTCCGACGGCGTCTTGCTGCCGATATAGAGACCTATAGGGCCATGCAGTTTCTTCAGTTGCGCCGGCGTGACGTCAAACTCCACCAGTCGCTCGCGACGCTTGCTGTCGTTCGAGCGCGAACCAATGGCACCAATGTAAAACGCTTCGGACTTCAAGGCTTCCATCAGCGCCAGATCATCGAGTTTCGGATCATGCGTCAAGGCCACCACAGCACTGCGGCTATCGAGCCGCATTTCAACGACGAGATCATCCGGCATAGCATGCACGACCTGCACACCTTCAACATGCCAACCTTCGCGGTACTCTTCACGCGGGTCGCAGACGGTGACAAAGTAATCCATGCCAACGGCAATTTGCGCCAGAAAACGTGACAGCTGACCGGCGCCGATAATCAACAGACGCCAGCGAGGCCCGTGAATCGTCGTCAGCGCCGCTTCCGAAATTTGCAGGCTCATACCGGCACTTGCCGGACCCAGAGTCACTGCGCCAGTTTGCAGGTCAACGCGGCGAGCAACCAGCTCGTGCTGCGCCAGACGCTCAACGAGTTCCGCAATTTGACTCGACGCCGACAGCGGCTCTATCGCCAGCTGTATGGTTCCGCCGCAGGGCAGGCCGAAACGATGCGCTTCGTCCGAGGTGATGCCATAGGTGACAACTTCAGGACTGGTGCGCGTGATGCCATGCTTGCGCACCCGATCAATCAGGTCGTCTTCGATACAGCCGCCGGAGACGGATCCGACTACATGGCCATCTTCGCAGATGCCCAACGTCGCGCCTTCCGGACGCGGGCTCGATCCCCAAGTCTTGATGACGGTGACCATTTCGCATTGCTTACCGGCGGCGATCCAGTCGGCGCAGGTTTTCAGGACTTCGAGATCAATGCTGTCCATGGTATGAATTCTGTATAAATATTCAACAAAAAAAATGCTCCCCACCCTTGCGGGAGGGGAGCAATCTACTGCTTTGCTTTATTACGCCTTCTTCAGACCTGAAGCCAGCGGGAAGCTACGTACGCGCTTGCCTGCTGCGGTGAAGATTGCGTTGCCGACTGCAGCGCCGATCAGGGAGGTCGATGGCTCGCCAACGCCGCCTGGCTTCTCGGTGCTCTCGACCAGAACAATCTCAATCACTGGCGATTCGTTTTGACGAATCACGCGGAAGTCGTTGAAGTTATTCTGTTCGACACGGCCGTCTTTCAGTGTGATGTCGCCGTACAGGGCGCCAGACAAACCGTAGATGATGCCGGACTCGAGCTGCTGACGAACGATTTCTGGGTTAACCATACGGCCCGGATCGCAAGCCACGGTAACTTTGTGGACTTTGACTTCGCCGTTGGTGACCGAGACTTCCGCCACTTGCGCCATGTAGGTGCCGTAGCCTTCCATCAGGGCGACGCCAAGTGCGCGACCTTTTGGCAGCTTATTGCCCCAGCCTGCTTTTTCGGTTGCCAGTTTCAGCACGTTGGTATAACGCGCGTCTTTCAGCAGCGACATACGATATTCAACTGGATCTTTGCCGGCAGCGTGTGCCAGTTCGTCCATGAAGCATTCGTTTGCGAAGCAGTTCATGGTGTGCGACACAGCACGCAGGTAACCAACGCGCAGGCCAGCATCATGAATGATCAGGTCATGCGACGTGTTTGGCACGTCGTATGGTGCAACAGCAGCTTCAACCATGAATGGATCGAGCGTGTTTTTCGGCAGGCCGAAAGCGCGCTGGGTGATCGACTGCGAAGTCATCTGGAACTTGACGGCGACTGGGTTGCCAGCTTTGTCCAGACCAGCTTCCATGCGTTGCAGGCCTTGTGGACGATAGAAGTCATGCTTCATGTCGTCTTCGCGGCTCCACAGAACCTTGACTGGCTTGCCGACTGCTTTCGAAACTTGCACTGCTTGCGCAATGAAGTCCAGCTCGATACGACGACCGAAGCCGCCGCCGAGGAACGTGGTGCGAACGGTGACGTTCTCTGGCTTGATGCCGAGAACAGCAGCTGCCGTACCTTGCGCGCCCTGTGGGAACTGGGTAGGACCGACCAGGTCGCAACGATCGCCTTTAACATCAGCGATCATGTTCATTGGCTCGAGTGGCTGGTGAGCCATCAGTTGCGTCATGTACTGAGCTTGCAAGACTTTGGATGCACCGCGCATTGCAGTAGCAGCATCGCCGACATCAGGACGAATCTTGATTGGCTTGATCTTGTTTTCTGCATCCTTGATGCCAGCCCACATGGCAGCGGTCGTCAGAGCGGCGCCTGGGCCATCATTCCACACGACTTTAACAGTCTTGCGGGCCTTGTATGCGTGCCAGTAGGTGTCTGCCACGACAGCAACGCCATCAGCGATCTGCACGACGTCGATAACGCCAGGCATACCTTTAGCTTTGCTTGCATCGAAGCTCTTTGGTGAACCACCGATGACTGGTGACTGCTCGACCGACGCGTAGACCATACCTGGCACTTTGGCGTCGATACCGAATTCTGCAGTACCGTTGACCTTGGCCGGGGTGTCCAGACGTTGAACTGGCTTACCAACGATCTTGAATTGCGAAGCGTCTTTCAGCTTGACTTCTTTTGGCACTGCAACGCTGGCAGCAGAAGCAGCCAGTTCGCCGTAGGTTGCCGATTTGCCGCCGCCGGTGACGATGCCGTTTTCTGCGGTCAGGGTGGAAGCGTCAACGCCCCACTTGTTGGCTGCAGCTTGAACCAGCATCGTGCGCACTTGCGCGCCGCCTATGCGCAGCTTTTCCCATGCGTCACGGATCGAGGTGGAGCCACCGGTGATCTGCGCGCCGAGCAAGCCGTTCACGTACGCAGGGTTAGCTGGTGCGGTAGCGATTTTGACGGTGTTGATGTCGACGTTCAGTTCTTCTGCGATCAGCATCGGCAGGGAAGTGAAAACGCCTTGGCCCATCTCCGACATGTACGAGATCAGGGTGATGGTGTTGTCATCGGCAATGTGAACCCACGCATTCGGGGTGTGCACGGAACCGGCGGCTTTGGCTTCTTCGCCACCCAGACCAGGCAAGTACATGCCCAGAACGGCGACGCCGGAAGCGAGCGCGGACGATTTCAGAAAATCGCGACGTGTCGTTGTCATTTGTATTGTCTCCCTCTTAAGCGTTGCGCATTTCAGCGGCTGCATCTTTGATGGCAGCGCGGATGCGGTTGTAGGTACCGCAACGGCACAGGTTGCCACTCATTGCGTTATCGATGTCAGCATCGCTTGGATTCTTGTTCTTTGCGAGCAGCGCTGTTGCGCTCATCAACTGACCAGACTGGCAATAGCCGCACTGTGGCACTTGGTGCTTGACCCATGCTTTTTGCAGCGGATGCGAGTTGTCTGCGGAGAGCGACTCGACTGTGGCTACTTTTTTGCCAGCTACTGCAGACACCGGGGTCTGGCAGGAACGGATCGGGCTGCCGTTCAGGTGTACGGTGCAAGCACCACACAACGCCGCGCCGCAACCAAATTTGGTACCGGTCAGGCCGACTTCATCACGAATCACCCACAGCAGTGGGGTGTCCGGCTCGGCTTGGACGGAAACCGTCGTACCGTTCAGATTGAAACTGATTGCCATGTTTAACTCTCCTCTTTCTTGGTTTCACTGCACATTTGCCAATGATGACTCATTAGTATTATTACAACCGTCCTGGCATTTTGATCATGCCTTGTTTTTTGCGCCTCCTTCATACCTGTTTGCACAGAACGAGGTGCGCTATTTTTATTACTCCCGCATTGGCCGTTACAGCTTCAAAAAGTTTGATTTTCGAAGTAAAAATTTTTCGCCTGTAACTATATAACACTGTTATTTCGCAAAATCAAGAATACGCATATGAGTTATGGGGTAATCAACTACGAGCTTATTGACGTGACAACTTATTTACCTCTTTAAGAACACGCTACTTCAGCTCAATTGCACCAACCCACTGCATCAACTCATTGCATCAACTCATTGCATCAACTCACTGCATCGACTTACTGAATCAGCTTATCCAGACCCAGACCGCTACGCACTGCCGGATCCAGCGGCGCAATAAAAGTCATACCGCTATCACGCGCCGCCTTTTCAATAGCACCGTCTTTCAACAAGGCGCCGAGTGCTGCATTAACTTCAGCAAGCAGCTCGCGGTGCTCGGCGGTCGTTACAAAACCCAGATTGAGGCCAACCGGTAAATTCATGCCGGACAGACGTAATTCAGTCGCGGGATTTTCCTGACGGTAGGTGTCGAACTTGTGTGACTCGACCACCGTCACATCAAATTCCGATTTCGATAAAGCGTCCAGGGGTTCGATGCCAATATCAACCCGCACGATATTATTCATCAGCTGGCCTTTTTTGTACGCCATGGCGAGCAGGTCGCCAAGACTGGCTGGACGATTCCCGATTTTGTAAGGCTTCAGCTCATCCAGCGTCTGCAGCACAGGCAGGCTGACAGTTTTACCGAACACGACCGTGAGGCCAGCAAAATGATACGGAACGCTGGCAACAAGCTGGCTGCCGCTGATGCTCTGCTTGCGCTCTTCAGGAGTCATGCCTTCAACCGGAGGCAAGGTGGTCGTTTCGCCGGAAGGCCGGTCGAGTGACGACTGTATTAATGGATAACCGCCAACCAGCTGGCAGACACCCGCATTGATCAGCACACTGGTCTTGACGGATATGGGCCCGCGGCTGCGACGCTCCTTTTCGTACCATTTCACATCCAGCGTCTTGCCCAATTTTCTGGCCAGCGCTTGTGCGATCAGATAATCATAACCACCCGCTTCGCCGTCTTTTTTGAAAGAGAACGGCGCGTAATCTTTATTCAGGCATACCTTCAGCACGGCGCCGGCATCCTCTGCCGCCATGACCGGAGCACAGGTGCCGAGTACTATTGCCGCAGTAAAGCCTGCCAGCGCGCGCTTCACAATTTACCGCCGCGCGAGCCAACGTAAGACCACAGATGGGCCATCTCTTCGTCGGAAATGATGCCTTTCCATGGCGGCATCGCACGCTTGCCGTTGGTGACTGAATTAATGAATCGATCATGCTGATCCAGCGGGAAGGTACGCAGATCAAATGCATTATTACCGCCAACCATTTCAGGGCCATGGCAGCGCAGGCACAAGCGCCGGTAAAGACTGCGGCCTTTTTCTATGCTCTCGGGGGTAATGGAAACAGGTTTGTCGGCAGCGGGCGCGGCAGGCGCGTCGTCTTCAGCATGCGCAACAGAAATCAGTAAAGAAGATACAGCTAATACAAACAGGCGCGACACAGACAGCGCAGTACGGTGAATCGTCATAGTGGTACAAAGTTTTCCAGTGTTAAAAAAACAGGCATTGGTGCAACACCAATGCCTGTTCAGGTTTATTGCAAGCTCACCAGATTAGTTCGACAGAGCGAACGTCCAGATCGAGCTACCCGTTGGGGTATTTTTCAGACGCTCGTCGCCCGAGTACAGCGCATACACACCACCGGTGCCGGAAGTGACGGTAACGTACTGCTTGCCGTCTTTTTCCCAGGTGATTGGCATCGAGACCATGCCGGAGCCGGTCTGGAATGCCCACAGCTTTTTGCCGGTCTGGTCATCGTAAGCGATGAATTCGCCGAGCATGGAGCCGGTGAACACCAGGCCACCCTTGGTCGCCATCACGCCGGCGAAGTGAGGAATAGCCAGTGGCACGCGCCATTTGTCTTTACCAGTCAGCGGATCGATTGCTTTCAGGTAGCCGCGTGGCTGCTTGCTGTCATACACAAAGCCGGTGAAGTCCATACCGATGTAGAAGGTACCGCGCTTCCACTCTTGCTCAACGGTGCGATAAGCCATACCGAAGTTCAGGGTGTTTGCGAAAGCGGTGTTGGTCTCCGGGTTGTATGCCATTGGCATCCAGTTCTTGCCACCCAGTGCCGATGGCCAGACTTCATCAGCCTTTTCCATCACCAGCGTTTTACGGTGCATCGCGGTCATATCGCTGTCGATAGGACGGCCGGTCTTCAGGTCAATGCCCTTAGCCCAGTCAACGCGATCGACGAACTTGTTCGCGGCGATCAGTTGACCATTGGTACGGTCGATGACATAGAAGAAGCCGTTACGGTCAGCATGCATCATGACTTTACGTTGCTTGCCGTTGACCTTGATGTCAGCCAGAACGTTTTCGTTCACGCCGTCATAGTCATACGCATCGTTTGGCGAGAATTGATAGTGCCAAACCAGCTCACCAGTCTTTGGACGCAAAGCCAGCACCGAAGCGATGTATTTGTTGTCCATTGCGGCGCCGCCGCGGAATGCTGGATTCCATGGACCGCCGTTGCCGGTGCCCCAGTAAACCAGATCCAGCTCAGGATCATAGGAACCGGTGATCCAGGTCGAACCGCCGCCACGCTTGTACGTGTCGCCAGGCCATGAATCGCCACCTGGCTCGCCAGGAGCTGCCGTCGTGAATTTTCTCCACAGACGCGCACCGGTTTTTGGATCGTAGCCGTCGATGAAGCCGCGGATACCGTACTCACCACCAGAGATACCAGCCAGCAGCGTGCCGTTGGCGACGACTGGCGCAGCGGTCATCGAGTAACCTTGCTTGTAGTCTTCGACCAGGGTTTTCCAGACTTGTTTACCGGTCTTCATGTCCAGCGCGATAATGGTCGCGTCAATGACAGTACGGAACAGCAGGCCTTCGTGCACAGCCAGACCACGGTTGTGGTTACCGCAGCAGACGGCGTTGTACACGTCTTCTGGCAATTCCAGCGGTGTCTTCCACAGTTGCTTGCCGGTGATGGCATCAACAGCGAGAGTTGCGTTCACGGTTGGCAAATACAGAACGCCGTCAACCAGCAGCGGCTGCTGTGATTGTGGCTGATTCGAATCCAGGCTCAAGCTCCACTTTGGAACCAGGTTTTTGATGTTGCTGCGATTGATCTGGTTCAGCTTGCTGAAACGCTGCTGACCGTAGCCCATACCGTAGGTAGTGACATCGCCCGTGGTCTTTGCATCATTGACCAGGTCGGTAGTGCTCACGCTACCTGCAACTGCTGAGCCTGAGAATGCTGCTCCCAGTGAAGCAATCAGGGCCAGCCCCAATAACTTGTTTCCAATTTTCATTTTGTCTCCCAATTGTTTTTTTAGAATGGCATGTGTTGCATGCATTCCCCTCTTCCAATCACCCCTTACTTTTTACTAAGTAAGCGATTAGCGAAATGATTATACATAGAGTTGAGAAGAAGAAAATAGCCTAATTTAAAGAATTAACCAGCTTTTTTATGGCTTGTTTAAGTGCCACAAAGGCACGCTTTTAATAAACAGAATCCAGAAGCGAAAAAGCCTGAAAACAGGGATATTGCTGACCGCGTGGTCAGTAATTGACGGGGACAATAAAGAAAAAATCAGGCGACGAGCGCTTCGTCGGTGCGTGTATCACCTTCGGTATCGACCCAAGTAATAACGACTTTGTCGCCCTGCTGGCCGCCTTTGAATTTGAAAGCGAAATAAGGGTCTCTGGAGACCGAGCCACCAAAGTGCACATACAAAATCGGCTTGCCATTGCAGGTGCCGCGTATGGTTTGTATGAAGTGCGGCAGTATTAAATGACCGCCGATGTCCCACTTCAGGCGGCTGGTCATTTCATGTTTCATCAGTATCTTGACTTCAACGAGGTCGCCATTTCTGGTCGCCCTGACGCGCATTGGCTCTGCCATATTTTTCTCTAGCTGAAAATCTAACGACGACTGGTATCGATGCCGCGCACCGAACCATAAGCTCGGTTCTGATTGGCGAGATTGCCATTGCGGCCGTTAATAGTTGCCGGCAAAACCGCCAATGATTTTTCATTGACCGCGCAGTCTTTCATGCAGGCGACGCTGGCGACATCGGGCTTGCCACTGACGTCATTCATGCCATGCGCCGTTGTCATGCCATTGCGGTTAGGCAGTCGCTGCTGTACTTGTCCGATATTCTGCTCCGTAAGCGTGAAGCCTGCAGGCACGATATCGGCGAGGTGCAATAAATAGGCAGTAGCCGCATAGACTTCGTCGACAGACAGGCTCTTGGGTGCATCGAAAGGCATCGCGCGCCGGATGTAATCCCATAGCGTTGAGGCCGTCGCCAGTTTCATCAGAGTGCTTTTCGTCGTCTCAGTCGTAGCCGTCAGACCGGCAACCCGACCGCGCTCGATATCAGCTTGCGTGGTGCCACCCACCAGCAGCGGAAATACTTCGGACGATTCACCAAACGCACCATGACAGGACGCACATTTCGATTCCCATAATTTCTGCCCTTGCGCAACGCTGCCCGATCCTGCCGGCAAGCCCTTGAAGTCGGGGCGCACATCAATGTCCCATGCGGCGAGTTCGGCAGTCGTTGCACGGCGTCCGATTTGCGGAAACGTTTCAGCAAAACCCGGCTGACTCAACAACATTAGACAAAGGCAAAATGCGGCTTTAAGAAATCTGGACATTGACGACCTCGCCCGAAGATTCGACACGCCACGATTGAATCGCATTGTTGTGATACACAGAACGCGTGCCGCGCACTGCACGCAATTCATTGATCTTGGGCTGCACATAGCCAGTCTCGTCGATCGCACGCGACTGCAGAATGGCCGACTTGCCTTCCCATTGCCAGTCAAAGTTAAAGCGCGTGAGACATTTCGGCAAGACCGGCGACTCCAGCCGCGCAGTCTGCCAGTTGCGACCGCCGTCGACCGACACATCTACGCGCGCAATTTTGCCGCGACCCGACCAGGCAAGGCCGGTGATATTGAAAAAGCCTTTATCAAGCAAACGCTGCCCGCCGGACGGCGTCGTGATTACTGATTTACATTCCTGAATCAACGCATATTGACGCTGCAAGCCATCCGGCATCAGGTCGGTATATTGCGTTGATTCTTCGCGCGTTGCGTAGGGTGCGTCGCCAACTTCAATACGGCGCAGCCACTTGACCCAGGAAACGCCCTGCGCACCCGGCACCACCAGCCGCAACGGGTAGCCATTTTCCGGCCGCAGCATTTCGCCGTTCATGCCCCACGCTACCAGCACATCGTCTAAAGCACGTTCAATCGGAATGGTGCGCGTGAGGCTGGCGCCGTCACTGCCTTCAGCCAGCACAAACCTGGCGTTTTTGCGGTCAATGCCGCAATCTTCCAGCAGCAAAGACAAAGGCACGCCGGTAAATTCGCTGCACGACAGCATGCCATGCGTGTACTGCACGGAGGGCACTGCGGGCGATGCCCACTCCATCGCGGTATTGGCGCCGCATTCAATAAAATGCATGCGCGACACCGATGGCAGGCGCATCAATTCACCGATGGTATAGACCTTCGGTGTGGCGACCAGTCCATTGATCATCAGCCTGTGCGACGCCGGATCAATGTCATGCCAACCTGCGTGATGCCGTTCGAAATGCAGGCCGCTAGGCGTGATGATGCCGAACAGTCCCTGCAAGGGCGTGAAGGCGACGCCGCTTTCGCGCCGCTTGGTCAGACCCGGCGACTCCCGCCGCTGCAAGTTGGCTTCATGCTGTGATGGCATGCCGTAGGCGGCATGCGCGACGGGATTGCCCAGACTTGTACTTTGCGCGGGCAAATTCAGAATGGCAGAATCGCCGATCGGTCCCGGATGATCTGCCTGCGCTCGCGCACCACCGGCAGCAAGAGCCGCACTGGCAGTGACAAAGCTCTTCCGCAGGAAATCGCGGCGCGCGGCATTCATGCCTTGCGCATTGATCTGTTCTATCAATTCGTCCGCAACAAAATCTTCAGGCGCATGTTGCAGCCGTCCATATTTTCTGGGCGCGTCGTTCACGTTTGCTCGCTAATCAAGCTTATTTTTTGCCGCAGGCGGTCTGCATCAGCACCTGCTTGATATCGCCAGTTTCGGGCGGCAGCCATGCAGTCGGCACATAAGTCGCCTGCACCATCTGGCTATTGCCCATGGAATCCTGATGCCACAGATGCATCAGTTCGCGACTGACGCCCTTGGCACAGTCGTATTCATCCTGGCCTTTGATGGAGCGGAAGGATTTACCTTCAAAATTTTGCGCGGCATGGTAGTCAACCAGATGCCAGATCGTGACCGTTCCATGGCCGCTGTCCTTGCGCGTGTCCATGTCAGCGTACAGCGTCAGTGCTTTGTCTGCATGCTCGAGCCGGGTCCAGTCCGCGTGAGCGGCAGTGGTCGCACAAAACAATGACAATAGCAGAAGGGTTTTATTCATGACGTATGACTCCGGATTTTTTCGCCAAAAAATTTTAAAAAAAACGGATCGAGTATAGCAGTGGAAAATTTTGCAGGTACAATCAAACGCAATGTCGCATCCCAATGCGCGCAAAAAAATAAAATCCAATCAACCTGCTTGTGCGGTATGCCGCGCAGGAGACAGCAGATGACTCCTATGAAATCAGCACTGATCAGCACAGCGGCCACCGCCGCGCTTTTACTTTCGGGCGCAGCCAGCGCCAGTGACCAGCAAGAACTTTATAGCAGGTCACTCGCTGCCACTTGCGCCAACTGCCACGGCACCAATGGCAAAAGTGTCAAGGACGCCGTCCTGCCTTCTCTGGCCGGCATGAAAAGCGATTATCTGGCCGAGCAAATGCAGGCATTCAAATCTGGCGCGCGTCCGGCAACCATCATGCATCAGATCGCCAAAGGTTTTTCCGACGAACAGATCAAGACACTGGCCAGCTATTTCGCCAGTCAGCAGCCGTAAGGAGCGCCGCAATGGATCGCAGAACATTCTTGCAGGCCAGCGCAGCGCTGGGTCTGGCCGCTGGCGCCCCTTCCGCTTTTGCGATGCGCGGCGCCAAAGTCGTTGTCATCGGTGGCGGCTATGGCGGCGCGACTGCAGCCAAATATATCCGCATGCTGTCGAATAATCAGATCGATGTCACGCTGGTGGAGCCGAACAAGGAATTCATTTCCTGCCCCATGTCGAATCTGGTCATTGGCGGCAGCCGCAAGCTGGCTGACATTACCCGCCCCTACACTGCTCTGACAAAAAAACATGGCGTGCGCATCGCGCAGGATCTCGCCACCGCCATCGATACCAAAGCCCGTATCGTCACCCTCGCAGGTGGCAGCACGCTATCGTATGACAAGCTGGTAGTGTCGCCAGGTGTTGAACTGAACATGGCAAGCGTTGAGGGCCTGGCCGAAGCGCATGATGCGGGCCAGATCGTGCAAGCGTGGAAAGCCGGCACCGAGACCGTCACATTGCGCAAGCAGCTTGAAGCCATGCCCGACGGTGGCGTGTATGCGATCACGATTCCTGAAGCGCCGTTCCGCTGCCCGCCGGGTCCGTACGAGCGCGCTTCGCAAGTGGCGTGGTACTTCAAGAACAACAAGCCGCGCAGCAAAGTGCTGGTGCTGGACGCTAATCAGGACATCGTCTCCAAAGCCGGACTGTTCAAAAAAGTCTGGGCAGACCAGTACAAGGACATCATCGAATACCGCAATCAGCACAAGACGATTGCAGTCGACGCCAAAGCCGGCCTGATCAAATTCGATGTGCAGTCCGATGTGAAGGCTGACGTGATTAACGCCTTGCCATCTATGCGAGCCGGCAAGATCGCGCAGCAGGCCAGCCTCAACAATATGGCAAACAACCGCTGGTGCGGCATCAATTATCAAAGCTTCGAATCAACTGCCGCCGCGGATGTATTCGTCATTGGCGACGCCATACAGATCGCGCCGCTGATGCCAAAAAGCGGCCACATGGCCAACAACCATGGCAAGGTCGCCGCCGCTGCGATCGTCGCGCAACTCAATGGCTGGGAAGTTAATCCGGCGCCCATGCTGACCAATACCTGTTACAGCTTCATTGACGACCGCAACGTGGTGCATGTGGCTAGCGTGCATGAATATGTGCCTGCCGAAAAAACCTTCAAGGTCGTCACCGGTTCAGGTGGCTTGAGCCCGGCACCGACGGAACTCGAAGGCAGCTATGCGAATAACTGGGCCAGGACCATCTGGTCGGACACCCTCGAATAATAATGAAAACCCTGCTGCCAGTTTTTCTATCCGTTTTGCTGCTTGCAGCAGGACTAGCCATCGCCGACACTCCGCCGATGGCAGTCGAGAATGGCGGTGTAATGGAATTTGTGCACGCCGTCCGCAGCGGCAAATTGTCTGACGAACAGCGTGCCGCACTCGAAGTTCGCCTCAACAACGAATGTCGCGTGCCGACCAATCCGATCACGCAAGGCATGATCGAAACCCGAGGCCCGGCCAAGTGCATGGCTTTCGTGCGCAACCAGTGCAACTGCACGGATTGCGAAATGCCGAGCTACTGCCTGCCTGCTAATTAAGAGCGTCCATATAGCTGGTGAAGTGGGCAAGACACGGCGCAACCCTGCCTACAACAAAGACCGGGGACTGGTTTCGGTCGGCTCGTTGCGGCTGCATGCAAAATTTTAATATTGAAGGACTGGATCATGAAGAAGATTGATTGGTACTTCGATTTCATTTCGCCTTTCTCTTATCTGCAATGGCAACTACTGCAGCGACAAGCGCTTGAACTGCAACCCGTTCCTGTCTTGTTTGCCGGACTGCTGACGCACTGGGGTAACACGGGACCGGTCGAGATTGCACCCAAGCGCAACTGGACTTACCAGCATTGTGTATGGATGGCGCATCGCCATCAGATTCCGATGCGCCTGCCTGCACAACATCCATTCAATCCGCTACCGCTGCTGCGCCTGTGCATCGCCGTCGGCTCCAGCCGGCAAATCGTAGATCGTCTCTTTCGGTATGTGTGGCAGGAAGCTCATCTGCCAACAGATGTGGCGCCATGGTCTGCATTGCTGCAGGAATTACAGGTAAGCCAAACTATGCTTGATGCGGCGGAAGTGAAAGCAACACTCAGACAAAACGGTGAACAGGCAGTTGAAGCTGGTGTCTTCGGTGTGCCGACTGCGGTGGTTGACGAGCGATGTTTTTGGGGCGTGGACGCGACCGATATGCTGCTGGCTTATCTGCATGAAGATGCTTTTTTTGACTCGACCGAATTTGCGCGCGCAGGCAATTTGCCGCAAGGGCAGCAGCGCATCAAAAAAGACTAGAGCGCTCATTGACTGGCATTACCTGTGCCACTTTGTTTTTTCTAGGTGGCGCTGTTTGTCCATTACAATGAATTTTCTTTGAAGTATTTTGCGCAACGCTTTGCTCTCTACTTGCTGTCTGCTTCCTGCCTACTTTTTATGCCTCTTGCTTCGACTATTAAATTTTGCAAACCCGCGCTGATCGTTTTTATCCTCGCCGGATATTTGTCAGCTTGCTCATCCGAAGCCGAAACCTATGACTCCTGCATGTTGCAGGCATCGAAAAATTCCAAAACCAGCCGCCAGTTCAGGACCATGGCTGACAGCTGCGCCAAGCGCTTTCCCTGAACCTTGACTGCTACGCTGCCAGTAGCTGGTGTACTTCCGCAGCGATGCTGAGTGAACGCAACCGCAAGTCCGGATCGAAGACGTCACTGACGAGCATGAGTTCATCGGCGCCGGTTGCCTGCGCCAGCTCCTGCAATCCTTCACGCACCGTATCCGGTCCGCCAATGACGGCGGCACCCAGAAAATCACCAATCGCATCGCGCTCTTGGGGATGCAACTGCGCCAGATAATTGTCCACCGGCGCCTGCAAGCGCCGACGGTCGCCGCGCAAGATACCGAGCACACGCTGGTAGGTGCTACTGGCAAGGTATTGCGCCTCTTCATCGGAAGGCGCCGCTATCATCGGTACACCGATGGCCACATACGGCTCCGACAGCACGTCGGAGGCACGGAATTCCTTGCGATAGAGCGCGAGGGCCTGCAGCAGCATGCGCGGCGCAAAGTGCGAGGCGAAGGCATAAGGCAGGCCGCGCTCGGCTGCTAGTCGCGCAGAAAACAGGCTCGACCCCAACAGCCAGATCGGCACATTGGTACCGGCACCCGGCATGGCGACGACGCGCTGGCCGGCTTCCGGCTCACGCAACAAGCGCTGCAATTCGGCGACTTCGCGCGGAAAATCTTCTTCGGTCTCAGGCCGGTCGCGGCGCAACGCACGCATCGTCAACTGATCTGTGCCGGGCGCGCGGCCAAGGCCGAGATCTATGCGGCCCGGGTACAGTTCAGCCAGCGTGCCAAAGGCTTCGGCCACGACCAGCGGCGCGTGGTTGGGCAGCATGATGCCGCCCGAGCCAACACGTATACGCCTGGTGCCGCCGGCCAGATGGCCAACCATAACGGCTGTCGCCGAGCTCGCTATGCCCGGCATGTTGTGATGCTCCGCAACCCAGTAACGGCCAAAGCCCAATGCTTCGACATGCTGCGCGGTGCGCAGCGCAATGGCGAGCGCATCGGCGACAGTGCCGCCTTCGCGTACTGCCACCAGATCCAGCATCGATAATTTTGCGTTGAATCCGTCGTTCATGCTGTGTACTCACGATACCAGTGCGCCCATTTTCTGATGCCGTCGGCCAGCGGCGTAGCGGGCTCGAATCCGATGTCAGCCTTGAGCGCATCGACGTCCGCATAGGTGGCAATCACGTCACCGGCCTGCATGGGCAGGAAATTCTTTTTCGCTTCAACACCAAGCGCCTGCTCTATCGTCTGAATAAAATGCATCAATTCCATGGGCTGGTGATTGCCGATATTGTAGACCTTGTAGGGTGCGTTGCCGCTGCCGGGATCCGGCGAGTCGGTCGAGAAGCCCGGATTGGCTTGCGCTATATGGTCCAGTACGCGCACGGTGCCTTCGGCAATATCGTCAATGAAGGTGAAGTCGCGCTGCATTTTGCCGTGATTGAATACATCAATCGGGCGACCTTCCAAAATCGCGCTCGTGAACAGCCACGGTGACATGTCGGGCCGACCCCACGGGCCATAGACGGTGAAGTAGCGCAGTCCGGTGGTAGGCAGCCGATATAAGTGGCTATACGAATGCGCCATCAGCTCGTTGGCTTTTTTGGTCGCCGCATACAAGCTCAACGGATGATCGACATTGTCATGCACGGAAAAAGGCATGTGGGTGTTGGCGCCATATACGCTGGACGAACTGGCGTAGACCAGATGCTCGACTGCATAGTTCCGGCAGCACTCAAGCAAGTTGGCGAAGCCGACCAGGTTACTTTGTATGTAGGCAGCAGGATTTTTCAGCGAATAACGTACGCCTGCCTGCGCGGCAAGGTTGATGACACGTTGCGGGCGCTCGTCGGCAAATACCTGCTCCAGAATTTTTCCATCGGCGATATCGCCCTGCACGAACCTGAAGTTGGTATGCGGCGTCAGTTGCGCCAGCCTTGCGTGCTTGAGCTTTGGATCGTAGTAATCATTGATATTGTCGACGCCTATGACGGTATCGCCACGCGCCAGCAGGTTCTGGCTCACATGCATGCCGATAAAACCGGCGGCGCCGGTAACAAGTACTTTCACAATCAATCCCTTCCGAACAGGTCGCGCGTGTAGACCTTGGCGACGACATCCTGCAGCGAATCAGTGATGCGGTTGGCGATGATGACATCCGAGCGACGCTTGAATTCATCGAGATCGTTTATCACGGCAGAATGAAAAAATTCAGTCTCGTTCAGCACCGGCTCATAAATGATGACCTCTACCCCTTTGGCCTTGATGCGTTTCATGATGCCTTGTATCGACGAGGTGCGGAAATTATCCGAGCCGCTCTTCATGATCAGCCGGTATATGCCAACAACCCGCGGCTTGAGATGCAAGACGCTGTCGGCAATGAAATCCTTGCGGGTGGCATTCGAATCGACGACAGCGCGGATCAGGTTCTGCGGCACTTCGCTATAGTTGGCCAATAGCTGCTTGGTGTCTTTCGGCAGGCAATAACCGCCGTAACCGAATGAAGGATTGTTGTAGTGGCTGCCAATGCGCGGATCTAGCCCGACGCCGTCAATAATCTGGCGGGTGTCGAGCCCGTGCGAAAGCGCATAGGTATCGAGCTCGTTGAAGTAGGCAACGCGCATGGCCAGATAGGTGTTCGAGAACAGTTTGACTGCTTCTGCTTCGCTGGAGTCCGTAAACAATACGGCGATATCTTTTTTAAGCGCACCCTGTTGCAGCAAGCCGGCAAATACGCGCGCACGCTCGGACTGTTCACCAATGATGATGCGAGATGGATAAAGATTGTCGTACAGCGCTTTCCCTTCTCGCAAAAACTCGGGCGAGAACATAATGTTCTGGCATTGCATCTGCTGTTTGAGTTTTTCTGTATAGCCCACTGGCACGGTAGATTTGATTACCATCACGGCAGCGGGATTGATCGTCATCACCTGCCTCACAACTGCTTCCACCGAGCTGGTATCGAAGTAATTGCTGATAGGGTCATAATTGGTCGGCGTGGCAATAATGACGAAGTCCGCATCGGCGTATGCCAGCTGCGGATCCAGCGTTGCCGTCAATTGCAGCGAGGCAGTCTCGAGATAGTGTTCGATCTCGGGATCAATGATTGGCGATTTTTTACGATTCAATAGCGCCACTTTTTCAGCGGTGATATCGAGCACGGCGACCTCATTGTGCTGCGCCAGCAAAATAGCGTTCGCAAGTCCTACATAGCCGATACCGGCAATGGCAATCTTCATTTAATTTCCTGACTCATTTCCAATATCACTTGCTGACTGGTCCCGGGATTGGCTTGGCAGACCTGTCTCATCCGCTTTCGCAGAAGGCGCAGTTGGTGCGTTAGGCTGCAGGCGGCAAAGCCAGGCCAGCAAGTCTGCGGTGAAATACACCGTCCAAAAAGAAAAAACGATATCACCCAGAAAATGGCCGCCCTGCATGATGCGACCTGCACCCACCAGCGCGCCCAGCACCATGCCGGCCAGCAGCCAGCGACGCTGCCGCATAACCCATGCCATCCCTATCAAATAAAAGCCCAGCGAGGCATGGCCACTGACGAAAGAACAGTTGGTGTTGCACTGTGCAGCAGGAATCAGCGCCGGCGTAAATGTCTGCGTACCACCGAATTCCACTACTTGGCGCGGACGCGCCCTGCCCCAGTTTTCTTTCAGAGCCCCATTGACGAGCAAACCCGGGCCGGTCAGTAACAGCAAAAACAGATAGACGGCTGCGCGGCTTTGGTGGCGCGAACGAAAGGCGGGAAGCCATTGCGCTGCGATCCATGCCAGCAGCAGAGCGCCGAGCACCAGAAACTGCAGGCGTGCAAAAAGCTGGTAGGAAAGCAGAACCAGCGAATTACCAGCCAGGAAAAACCCTTTTTCAGCCTCGTAAAAAAGAGCGCTGGTCTGCAAATCAATCTGTGGATAAAACCAGAAGATCAGAATGCATGCAATAAAGGCAAGGATGTCGGCGCGCCGGATAAATCGGGAAAATGCCGATTGAATAAGATGCATAACGAAAAAAGGACAAGCCTTATTCTATGAATATCAGAACGTAAATCGCGATTATCCCTCCATTTCTGCTCTGGCGAAATATAATCGCGGGTATTGCGCTGAACCCTGTCAGAGTTTTCTGCGGGCGTTTGTGCCAGACATTCAATCCAGTAGCTATCCAACCCAAGCAAATCAACGCCGGAACCGTGCGCACAAAACTCCTTCTCGCCTCAATCCTGAGTTTGGCATTTTTAGCCTGGTTGGCACTCGATGCCCGCTGGTCAGGCTTGTTTGACGCCGTCGGCAACTTGGCGCCGGCTGTCCTGTGCATGGCGCTGCTGGGATTGTTTGCGACGTATTTTCTACGTGCGTTGCGTGTCTTTTATGAATTTCGCGATGCCGCCCAAGGTCGCTTCGCTACCTGCCTGCGTATCGTGCTGTTTCATAACGCGCTCGTCAACATCGTGCCCTTTCGTGGGGGGGAACTGGCTTTCCCGCTATTATTACGACGCAATTTTGGCGTAGCCACCGACCGCGCGATCGCTTCGTTATTGTGGTTAAGGCTGCAGGATGCGTTTATCCTGCTCGGTCTCGCGCTGCTGGTGTGGCCTGATTTGCCGGTATGGTTCAGATCGCTTGCCGTAGCCGGTCTTGTATTACTGGCGCTGGTCTTGCCGTATCTAGCCAGCCGCTGGCAAGTGCCAACTGCAGGCAAAGGTTGGCGCAGCCGGCTTGAAAATATGCGGCAGGCGCTGGCTGATTCGGCTCGCCATGCGCGCATAGGCTGGCTATGGACGCTGGCCAACTGGAGCATCAAGCTTGCCGTTCAGGCCTGGTTACTGGCGCAAATTCTGCCGGCACCGCTGGCTGCAGCGGGTGCTGGTGCGCTCGGCGCCGAACTGGCTGCCATTTTGCCGATTCAGGGCGTGGCCGGTTTTGGCAGCTATGAAGCGGGAGCCGCCGCGGCGATGCTGCCTTCGGGCGTCGCATTTGCAAGCGGCTTGCAGGCCGCGCTCGTGCTTCACTTGTTCGTGCTGGCCAGCGCGCTGACTGCCGCTGCATTGGCATGGCTGATGACTATTTTCCAAAAACGATTTTGAAGACGATTTTGCAAACGAATATAAAGATTGACACAAAATGAACACTCCCTCCCTCGCCCCCGCCCGTCCGGACATTCCCGCTGACCTGCCGCCGCACCGCTTATCCATCGTCGTCCCGATGTATAACGAAGCAGAAAATGTAGAGCCGCTGGTAGAGCGTGTACAGGCTTCGCTGGCAGGCTATCCCTGCCCCTGGGAGTTGATACTGGTTGACGACGGCAGTTCGGATGCGACACCTGCCGAGCTGCGTCGTTGCGCCGCCAAAAGCGCAGGCCATGTTCGCATCGTTGAACTGTCCCGCAACTTCAAGCAGACTGCTGCGACGCAGGCCGGCATAGATGCGTCGCGCGGCGACGTCATTGTCACCATGGACGGTGACTTGCAAAATGATCCGGTTGATATTCCACGCATGGTCGGTCGTTTGCTGCGCGAAGATCTTGATCTGGTTGCCGGCTGGCGCAAAGACCGCAAAGATGGTTTTTTATTGCGCAAGTTGCCTTCACTGATCGCAAACCGGCTCATTGCCCGCATGACCGGCGTTTACTTGCGTGACTATGGTTGTAGCCTGAAAGTGTTCCGCGCATCGGCGTTGAAGAGCCTGCGCCTGTATGGCGAGATGCATCGCTTCATTCCTGCGTGGCTGGCAACGGTAACCACACCGCGCCGCATCGCGCAGGAAGTCGTCACGCATCACCCGCGTATATTCGGCGAATCCAAATATGGCATCTCGCGCACCTTGCGCGTCGTGCTCGACCTGATCTTCGTTTATTTTTTCATGCGCTTCCGCAGCCGTCCGGGTCATTTTTTTGGCGGTATCGGGTTGATGCTGGGCACAGCCGGCGGGCTGATCCTGGCCTACCTGGCCACAGTGAAATATGTACTGCATGAATCAATCGGCACCCGCCCTTTGCTGTTTTTAGGATTCTTTCTCGTAATTGCCGCCGTGCAGATGATCTCCTCAGGCGTGCTGGCGGAAGTGCTCGCGCGCGTGTTGTTCGAGTCAGGTGCAGTGCGCTCTTACCTGACCCGCAATCAGCAACAAATCGAAGACAGCGACGGCTGGCAGTTGGACACGCCAGACAGCGACTCTAAAAAATAACGCTCATGTCCGCTAAGTCTGCCATGTCAGCCATCACGCCGAACGATTCGTCGGCCAGCCTGCGCAATGCCTGGCTGGTCACGATCGCCTTGCTGGTTCTGTTCACGCTATGGCGCATGCCAATTGCCGCCGGGCTGCCGCTGTCCGTTGATGAAAGCTATTACATCGCCTGGTCAAAAACGCCCGACTTTGGTTACTGGACCAAACCGCCTCTGATTGCATGGGCTATTGGTCTGGTGCGCAGCGTCTGCGGTGACAGTGCAGCTTGTGTGCGAACTGTGCCACTGAGCGCTTTTGCCTTGTCGACGCTGCTGATGTTTGCGCTGGCGCGCCAGCTTGGCGCAAAGGCATGGACGGCTTGTTTTGCCGCTTGTGCATTCATCAGTTTGCCGCTAACTGCGTTTTACGGCATTGCTGCGACAACCGACAGCTTGCTGCTGCTGTTCTGGATTAGCACCATGTGGTTGTTGCGTCGCGCACTCGAGGGAGGACGCTCAATCTGGTTGCTGGTCGGCTTGTCTGCAGGGCTGGGCTTGCTGTCCAAGTATTCGATGGGCATCTTTGCGCTGTCTGGCTTGCTCTGCCTGTTGCATCCGCAATGGCGGCATTGGTTACGCAGTCCCTGGCCTTATCTGGCAGCGGTCACTGCCGCTATCGTGTTTGCCCCTAATCTCTGGTGGAATTTGACGCACGGTTCGCCCACGCTCAACCACACCGCAGAAATTTCGCAAAACAGCGGCTACGGTCTGCACCCCGCTGCACTGGCCGGATTCCTGGGCGCGCAATTCCTGATGGCAGGACCGGTTTTGCTCTGCGCGTTTGCGCTCTGGTTCATGCAAAGAACGCGCAAGCCGACAGCAAATGACTGGTATCTGCTCGCGTTCGCGCTGCCTTTTTTGGCGGTGATTTCACTACAGGCGCTGTTGTCGCGCGCGCATGCCAACTGGGCCGCGCCCACTTATGTCGCCGTGACGCTGGCTGCCGTTTTGTTTCTGGCGGCGCGTCACCCACGCTGGCTGGCATTGTCCTTTGCATTCAATCTGGCAATGACATCGGCGCTTTATCATTTTGATTTTCTCATCGCGCAGCCCTTCCATCTGGCGCGCAGTGTCAAGACGGATCCATACTGGGCCTTACGGAACTGGCCTGGCTTCATTGAACAAGTCAGGAAAGCAGCCATCGCGCATGGCGCGGCTGAAGATTTTGCTGTCGCATCGGATGACCGGGCAGTGCTGGCCCAGCTACAGGCAAATTTACCACTGCCTGCAGGTGCGGCTCTGGGATGGCAACGCGGCATTAAACCGCAAAATCATTTTGATCAACGCTTCCGCCTGCCTGCCAAACCAGCCGGTGCCGTGTTGCTGGTCACACGCGCTACCGACAGTGAAGTCTTGCAGGCTTTCCCGAAGGCCAAGTCCGCCGGACAGGCAACGTCGAATCAGATTTCCGACAGGCCGCTTGCTTTCAATTTGTGGTGGATAGGTTCCTGAGCTAGAGGACTCTGACAAAAAGACCAACTCCGTCATCCCAGCGGCTGGTTTAAGCTTAGCGGCATTTTGTTAGACACTCTAATGCCTTAGTGGCTTTGACCTGCATCTGTCTTGAAAAGTCATTTCCTGGCTTTTGCTGCTCAAAGCAAAGTAATGCCTGAAGTTCATGAGAAGCTTTTTTTCTTGCTACCTCTTTAACAGCTCTCCACCACAAGCTCAGAAATATTGACTCCGACCAAATTTAGGCCTAAATTAAGACCCATTCAATTAATGGAGATTTCTATGCAGTCCACTGCCAACATCAAATCCATTTCTTATCTGAAAAGCCATGCGGCGCAAATCTCCGAAGACTTGGAATTGAATGGAAACCCCTTCATCATCACGCAGAATGGTGAAGCTAGCATGGTGATTGAGAGCGTCAGAGAATTTCAGGAAAAAGAAGCACTCATCGCAGCCCTGAAAATCATCGCCCTAGGTGAAAAAGATCGTCTGCAGAATAAAGGTATTTCTGTTGACGAATCCCGAGCGCAACTTCTCGCTGCCCGTAAAAGCCGTAAATAATGGCAGTCATTATTCTTCCCGATGCGCAGCAGGACTTGCTTACACTTCAGGAGTACATGCTTGATAAGTGGGGGGAAAGCGGGTGGCTCAAAGCAGAGGATGAGATTTTTGAAAAACTGAAAAATATCGATGCTGAAATTTTCAAAGGCTCTTCAGTAAAAGAATTCGCATCCGTTGGCATCTTTGAATATCAATACGTTTTTACATCGCATCACAAAATAGTCTACCGACGGTTCGGCAAAGATACCTATGTGTATGTCATCGCAGCGCACAGACAGGATTTCCCTACTCTGCTCATGAAGCGATTCCTAAAGAAATAATTCCAGCCAGATCAAATAGCCGTTACTGAAAAATGTCATCATTGCGTGATCAGGCAGCAGCCCGTGTCTAACGCCCTACTGCTTCCTTCGCTGGACGGACTGTAATTTTAAAGTCATCGTTTTGTCGCTTCTTGCTGCGTGAGTTCAAGGCTGAAAATGGCTTTCCTGATCTTACTGACAAGTCCTGTTTTGATCTTGAGTTTTCCATACATAAAAGGTCAACCACCACCCAAACTAAGCGCGATCCGGTAAGTAATAAACGAAGCCAGATAAGCCAGGCCAAACAGGTAGCCCGCTATCACCAGCGGCATTTTCCAATTGCCGGTCTCGCGCTTGACGGCTGCCAGTGTTGACAGGCACTGCGGCGCAAATACATACCAGGCAAGTAAGGACAAGGCCGTCGCCAGACTCCAGCTTTGCGAGATTAACGGTGCCAGCGCGCCCGAGGTGTCGTTGCCGGTGGCAGACAGCGCATAGACGGTGCCCAGCGCGCTGACGGCGACTTCACGTGCGGCCATGCCCGGCACGAGAGCCACGCTGATCTGCCAGTTGAAACCGATAGGCGCAAACACCACGGCCAGTGCATGGCCGATGATGCCGACGATGCTGTATTCGATCGCCTGTCCGGTCGCACCCGGCGGCGCGCCGGGGAAGCTGGCCAGAAACCACAAGCCTATCGACAAAATCAGAATGATGCTGCCAACACGGCGCAGGAAAATTTCGACACGCTGCCACAAGCCGATGGCCAGATTGCGCACGGTCGGCATGTGGTAGCTCGGCAGCTCCATCATCAAAGGACGCACTTGCCGGCCGTCGCTGGTGAAATGCTTGAGCACCAGCGCGACTGCCATCGCACCAACCACGCCAAATACATACAAGCCGAACAGCACCAGACCCTGCAGTTCCATGCTGCCCCACACCAGACGCTGTGGAATGAAGGCCGAGATCAGCAATGCATAAATTGGCAGCCGCGCCGAACAGGTCATCAGCGGCGCGATCAGCATCGTAACGATGCGGTCGCGCGAGTTGGCGATGGTGCGCGTGGCCATGATGCCCGGCACCGCGCACGCAAAGCTCGACAGCAGGGGAATGAAAGAACGGCCTGACAGACCGACCGAACCCATGATGCGGTCGAGCAGGAAAGCGGCGCGCGGCAGATAGCCGGATTCTTCCAGCAGCAAAATGAAAAAGAACAGGATCAGAATCTGCGGCAAAAACACGATGACGCCACCGGCGCCGGCTATAAGCCCGTTGACGATCAGACTGCGCACCCAGCCGTCGGGCAGCGCATCCGTGACTGCCTGCCCCAGCCATTCGGTGCCGGTCTTGATGGCTTCCATCGGCACGTTCGCCAGACTGAACATGGCCTGAAAAATCAGGAACAGCAGCACGGTCAGGATCAGCGGCCCCGCTAACGGATGCAGCACGATACGATCGATACGATCGCTCAACATGTCCGGCATGATGGTGTTGAGCTTTAATTTTATTAAAATTTTCTGGACAGTCTCGTGGTCGGAATCAATCGATTCCTGATCCGCTTCTTCCGATGCGACCGCACTGTTCATTGCGCCGCTCGCAAAACTGTCGAGTTGTTCCAGCTGCGCGCGCAAATTAGCATCGCCGTCGGCCTTGACGCCAACCGTCGACACGACAGGAATGCCCAGTTCAAGCGCCAGCGCCTCCGCATCAACATGAATGCCGCGGCGTGCCGCAACATCAACCATGTTGAGCGCGACAACACAGGGCAAGCCCATGCGCTTGACTGCCAGCACCAATCGCAAGTTGCGCCGCAGATTAGTCGCGTCAACGACGCAGACGACATAGTCGGGCCGCTTTTCGCCCTGTGCGCGTCCGAGCAAAACATTGCAGGTGACGCGCTCGTCCAGCGAGCGCGGATAGAGGCTGTAAGCGCCGGGCAAATCAAGAATGCGCACGGTCTTGCCAGATACGAGCTGCAAACGTCCTTCCTTGCGCTCGACCGTGACGCCTGCATAGTTCGCCACTTTCTGAGTGCTGCCTGTCAGCAGATTGAACAGTGCCGTTTTGCCGCAATTCGGATTGCCGACCAGCGCCACCAGTGGACCAGCGGCATGCAAATAGACCCGCGCTTCATTCATCGGGATGTACCTCTTGCAGCAACACCATTTGCGCTTCATGCCGACGCAGAGCGAAACTTGACAGACCGACGCGCACAACCAGTGGATCGCCGCCGGGGAAACCGCGTGCCAGTACGGTCACTTGTTCATTCGGGATGAAGCCGATTTCTTCCAGCTGACGGACCGTGTCGGAAAATTCGGAACCGGCCACAACCTGCCGGACCTTCATTGGTTGACGAAGAACTGCCTGATCAAGGTTCATATGCCTGTTTTCGCAAAATACTGTCAGGCATTTTAGTATGAAAAGGAATTGGTATCATTCGGCAAGCAGACGACAGCAAGGACTATCAAGTAATAATTATGAAATCCTTATCTGCCGGTCAGACCTGAACAAGCGTTATTAATGAAAATTCACAATGAATCACAGCGAACTCGACGAAGATACGGTCAGCACGGAATCTGAAAAAGCGGCGCGCATCCGCAGTGCAGCGCGCAGCACCTGGGCCAGCGTCGCGGTCAATGTGGTGCTGACGGCGGCACAAATCTCGATCGGCATGTTTTCGAAATCGCAAGCATTGATTGCCGATGGCATTCATTCACTGTCCGATCTGGTGGCTGATTTCATCGTGCTGTTCGCCGGCCATCACAGCAAGAAAGACGCGGATGCCGATCATCCGTATGGACACTTACGTTTTGAGACCGCCGCTTCGCTGGCACTCGGCGCACTGCTGCTGGCTGTCGGCATCGGCATGCTCTGGTCGGCATTCCTGAAACTGGAAGACCCGCAGAGCATACCGACGATACACAGCATTGCGCTGTGGGTCGCCGCGGCGGCGCTACTGGCAAAGGAACTCTTGTTCCGCTATATGCTGGCGGTGGCCAAGCGCGTCAAGTCGAGCATGCTCGTTGCCAATGCCTGGCATGCGCGCTCGGATGCGGCTTCATCGCTGGTTGTTGGCATCGGCATCATCGGCAACCTGGCTGGTTACCCGATGTTTGATCCGATTGCGGCGCTGATCGTCGGTCTGATGGTGGCAAAGATGGGCTGGCAATTCGGATGGGATGCGCTGCATGATCTGGTCGACCGCGCAGTCGACGAAGAAGAAGTTGCCGCGATACGGCAAACGCTGACTGACACGCCCGGCATCAAGGGCATCCATGACATTCGCACGCGCAAAATGGGGGACATGATTGTGGTCGATGCGCATATCGAAGTCGACGCGAGCATTACGGTAGAAGCAGGCCACGACATCGCGGTGGTTGCCACCCAGCGGATCATGCAGCGGCATCGCGTGATCAATGTGATGACGCATGTCGACCCATGGCACAGGCCGGACCGCGATCACAGCTAACAACCAAGACCGTACTTCCGTTACCGAATACACAAGAATCAAATTTAATGGTGACGAAGTGCTTCTAAACCCTGTGTTGAATTGAATATGACCGTGATGGTTGCTACCATCACGCTCCTTTCAAAGTTTCATTTAAATTTCACAGGCTGCATAACATGCCGATCAAACGCTCTGCCCTCTTTTCCATCACCACTGCCTGCCTGCTGCTGTCCCAGTCCAGCGCTTTTGCCGTTCCGTTCAACTTTGGTACCCTGAATGAAGAAACACGCGCCTATGCCGGCTTGAACTGGCAATGGGATCAAACAGGTCTGAGCAAACCAAATCTCGTGCTTGGCGCAAGAAAAACAACGACCGATCTCAACGATAAAGTGTCCGGCTTTGACCTGACCTTTACCTACAGTCTGGCAAAATCGCAGGCCGAAGGTTTCCGTGCTGGCTACATCGACGGTAAGTGTGATGTGATGGCGACTGCCGGTGTCGGCTATTCATTCTTGAAGGCTACGCCACTGGTGTTTGGCGGCGCACTGGGTCCTTACTCCAAATTACTGGTTGAAATCGACAGCAATAAAAAGACGAGTCTGAATCTGGAGCTCAATACTTTGAAATGTGCTGGCAACCATAATTCGATGCAGCCTACTTGATTCGCAGTACTGCTGAAAATGCCCCGCATGTCGTAATGCTAGCCAATAAAGATCCGGCTGCTTATCTTCATGCGGGTATTTCTGTACTTAATTCTGAAAAATTAATTATCTTCACTACCCCATCCGGAAAACGGGCAATGATATCGAGTTCACCCCCCATAGCCTCGATGTGATTGCGTAGTGTCGATAAATACATATCCGTTCTTTTTTCAAGCTTCGCGATAGAAGGCTGCTGTACATGCAGTATCTCCGCCAGCTTCTTCTGAGACAGGCCGCGAGCCTGCCGCAATTCCTGCAGCGGCATCTCGGCCAGCATCGCTTGCGCCTTCGCTTTTGCGCGGACTTGCGATTCTGGTGACATTCGTGCACGCAAGTCCGAATATTTGTTGCTCATTGTTCAGCCCTGCCTTTCAATTTGCTTTAGGTGTTCGTCATAAAGCCGGTCAGCAAGCCGGATATGACGGTCATACCAGCGATCAGCACCGGTCTTGTCACCGCCAATCAACAGGATAGCGATGCGGCGCGGATCAAATGCATACAGCGTTCTCAATGGCCTACCGTTATGCTGCGTGCGCAGTTCTCTCATGTGCGTATGCTTCGAACCATTGATCCCGCTGCTATGCGGATAATCCAGATTAGGCCCACGTGTTTCCAGCAAACGCACCGAAGCATCCAGCGATTCTTGTTCAGCCGTACTTAGCTGATCCCACCAGACTCCGAACTCATCCGTGTACTCGATTTCCCAAGTCATAGAATACCTTCAATGGAATATGCCGTCAAAAGAATATTTGAAAGATGACGACGCACCGTAATACTGGCCGCAGGGAAACCAAAACCAGATTAAAAGGCTGGCGGATGCACAGAATTTGGTAATTTGAAGGACTGCCTGCCTTCTTTGCGTTGCAGTTCCCACTCACAAAGTAGATAACACCCCACCCAACCTTCAACTAAAACGCACAAATCAATTCACTAAAATGCTCCACCTACCAACTTTTTATCAATTAATATGGCGCTTTATTTTGACTTAAGCGCACCATGACTTTTCAAGCAATCGTCTTCGACGCTTACGGCACCTTGTTTGACGTGTACTCGATCAGTGCCATGGCCGAGAAGCTCTACCCCGGCAAAGGGGAAACCCTGGCGGCGCTGTGGCGCGACAAGCAGATTGAATACACGCGTTTGCGCACGCTATGCTCGACCTACAAGCCATTCTGGGAAGTGACGCAAGACGCGCTGATTTTCGCCTGCAAAAAACTCGGACTTGACCTGGACCTCAATGCCCAGCATGCATTGATGGCGCAATATGCAAAATTGCCGGCCTTTCCGGAAAATATCGCAGTTCTAAGCAAGCTGAAAGACCAGGGTCTGAAGCTGGCGATTTTGTCGAATGCGAATCTGGAAATGCTGGACGCAGTGGTCAAAGCGGCCAATATGGAAACGATGTTCTCGCATTTGCTGTCTGCCGATAGTGTGCGCAAGTTCAAGACCGCACCCGAGGTGTACCAGCTTGGCACGGATCTGTTTGGCATCCCTGCGAAGCAAATTCTTTTTGTATCGAGTAATGGCTGGGATATCTGCGGTGCGAGCTGGTTTGGCTATCAGACTTTCTGGGTCAACCGCGCCGGTGCGCCGATGGAAGAGCTGAGTATCAAACCCGATGGCGAAGGACGTTCGCTGGATGACTTGCTCGCCTATGCAAGCCAGCAGCACTAAGCACAGCTAAGCACCCCTAAAAAAAGCTCAAGCAAGTTCAGTAATTTTTTCAATCATCACTACCCGCGAGGTTTCAGCATGACTGCACATACCGCACGTACCACTTGCAACCGACTTCAAGTCGCCACTGTTCTGCATAAATTCATTGAGGAGCAAGTACTGCCGGGCACCGGCATAGACAGCGCCAGTTTCTGGAATGGCTTCGATGCGATCGCGCATGACCTCGCACCCAAGAACGCCGCCCTGCTGGCCGAACGCGACCGCCTGCAAACGGAACTCGACAAATGGCATCACGCCAACCCGGGCCCGATTGGCAATATGGACGCGTATCGCGACTTCCTGAAGTCAATTGGCTATCTGGTGCCGTCGCCAGCGCAGGTCGCTGCCACAACATCGAATGTCGATGCCGAACTCGCGCTGCAAGCCGGCCCGCAACTGGTGGTGCCTATCCTGAACGCCCGCTATGCACTCAACGCCGCCAATGCGCGCTGGGGTTCGCTGTATGACGCGCTCTACGGCACCGATGCCATTCCCGAGACCGACGGCGCCACCAGAGGCGGCGCTTACAACCCGGTGCGTGGCGCGAAAGTCGTCGCGTTCGCACGCGCCTTCCTTGACCAGTCTGCCGCGTTGGCCTCTGGCTCACATGCTGATGCCACCGCTTACCAAGTCAACGACGGCAAGCTTGCTGTGACATTGAAAGACGGCAGCGTCACCAGCCTGGCAGATGCCAGCAAATTTGTAGGCTATCAGGGCGATGCAGCGGCACCGACTTCCGTGCTGCTGATCAATAACGGCCTGCATATTGATATCCAGATCGACCGCAGCAAAGGTATCGGCAAGGATGACGCCGCAGGTGTCGCCGATCTGGTCATCGAATCGGCACTGTCGACCATCCTTGATCTGGAAGATTCGGTTGCTTGCGTCGACGCAGACGACAAAGTCCTCGCTTATGAAAACTGGCTCGGCATTCTGAAGGCAACGCTGGTTGAAACGCTGAACAAGGGCGGCAAGACCATCACCCGTACTTTGAATGCAGACCGTCAGTACACTGCCGCAGGTGCAAACAGCGGCATTGTGACGCTGCATGGCCGCTCACTGCTTTTCTTGCGCAACGTTGGTCATCTGATGACGAACCCTGCAATCTTGCTGGAAGACGGCCGCGAAATCCCCGAAGGCATTATGGACGCCGTCATTACCGTGACGATTGCCTTGCATGATTTGAAGCGTAGCAAAGAACAAAAGATCGGCAACTCGCGCACCGGCTCGGTATATATCGTCAAACCGAAAATGCATGGCCCGGCTGAAGTTGCGTTCGCCAGCGAACTGTTCGGCCGCGTTGAAACGCTGCTCGGTCTGGCGCCCAACACGGTCAAGCTCGGCATCATGGACGAAGAGCGTCGCACCAGCGTCAACCTGAAAGCTTGTATAGGTCAGGCCGCTGCGCGCGTGGCCTTCATCAACACCGGTTTCCTCGACCGCACCGGCGACGAAATGCACACTGCAATGCAAGCGGGGCCGATGCTGCGCAAGGGCGACATGAAGACGTCGACCTGGCTGACTTCCTACGAGCGCAGCAATGTGTTGGTGGGTCTGTCATGCGGCTTGCGCGGTCGCGCACAGATCGGCAAAGGCATGTGGGCCATGCCAGACCTGATGGCAGCGATGCTGGAACAGAAAATCGGCCATCCAAAATCCGGCGCCAATACCGCATGGGTGCCATCACCAACCGCGGCGACTTTGCATGCGCTGCACTATCACCAGGTTAAAGTATCGAGCATTCAGCAAGAGCTGGAAAAAGTCGCCTCTTCAGAAGAAATCGACAAGCTGCTCAATGGCCTGCTGCAAATACCGGTCGCCAGCAACCCAAGCTGGTCAGCTGCCGACATTCAGCAAGAGCTCGACAACAATGCACAAGGCATACTCGGTTATGTGGTGCGCTGGATTGACCAGGGCGTCGGCTGCTCGAAGGTGCCCGACATTCACAACGTTGGCCTGATGGAAGATCGTGCCACGCTGCGGATTTCCAGCCAGCACATTGCCAACTGGCTGTTGCATGGCATCGTCACCGAAGCGCAAGTCACTGAAACACTGCAGCGTATGGCGAAAGTCGTCGACGGCCAGAACGCCGGTGACCCGCTGTACAAGCCAATGGCCGGGAACTTTGAAACCTCTTACGCTTATCGTGCAGCGCGCGATCTGGTCATGAAAGGGCTTGAGCAACCTAGCGGCTACACCGAGCCACTGCTGCATGCATGGCGCTTGAAGGTAAAAGCTGGCGCGTAATTTTTAACAGTCAGCTTCAGCATCAACAGTTTGTGAACGAACAGAAGGCCCCCGAAATTTTCGGGGGCCTTCTGCATTATGCAAACTATTTCTCTGCAGAATTGTTATGTACGTTATTGCGCAGACATTGTTTTTGATCAAGATACCGACTATCTCCAGTGTTACTGTGAGTTTTGAGTTTGCCTGAAACACCCTGTAAGACTTTGGAGATATCTATGAAAATCGCTCGAAAAATAATTGCTTCCCTTTTGATTTCATCCATTACCCTGACCGGCATGATGGGATCAGCCCACGCAACATTGATCACAACTGAACAGGTCGCCGTAACCGAATCGGCTCAGTCAGCCCGCGCAAAATTGGCCGCTGAAGTTGCCCGCCCTGATGTTGTCTCCCGACTCGAAGCAATGGGCATCAGTTCATCGGACGCACAACTGCGTGTCGCTGCACTGAGCGACAGCGAAGCACAAAGCTTGGCTAGCAACATGGATAAAATGCCTGCCGGCGGTGACGTTATTGGTATCTTGTTCGGCATTTTTGTGATCTTGCTGGTCACCGACATCCTCGGCTTTACTAAAGTCTTTCCGTTCACCCGTAGCGTTCGCTAATGATGCGCGCAGCCCGCCTGATCTGGTTGGCGCTCTGCGTCAGCTTAGCTGCGGGCTGTGCAACGCAGACCCGCGCCTTGCTAAGTGAACCGCAGTCGCCACTGCCGCAACGTATTGAACTGACCACCACCCCTTTTTTTGCGCAAGAACTTTTTCAGTGCGGTCCTGCCGCGTTGGCGATGTCGCTTGGCGCAACAGGCATTCAGATCACGCCTGACGAAATCCAGCCTGAAGTTTTTATTCCCGCCCGTGAAGGCAGCCTGCAACCGGAAATGCTGGCGGCAGCGCGACGCCACGGCGCGCTGGCTTTAACGATAGAGCCCAATCTCTCCGCACTGCTGACCGAAGTAGCTGCCGGCCATCCAGTCATCGTGCTGCAAAATCTCGGATTGAGCTGGTTGCCGCGCTGGCATTATGCCGTCGTCATTGGCTATGATCTTGAGCGCAAGGAAATCCTGCTGCGCTCGGGAGTGACTGAGCGCCAGAGCATGGCAATGCGTACCTTTGAACATACATGGGCCCGTAGCCAGTACTGGGCAATGCTTGCGCTTGCGCCGGGTGAATTACCGGCAGGCTTGAATGAAAAACGAATCACTGCTGCTGCCGTGACGTTTGAAAAAACAGCGACACCAGAACAGGCACTTCGCGTCTATCAAGCAGCGCTACAACAATGGCCAGACAATCTGATGCTGCAACTCGGCCTTGGCAATAGCGCTTATCTGCTGGGCGATCTGCCGGCAGCAGAAACGGCTTTCAGGACAGCGAGCCTGCGCCACCCTGATAATGCACCGGCGCTGAATAATTTGGCCACAGTACTGCAGGAACGGGGAAAACTGGACGAAGCACTGGCTGCGGCCAAACAGGCAGTCGCACTCGGCGGCCCATTGCTGGAAAACGCGCAAACCACGCTGACCAGTATTCAGGCTTCTGTCAAAGCTGCTTCCGCAGCCAAATTTGAATAAAAGTCTCTATCAAAATTAACGCGCGTCCGGCTTGGAAGAAAGCCACTTTTTAAACGCAGCGCTTGCCAGCGCAGCATACGTATCCCTGACTTTTTGGGGAATGATTTTAGGGATAATCGGGATATAAGTCGGGTTCTCTCCCTGCAGCCGATATCCTTCCGCCCACGCGCCGCATAAGATCGCTTCTTCCGTCAGCGCGGCCAGATTACTTTCCACGGTATTTTTCAGCTCCTGCAAAACCTGTTCGCGCCGCTGTTCAATCTCTGCTCCAGACGTCGCTACGGATTTGTCATTGCGCTCTTTAATGTAGGCGTCGGCAAACAGATTGGAAAAATTCCGGGCTTCGGCGTTATCAGACAAAACCTGAAAAAATGCGGAGCAGCGAATGGCTTGCCGCTCTACTCTGGCTTCTTGCGCAATAGCAGGCGATGTGATGACGACACCATTCAGCACAGCCAGCAATAGGCTTACACAAACCCTGATGTTCAAGGTGCTATTGAGCCCACACATTTTTTCTCCTGTTTTGAACTGCATCGGGAAACCTGAATCTTTTTTTCTAAGAGCGATAACGATTCAAGGCAGTCAGCTTGGTCACCTCGGGCTTTGTACAGCCTTGCGAACTCAGAAACTCCAGTTCGGCCTGCTCATCACGGGTTTCTATCCACCATGCCTTCGGCGTGTTCGACTGCCCGTTACTCCAACGGTAACCACGCGCAGAGGCCAGGTCTTTGCTCTCGAACGGCAAACCAAATGCATAGATGCGCCAGGACGGCGCGCGCGCAGATGCAAGCAGCATCGACAATACGGTTTCCTCCGAATCCACCGCTTTTTGCGCCAGCAGCGCGGTCAGCATGTCGACATCGGCTCGCGCCCTGTGACCATCATGAAACAAGCCGAAACGGAAACCTAAATAATCCAGCTTGTTAGTTCTGAGCTGCCATTTTGACCACGGCACTTCATGCAATGAACAGGCAAAGCGCTGTTGAATAAAAGCCGGAAAGCGCTGCTCGAGAAAAGCGCGGTCAAATCGTGAGTTGTGGCAGATGACTAAACTGACCTGATCCATCACGCGCACGACTTCGGCATCGTCAATCCGTTTGCCACGTACCATTTCATCGGTAATGCCGGTCAGTTGCGTAATTTCTGCCGGTATTGGCTGTTCCGGATCTTCCAAACCTTCATAACTATCGACGACCCGGTACAACGTGCCGGTCTCGCGCCCGTATTCACAGATCACGATACCCAAATCGATGATCTTCGCGCCCAGTTCGATTTTTAAACCCGTCGTTTCTGTATCAATCACAGCCAGACGGGCGCAAGCCTCGCCGCTGGCGTTTTCGGCAAACACATGATCTTCACGAATGGCTACGCGCCGCAAAACCCGAAAATCAGGACTTTTCTTCAGTAAATCTGCAGCGTTTTCAAGCAACTCGTTCTTTATTGTCATGTTCGTAAATCTCTAAGGGCGGGATTCGTCAGTGAATCCCTAGGAAGCATGGTGCGGGGCGGCAATTTCCAAGCATAATAACCGCTTTTGTTATGCTGATTTAACACTTGCTGCACTCGCAAACATAAAAACAAATGCCTCCTTTATGAATCCTGTCCCGACCCAAATCCTGAAGCCCGGTTTTATCGCTTTTCATGGCAATCGCTCGGAGGTATTGGCGCAGGTTTTAATCGACTGGATTCATCGCCATCCGTTAAACCCGCTTGAAGAAGAAGTGATTCTGGTCCAGAGCAACGGCATGGCCGAATGGGTGAAGATGGAGCTGGCACGCTTAGGCGGCGTCTGCGCTGCAACCAGAGTGGAGTTGCCATCGCGTTTCCTGTGGCGCACTTACCGGCAAGTACTGGGACGCGAAGCCGTGCCGAGCCATTCACCGCTCGACAAACTGCCACTGACATGGCGCTTCATGCAATTGCTGCCAACGCTGATGTCGCAGCCTGACTTCGCGCCGGTCGCCAGTTTTCTGCAAGCAGACGAGCCCGACCGCATGCTGCAGCTGGCTTCCAAACTGGCCGACCTGTTTGACCAATACCAGATCTATCGCGCCGACTGGCTCGCTGCGTGGGAAAACGGCCAGGACCAGTTGCTTCGTGCTGACGGATCGTTGGCGGATTTGCCGCCCGAGCAGCGCTGGCAGGCGCAACTATGGCGTGCCGTATTGAAGACACTTAACGAGCGCGAACTACAAAGCATCCGTCCCAAATTGCATCAGCGTGTGCTCGCGCGTCTGGCTTCCGGCGAACCCTTCGCAAGCAAAGTGGCGCAGCGCGTCATCGTGTTTGGCATGAGCCATATTCCGTGGACCATGCTTGAATCGCTCGCAGCACTGTCGCCGCATAGCCAGGTCATGCTGGCCATACCGAACCCCTGCCAATTTTATTGGGGTGACATCATGGACGGCCGCGAGTTATTGCAAGCGGTGCGTCGTCGCCAGCCGCTACGCGAAAATCGTGAACTGTCTTCGCTACCGCTGGAAGACATGCATGCGCATGCGCATCCCTTACTGGCAGCATGGGGCCGTCAGAGTCGTGACTTCATTCGCCAGCTTGATGTGTTTGATGATGCCGAACAAAGCCGGCGCCGTTTCGATCTGCCGCGCATCGACTTGTTTGATGACACCGAAGAAGACGCACACACCCCCTTGCTGAAGCAAGTGCAAAACAGGATTCGAGACCTGAGCCCTTTGTCGGAACACGAGCAGAGACCCATTGCCGACAATGACTTGTCTATCGTTTTTCATAGCGCGCACAGCAGCGTGCGCGAACTTGAAGTCTTGCATGACCAACTGCTGCATTTGCTGGCCAAGCCGGCCGCAAACGCGCCGCTGAATCCGCGCGATGTCATCGTGATGGTACCTGACATTGAAAAATTGGCGCCTGCCATCCGCGCCGTGTTTGGCCAATATAAGCGACATGACCGTCGCTACATTCCGTTCGACATTGCCGATACCAGCGCCAAAGTCAGCAGCCCGCTCATAGGCGCAGTTGAATGGCTGCTGCGTTTGCCGGATCAGCGCTGCTGCATGAGCGATCTGGTGGACTTGCTGGAAGTGCCGGCAGTCGCAGCGCGCTTCGGGATAGCCCCGCAGTCTTTACCCAGGCTCACACGTTGGATGGCAGGCGCCGGCATACGCTGGGGACTCAATGCCGGGCATCGGCACGATCTGGGTTTAATGGCCTGCGGCGACCAGAACAGTGCATGGTTTGGCTTGCAGCGCATGTTGCTCGGCTATGCGAGCGGTGCGGTTGAAATTACTAAGCATAATGCTGCGCCCGACATCGAGCCTTACGACGAAATTGGCGGACTCGAGGCCGAACTGGCAGGCTCGCTCGCGCATCTGCTGCAGGCGTTGGTGCAGTGGTGGTCGGTGGCAGTCACACCTGCCACGCCCACAGTCTGGATTGAACGCTGCCGTGTTTTACTGACCGCGATTGCCGAGCCTGTTACCGACATCGACCAGCAAGCCTTGAGCGCGCTCGACGATGGACTCGCAGCCTGGCAATCTGCCTGCGAACAGGCCGGCTTCAGCGAAGACGTGCCGTTGATGGTGGCGCGCTCCGCATGGCTGTCCGGCATGGACACACCTGACTTGAATCAGCGCTTCAGGGCCGGTGGCATCACCTTCTGTACCTTGATGCCGATGCGCGCGATTCCATTTGAAGTCGTGTGCCTGCTGGGCATGAACGACGGTGACTATCCGCGCCGCAGCATGCGCAGCGACTTTGACCTGATGGCCTTGCCCGGCAACAGCCGCCCCGGCGACCGCTCGCGTCGCGACGACGACCGGCAGCTGATGCTGGAGTCACTGCTCTCGGCTCGGCAAATGTTGTACGTCAGCTGGTGCGGCCAGAGCGTGCGCGACAACAGCGCGCAGCCGCCGTCGGTGCTGGTGTCGCAATTGCGGGATTATTTAAGCGCCGGCTGGGGCAAGCAAGTCGTGACAGACCGGACCACGCATCATCCATTGCAGGCATTCAGCCGACGCTACTTTGAACAGAGCGGCACGCTGCTGACTTATGCGCGCGAATGGCGTGCAGCGCATAGCGAACAAACCCAGGCGGTCGTAGCAGCCTTGCCCGCTTTTTTTCCCGACCCCGACGTGCCGCTGACCATCAACACACTTGCTACGTTTTTGCGCAATCCTGTCAAAGCTTTTTTCAGGCAGCGCCTGCTGGTCATGTTTGAAAACCATGAAGAAGAAAACGACGACGAAGAATGCTTTACCGTTGACAATCTCGACGAGTACAAGTTGATCAAAAATTTACTCAGTGCGGCGACCGTCAAGAAAAACAATGCCGATGCAGCGACTTTCGCGCTGCAGTCGCTGGCGCGCTTGCGCAGGGCTGGCGGCTTGCCCTTGAAGGGGTTTGGCGATCTCAAGCAACAGGACTTGCAGCAGACAATGACGACCATCCTGCGTAGCTGGTTTGATGAGCAGGCACGCTTCCCGTATGCAGCCGAGCGGCATTCCGTGCGTGTGCAGGCAGGCGCGGTAGTGCTTGAAGACTGGATCGACCAGTTGCGCAGCGACGCAGCGTTCGCTGGTACGCAAGCGTGGCTGGAGCTTGAACCGGGCAAGCTGTGCGTCAAAGGCAAAAAGGACCCGACTCCACGTCTCGACAAATTACCGGGCGCATGGATTCGCAGTTTGGCCATCGCGGCCAGTGGCTCGCAAGCGCAAGGCGTGCTGGTCGGGCGCGACAGCGTCATCGAGATCGCCCCCATGCCACAAGAGTCAGCCATCACCACACTGACGATGCTGCTCGAACTCTGGCTCGCCGGCATGCAGTCACCGCTGCCATTGCCAGCCAAGACAGCGCTGGTCTGGCTTGAAGACACGCACAAGGCCGCTGCTAATTATGAAGGCGGCTTCAGGCAAGATGGCGAAGGCAAGGACGTGTATCTGGCTCGTGTCTATCCGGACTTTGAAGCCTTGAGTCACGATGGACGTTTCGCTTTGTTGAGCGAACAGGTCTATGGCCAATTAAGAGAGTGGGCCGCGCAGCATGTAACAGCCCGCCATCACGCCACAGCAGAAGCGGTAGAAAACGGACAAACAGCATGAGCGATCAGTCCGATAAGAAAGCTGAATTGCAAGCTGCATTGCAAGCTGAGTCCATGGCGCCGTCGGCTCCGGATAGCCAGATCCTGCATCCGGAAACCTTCCCCCTGTGGGGTAGCCGGCTGATCGAGGCCAGTGCCGGCACCGGCAAGACCTGGACCATCGCTGCGCTATACCTGCGCCTGGTGCTGGGGCATGGCGGCGACAATGGCTTCGGGCAAGCCTTGCGCCCTGCCGACATTCTGGTGATGACATTTACGCGCGTGGCGACCCGTGAATTATCGGACCGCATACGCGAGCGGCTGCTGCATGCCGCGCAATGCTTTCGCGGAGAGCGGACGCCGGACGACAAAGACGAATTTCTGAAGAATATCCTGTCGGCCTATGCGACCGGTGCTGAACGCAATCAGGCCGCCTGGACGCTGGCCATAGCGGCAGAGAGCATGGATGATGCCGCAATTTTCACCATCGATGCGTGGTGCCAGCGCATGCTGAAAGAGCATGCGTTCGACAGTGGGTGCCTGTTTGACGAAGAACTGGTTGCCGACGAAGTCGCAATGCGCACCGAAGCGATTCAGGATTACTGGCGCCAGGCCTGTTACCCATTGCAGCCGCACGCGCTGTCACAGGTTCTGCAGGTCTGGGCTAATGTCGAAGCGCTGCAGCAGGATATGCGCGATTTGATGGATCAGGATATTCCGCCAGAGGCAACGCTTGGCACACTCAATGAAGCGCTGACGCAAGCAATGGCGCAACGCGCAGCAATGCTCAGGAAAATCAAGACAGGCTGGGCCGAACGTGCAGCGGCTATGCAGGCATGGCTGGATGACGAGACTACCGGCAACAAGAAAAACTGGAAAACGCGCTCACTCGCCAGCCGCTACTACACACCTTGGCTGAACACGCTCGCAGACTGGGCCAATGATCCCGCTGACGATGGCAAGCCCGATTTGAAAACAGGGTGGGTGCGCTTCACGCCCGACGGCATGATGGAAGTGCGCAGTGCAGATGCGCCGCCGCTGACCCTGCCGCCGGAATTTGTCGAATTTGGAAATCTCGAACAGGCGCTGGATTCTTTACCGGAGGTGAGCACGGCCCTCCGGCTGCACGCCGCCGCCAGCGTGTTGCAGCGGCTGCAGCGTCTTAAGCGCCAGTCCGGCAGCTTTGGTTTTTCCGACATGCTGCACCGACTCAATATAGCCTTGCTGGGTCAAAATGGCGAGCGTTTGCGCGATCGTATTCTTGCTCAGTACCCGGCCATCATGATTGATGAATTTCAGGATACGTCACCGCTGCAATATAAAATCTTTGATCAGATTTACCAGACGCAAGCCAACAACCGTCAAGCTGCCTTGCTGCTGATTGGCGACCCTAAGCAATCGATTTACGGTTTTCGTGGCGCCGATATTTACAGCTACATGCGCGCGCGTGAAGCGACTGCCGGCCGCCATTATGTGCTGGAGACGAACTATCGTTCTACGGATGCGCTGGTCAATGCCGTCAACCACTGCTTTGCAAATGCGGAAAGCAGGCACCCTGAAGGCGCCTTCCTGTATCGCAAGCCCGACACTAACCCACTCCCTTTCGAGCGTGTTCGCGCGAATTCCCGCACCGAGCAGCTTGTCACTGCGCAGGGTCCGGTACCAGCGATGACGCTGGCGCATGATCTTGAAATGCGCAGCACAGAAGCCATCCGTAAAGTTTTTGCGGCGCGTTGTGCAGAGCAAATCGTCAACTGGCTGAACGACCCGCAAGCCGGCTTCAATAAGCAAAGCAAGGCGGCCGAGGGTGCGGCGGCATTTACTCCACTACGTCCTGCCGATATCGCCGTGCTGGTACGAACCGGCAAAGAAGCAGCGGCAGTGCGGCGTGAACTTGGACGTCGACTAGTCGCCTCGGTTTACCTGTCAGACAAAGACTCCGTATTTAATAGCGTAGAAGCCAGCGACCTCGTCCACTGGCTCAGGGCGATTGCGGCGCCGAATGATATGCGTCTGGTTCGCGCCGGCCTTGCAACGGCCACTATCGCCTTGAGTCTCGATGAACTGGGATCGCTGGCCAATGATGATGCCGCTTTTGATGCGCGCAGCGAACAGCTGCAGCAATTACGCACCGTCTGGCAAACGCAGGGTGTGCTGGCGATGCTGCGCCAGACCCTGCATCAACTTGGGCTGGCATCGCGCTGGCAGGCGAATGCAGACGGCGAACGCAAGTTAACGAATTTCCTGCATCTGGCCGAATTGATGCAGACAGCCAGCAGCGCACTGGATGGCGAGCAGGCCTTGATACGCTGGCTGCAAAATGAAATAAATTCAGACAGCGGAAAAAGTGACGAACACATCGTGCGTCTGGAAAGTGATGCCGACTTGGTGAAGGTCATCACCATCCATAAAAGCAAGGGACTTGAATATCCGATCGTATGCCTGCCGTTCTCAACCAGCTTTCGTGAACAAAATTTAAAAAACACCAGCTACGTTAATCTGGCGAACGCAGAAGGACAGCTTGAATTCCGGCTGCAATTCGGTAAAGCTGAACTCGAGGCTGCAGACCTTGAGCGATTGCGGGAAGACCTGCGTCTTTACTATGTGGCTCTGACGCGCGCGCAGCATGCGTTATGGGTTGGTTTTTCTGCCGTCAAAGTCGGCAATAACAAAGAGTGCCTATCGCATAAAAGCGGCGCCGGTTATCTGCTCGGCGGCACGGCAAACATTCCTGCAGAAGGCTGGCTAAGCGTACTTGAAGATTTTGCGTCAGCCTGCACCGACATAGCGCTTCAGGCGGCAGAACCAGTGCCCGCCCGCACTGTACTGCGGCAGTCGCAGACTGCGGCAGCGCTGATTGATGCGCCGCTTTATGAAGCAGAATTCGAACGCAACTGGACGATAGGAAGTTTTTCTCGCCTGGTCAAAGATTTGAAAGATGTGACAGCAGCGCAAACCGCGTCTGAACTATCGCCGCTGCAAATACTGCGCCCGGCTGATGATGAAGTGATTCAAATTGCAGGGCAAGTAGCGGTAAAAAGCGATGCCGCCGCATGGTACAAGTTTCCACGCGGCGCACAGATCGGCAACTTCCTGCATGAGCAGCTGGAGTGGCTGGCTTCAGAGAATTTTGCATTGCCTGCTAACGCTGCACTGGCGGATCGCTTGCGGCGGCGCTGCGAGTATGCAGGTAAAAGTCTGTTGGCAGACGAGCTTGTTAACTGGCTGACTGAAGTCGTGCAGACGACATTGCCGGGCCCCGGGGTAGCGCTGGTTGATCTGACGAATGTGCTGCCTGAAATGGAGTTCTGGTTGCCTGCGCAGTGTATTGAATCCAAAGAAATCGATGCGCAATGCCGGCTGCATTTGCTGCCCGGTGTCGAGCGCCCTGCTCTGGCAAAACAGCAGTTGCACGGGATGCTGATGGGCTTTGCCGATCTGGTGTTTGAGCATGAGGGAAAATATTGGGTCCTCGATTACAAATCGAATCATCTGGGTAACGATGATGCCGCATATGACAGCGACAGCCTGGCGCGCTCGATGGCAGAGCACCGCTACGACGTACAGGCGGCCCTTTATATGCTGGCGCTGCATCGACTACTGAAGGCGCGACTCGGTGCCGGCTACGCGCCTGAATCTCATCTGGGTGGCGCGGTCTATCTATACCTGCGCGGGGTCAAAGGTTCGCAAAACGGCGTCTGCCTGATCCCTCCTTCGGCACCCTTGCTCACCGCACTCGATGTCATGCTGGATGTTGAGACCGAATCCCTATGAAGCAGATAACAACTCATACAGCCGGTACAAATCTTGTGACTTTGGATGCCCTGCATCGCTGGGCTGAAGAAGGATGGCTACGCCGTCTCGACAGCGCAATGGCGTCCTTTATGCAAGAGCTCGACCCGTCAGCATCAGTCGCATTGCTGGTCAGCACAGCCATGCTGGTGCAGATGGAAGGTCGCGGCCATACCTGCCTGCCTCTGCGGCTGCTGGTGACACAGCCGGATGAAATGCTGGCTTGGCCACCAGCTGCGCAGCAAGAATTGGCCGCGCTATGGCGGACTTTGCCGACCACGCTGGAAGAATGGATACGGGATTTAAGCGCCAGTCATCTGGTACGCATCACCGGTGTGGATGAAAATGAGGACCATGATCATGGGCAGCCGCTGGTATTAAGCGGAACGCCTGCAGAGCCCCTGCTTTATTTGCGTCGTTACTGGCTGCATGAATACAAGGTCGCGCAACAGATTAAAACCCGGACGACGACAAGCCAACACGTCGATGAATCCTTGGCGCGCGAATGGCTGGCTCGACTGTTCACTGATGCGGCAGGAACAGACAAAGCCGACCAGATGGATTGGCAAAAGATGGCCTGCGCGGTCGCATTGCGTTCCGGCCTGACTGTAATTACCGGCGGGCCGGGCACCGGCAAGACTTACACGGCAGCGCGCTTGCTGGCCCTGCTGTTTGCGATGCATGCAGATCCGCAGCGCTTGCGTGTTGGATTGGCTGCCCCGACCGGAAAGGCGGCAGCACGGCTGCGCCAGTCAATTGATTTTTCTTTGCAGGATTTGAACAAGCGGCTGGGTGACGAGCTGGATCTGGAAGCGTTTACCAAACGCATAGGTGCGGCAAAAACCTTGCATTCACTGTTAGGCGCGCGGCCGGATACGCGGCACTTCATTTTCAATGCCAACCATCAGCTCGATGTCGATATCCTGATTGTCGATGAAGCGTCGATGATTCATCTGGAAATGATGTCTGCGTTGCTGCAAGCCTTGCCTGCTGGCGCCAAACTGATTTTATTGGGCGACAAAGACCAACTGGCTTCGGTGGAAGCCGGTGCCGTGCTGGGTGATTTGTGCCGTGATGCCTTGTACGGCTGTTATGACGCCGAAACCGTTCGCTATGCCAGGGATGTCGCGGGACTCACTCTACCCGCTGCATTCACGAGCGGCATAGCCGCCGCCACGGCGCTGGCACAGCAGACCGTCATGCTGCGGGAAAGTCGCCGCTTCGGCGGGCTGATAGGACAGCTGGCTTTGGCTGTCAACGCCAGCAATACCGAACGCGTTGCCTCGCTGTTTGAAAACGATACAAGCTCAGTCCTGCACGCAAGCTGCTCGCCGACCAACAAGATCGTGCTGGACCTGGCCGTGCGCGGCCGCGAGGGCGCCAGCGCCTGTTATGCCGACTATTTGCGCCTGATGAATGCACGGCCACCTGAAGCAAAGACCGACGCAGACAGCCACGCCATCTGGGCCAAGAGCGTGCTGACCGCCTTCGAAAGGTTCCGGATTTTGTGCGTTGTCCATGAAGGAGAATGGGGAACGCAGGAATTAAACAGGGGCGTACAACAGGCATTGGCCAATGCCGGACTGTTGAATCCGAACGGGGAATGGTTTGCGGGCCGCGCCATCATGGTGACCCGCAACGATGCGCAGCTGGGCGTCTCGAATGGCGATGTAGGGGTGGCGTTGCCCGCGCCTGACGGTAACAGCACGCTACGTGTTTACTTTTTGGTGGGCGACAAATTGCGCTCAGTGGGCGTGAGCCGCCTGCCCCATGTAGAGACCGCGTTTGCGATGACGGTTCACAAATGCCAAGGCTCCGAATTTCTCCACACAGCCCTGGTATTGCCGCAAGGCGGCGCCAAGCTCATGACGCGGGAACTGGTCTATACCGGCATTACGCGAGCGAGTGCAAACTTTACCTTGATAGAGGCGCAGGCTGGCTTGCTGCACGCAGCCATCACGCAGCAGTCTCTACGCGCCAGCGGTCTGGGTTTGCAGCTTTCCTCTAACTAAGTTCCTCACGTTTGCCAGATTATTTTTCTGGCGCAAGCAATCCATTTTTATCAGTTCATTATTCGGATAATTTGTCCGAATAATGAATCACTTCGGCCATTTTGTTACACAAATTGCAGAAAATCATTATTCATCTGTGAGGAGGTTCAAATGCTGAATGAACATTATCCGAGAGTGATTCAGGAATGGTGTTCCGCCACGGGTATGCAAGCCTGGGCTGAACATGACGATATGCATGTGGAAATTGACGATACCTTGATTGGGCTTATCCACGGCGCAGAGAATGAGCCTGATGACCTGCATATTTATATCGATCTGGGCCATCTGGAGCTGCCAGAACTTTACCGCGTTCTGCTCGAAGAAAACGCCCGGATTGAATCTGAAGACCACGGATGTTTTGCCATTCATCCGCTAACTAATTCCATTGTTTACCGCACCAGCATGCATCTGACGGCTGAAACGAATGGGGCGACCCTGCCGCAGGAATTGAACCAACTTGTTCATACCGTGCGCACACGGCTGGAAACTTCATTAATGAACTGAGAGAGATAATCATGAAAGTCAATCCACAGTCGCGCGCACAGACCCCGGCACCCGAGCAAGAAAAATTCGCGTCATCCCCGACGCAAAATGCCAGCAGTTCAACGTCAACAACAACTGCCTCAACAACACAGCAAGTTTTTGCTGCCACACATATACCAAGCACCAACACGCCGCCAGCAGCCGCCCAGCCGGCTGGCATGCCGCGCGTTCAAAAAGCTGCTACAGATCTCGGCATCTTTGTTCCAAAATTAATGTCAAAAGCGTTTAAATCCGTTTATGACGCCGCTCATACAGCAATAAAAAGTCCGGAAAATCAAGCCTGGATGGCAAAAACAGGCAGCTATTCACCTGCCGCAAAATTAGCAGTGGACAAATTCGCGGCACTTGTCGCAACCAAGTCTGCCAATACCCCGGCATCGGCGGCAGCACGTTCTTCTTTTGCTGAAGGCCCGCTGACAGATTTTGAAAAATTTGCCTGGTTACAGTTCGTCGATGAGACAACGCCATCGTATGACAGAGAGCTTATGCCGGTGAATGAATGGAAAAACGTTGAAACTCAAGAGCTGCATGATGTACTGCAGACGGAACCTGGATTTGCCAGATTCATCAACAAACCCGAAGGCGTGAAATTCATTCATGAATTGAAAAACGCCATCAATGAAAAGTATGGCGAGATGCTTGGTACGGACAAGGGCATGGCGCTTGTTTTCCGCTTTGATAGTGCCTATTCCGCCGTCGCTCATACGGCAGTGGCATCCTTATGGCGCGACGTGAACGGCAAGCTGTGCATGGGCGTTGCGCATCAGGAAAGCGTGCCGCCGAGCGACGCGAAAAATGATGTACCAAGAGGCGTTGTTTACGATAAGTTTGATACCTCCCCTACATTTCCGGGTGGCTTTGCTCCCGTTGTAGAGTCAATGAGGTTGGCGGGACTCCCATCAGTTAATTTGTTTCCGTGTCCGCATCCGCAAGCCATCGTTCCGGCCGTGCAGGAACTTGCCGGCGAAGAGAAGGCTAACCCTTACGGCGCAACTGACAACTGGCGCAACAATAATCGCGGCAAATTACCTTCCGGACGACCTTTTGAGACCTGCTTCAATGTCACACATAGGGTATTGGCTCAACTGTACGGAACACAAGCATCACAGGCGCCATTACTACCCGATGTGCTGATAGCGATGCGTCCCTTCGTCAGCATTCCTGAAGATCAATTCAATACGGTGACCATCGCTAGTGGTAAAGATAAAAAAGATATCGCACTCAGGCAAATCGCTGATCAGCCTGCCGACGATATTGTAAAAACCTTCCTGCAAATTGGCGAATCGTGGGGTAAAGCGGGAAAATGGGATGTGCGCGGGCAATCACAAACCAGCAAGCGTAGCGTCATATTGAATCCGGGCCAGGGCATCAGTCTGCCGCAAGGTGCAAACGCACTCAAGTTCATTGCCGACCCGGCCATGCTGATGTTAAATGGTCGGCCCGTGAAAGCTGGCATTGCCTTCTCTAAAGAAGAAGCAGAAATGATGGTCTATACAGGCAAAGAGAAAAGCAGGCCGATACTTTTTGTAGTCGCTGTTCCCGAGAGGGCAAAGCTTTAATGAAATTGATACTGGCGCGATAGTGAATCGCGCCAGTATTGTATTCAGGACGAATGAAAGCCCTCGCAAGTTCATCTGTTCATGTAGTGCAATCTTGAGCCGCAATTTTCGAAAATAGAAACACTCTCTTAAATCTCGCCATACTAGTTGACACCATGATTCGGGAACCATTTGCAGTCACGCGCGGCTTCGCAGGCTTGATTGCCGTTGCCGGATTTCTGCTTGCTGTTATTCTTTGCAAGCTTGTTGAGTAAATTCACAACAATTCACAACGAGTGAATGCATGCTGACAGGCGCCACCCGATATTGTTTGCCTCCATCAAATATCGCCTCGGTCATGACCATGTAATCGGTGTAAACGGCACGTTCACGCGCTTGCCGCCAATGCCACTAACGGCAACCAGCACAGGAAGTGTCTGCGATATTGTTTTCTCCTAGTTGCTTGCTGCGAGTTTGCAAAAAATTTTCTCGTCATGCCTGTATACTCGAGCGGCTCGGATTCGAGCAGCATGTGCAAGAGCTTTCAGATACATCACATGCTTGCAAAGCATACAAGTTCTTACATTCAAAAAAATATCCGATTAAGCTTCTGAAAATTTTTAAAAAATTGAAATATCTATGCCAAGTAAAAATAAGAGCGAACAAATAAAACCAGAAAGTCAGTGCGCTTCATTGACGGGTATTTTCGTGACGATGGCATTCACCTTCAGTTTCTCCATGCATTCGGTAAGCCAGACACTGCCTGCCAAGCCCTATTCGCTTTTTGGTAATCCTGAATGTTCTGAGTGGGCAGAAATGAATGCTGAATCAAGATTTACGTGGACCAGCGGTTTTCTCTCAACCCTGAGCATGGGTCACGAAACCAGCAGACGACTTGGCGCGCAAAAATTCAAAGACCTTCAAGGACTTGAAAAGGTTGTTGCGGCAATCGATAAGCACTGTGTCGCCAACCCTGGTGCGCAAGCATCCGAAGCGGCCGCACCCTTCTTGAACCCTTAAGTACCGTTTAAAAATCAGGTAGCTGCACAAATTAAGGGAAAGAGGGGGTCTTGCAGTTCAGAGACGGTATGCACCGAGCCTGCTGCTTCGATGCCCATCTGACGGTTAGTTACGATATGATGAGCATCATGCGAAATAAAACCCCTAATATCAGAGCCGCTACCAAGAACGCAAGCCATGACCGCATCGTTTCCGCTGCTGCCCGTGCTATCCGTCGCAGCGGTTATGCTGGCACTGGTGTCGCAGACATCATGAAAGAGGCGGGATTAACCCACGGTGCGTTCTATGCACACTTTGAGTCCCGTGATGCCATGCTGACGGAAGCAGCCGACCGTGCAGGCGCTGAATCCATTGCGCGGGCTCGCGAGCTTGTCTCGGCTGCCCCTGCCAATCGCTCCCTGGAATTCCTGATTCATTCATATCTTTCGCAAGACCATCTCAAAGACATTCAGTACGGATGTCCCATGGCAGCACTGGGGTCAGAAATGCCTCGCCAATCTCCCGAGGTGCGCCGTGTTGCCACTGCCCGAATCAAAGAGATGATCGATCTTGTCTCGCATGAAATTCAGACCCCGGCACCTGATGAAGCGCGTGAGCAGAGTCTCGTCACTTTAGCCACGATGGTCGGTTCACTCGTGCTTGCTCGTGCAGTAGATGATCCCGCGCTATCGAAGGAGTTTTGCGAAGCGGCACTGAGTTCTTTGACCAAGCCGTCAACTTGAATTTTTTTACCCTTAGACATGACGATCATCATGCGAATCGTCGCAACACATTTCTCACCCAAACCATCACTCGTTGAAAAGGCTGCATTGTGAAAGCATTCATTGTTGAACGTTATGGAAAATCCGAACCACTTCGTGCCGTTGATCTCCCTGAGCCACAGGTACGTGAGGACGAGGTTCTGGTCAAAGTCTGCGCAGCCAGCGTGAACGTTCTGGACTCCAAGATTCGCAAAGGGGAATTCAAGCTCCTGCTGCCTTATAAAACACCCTTCGTTCTCGGGCACGACGTCGCTGGAGTTATTGTCCGAGTAGGGTCGCGCGTGCAGAATTTCAAACAAGGTGACGAGGTCTACGCAAGGCCTGATGATCTCGGTATCGGTACGTTTGCTGAATTCGTGGCTGTCAAGGAAAGCGCCTTGGCCTTAAAGCCCGTCAATATCACGATGGAAGAAGCCGCCTCACTGCCTCTGGTAGCTTTGACGGCTTGGCAAGCTCTGGTTGAAAAGGGCAAGCTGCAGCAAGGACAGAAGGTTTTTATCCAGGCAGGTTCGGGTGGAGTAGGCAGCTTCGCCATCCAGTTGGCCAAACATTTGGGAGCCACTGTTGCCACGACCACCAGCGCAGGCAATGCAGCATGGGTCAAGGAATTGGGCGCCGACGTTGTCATTGACTATCGCCAGAGCGACTTTGAAAAAGTCCTCAGTGGCTACGACCTTGTCTTGAACAGCCAGGATGGAGAGGCTCTGCAAAAGTCTTTGGGGATCCTTAAACCCGGAGGAAAAATCATCTCCATTTCAGGGCCACCCGATCCTGAGTTTGCCCAAACTTCCAAGGCACCTTGGCTGGTGAAGCAAATCATTCGTGCGCTGAGTTGGGGAATCAGAAAAAAGGCAAAGGAAAAGCACATTGATTATTCCTTCCTGTTTATGAAGCCCAGTGGCGACCAGCTACGCCAGATCAAAATGCTCATCGAATCGGGCGCTGTACGCCCCGTGATCGACAAGATCTTTCCATTTACCTCCACCAACGAAGCAATGAGCTATGTTGAACATGGTCGAACCAAAGGAAAGGTAGTCATCAAGGTCACGTAAATCCGCAGTGATCATTGAAAACGCAGGCCGCGGTTTGGCTTGCATGCCAAACTCTTCGGATCCCACCCGCACGCAAGTGTGCTTTCTGCGCTGAAAGACAAAAGCCCCGCATAAGTTTCGGGGCTTTTTCACTGATACGAGGGTGGGATTCACAATGGCCAGTATGTCAGTTGGCGCAACAGCTCTCTGGTCCGTGCGCCAATCCGTT
>JAOAUN010000068.1 GCA_030157545.1 Burkholderiaceae bacterium
CCGCCGTACAGCGTGCGCGCTGCGACGATCTCGTCACCGGCTTCGCAGATATTCAGGATCGCAATCATCTGCGCCGCCATGCCGCTGGCAGTCGCGACCGCGGCGCGGCCATCTTCGAGTGCGGCGATGCGCTCTTCGAGTACCGCGACGGTCGGGTTCGACAGGCGCGAATAAACATTGCCAAAGGTTTGCAGATTGAACAGGCTTGCCGCATGTTCTGCACTGTCGAATACATACGACGTGGTCTGGTAAATGGGTACTGCGCGCGCGCCGGTGGCAGCATCCGGTATCTGGCCGGCATGCAGGCACAACGTGTCAAAGTCAAAAATATGGTCTTGGCTCATAGTGTGCTGGGAAATCAGACAGGGCGACGGGACGAGATCACGCGGGTATTGACGCCAAACCAGCCCAGGCCGCCAAACAGTCTCGCGTATTCAATTTTGACGCAGCGGTCCATCACGACCGACAGGCCCGCAGCTTCAGCGATATGGCGCGCTTCCTCGTTGACGACACCGATTTGCAGCCACAAGGTTTTGGCGCCAATGGCTACGGCTTGCTGAGCAATGGGCGCGCAGTCGGCGCTTTTCCTGAAGACGTCGACGATGTCGATTTTGTCCGGCACCGATGCGAGGTCGGGGTAGCAGCGCTCGCCGAGTATCTCCGAATATTTGGGATTGATTGGAATAATCCGGTAGCCATGTTCCTGCATGTATTTGGCAGCGAAATAGGAAGGACGGAACCAGTCGGCAGATAGTCCGACAACGGCAATGTTGCGGCTTTCTTTGAGGATGTGACGCAATTGCGCAATGGTGCTCATCTGGCAGAGGTCTCCATTTAAGGGCAAATGAGAGCGAGCTTATCAGAAATTATTTTGCGAAATTATTTTGCGCAGCGCGTGTCAGCTGCGCGTGCGTTCACGCGAGCCGAAAATAATCACAAAATAGAATGGCTATTTTGTTATTTGTCGAAAACCCAATCTTGGCCCAACTGTGTTGACATGGGGGGTGCTATATGTTTCAATTCGGAAACATTGGCGAACTTTGAGTGCGTGTTGTACAGCAAACAAGCTCAAAAATTCAAAACAATTTCAAACGCCACCAGGATATCCCGACCCTATGCGACAGCCGAGTCCCATCATTGGCAACAGCCAGCCGATGTGCGCGATCCGCAAGCTGATCGACACGATCGCGGATTCGACTGCCACCGTCCTGATCAATGGCGAGTCCGGTACCGGTAAAGAACTGGTTGCGCAGGCGCTGCATAAACAATCCTGCCGTGCTGACGCGAACTTCGTGCCCCTTAATTGCGCAGCGATTCCTAAAGATTTGATGGAGAGCGAATTATTCGGCCATCGCAAAGGCGCCTTTACTGGCGCACTGGCAGACCGGGTAGGGCGCTTTGAACTCGCCCATGGTGGCACCCTGTTTCTCGACGAGATAGGCGACTTGTCGCTCGACATGCAAGTCAAGCTCTTGCGTGTGCTGCAAGAACGGATGGTCGACCCGGTCGGCTCCAGCCGCGCTGTCGAAGTCGATGTGCGCGTGGTCGCTGCGACCCACCGCGATCTGGAAGTCGAAATCGCCGAAGGCCGCTTCCGTGAAGACTTGTATTATCGTTTGAATGTGCTGCCGGTGACGACGCCGCCGCTGCGCGATCGTGGCGAGGATATTCCGCTGCTGATCAAATACTATGCGGAGCGCTTTGCCAACAAGGGCGCGCCAATCACCTTCACGACCGATTTTCTCAACGCGCTCAAGGCCTATGGCTGGCCGGGCAATGTGCGCGAACTATCGAACCTGATTCATCGCTTCTCGACGCTATTCGCCGGACAGCGCTTGTCTTTGCACACAGTGCCGGCGCCTATGCTGCCGAAGGGACTGGCAAAACTACAGGATGAACAGCGCGAACTCAACCCGCCGGAAGCGGAACCGGAGCCAAGTGCGGCCGATGTATTGCATCTGTTCCCGCAGGAAGAACCGGGCATGGTGCCGTTCGCAGAGCCGACGGTGACAGCAGCCGAGCATAATCATGTTGAAGACATCATCCTGCTGGCGCAGGGCATTTCAGTATTGCCGCCAGATGGTGTGTCGCTCAAGGAGCGGATGGCGCAGATCGAGCGTGCCTTCATTGAGCAGGCGCTCGACCGCGCTGACGGCAACGTATCAAAGACGGCACGCATGCTGAATCTGCAGCGCACGACCCTGATCGAAAAGATCGACAAATACCGTCTGCGCTCGGCCTGAGCGATACTGCTTCTTCTTTCATCGTTTTATTTTTTTCGGCACGTTCATGGATATCGCAAGTTTGATCGGTGTTAGCGGCGCCTTGCTACTGATTGCTTTTGCTACCGGTGGCAAATTCATGCAGTTCATCGATTTGCCCGCCATTGCCATTGTCTTTGGCGGCACCTTCATGTGCGTGCTGGCCAAGAGCACGCTGCCGGAATTTCGCAGTGCCTTTGCAATCGCGCGGCGCGTCTTGTCGCACAAACCCGAAATTGCCGCCGAACTGATTGACGAACTGGTCGAGATCGGCCGCATCGCACGTTATAACGACCGCTGGATGGTGGTGCTGGAAGACCGCGAGATCACGAACCCTTTTATTGCCAAGGCAGTGCGGCTGTGGGTCGATGGCCTTGAATATCATGTCTTGCAGGATTCTTTGCGGCGCGAAGTGGCGGAAGAAAAAACGCGCTTCGACAACGCGCGCGACTTTTTCAGTTTTGCGCAAGAGATAGCGCCTGCGATGGGCATGATTGGCACTTTGCTCGGGCTGGTGCTCATGATGGGCAACATGAATGACCCGCGTTCGATCGGGCCGGGCATGGCAGTGGCGCTGCTGACGACTTTGTATGGCGCAATTCTCGCCAATGTTTTTTTAAGCCCGCTGGTGCAGAAGATTATTAACTATGGCAAAAAAGTGCGTTACAACTATGAACTGGTTGTCGCCGGCATGCTGTTCCTGCACAAAGGTGGAGATCCTCGTCTGCTGCCGGATCTGCTGTTAGGCACCTTGCAGCCACCGGTAGCCGCTGCTCCCGAACCGGCGTCCGAGGTTCCGTCGCCGGAAGCCTGAACGCGATGACTCAAGAGATCGCGCCTGCGGACAAGCTAGCGGCAGCTCCGGACAAGCAAGAGGCCCCTGCGGAACAGCAAACCACGCCTTTGTTCACCGAACTGCATCTGCGCCGCGAGCATGATGAAGAATGGCATCGCACGCCGTCGCCGCCATGGATCATCACCTTCGCCGACATGATTACTTTGTTGCTGGCGTTTTTCGTCTTGTTGCTTTCCTACTCCGATTTAAATGTCAGCCGTTTTCGCGATGTCAGCGGCTCGCTGCAGGAGTCACTCGGAACGCAGGATGGCGTGCAAAATATAGTACCGCCGGCGGCGCAAAGCCAGCTTGCAGCGCTGGACGCTAAGACGACTGCGACATTGCCGGAACAGCTGGCAAAAGACTACGGCGTGCTGCAAAAATTATTCTCGAAAGAACTGACCGGTTCGAAGCTGGAGCTGCGGGTAGAACAGGATCGTCTGCTTTTGCAATTGCCCCCACAGCGTAGCGGCAGCGGCCTGTTGTCGCAGGAAACCATAGACCTGTACGGTCGTATCGCTGATGCACAATCGGAAGTCGAGACGACGATTGATGTGCGCGAAGGAAAAGACACGGCAGCAAAAACCAATGAGGCAGCACGCCAGTTCCAGCAGCTGCGCAGTTTGCTGTCTAAGGAAATTGCACAAGGACAGGCGCAGGTTGAACGCGATGGCGAACGAATTGTGATCCGTCTTGTCGTACAGGGAAGTTTTTATTCCGGCAGCGCGGAATTGTCGCCGGATTTTTCGCCGCTGTTACTGAAAATCGGGCGCAGCATATCCAGCATTGGCGGTCGCGTAACAATTGAAGGGCATACCGACAGCATTCCGGTGTCGCGCAACGATCGCTTCCGTTCCAACTGGGATTTGTCCGGCTCACGCGCCGCCGCGGTGGCTGACTATCTGACCGACCATGGCGGTGTGGCACGCGAACGTATTGCGGTGCGCGGTCTTGCTGATACTAAACCGCTGGCATCGAATGAAACCCGCGAAGGCCGCGCCAAGAACCGCCGCATTGAAGTACTGGTGGATGCGGCGGGGCTTTGAGGTAATTGTGCCGCATCAATTTCCCTAAGCCTTGCATCACGGCTCCCGTTCGATACGCATTCGCATAGATCCTGGACCTTGAAGCAGTGGCGCTCCGATCGGCGATGGATAGTACAAGAAGTTCGCGAACTAATAATTCCTTTGGTTACAGATTTGTTTCATCCTTAAGGAGGAAATAAATCATGAGCGAACGAATATTGCCAAGCCTGCCAGGCACCCCATCAGGTGTACCCACCAACACATCACAAACTGACACCGCACTGACCACGACAAGCCAGACAGACGTCTCTGAGCCAAGCTTTAAAAACCAAGCGGCACCTGATTCGCCATTATCAGCCACGCCTGATGCTGCGGGCTCTGCTACGGCAGCCATGCCGCATACTGCTCCGGTAATGCGCAACGCCTCTGTTCAGGGTGAGTCGGATGCAACACCCACTATCACAGCTGCACCGGCCACAACAGCGCTGTCAATTGCCGCATTAACAGAAGCGGCCTCTGCAGGTGATGCCGATGCCCAGTTTGAACTGGGAAAACGCTTTTATCAGGGTATCGATGTTCCGCAAAATTATGCAGAGGCTCTAAGCTTGTATACCCGGGCCGCTGAGCAGGGGCATATAAAGGCCCAGAACAATTTAGGCATACATTACTTGAAAAGCGAAGGTGTTGAAAACAACGAAGCACTAGCCTTTCATTGGTTCTTCAAGGCGGCGCAGCAGGGTTCAGATCGGTCTCAGTACAATTTGGGGGCAATGTATGAATATGGCGTTGGTGTAGAGCAGGACGACGTACTCGCCTTCAATTGGTACCAGAAGGCGGCGGCTCAGGCTTTTCCCATGGCGCAGTATCAAGTGGGAATGATGTATAAAATTGGCCAGGGTGTTCAACAAGATCACGCCATGGCACACCTATGCTTTAGCCAGGCGGCGCATCAGGGTTTTGCAGAAGCGCAGTATGAATTGGCGCAGGATTATGAATACGGTTTTAGTCCAGGCAGTGTCAAAAAAGATCATGCCCAGGCGTTTAGCTGGTATCAGAAGGCGGCGGATCAGGGTTATCCCAAAGCTCAGTCTAAATTGGGAGACATGTATGAGTGGGGTGTGGCTACCCCCAGAGATTATGCCAAGGCTGCCAGCTGGTATCGGAAGGCAGCCGATCAGGGTGATTTATGGGGTCAGTCGGCATTGGCACAAATGTATAAAAAAGGTCTTGGCGTTACTCAAAACCTCACCACTGCTGTGAGCTGGTTCAGTAAGGCAGCGGAACAGGGAGATAAGTACTCTCAAGATCAGTTATCGAAAGCATACAAAGACGGGACAGGCGTAACAAAAGATTTGAAACTTGCCGCCTATTGGCAACTGAAATCTAATCTGAAAGAAGAAGGGGATAGTGTTGAGGGTGCGCGTCTGGATATTTCTTTATCGGGCGGCTTGATTGAATTTATTATTCAGCATTTAAAAGAGTCTCGTGAATTTCAGGCTGTAACGGAATTTAATTTTGCTAGCAATAAATTTAGTGACGATGAATTTGCCGGTTTTAACAAGCTGATTCGTGCCAATTTACCTATTCAAAGTCTGAAAATTTCAAGCTACGAGAGGATAAGCGATAGTAATGCACGCTTACTGCTTGAGGCTTTGGAATTCAACACAAATTTGACCAACTTTAAAATGGATAGTTTTTATATTGGAAATCATTTTGAACAAGAAATCGCGGCTTTATTGGAGCGCAATGTTGGCATAGCCGAGTTGCGACAATACGTTAATAAGCATCCCTTAGTTGAGACAGCCGGATTTCCGCTTGATTTGGTGACTATTCTGATCGACAAGATGATTGTTTCTTCACTGAAGGGTGGCCAGACCAAAGAGGCCACGAAAGTGGCAATCGATGCTTTCATGCTCAGCGCAAGTATTAAGCCGCTGCAGGACGATGCAAAAATCTAGCTGAATTCCCCACTAGCTTCTCCGCGCACAGTGAGAGTTTGCAAGCTCACTCCGTGCGAGGCAAGGTGGTTGCAGAGTCTTGCGTCGCAACCGAAAAAATACAAGTCTCTGCCTGCCTGCCTGCATCAAATAATCAGGCCCGCTTATTTCTCCGCTGCCGTCCCACCCTGACGGGTATATGAAGGCATGCCATTGGCAGCAGTACTTCCGTTCGGGTTCGACTGTTCACGCAAGTATTGAACGGCACGATTTTTTTCGCGCTCGCGTTCCTTTGCCAGTTCGCGTTCCCTCGTCAGCTCGCGTTCTTTGGCGAGCTCGCGCTCACGCATCATTTCACGTTCTCTCGCCTGGTCGCGTTCGCGTATCAGTTCTCGTTCCTTGTCTTTGATTTCTTTCTCGCGTTTCGCGTTCGCAGCCGCAGCCGCTTGCGCGGCTTCCTGACTGCGCTGGCGCTGCAGGTTGGCCAGCGCTTCCATATCCTTCTTCAGGCTCTCGACGTTGGCAACGGAGGACTGCACGCTATTGACCTGACCCGACAGATTCTTCACCGCTTGTGACTGTTCTTTGAGCACCGCATCAAGAGCGGCAAACTGCTGATTCAAGGATTTTCCTTCAGGGCGCGGCGCTGCCGTCTTGGCAGGAGTAGGTGCTGGCGCCGGAGCCGGAGCTGGTTTTGGCACGGCACGCGCCGCTTCCACGGCTGCGGTCAGCTTGTCTTCGATGGCTTGCTGCACCGAGTGGCTATTGTCTTGTTTGAGATTGATGTCGTCGAGGGTTGCATTGATTTTGTCCAGCGACTCAAGACGGGTTTTGAGGTCGACGGCGCGTTTGCCCACCGCCAGCAGCATGGCGTCAACCTGCTCGACTTTGCTATTGAGTTGCACGGTCATGAAACTGAACGTACCCGCTGTGCCGACGAGCACGGCTGCTGCCAATGCCAGCACAACTTTGGCTTGCAAAGCAGACTTGCCTGCACCATCTATGAGTTTTTCTGCGGCTCTGTTGAGCTGGCTACCAGTCGTTGAGACAGCCGAGGCCGAGCGGTTAGCCACTTCGGCAGCGTCGAGCACGATGCCCATCAGCGACTCAAGCTGCTGCGAGGCAGCGCGATTATTTTCAACCAGGATCTGCACGGCTTCGAGCGCTTTCTTTGCGGTCTCGTGTGGCACTTGCACGCCATTGGCGTCGTCAGTGACTGCCTGATCTTCCAGCATCTCTTTCACATTGACGGCATCGACTTGCGGTGGCGGCGGCTCGGGCGTGAACCCGCCTGCCGCTGGCGCAGCGCTGGTTTCTGGTGTCTGATTTTCGGCGTCGCTCATTTTCCAATCCGTTTAGCTAATTTTTGCGAAGCGACCTCAAGCATGTCGAGTTCCTGATTGACGGCAGCTGTTTTCGAACCCAGATTCTTGATGCGCTCTTCCAGATGAATCGCCAATGCCCATGGAATCGCATCATCTTTTTCAATCATGGCCGGCTGCGGCGGTGGTACAACAACAGGTATCTCCGCTACGGCATCGGTATCATCGGCATGCCTGGCAATGGGCAGGTCGAGCAGTTCGTCGTCCGCATGCTTTTTAATTGCCACGTCAGCAAACTCACTCTCGCCTGCGGTACCAGTGGCGTTGTGATCGCTGATCTGGCGCAGCTCCGGTTCCGGTGCTTCAGCAGCCTTTTTACGCTTCGCTTCTACGTTTACATTGATCGCAATCTCTTGCTGCGCATTGCTGCGAAATACTTCCGATTTTTCTTCAGCCATTTCTAACCTCGTCGTAATTTCTTCGTCGGACCCAAGTTTAGCGAGCTTGCACCAGCAGCGCTTTTTGTAGCGATGATAGTGGTCGCAGCCACGGATCCGCCGGCACACCCTGACGGGCGGCGAATGCTTCGGCCTCTTTGCGATTGGCAAAAGGACCCGAGAGCACGGCAAACTTTACGCCCTGGTCTTGCGTCTTGACTGCCGCAATCCGGCTCTTCTTGAGCGCCGGATACTGCGCGCGCCATTCCTGCGCTTCTGCCATTGATGACAGCGACACATGCTGAACAAAATAACTATTTGCCACTGCCTGACTCACCAGCTGTTCAACGCCACGCTCCGAACGTGGCGCGAGGGCATCGGCAATCCGCTCGCTGGCCGGCTTTGCCGCTTCAGGCGGAGTTTCAGTTTTCGGTTCAAGCTTGGCTTCGGGCTTTGCTTCAAGCTTTGTCACTGCCGCTAGCGGCGCGACGGGTGCGACCTTGGCAACGGCATCAACTTTGGCAACGGCATCTGCTTTCGCAACAGCATCAGGCTTGCCGGGCTGGTCCGCTTTATCGATTGCAGCATTGTTAGTAGATGAATCGGACGCAGTCGGCAGAACTGTAGCCGCAGCCGGTTCAACAGTGGCTGCCGGTGCCGCCGGTACTGCTGGCGCTGCCGGAGTTGCCGGAAGCGCTGCTGCTAGCTCAGCAACTGGCGCCTTGGGCGATACACCAGCCATTGACAACAGCCACGACGGTGAGTTTTGCCTGACCACCGGCGAGGTGGCCAGCAGCGGCATGATCCGTTGCGGGAAAAGGACGGCGATGACGGCCGCAGATACGGTGAAAAGCAGAACCACGGCCACTGTCCAGCGCAGCATGGTTTTCAATTTGCCAAGTCGTTTGCCCGGCTGCGTAAAAACCGGTTCCGGCGAGGAGGACGGCGCTTGGGCGCTTAAGTCATCATCAAGTACTGGTTCAGTGCGGGCTTTTTTGCGCGCCGCTGCCAGCTGCCGGGCAAAGACTTGCTTGGCACTGCCGGCCGCCGCTGGTGGCTGTGCAGCCTCAACGCCAGCCGGTGCGACCGCACTGGCGGCGTAGCCGGTTGCAGCGAGTAATTTCTTGACTTCGACTTCGTAGCCAAGTGCGCGCGAGACTTTCAGCAGTGCGTCGCCTTCGGCGCGGGTTGGCGCTTCGACCGGCCAGCGCAGCAGACGCTGGCCAAAGCTCTCCAGCAATTTGTCATGCTGGCGGTCGCGCGACTGGTCAAGGAACAGAACGAGAGAGGTATTCGCGCCGGGGAAGTCAGCGATCAGTCGGGCCATGAGCCCGATATCGCGCGCATCAATGGATTTGGCATCATGCGCGACGAGCACGCGCCGTGGCGCTGGCGAAGAAATGGCGTCGCGCGCATCAGTGAGCGATAGTCCTGCCAGAATCTGGTTGAAGCGATCCAGCAATGCTTCGGTGCTGGTCGGTAAAAACACTTCGATTTGCAAGTCGGGCGTCTGGCGCAGTTTGTTGATGACCAGCCTGCCGTAGTGGTCCAGCACACCTTCATTGGTGCTCGACAGTGCCAGGCATTGGCCGTCATTGCAGACCGCTCGCATGACATAGTCAAAGCGTTTGCGGTCGGCCGCACGCAAGAAAATGCCGTCGGCGCCTAGGGTATCGGCGGAGAGTTCCTGTTCGTAGTCCATCAAGCGTTGACCTCATCAGACGGGCGTTTGCCGTTGGTATCAAAGAGCATAGACTCGGGCACTTTCGGCTGTGGCTTTTGCATTGGCGGCGCGCCGGGTCGTATGCTGGACAAGTTGAAAACATAAGCAATCACTTGTGCTACCGCATAGTACAGATCTTCCGGCACCGGGTGGTCAATCTCGGTTGTAAAGTACAGCGCACGCGCCAGCGGCGCGGCCTGAAAAATTTCAATGCCATGCTTGCCGGCCTCTTCGCGGATGCGCGCAGCCATTTCGTCGGCGCCTTTAGCCAGCAGGGTAGGGGCGCTGTCACCGTTCGGGTCGTAGGCAAGCGCAACGGCAAAGTGTTCCGGGTTGGTGATGACGACGTCGGCGTCCTTGACGCTGTCAATCATGCGGGCATTGGTCATTTCGCGCTGGCGCCGGCGAATCTGTGCCTTGATCTCGGGGTTGCCCTCGCTGTTCTTCATTTCATCTTTGACTTCCTGCTTGGTCATGCGCATCTGCTTGTTGAATTGCCAGCGCTGGAAGGGCACGTCAATCAATGCGATAAAGACCAGCGAGAGCGTCATCAGCAAAGCCGAGCGGGCCAGTAGTTCGCCGGCCGCTTGCAGGGCAGGCTGCAGGCTCATTTTGCCGATCAGGTTCAGGGTGTCGATATTGCTCGACAAGACCCACACCAGCGCGCCCGTAACCAGTGAAAATTTGAGAATGGCTTTGCCCAGTTCAACCAGGGCTTTCATGCCGAACATGCGCTTCAAGCCGGCAGTGATGCTGAGCTTGGACGCTTTCGGCGCCACTGCCGTCATCGAAAACAGGAAGCCGCCGGTTGCGCCCGTTGCCAGAATGGCGACAACGGCGGTCAGCATCAGGATCGGGACGATCAGCAAGAAGCATTGCAGCATTTCATAACCAAACACGGCCGGTAGCAAATTGGAAGAGAACACCAGCTTGCGGTCGAAATTGAAGCCGGAAGCGAAGCGTTCTGCCAGCTTCGACACCAGGTAGCCGCCCGTCAGAAACAGCATACCCATGGCCGCGATTGTGACGGCCGCTGCCGGCAATTCGGTGGAACGCGCAACCTGGCCGTCTTCGCGGGCCTTGGACAGGCGCCGCGAGGTGGGTTCTTCGGTTTTATCTTCTGCGCTGCCTTCTGACATATCAGCTCACCAGTCCGACCAGATCTTTTACATGCGAAAAGGACTGCATCCAGAGCCACTGTATGCGGCTGACGATGCTCTCCATCGAAAAGATCAGCACAATAAAACCGGCCGCAATGGTGGCCGGAAAACCGACCGAGAAAATATTCAGGCTGGGTGCGGCACGGGTGACGACACCCAGGCCGATGTTAATGAAGAGCAGCGCAATCATGACCGGCAAGGCAATCAGCAAACCGCCCAGGAAAATCATCGAGCTCCACGCTATGACTTTGCCGAACGCGACCTGACCGAGCAGCGATTGCCCGATAGGCAGGGTGCGAAAGCTTTCAAGCAGCATCGAGATCATGATCACATGACCGCCAAAGCCAAGAAAAACCAGCGTGGACAAGATGAGGATGAATTGCGAAATGACGGGCACGTTACCGACATTGGGGTCGTACATGCTGGCCATCGACAAACCCATGGATGCCGCGATAGCCTGGCCGGCCAGGACTAACGCGCCGGTCGCCACTTGCAGCATCAGCCCCATCAGTGAGCCTATGAATAATTGGTTGACGATTTCAAGCAGACCTTCGGCGGAGATCGGATCAATGACGGGCCATTTGACGAGGGGGTAGATCAGGAAAGTCAGCACCAGACCTATGACGACGCGCAGCCGCACCGACACCGCATTGAGCGACAGCAGTGGGGCGGCGACCAGCATGGCGCCGATGCGCAGCATCGGCCACAAGAAAGTATAGAAGCGCTCGACGAGATCCGCTGCCAGTAAGGTCATGGTCTGGTCCGTCGTTGCGCGTGGCTGTTCAGGAGAACAGCGCGGGAATGCGCTTGTAAATATCTTTGGTGTAGTCCACCAGCATGGCCAGCTGCCAGCCGCCGAACAGCGACAGCGCCAGACCCATGGCGACCAGCTTCGGAATGAAAGACAAGGTCATTTCATTGATCGAGGTCGCTGCCTGAATCACGCCAATGAACAGGCCGACGCCGAGAGCGACGAGCAGCAGCGGAGCAGAAATCATCATCACGGCCCACAGTGCTCCCCGGCCAATGTCAACGACGGTTGCTGCATCCATTTTGCGTTCCTTGTTATTTTTTACGGCATCGCAAAGCTGGAAGCGAGAGAACCCATCAGCATGCTCCAGCCATCGACCAGCACAAACAGCATTAGTTTGAACGGCATCGAGATCATCATTGGCGACAGCATCATCATGCCCATCGACATGAGCACACTCGAGACGATCAGGTCGATCACGACAAACGGAATGTAGATCAGGAAGCCGATCGTGAACGCGCTTTTCAGTTCGGACGTCAGGAAAGCCGGCACCAGCGTCGTGAAGGGCACCGATTCCGGACCCTGCAATTCCGTTTTGTTGCGGGCGATGTCGAGGAACATGCCGATATCTTCTTCACGCGTCTGCGCCATCATGAAGCCGCGGATCGGTTCTTCGGCAGCAGCCAGCGCTTTTTCGAAAGGCATGCCCTGATTCATGTAGGGCAGGATCGCGTTGTTGTACACGTCCGTCATCACCGGCTGCATGATGAACAGGGTCAGGAACAAGGCCAGGCCAGTCAGCACCTGGTTAGGCGGCGTCTGGCCAGTGCCCATTGCCTGCCGCAGGATAGACATGACGATGATGATGCGCACGAAAGACGTCATCATCAGCAGCATCGAAGGCAGCAGCGTGAGGATGGTCATCAACGCCAGCAACTGCAGCGTGAGGCTGTATTGGGTGACGCCGCCTTTGGCGGTCAGTACGTTCACGACCGGCATGCCCTGCGCTTCTGCCAGCATTGGCAACATGGGCAGCACGAGCAGGAGCACCATAGCTAAAATTTTGCGCAACATGCTCAACTCCTGTTTTTATTATTTTGGTTGCCGGCACTTGCTGACTTGAGCAAGTCGGCAAAACGCTGTGCCAGCGGCGCATTATTTTGTATTGAAGGATCGGCAGCAGGTGCATCGCGCTCGGCCAATTCTTCTTCAGTCAGCTCGAAGGTGGTCAGCAAGCTCATGCCTTGCGGTGTTATGCCGATCAACACATCCTGATTTTTTACGCGCATCAGAACGACTCGCTGCCGTGGTCCGGCAGACATTGTTTCCAATACCCGCATGCGGCGTTTTGGCAGTCCGAGCAGGTTACTGGTCTGAATTTTTTTTAGCGCAAACAGCAGCACTGCCATCACGGCCAGCACAGCGCCAAAGCTGGCCGCAAAGGACAGCCAGTCCGACAGATGCAGGCTTGAATTCATCAGATGTTTTTCATGCGTTCGCTGGCGGGCACCACGCGCGTCAGGCGTATGCCGTAGCGGTCGTTGACGAGTACGACTTCGCCTTGTGCGACTACGGTGTTGTTGACCAGCAGGTCCAGCGGTTCGCCGGCGATGCGGTCCAGTTCGACCACGCTGCCTTGCGTCAGGCGCAGCAGGTCGCGGATTTTCATCGTGGTGCGACCGACTTCGACGGTGATGGAGACCGAGATATTCTGCAATACATCAGGGTTGATATGCGGGTGATCGGCCATGCTTTCCTGATCCTGCACGGCGTTGTCCTGCTCTGTTGTCATTTCAGTCATGATGCTTCCTGCCGATGTTTAGTTAGTTTCGGGGCTGATCGGTTTTTCAATGCGAACTGCGACCTGCGGACCAGTCATGCCGACCTGGCCTTCGAATGCCGGAATGCCATCAATCGAGATACTGGCAAGTTCCGGTTTCTTGAAGAATAACAGGTCGCCTTCTTTGAGCGACTCGACTTTTGAATAGTGAGCGGTGACCTGACCCAGCAAGACTTGCAATTCAAGCGTTGCGTCGCCAACGGCGGCCGTCAGTTCATTGCGCCATTTCAGGTCGGATTCGGCGCTGCCATCGGCCTGCACGCGGTTGCGTAACATGTCACGCAGCGGCTTCAGGGATGAATAAGGGTAGACCAGATCGACAAAGCCTTTGATGCCGCCGACGCCTTCCGTTTCAAAGCGCGACATGATGACGAGATCATTTTCATCGGCAATCTGCGCAAATTGCGGGTTGATCTCTGAGCCCACATGATCGAATTCAACGCCCATCAAAGGTGCCCAGGCTTCTTTCAGCGAGCGGAAAAAAATGTCGAGAATGATCTTGATGATGCGCGACTCGGTCGGCGTAAACATGCGGCCCGGTGGCAGCCAGTTGGCTGGCAGTGGTTCGCCGTCGCGATCGGTTGCGCGTCGCTTGGGACCGCCAGGCATGCCGCTGCCGGTGCCGCCAAAAAAATTGTCTAGCGCAGAAAATACCAGTGTCGGTTCAATCACTACCAGCGAAAAGCCGCGCAGCGGGTTGATGCGGATGGTGTTAACCGACAGCGGTGCACGCAAGTCCTTCAGGTAATCGCCAAAGCGCACAATTTGCGCTCGCGACGGCGTAATGCGCGGGCTGGTACGCAGCACTTCCATCAGGCCGGAGCGGAACAGGCGCACGAAGCGCTCGTTGATCATCTCCAGCGAAGACGTGTTCACGCCCAGCGTGCTGTCTTCGCTTGCCAGATCGTGTTTTTTTACTCGTGTCGTCAGGTTGAAGCCGGTATCGACCGCGATCGAACCGTCATCGATGCCCTGTGCGAGGGCAGCGAGTTCTTCCGGTGACAGCAAGTTTGAGGTTTCAGCCATGTTTCTAATTGGTCGCTATAGGTAGGGCAGAGTACTTAACAGAGTGCTTACTGCACTACGAATTCAGTGAACAGGACTTCTTCAATGCCGCCGAAGCCTTCGTATTTTTCCAGTAGCGAATTGATCGTCAGCCTGACGTTTTCCGCCAGAGCCTTGCGGAAGTCCGGCTGCGCCAGATCGGCTTCGGTACTTTGACGCATCACGTCGAGCACGCCTGCACGCAGCGCCAGTTCATGAGTCTTCATGTTCTTGATGACGCGGTCGTCGTAGTGCGTCATCACAGTCAGCGTGACTTGCATGACCTTGCGCGAGCCGGCGATGTTCGACAACAGCGGTTTTTCCATTGCGTAGTAGTTGTATTTCCAGCGCTGGTTGTCAGCCTCCGGCGTCACGAGCTCTTTCTGCGGCGGACCTTCAGACTTGGCATCGGCCTTACCACCACCGTGACCATCGTCTTTTTTGGCATCGCCATGGCCGTCATCTTTTTTGGCATCGCCATGAGCTTCTGGTGCGCCATGGCCTTCTTCGCCATGCTCGCCTTTGGCTTCAGCTTCGAGCTTATCGAGGGTTTCTTCTGCCTTTTCTTTTTTGGAGAAAAAGCCGGTCGCAAATAGCGTGCCGCCGACAGAGCCGCCAATCAGGACGAGCACTGCCACGACCATGAGGATGATCTTGATCAGCGGACCCTTCTTTTTCGGCTCGCCATCGACTTGTTCTTCAACCGCTGCTGCAGCACCTGACATAAAACCCCCTACTTATTTTTGTTAAGCTTTCTTGCGTTTCGCTCAGACCAGAACATCGAGGCCATCAGGGCCTGCCGCTTTTCTGTTCGTCACTGGCCCCATGGCCGTCAAACTGTTTGCACTTTCGCCTGGCTTGGCAGAGACCACTGGACCGGATTTTTGCTGCTGTCCGGGTGTCGAATTTCCGCCATGTTGGCTATTTTGCCCTACGTTAACATTCAATCCAGCAACTTCCATGCCCGATTGCGACAAAACCTCTTTTAACCGGGACAGGCCATCGTTAATAAGCTCGCGCGTCATGGCGTTGCTCGCCTTGAAAGTCGCTTCGAGTTCGCCCTGTTTCATGTTGAGCTGGACATCGATGCTGCCCAGATCATGCGGCTTGAGTGCCAGTTCGACCTTCCAGTCGCCACGCGCAATTTGCGCGGATAGTCGCTGGCCGAGTGCTTCGCCCAAGCGCTGCGACAGTTTTTCATACTGTTCGGCGCGCAGATCAATATCGGTGCCGGTACCGGCGGCCGTGCTTTCCGCACCGGCCTGACTGGCGCGCTGGGTGTTGGCTTCGGTCCTTTGCGTCAAAATTGCCTGCAGGTCCTGGCCGCTCAAGTCTTCGCCCAGGATCAGCGTTTCTACGGGCAGGGCGCTGCTGCTATCTGTGCTGACTTCGCTCAGCGCTGATTTGGCGGCAAGACTTGCATCCAGCTTGCCAATATTGTCGACACGCTGGGCAACAAGTTTAGTTTGTTGCCGTTTCGCCATCTGCATGGCTTCACCTGCGCCCAGCATCAGGCTGGCAGCGAGGCTTTTGGGTTGATCGGTACTGTCGGTGTCGGTGGCTGCCTGAGCATCGCTTGCTGCAGACATTGTTTTGCTGGTGCCGTTGAGCCCGAACAGAACCGGCTTCAATACCGGATTGGCGGCGACTGCATCAACCTGGGCAGTTTGTATTTGATCGGCTTGGTCTGACTGACCGGGTTCTCCAATTGACCAGCGCATGCTGGCATCAGCGCCTAGCGCCAGTATGCCGGTAGCTGGTGTGCCCATAGCTTGTGGCTGACCGGTCTTGCTGGCGAGAGGCTCGATTCCGGCTTCTGCGGCAGGTTTGTTCTGGAAAATCATGGCCATCGCGGCTTCGTCCAGTCCCTGCGCCTTGGCAAAGGCCATCAGGCTGTCATCGTTCATCGCCGGCGTGGCCGTCGTGATGATGTTAACGGTCGGACTGAGCGCCTCGGCCGCCAAACCGCTTGCCGCCGGTAAGGCTTTGCCATCCGCATCGGCAATTTCTTGCCCTGTCATGCCGGGCATCAGCGAGGCAAACAGCGACGCAAAATCGCCTGCCGCGCCACCCGCGTTTTCTCCTGGCTGCGTTGCATGCCCAGTGTGGGCGTGCTTTTTAGCCTGAATGACGGTCGATGTCTGCGAATTTAATATGGAATTCATGGAGCTTTAGTTTCAGAGTTTGCCAATGTCGGTAGTGCTATAAGCAAAAACTGTGTCAGGCCGGGAAAACCTTGCTGGGCGGGGGTTTTCGCTTGTTTTTGGGGGGCGACGGAAGACCCTGGGATGACGGTGTAAATTTTGAGGTCGCCTTCCCGACTACCGTCGTTCCGGCGCAGGCCGGAACCCAGTGTCTTTAGTTTAAAAAATCCCGAAAACCAGCAAACACCTCAAGCCCAAACCAACCGCCAAAACACCCACAGGCGCGATTATATTAATAGAAGGGAACAATTTCCATCCAAATCGGCATGGAAAGCGAAGACACCCTGACGGCACACGCCGACAGTGGCAAAGAGAAGTAAAACCCTGTCCGCGCACGGGGCGCGGACAGTCAGTCAATATGCTGATTAGTTCAGCTGAAAAGTGCGGGCACTAGGCGGTACCAATGACGGCACGACTTGCCATGCCTGACGAATTTCATCCATCAGGTTATGCACTTCGGACAGCGCGCCGAGGTCATTGTGCGCGTTCACATGAAACAGGCGACGGGTCACATAGCTATACAGTTCGTTCAGGTTGCGCGCAATGTCGCCGCCTTTTTCAAAGTCCAGTGCGCCTTGCAGGCCGACGACGATACGGCCGGCACGGGCCAGGCTTTTGGATTTTTCGTTAATGGAGCCGCGCTCGATGTGGCCTTTGGCAGTCGACAGGCTTTCAATCAAGCCATCAAACAGCATCTGGATCAGCTGGATGTTGTCGGCGCCGGCTACACCGGTCGTGTGCTTCACATCGCCATAGCTGGCGAGGGCTCTTTGTCTCATGTTCATGGTCTGCGGCTCCTGGCAAATTCATTGCGTCAGACCATGTATCGGCAGTTACTGAAAAGACTTGAGGGAAGCAGCGCCTTTTTTATGTTTTTACTTCTACCGCCGGTATTTCTGCGGCGGCAGCCTGCACAGCAGGGGCTTCTGGTACGACAACGGCGGCCGGCTCGGGAAGCTTTTCTTCGGAAGCTGTCAAGACCATTCCTTCTGGTTCTGCGGTCAATGCGAGGACATTGTTTTCGTGTTCTGACTGCGTGGCCAGATCGTCGGCAGGCGCCTCCAGTGCCAACACATCGGGTTCTTCCGGGTTTTCTTCTGGCTGTGTAGCAGCTTGCGCTAAGGGCATCAGCAAGTTTGCCAGAGAATGCGGCGGCAAGCCGGTCGCTGCAAAGAGTGCATTACCTGTCTGGTTGATGCGTTCGCGAATGCTGGCCTGTTCTTCTTCCGGCTTGGTCGCACGATCATGCCCTGAACGATAGAAAGCACTAGCGTATTCATGTGGCATCCATGAATCAATCTCGCCGCGCAATGTAGCAATGACGCGATCGCAGCGCACCGGCATGCTGAAGCCTTCGCGGCCGTCGAGCTGCCCGTCTTCAAATAAAAGTTCTATATGCTTTTGCAGAACGGCTTCGTAGCGCAGCTTCAGCGGCTCTAGTTTCTCAGCGTTCCAGCCCGGCATAGGAATGCCGGTCATGGCGTCCCACAAATCCTTGCCAGACAGGCCGCCAAAGCTCTGGTCGAGTTTGATTCGCGTGTGGCCGTTCATGGTCACGCCACTGTGTTTGTGCAATTCATTGACACGGTCGAGCATATAAAAGACGACCAAAAGCAGGCCGACCAGACCGGCGAAAATTAATAGCAGCAAGATGGTATTCACTTGGTGCTCCGTAAATAAAGTATGGGTAACATCCATCAGCGTCAATCAGCGTCAATCAGCTTCAGGTTTCAATTGCATGCGCAGTTTCTTGACGTTGGCCGACAGGATTTGCGACACGCGCGATTCTGACACACCAAGCACCTCGCCAATTTCACGCAGGTTCAGTTCTTCGACGTAGTAGAGCGAGATGACGAGTTTGTCACGTTCAGGCAAGCCATCGATTGCCTCTGTGAGTGCATCCATCATCTGCGATTCTTCGACGATGGCGTCCGGCTGGCGCGAGGCCTGATCCGGAATGCTCATCACTTCATCCGAAACCACTTCCATCGAAAATGTTTCGAACTGGCGTGCGGCACCGCGGTCTTTTTCAAAATCTTCCAGCTCGCGGCCCATGAATTCAGCCAGCTCCGCTTGCGAAGGAGCGCGTCCAAGTTCGGTTGCCAGTGCCTGATTGGCCGAGCTATGCGATTTATTGAACGCGACAGCCGAACGGGGCAGGAATGACATGCGGCGCACTTCATCAATCATGGCGCCGCGCACACGGCTATGTGCATAGCTCTCGAACACGACGCCTTTGGTCGGATCGAAAGCGCGCGCGGCTTCAATCAGGCCGATCATGCCGACCTGAACCAGTTCGTCGACTTCCATGAAGGGCGGAATACGGGCTTTCAAATGTACAGCGACCCGCTTGACCATGCCAAGGTGGGCGAGAATCAAATCCTCGTCGCGGTTTTGCGTCTGTTCGTAGAGTCGGATTGCCGGAGGCATGCTGGTCACACAGACGCTTTCTGCTTGACGATGCGTTCCATGAAAAACTGGAGGCCACCGGAAGCGTGATCGATTGCAGGCAAATTGCCGAGCGCATCAGCCAGTCTGCGGAAGTCGCGCGAGCCGCTGCTGCCGGGCGCGAATTCGAGGACGGACTGATATTTTTTCAGTGCGGACAGCACCAGCTCGTCGGCTTCGATCGAGGTCAGGTACTGCAGGGACTTGCCGAGGAAACGGTCGCATACATCATTGATGCGGCGGAACAGCTGGGCGCCGGCGGCCTGGCTCTCGACCATGTTTGGAATCAGGTAAATTTCATCAAGATCGAGGTCGCGCGTCATCACTTTAATGATGCCGTAGGCGTCGGCAATTGATGAAGGTTCGTCGCGCACGACGATGAAGCGGCGCTGGCAGGCTTCCATGAAAGCGAGCACCGACGGCGCAATGCCGGCAGCGGTGTCGACGATGAGGTAATCGATTTCATCATCGAGCTCACTGAAGGCTTGCACAATGCCGGCGGTAATGGCCGGGCTGATCGCAGCCATATGATGCACGCCCGACGCGCCTGGCACGAGCTTGACGCCCTGACGCGAGGTGACAATGATCTCCTTGAGACTTTTTTCGCCGGCAATCACGTGCGACAAGTTGTACCTGGCCTGGCAGCCGAGCGCAATTTGCGCATTCGCCAGTCCAAGGTCGGCGTCGAGCAGCATGACGCTCTTGTTCTGCATCGCGAGTGCAACCGCCAGGTTCGCGGACAGGGTCGTTTTACCGACGCCGCCTTTGCCGCTGGCGATACCGATGACTTCAGTTTTTCGTTTAGCTTGCATGCGGGTTTTTCTCGATTCGTTGGACCAGGGCTTGCGCCGCGGTCATCACAGTCAGGTCCCGCTCTGTATCAGCAGCAGCTTTCACTTGCTCGTTCACCAGGGCTTCGAGCCCCAATCCATTTAATGCCAGCGCAACGAGTTCGGAGGCCGACAACACTTTAGCCGCTTCACCGGTCATCGGGCTATGGCTAGCCGCCGACAGCGCAACAGGATGCTCGCACAAGTGCTGGATCAGTGCCCAAGGCTGGGTTGATTCATCCATGCGCGACAGCATCAGGCTGTTCCAGTGCAGTTGCGGGTCCAGCAGATACTTGCGCACTGTTGTGCTGGACGCATCGGCCGGCAAAATCAGATGACAGCAGAGGTCGGCAGCGCAGCCAGTTATTTCATTTAACTTTGCTGCTACTTCCACGCCCGGCGTATCGATCAGAATCAGTTTTTTTGTTCCCAGTTCGGACAACAGCATGCGCAGTGTGTCTGCATCGGCAGCGCGCAGGCAATCAACGCCGCTTTGCGCGCACAGCATTTGAATCTGGCTCCAGGCACCGGCGCGCTGGTCGCTGTAACTGATGACGGCGACCGAGTCGGCGCCTTTGCGGGCTGCCGCTGCCTTGGCAAGGCGCGCCACCATCAGGGTCTTGCCGGCGCCGGCAGGGCCGGCGATGGCGTGTATGCCGCTTTGTGGCAGCTTCGCGCGATGCTCGCCGATGCTGTTTGCCAGATGCGATTGCAGCGCAGTCATTGCCTGCTGCAGATCATCCATGTCACTGATGTGGTCGACCAGCAGCGTGCGCAGTGAAACCGGAATGCCGGCTTCGGCCAGCGCTGCCGTCAGCGGACGAATCGCCGCGCTCGCAGTCGAATCGTTCTGCCACATCGCCACGCGCTGGGCGAGCTTGAATTCTTTGCGGATCGCAGTCAGTTCGTCGCGCACCATGTCGACGATTTCACGGCCGCGTATATAGTCGCGCTGGTTGGCGAGAGGCGTCGCTTCTTCGTCCGCTTCCGCTTCCAGTTCGGCTGGTTCTTCGATGTAAGGCGCAGCCGTTGCAGTGGCGCCGTTTTCAAGAGACTTGAAGGACTGCGTCAGTGCCGCATGAAACTGCGCGCCAGTGCCGCGTGAACTCAATTCCAGGGGCGCATCCGGCATCACTTCGACGGCGACGATCACTTCGGTCATGCCGTTGACACGCGCGTTGGAGACGAACAGCACGTCCTTGCCATAGAGGGCGACCGCTTTTTCGGTGGCCCTGCGGATGTCTTTTGCGAGGATTCTTTTGAGTTCCATAAGTTTTCCTGGTGCGGCTTAATGATTAGGACTTGCTCTGTGCTTCAACGGTATAGATCACTTTGACTGCCTGATCGTCCGGTATTTCGGTGTAAGAGAGCACCGTCAATTCGCTCACGCGGTGACGTACCATCTTCGACAGCCACGGACGAATGCTTGGTGCCACTACCAGCACGGCCGGGTTGCCCTGATCTTCGACGACATGACTTGCATTGCGCAGAGCGGTGAAGAGGCTTTCGGCCAGGCCGGGTTCTATCACTACGTTCTGGTTGCCGTTGCTGTTGGCCAGCACGTTATGCAGCAATTGTTCGAGGTCCGGCGCCAGCGTCATGACAGGCAGGCTGTCTTTCATGTCGAGCAGTTCCTGCACGATCATGCGGCCCAGCTTGGGACGAACCATCGCGGTCAGTTGTTCGGGGTCTTGTGTCTTGCTGCTGGCTTCGGACAGCGTCTCGACGATGGTGCGCATGTCGCGAATGGAAACGCCTTCGGCCAGTAATTGTTGCAAGGTGCGGGTGATGATGCCGAGCGCCATTTTGCCCGGCACCAGATCTTCGACCAGCTTGGGCGACTTGGCGGCGAGCTTGTCGAGCAGTTGCTGCGTCTCGTCGTGCGAGAGCAGGTCTGCTGCGTTGTCACGCAAGACTTTATTCAGGTGGGTAGCCATCGCGGTGGCTGGGTCGACCACGGTGTAACCGAGCGTGCGTGCATAGTCGCGCTGGGCCGGATCGATCCAGACTGCTTCGAGGCCGAACGCAGGCTCTTTGGTTGGAATGCCTTCGAGTTCACCATAGACTTTGCCCGGATTGATCGCCAGTTCGCGACCGGCCTTGATCTCGCCGCGGCCACGCATTACACCGTTGAGGACAATGTGATAGACGTCAGGGTCGAGGTTCAAGGCATCACGAATACGGACAGACTGAATCAGGAAGCCCAGCTCGGCCGAGAGTTTTTTGCGTACGCCTTTGACGCGCGGCATCAGCTGACCACCAGTTTCAGGGTTCACCAGCGGAATCAGGCCGTAGCCGATTTCGAGACCGATCAGGTCGACCTGATCGACATCATCCCAATCGAGTTCTTTCGGTGCTTCCGGTGTGGCTGCTGCCAGTTGTTCGGTTTCGACGGCGACGTGTTCTTCTTTCTGTATCACCATCAGGCCCAGACCGGCGGTTGCGAGTGCCAGCGTCAGGAACACCATATGCGGCATGCCCGGCACCAGACCCAGCACGGCAAGAATACCGGCGCCGATGAAGAGGGCAGACGGATTCGACATTTGCGTCAGTGCCTGCTCTGTCATTGACTCGGATGTTGTTACGCGAGTGACGATAATGGCTGTGGCCAGCGACAGGAACAGCGAAGGAATTTGCGCGACCAGGCCGTCGCCAATGGTCAGCAGCACATAAATGCGGCCAGCTTCGGCGAACGACAAGTTATGTTGGGCGACGCCAATGGCGAGGCCGCCGATGACGTTAATGACCAAGACCAGCAGGCCGGCCATCGCGTCACCGGATACGAATTTCGATGCGCCGTCCATAGAGCCGAAGAAGTCGGCTTCCTGTGCGATTTCATCGCGGCGCTTTTTGGCGACTTCTTGCGTGATCGAGCCGGCGTTCAGGTCGGCGTCAATCGCCATCTGCTTGCCCGGCATGGCATCGAGGGTAAAACGGGCATTGACTTCAGACACGCGGCCGGCACCCTTGGTGACCACGACGAAGTTAATAATCATCAAAATGGAGAAGATGATGAAACCGACCAGGTAGTTGCCGCTGATGACGAATTCGCCAAACGCGGCAATCACCGCGCCGGCGGCATGCTCACCTTCATGGCCATTGACCAGAATCACGCGGGTAGAGGCGACGTTCAGCGCCAGCCGCAGCATGGTGGCAAACAGCAGCACTGATGGGAACGACGAAAACTCCAGCGGTTTGCGTGTTCCGATTGCGATCATGATGATCACAATGCTTATCAAAATATTAAAAGTGAATAGAACGTCCAGCAGGACTGCCGGTAAAGGCACGACCAGCATTGCCATAATCAACAACACCAGGAACGGAATACCGAGCCCGGAGAAGTCGAATTTCGACAATCTCTGTCGAATAGTTGACATGCTTAAAGTGGACATTTTTTCTAAAACTTATAAAAATCAATAACTTATTGTTTGCTTGCGAAAGATAATTTGTTTCCGTCGAGTACCTATAAGCAAGTGATATGCCACCTTGGAACTATATTATTCTTATTACTTTATTCCGCTAAAGATCGACTGACCGCTGCCGATTAAGCTAAGACATAATATTGTGAAAGTTCTACGTGGCAACACTTACAGTCCTTGCATTCGAGTGTTTGCTGCAAACGTGTGACCTGTCGACCATTACTAGGGGTGATTCATGAACAAACTATCTACACACGCGATTTTGCTGCTTGCTGTTATGGCAAGTGCCTGCCAATCTCTGCCGCGTGTTTATGTGGCTGAGGCTGCACCAGCAGCGGCCAAGCCTGCTGAAGTCAAGGCTGAACCTAAAGCAGAAACCAAGCCAGCGGCCGAAGCGCCTAACATGCTGACGCCTATGGCTGAGCGTCAGTCTATGATTCGTGCTACCGGCTATGCGGTCATCAGCACGCAAAACCATAAAAACGCTGCCCAGCAGCGCCTGATGGCGATTCGCGCTTCCAAGCTCGATGCCTACCGCGCATTGACTGAACAAGTTTATGGTCAGCAGTTGGATGCGACGACGACCATCGCTGAAATGATGGTCACCAGTGATACCTTCCGCACCCGTGTCGAAGGCATCATCTACGGTGCCGTGCTCGAATCGATCACCCCGGTTGGTGACGACACCTATGAAACCACGATGTCGCTCGACGGTCGCGTTGTCAGCGACCTGCGCGTGCTGTACCTGCATCAGCTGGCTGCGCGCGGTCGTTAATCATGAAAACCCCTCGTTTAGCTGGTCTGCTGCTGGCGATATCGGTAACCGGTTCGGCTTTGGCTGCAGAGCCAAGCCTGCCGACCGATCCGCGCCAGCGACTGCAGGCGCTGCAACATGCGCTAGTCAAAGCAGCCATGGCCGGCCAGACGCGGGTACGCTCCGCTGCCTATATAGACAGTTCGGGCACCTTGCATGAGACCACCCGTATTACGTCAGACTTGAAAGTGCGTGGCGTGCGCGTCTTGTCCTATCTCGAAGATGAAGGCAGCACCTCCGCCAATATCGTCGCCGAAGGCAAGACCGTCACGCGCAGCGATGAAGCCTGTCGCGCCACGCAGCAAAAATACCGTCGTGAAGCCTCGCTGGAGACGGCGGTTCGCTTTGTCACCAGTGGTGGTGAACGCTATGACACCGGTCTGCTGATTGCGCAGGCAAGGGCAAGACTGGTTGCGCAGGCCGGCGCCAGTCGCAAATGGCTGTTGACTGCATCGACAAAAATGCCGGATTCGACCTATGAGCGCCTGTTGACCGGCGCGCAGCCTGACTATTCGCCGTACCACATGATGCTGGAGCTGTTGCCGGCCGGAGCAATGGGCGTGCAGCCACTAGCCGTCGTCGTCACACCGGAACAACGTGCGCGCTCGCTGATCAAAACGGCGCGGGACTATGTGATGGATGAGCCACCCAAGCGCGCCGTACTGCCTTTCGTGTTGCGCCTGTCCGTGACGGAGCGCAGCAGCCATAAACTGCTGTGGCAAGACGCCGTGCCCTTGCCGTATCCGGAAACCGACATCAAGACCACCAGCCAGCCGCTACCGCCGCAACTGGCGCTGTTATTAGATCGTGTGCTGCAAAACTGGCTCACCCAGCTTGATGCGAATTTCGGTTGCCGTCCGCTGCAATTCAACGTGATGCAAGAAGTCGCAAACGGCTGGACCATCAACGGCGGGCAGGCAGCAGGCTTGTCAGTCGGCGACCAGTTATTGCTGCTCGACCGCGACCATCTGCCGGCGCGCATTCTTGAGCCTGACAGTGCGGAGCACATGGCCCTGGTTGAAGTTGTCAACGTCAGCAGCGGACTTGCCAAAGTCAGAAAACTTGCAGGGCCGTCTGTCATGACCAAGGCAGGCGACTGGGTCGCTACCCCATTCTAAAAATTCGGAGAATAAAAAAATGAAACTCTCGACACTCTCAAAGCAGACCCTGCTTGCTGCCAGCCTGACGCTGGCCTTCTGCGGCAATGCTCATGCCAACGACGCGCCTGCCAAGCCAGCTGCCGAGGCGCCGAAGACAGAAAAGTCGGAAAAGCCACCAGAAAAAGAATTGCCGTCGAAGCCGTATCCGAAAAATCCGGTGCCTGCCAAACTCACGCCAACTCTGGAAAAACCAGTCGGTTCGCTGAACGCAGCGGCTGTGGTGACGCCACCGAAGCCGGAAGCCGCCAAGCCTAAAGAAGAGCATGTCGCTGAAGCGATTTTTGACAAGCCGGTGCCGGCCAAAAAACACAAGCCTGCAGCCCATGCCAAAAAGGATCATGCTCATATTGCAAATGACCCTTCCATGAAACAGCTCGTCAGTGACACCGTCGCTGCCGATGCGCACGGTCAGTCCGGCGACCGCGAGCCGTACAAGGTGCAGGCAAAAGACACGCTCGACAGCGTCATTAAGAAAACCCTCCCGACGACACCGTTCTCCAGCGAGATTCTGCGCGAGGCTTTCATGAAAACCAATCCGCAAGTTTTTCCTGAAGGACGGCCGCAACGCCTGCGCGCAGGGCAAACGCTGCGCATTCCTGATGCCGCCATGCTGCGCCTGGTCGTTCTCGGCGAAGTCAGCGGCAAGGCTGACAGCCATGCCGACGGTAACCATGGCATGGCACATGATGCTCCTAAAGCAGCGCCGGCCGCTGCCGCGTCACCGACTGCCGTGCCGGCAGTCGACTCAGTGCCGCCGCTGTCGGTGCCGCGGCAGCCTGTTGCTGTCGCCAGCGCCAACCTGCCGGCACCGGCAGTGGCGCCCGAAGAAAAGAAGAAATGGATCCGCTTCCCCTGAGCGGATACATTTTCGGGCAGCCGTATGCTCGTCCCTGAGCCAGCGAGCCTGCCCGGTCGCATCCATCCCATCTACCTGGAAGGCAAACCTTTCCAGTTAGAGACCGTCGTGGCACGTCAGCTTGGACTGCGCGACGGCCAGACCGTGCAGGCCAGTGCCGAACTGCGCGGCGAAACCATCAAGCTTTTATTGAACGGCAAACTGTTTGACCTGCCGCCGGGCCTGCGCATGCAAGCCGGTGACACAGTGTGGTTGCGCGCGCAAGCGAACACCACCAGCTGGCTGCTAAAACCGGTCGAGCCGCCCGCCACCGGCACACTCAACAACTTCACCAACCCCGCCGGTCCTGCCGCAGAAGCGCTCAATACCAGCAGGCTGAATGCGCTCCTGCTGCGCCCTCCGATGTCGCCTACGCTGCTGGCGCTGTTCCAGCCGACTGTCATGAACGGCTTGCTGCAGGCGGCAGGCAATCCAGAACTGGCCGCCATGTTTCAGCGCATGCGCCTTAGCATGCAGGGCTTGAGTGCGACGGCTTTGCAGCGTAGCGTACAGGGCTCCGGACTATGGCTGGAATCCTTCCTGTCGCAAGGCCAGGCCGTTTCCGGACAGGACTGCAAAGCCTGGCTGCGCCGCATGATACGTGCACTTGGCGAGCGCGATTCGCCGCAAAAAGCCAGCCTGGAAAAAGCGCTCGACGATGTCGAAGCCGCGCAAGTCGAGTCTCTGGCAGCGCAGGCGCGTGGTGAACTTTCATTTGCCATGGTGCTGCCGTTTGCGGACGCCAATCCGGTCGACGTCAAATTTTTCAGGCCGGCACGCCAACCGGGACAGGAACCGCCACCATTCACCGTCAACATCCACACCGATAACCAGCACCTTGGCGAAATCTGGCTGAAAACCACTATTTCGCGCGCTTCGCATGTCGACCTGATGATGTGGGCGCTGCGTGCCGATATTGCCAGCCTCGCGCGTCAACATAGCGATGCGCTAGCAGGCCGCATGCGTGAAGCGGGGCTGACGATGGCATCATTTCGCGTATTTAACTCAGCCCGGCCTAGCCTGCCGGAGAGCTGGGCACCGACCGGCGCCATGCTTGATGTGAAAGCGTGAGCCAGCAATGAAGCGCACCCGTGAAGCCGTCGCGCTTGCCTATGGCAAGCAGGAAGCGCCGATCGTCACCGCCAAAGGCAGCGGCGAGCTGGCGCTGGCCATCATTGAGGAAGCCAAGAAGCAGGGCGTCTATATTGCGCAGGATGCGCAGCTTGTGCAGGCACTGTCGCGGCTGGATCTGGAGCAGGAAATTCCGCGCGACTTGTATGTGGCGGTGGCGGTGGTACTCAGCTGGGCCTACTGGCTCAAGGATATGAAGCCGGGGGATGAGAAGCGGTAGGGCAGACTTCAGTAGATATCTTGCTAAGAACGTACTTTTGATTTCTCCTGCTGGCATTCTCCTGTCACTTAAGTAAAAAAAGGATTTGAGGCATCGTGCGCGGATACAACAGCGACGCGCCCTTTCAACCGTCATCGACAGCATCAGCGCTGCTGCTAGCACCCGTGTACTGTTCGTGCTGACCCACTTCCCCGCATGCTCCCACTCACGATAACGCATCCGGAGCACGTGATGGCAGATGACTATGACAGCCCATGGAAAGAAGCGATCGAGCGTTATTTCGCCGACTTCCTGCTGTTTTATTTTCCGGACGCACATGCGCAGGTCGACTGGTCAGCGCCACCGGTCTTTCTCGATCAGGAATTACGCTCCGCGATGCGCGATGGCGAGTTTGGCACGCGCATCGTCGACAAGCTGGTACGCGTGACCCGACACGGCGGTGAAACAGGCTGGGTCTATTTACACCTTGAGGTTCAGGGCAGCATACAAGCGGAATTCGCCAAGCGCATGTTCGTCTATCACTGCAGGCTATTTGAACGTTATGACCAGCCGATTGCCAGCCTTGCGCTACTGGCCGACGATCAGGAAGGCTGGCGGCCCGAAACCTTTGCTTATGACGTGTTCGGCTGCCAGCTGGCGCTGCGCTTTCCGGTCGCCAAGCTGCTGGACTGGGCCGGCAGTGCAGACCGGCTGAGCGACAGTCAGAATCCGTTTGCTATCGTCACGCAAGCGCATCTGGCCACCCGCGCAACGCGCAGTGATCCACAGGCGCGTTATGCGGCCAAGTGGGCGCTAGTAAAAACTTTGTACAAGTATGGTTGGGAACGGCAGCAAGTGATCGACCTGTTCAAAATACTGGACTGGATGATGCGCCTGCCCAAAGAACTGGATCAGCAATTCAAGCAGGATTTACCGACACTGGAGGGAGAAATGGGCAAACCATACGTGACGTCAATTGAACGCCTTGCCATCGAAGAGGGTATGCAGCAAGGTATGCAGCAGGGCCGACTGGCTGGCGAAGCGCACTTGCTGGCGCGCCTGCTGGCTCGCCGCTTTGGCGAGGTGCCGCCGTGGGCACTCAGCCGGTTGCAGGCAGCGTCCGAGCCCGAGTTGGAGGCTTGGGGGGAAGCGCTTCTATCGGCCTCGTCCATCGAGACCATGTTCGATCCGGGTCGGCATTGATTGCAGGATGACTTGACTAACCGGGATAGGCTCTAAACCTCTTCGTACCCACGCCCGCCACGACCACGCGACAGTCTGCCGAGGCGGTCGTAGACTTCGACGGAAGCAGTCGGGTCGCTGCCACGCAGGGTTTGCAGCGTGCCGCGAATCGCATCGAGCTTGCGGCTGATGAGGATTTCATTGCGGCGATGCAGATCGCGGCAGTCTTTGATCAAATTTTTGAAAGTATCCCACTCTGGCGCATCAATCCGGCTGTCATCGGTTCCGGTGCCAGTGAGTGTGGTCAGGTTTTGAAAAATCGCCATTTTGGTGTCTTGCAGCGATTCAAAGGTCTCGAGATCCTGCACGCGCAGCGCTTCGAATTCGTTTTCCAGCAACTGATGCAGCGACAGCCCATGTTCAAGCGCCGCTATCAGCTCGGGACTGTTAGCGGGTGGGGGCAGATCTGCTACCTGACTCTGGAAAGGCATTTGCATTATCAGTAAAGCTTATTTGCCTATCATTTTTTCAATGGCAACAAAGCTCTCGGCAATACGGCGGGCATTCAAAGGATAGTTGCCATCCTGAATAGCCTGCTTGATCGCGTCGACTTTGGTGCGGTCAAATGCGGGTTCTGCCATGGCACGCTTTGCAATGTCGGATAGCACAACTTCGTCCTTGCCTGCCGATTTGGCGGCCTTGGCGGTTTCCGTCTGGTTATCACTGGCAGGCTCGAGCGCTTTGCGCTTGGCCTTGTCAAGGATCGCTTTATCAAGCGACGGGCTGTTATATAAGCTGGATATCGGATTAGTCATAATGTTTACTCGCTTTCGGCTCTTGGCCAATTACTTCGGTCACAAGGAGAATCGGCACGCACAAATAAAACTTTAGCTTTATTTTAAAATATTTAAAAAAATAAAATTGTCTTGTCGTTTTAATAAAAAATTCACATTCCGCTTGCAGCACCCTTGCCACTCACTATGCCTGTGAGCGTACGTCCGGACTCACTATTACGCAATTTGATTTGTTCACCCAGCCGACCATCCTGCATAGCTTCTAATCGGACTGAGACCTGAAATTCTGAAGCCTTACCAACGGAAAAAAGCACCAACTCGCCTTTTTTAATCAACAACGCCGGTCGCAGGTCGGCAGAACGTATCGCTTCGCCGGCCCGTACTGCACGGATCAGTTCCGATCCTTCGAGTCCGCTCATATCAAACAAATGTGTTCGGGTCAGCTTGTCCTGCTCGATTGCATCGAGCTTCAATACCCCCGGTTTGAGCATCTGGCCTGCGGCCAGATTAATGGCAGCGACGACCACCTGTCGGGTTTCCGCCAGATCCGTACTCAGTAAAACCTGTCCTGCTTGCACATCCCGTGCCAGCCGTATGCCGATTGGCAGTGTGCTGCCGAGCCAGACAGTCGGCGACGCGGCAGTGCGCTGCAAAGTCAGTCGTTCGACGCTGGCGTCGGTAATGATTTCACCGGCGCGCATGGCCTGCCGCAGCCGCACGGCCTGGAGGGTGTTTTCCAGATCTTGCGCGAGAATGGTCTGGCCCTTTGCCAGTGCGCGTTTCAGTTGCCGGCCAATGACAGGTGCACGTTCGCTGAAGACGCCGGCAGCAGGGGTGAAGTCGGCGCGCAGTTCAAGATCGGCTTCGGTCAGCAGTTGTCCGGCTGTGAGCGCATGGGATGCCACTACGGCGTTCTGTGCTTTAGCCAGTTTCACCTTGATGAATAGCTGCCAGACCGGCTTGGCACAACGTGCCCGCACACTGTCATGATTGGCAAAAGGATAATCAAAGCTGATGCTGTCACTGCACCCCTGTACCTGCACCCGCGCATCGAGTGGCGCTGCCTGAACCTGTTCAGGGCTGGCGTTATTTTGCGCAGCGACCCAGACCGACAAGTCTGTCAATAATCTCTCTTGGGGCGTTGCTGCCTGAACGTTACAGGCGTACGTCAGCAGCAGGCCTGCCAAAGGGAGGCAAAGACCTCGGCAAAGAGACCGGCAAATCGACAGCAGCTTCGTGGATGCAGCGTTCATGTGTCTTTCAAATCATGTCGTACTTGTTGGTACGGGCTTTGCTAAATCGGTGTTACCCCTGTTGGAGTTTCGACAGTCAAAACCAGTGTTAGCAAAAAAGGAGCCAGCCCGTAAAAAGGCGGCACTCAAATTAAGACCATGCAGATCAAACCTTATCAAAACGAACAGACCACACAAGGCGCCAAGCCGCAAGGCGTCCGCTCGCGCGAACAGGGTGCCGGCGGGTCTGCTTTCAAGGGTGCGTTATCGGATGCGACAGCGGCCGACAAAACCACAGTCAGGCAAGGAGACACATTGATAGCGCTGACACGTGGTTATCTGGGCCAGACTGCAAACCAGTTCAGCGCTTCACAGCTATATAACATGGCCAAAGATGTCGCACGCGATAGCGGCATCCGCAATCCCGACAAGATCATGCCGGGGCAGACCGTGAACTTGAGTTCACTTTCTACACTGGCTGCCTTGAAGTTGCGCCAGCCGCTGGTTGAGAATGTACAAATGAACACAGCAGCACCGGCAGTCTCTACCCCAGTGCTGGACAAAACCATAGCGCGCGCTGTCTCCAAGGGTTATCTGCCCAGCGGAGAAGAGGGCGCGGTACGCGAGAAGATACTGTCATTGTCGGCGCGCCACAATTTTTCACCGGAAGACTTTGCTCATCTGACCCTGATGGAAAGCGACGGCATGAACCCGCGCGCCAGCAACGGCAGCTGTCACGGCATCATCCAGTTCTGCGATGGCCCCAACCGCGGTGCTGCCAGTGCCGGTATGGGCAGCAATCCGAAAGCGATCCTGTCGCAATCGGTCTTGCAGCAGCTTGATCTGGTCGACCGTTATTTTGATGAGACCCGGCTCAAGGATCACGCCACATCACTCGACAATTTATATCTGACCGTGCTGACGCCATCGGCGCGCAGCGAGACGCGGCCGGATGCGCCGCTCAATATCGCTGGTCGCCAGGCTTCGTACTTATATGAAGGCCGCGATCAGAATGCTGCCATCACGCGTAACTCAATACTGACGGGCCTGCGACAGAATGCGCGCGAGCGACTCGCTGGTTTCAGCGCCAGTCTTGCAAGTGCAGAGGCATCCGACAAATAGTCCTAGCGCCAAAGCGGCAAACCTCAGGCGGCAAACTCTTGCCGCTACCTGACCCTGTATCAAACGGTCAAAGCTTGCCAGCTTAGTCGGCAAGCCCTTGAGAGCTGCCATCTCGGCTGATATCTCAGCCCACATTTCCCTGAATAAACTAGTTGGCACGGCCTTTGCATTAGTCGGACTGCAAGCTGGAAA
>JAOAUN010000069.1 GCA_030157545.1 Burkholderiaceae bacterium
TTGTACCGGTGTTTTTTGTGGTGATCCGCCGCATCTTCAAAGGCAGCGAGCGCCAACGCAAACTGTATGCGGCCCACATGGAACCGAACGAGGCTAAGGAATGAAATCCACAATGAAACGTCCCCTGTTATTGCTGTCGGCCGTCACGCTGCTGGCCGGCTGCCAATTCGCTCCCAAATATGCGAAGCCTTCATTGCCCGTGGCTGAGAGCTATCCCGTTGCCGGCACAGAAACGGCAAAACCAGCCAGCGATATCGGTTGGCGAGATTTTTTCCAGAACGCCGACATGCAGGAAGTCATCTCCAGCGCGCTGGAAAATAATCGTGACCTGAAAACAGCCACGCTGCGCATTGAAGAGGCACGCGCGCTCTACAACATACAGAAGGCAGATCAGCTGCCGAATGTAAACGCGGCCGCTAGCGACACCCGTTCACGTCAATTGCTCGCCGGTAGTACGCCGATCAATCGCACGGTGTACCAGGTCGGTGTCAGCCTCGCGTCATACGAAATTGATTTATTTGGCCGCGTAAAAAATCTGTCAGATGCCGCTCTCGCACAATTTTTTGCCACCGAAGAGGCACGTCGTGCCGTGCAAATCGTGCTGGTCGGCGAGGTCGCCAAGGCATGGTTATCGGAACGCGCACTGGCCGAGCAACAACTGCTGACCATGCGCACGCTGCAAGCGCGCGAAGCATCGCATGGACTGGTTAAAAAACGCTTTGAGGCCGGGCTGACCAATGCGCTTGATTTGCGCCAGAGCGAGACGCTGGTGCAGTCAGCCCGCGTGGCGGTGCTGGTTGCAACACGCCAGCATGCGCAAAGTGTCAATGCACTTACTTTGCTGGTGGGAGCCAGTGTCAAGCCTTTGCCCGAGAGCGTCACACTGACTGCGCAAAATATTACAGCGGAAATTGGCGCAGGTTTGCCTTCAGATTTGATAGAGCATCGGCCTGACATTCGGGCCGCCGAGCAAAAGCTGCGTACAACACAAGCCAGTATCGCTGCGGCGCGCGCGGCATTTTTCCCGCGCATATCGCTGACCGCCGGTTTGGGTCTGGCCAGCACGGACCTGTCGAATCTGTTTGAAGGCAGTGCACGCACCTGGAGTTTCGCGCCGCAGATGACGTTGCCGATTTTTGATGCAGGCCGCAACAAGGCCAACCTCAGCCTGACTGAAGTACGCAGCAATATCGCTGTCAACGACTATGAAAAAACCATACAGGTCGCATTCCGCGAAGTCGCCGATGCACTGGCCGCACGTGCCACGATCGCTGAAGAAGTCGCAGCACAACAGGCTGTTCAAAAATCGCAATCCGAACGGCTGACCTTGGCGCAGATCCGCTACAAGAACGGCATTGCGAATTACTTTGAAGTGCTCGATGCGGAACGCGAACTGTTCGCTGCGGATCAACAATTGCTGCAGACGCGCTTGCTGCGACTGACGAATGCGGTGGATTTATATCGTTCGCTCGGTGGCGGTCTGAACGAAGCCAGCAAGTAAGTATTCTGAATAAACATTCAGTTAAACGAAAAAGGCCAGTCAGGTAATCTGACTGGCCTTTTTCATATTGAGCTCTTCTTTTCTGAAACTAGCTGCCAGGGCAAGCAGCTCCTCTAAGCCACCAACTCCGTTGAAAACTACGGTAAGATAGCAAGACTTACCGCGAAGGGGCGCAGCATGGAAACAGTCAAACTATCCAGCAAGGGACAGATTGTTATTCCGAAAAACATTCGGGACGACCTGCATCTGCCGGCAGGAACTGAGTTCGTCATTAGCAGAACAGCTACAGGCTTGACGCTCACCCCAACTGCCATTTTTCCAACCACAAGCGTCCGGGATGTGCGCGGAATCCTTGCCAAACGCGGCAGGCATCTTCCGCCTGAAGCCGAGCTCAAAGCCAGTATCAAGGCGCGCCTGAAAGCCCGCAATGACGCCAGTAAGTGAGCGCCTGGGAAAATGATCTCGCTTGATACCAATATCCTTGCGCGCTATCTGCTGAATGACTCGCCCGCTCAGGCCGATAAAGCAGAAAAATTACTGCATGGTTCAGAAGCATGCACTGCGCCTGTCACTGTTTTTCTCGAATTAGTTTGGGTGCTTGAATCTTGCGACTGCGAACGGATCGATATCGCAAAATCAATTCGACTGTTATGCGGACTAGAAAATTTCAAGCCTCAGCATCTTGATACGCTTGCTTATGCGCTGCATTGGTATGAGGGCGGGATGGATTTTGCCGATGCTTTACACTTAGCAATGAGTGCTAAAGAATCGGCGTTCAAGACTTTTGACAAGGCATTCGTGAAATGCGCCCAGGCGCTGGAAGCTCAACCGTATGTTGATCTGCCTTAGTCATAACTTTTTAGTGTGTCACAAGCGAGTTAACTGATGGCAGTACACTTGTACGGCGAGGTGACCTCAACGCTGACAGCGGCATTTTGATAGAGACTCTAAAGCTAGTTCTTAAAAAAGCCGGACAGTTCAGTTAACTGACTGGCTTTTTTTGCGCAATAATAACGTCACCGGATGGCTCTTGAAGGAGGGCTCTTGAATGAAGCTATTGATATCCTATTTAATACTTTGAACAGTACGATTAGGAGTGTTGCAATAAATGCGATTTCAGCAAACGATCTCAAAACTCGAGGCGTAGGCGCGATTGATGAGGCACTGACCAATCAAACCGAAGTCAGTGTTTCGGTCCGCGGACAAGTCAAATATGTGGTGATGTGTAAAGAGCACCATCAGTATCTGCGCGAATGCGAACTGGAAGCGGCTTTGGCCGAGTCTAAGGCCGATCTGGATGCAGGCCGCTTTGTCAAAGAATTTGTTGCCCAGCATTTGCGCCGGATTGCAAAAATCAATAAAGCCTCTGTATGAGCTGGCGGCTGGTTTATACCGAACAGTAGGTCAGGCGTGCGGCAAAATTCATCAAGCGACACCCTGAACTGGAAAAGATTTATGGCAAGACTCTGGCGCTGCTGGAAGCCAACCCGCATCATCCCTCTTTACGTCTGCATGCGCTAAATAGCCGGCTTGATGGACTGCATAGTATTTCTATCAACCTGAGCTTCAGGCTTACTATCGAATTAATCATGACCGACAAGGAAATCATCCTGATCAATGTCGGCGATCACGATCAGGCTTACTGATGCCATATTGGTAGACACTCATGGAGAATATTCTTGACCTGCTTAAATCAGCTTTGAAAAGGCCGGCCCGATATTCTGACCGGCCTTTTTCTTGCCACCGTTACAGTGCTGCGCTATAGCGCAGCATCACGGTCGCACCATTCGCACCCTGCAGCGGCTGCTGGCGGTAATACGCTGCGGCGCTGATGCTTTGCGTCGGGCTCAGCCTATATGTGCCCTGCACCGAAGCGAAGGCACGCGTGCGCTGCACATGTGAGGCCGCCAACGAAAACGCGCCAAGGGTATCAATCGAGCCTGCGTAACTATCGATCTGGCTACCGATGTCGACCTCGACGCCACCGCGCACACTGACAGACAGTGCGGGTCAAATCGTCGCCATGCCCTGTATGCCGGCATAAGCGGTCGTGGCCGACTGTCTTACGGCACGATAGCTGATGGGGAAATCGGCACCGCTGGTTTCGGTATAGGCAGCACGGCTAAGCGCCGTCGATTTGATGCCGGCAAACGGAGTTGCCTGCCACATACCTTGAACAGGCAAACCAAGCGCAGCTTCAAGTTGCACGCCCCTGGCGCTAAGACTACTCTGGCCCAGCCCGGCTTCGGTGTTGGCCAGCGCGGTGCGGGTGATGCTGACATCGTCCATGCCGTACGCGATTGACGCCTTGAGTTGCAGACCCAGCGCGCTGCCCGACGGTGCATACACGGCATACGCAGCCATTAATGGTTGTGTATGGCGGACTGCATAATTGCCGGCGCCCGCTGTACTCAAACCTTGATCTGCCATGGCACCGACCCGCCATTGCGGCGAAATTCGGTATCCAAGTTGCAGCGTACCGGCAGTCGCCGCAGCGGAGGCCGCATTGCCATCGACGCTACTGCTGCGACCGCCAACACTGACGCACAGCTTGCGATTGCCATAGTTGCTGCAGTCATCATTAAGCGCCACACCCAACAGGGAATGGCGCAAGTTCAGCAAGCCATTTAATTGTTGGCCATTGGACCCGAGCGCAACATAGGTATTGGAAACGTCAACCATGTTATTGCGATAGATGAAAGCATGGCTCTCGCCATTAGCGGTGCCGCTAGCGCCGAAGATGATAGTGCCGTCAGCAGAGATGCCCGTTGCATAGCTGTTGTCGCCACCGAGTGTGCCGAGGTCGGTCATGACGCCAGCTGCATGGCGGAACGCACGATAAGTGGCATCGCCGGCGAGGTAGGACATTCCAACGACGACGGCACCATTGGCCGAGACGCCACTCGCAGTACTAAAGATGCCGCCAAGGGTACCGAGGTCGGTCATTACGCCCTCGGCATAGCGGAAGGCATGCGTAGCGCCATCATTACCGCGCACGCTCTCGCCGACGATGACGGCACCATCTGCAGAGACGCCAAAAGCACTACTGTTGTTGCCCCCGAGCGTGCCGAGATCTGTCATCACGCCGCTGGCATAACGGAAGGCGTGATAATCACCCCCACTGGAGAGGTCGCTGTAACCAACGATGACATTACCGTCAGCAGAGACACCCGCTGCCGTGCTATTGCCGCCGCCAAGCGTACCGAGATCTGTCATCACGCCGCCGTTATAACGAAACGCGTGAAACGGCGTGTTGCCAGTCAGGGCACTTTGTCCGACGATGACAAGGCCGTTGGCAGAGATAGCCAGAGCACTACTGTAGCTGCCACCGAGCGTGCCAATATCCACCATGACGCCGTTGGCATAGCGGAATGCACGAAAATTATTGTCGCCGGCAAGGTAGCTTATGCCGACTATGACCGTGCCATCGGCTGAGACGCCATATGCAGCACTGTAGTTGCCGCCGAGCGTGCCGAGGTCAGTCATAACGCCATCCGTATAACGGAATGCGTGGGAAAAATTATCACCAGCTAAATAACTATCGCCGACGATGAGGGCACCGTTGGCCGACGCAGCATACGCGGAACTAGAGCTGCCGCCGAGCGCGCCCAGATCAAACATTTCTTGCGCAGTCGTCGTAGCGGATGCGCCTATTAGCATCAGCGATAGGCCGATGTTTTTAGCGAGAGGTGCTGCTGATTTCTGCGGGAATTTTTTGAAGATTTGAAATTTCATTGTTCAATAGCGATGGTATTAATGATCACGTGCAGCGTGCGAATACAATGCAAAAGGGCGAGATAATAACACCGCGCGAAGGTGCAAAATTGACCGTGATAAATACTATGAACAATAGTGTCAACAGCTCGACTGCGAGTGCTGTGAATAAGCTATCAAGCAGCACAATCACACATTTGTTGGATGTAAACGAGTACTTGATATTCCGGCTTTAAAAAAGTGACGTAGTGCTAATTAATTAGCAGGACTACCATCATGCTTAATGACGATTAATAAAATGCACAAGCAATCGCAGGCTGTTATGCAAGGTATAGGGATGACTTAAAGAGAGAAGTTTTTTGAACATCCGGGTGTCGCTGTTGGCCACCAAGTGAGCAAGCATGTTTTGCATCGGACCTGGAGTCAGTTTTCCTAATTCTTTTTAAAACGGGTCGAAATGCTACTTTTCTCTAAAAGTTAGCGATAAGCATAGATATGGTCATATTACGAAAAATTAATATAAAAATATGCACTTTATCTTAAGATAATAGGATAAATTATGGACTATTTATCAAGGGAGGCGTGCAATGCCCATTGCCATTCATGAGTTGAAAGCAAATTTATCCAAGGTGCTCAATCGGGTGCGGCAGGGGGAAGTCATCGAAATTACTTCCCACAATAAGCCCATAGCACGCATAACCGGGATCCCCCAACTAGCAGATACAGGCTTACAAAAATTAATCGCCAGTGGCGCCGTGAGCTGGAATGGTGAGAAGCCGAAATTTTTACCGCCCCTGCAGTTATCAGAAGGCGGCACAGCGGTCAGCCGCATGGTCCTGGAGGACCGTAATTGATTTTGTACTGCGATACATCAGCGTTGATAAAGCTCTACCTGAAAGAAGATTTCAGCGACACCGTCAACGCACTTGCCGCTAGCGCCACCGCCATTGCCGTATGCCGGATCACATGGGCAGAAACGATGGCAGGATTTGCTCGCCGCTCGCGAGAAAACCCTGCCGATGCAGAAATAATTGAAGCATCGCGCACGCACTTCCGGAACGACTGGCAAGGTTTTATGGTAGTGGAAGTCACGCAGGATTTAATGGAACTCGCTGGCGATTACGCTGATACTTTTGCTCTACGTGCGTACGACAGCGTGCAACTTGCTGCAGCCCGCACTTTACAAAAAGAAGTGAAAATAGATCTGCATTTCGCCTGCTTTGACCTACGATTGCAAAAAGCCGCCAGGGTTTTGAGCTTGGAAACACTTGGCAGCAATTAAGAGCCGATGAGTTTTTTCAGCAGCGTCACTGTGCGCTGCGTCGCGCCTCTGTCACTCTCCACAAAGCCTGCTGCAGCTTCAGCCATTCGACCCAACACTTCCTTTGAACCGAGCAACGCAGTTGCCTGCCGGATGACCTGCCTGGAATCTGCCAGCTGACATGCCGCACCAGCGGCCAGCGCCGCTGCGCTGATCTGCGCGAAGTTGAACATGTGCGGACCAAACAAGACTGGTTTGCCGCAGGCGCAGGCCTCGATCAGATTTTGTCCACCCAAAGGCAAGAGGCTGCCGCCGATGAAAGCCAGATCGCAGGCAGCGTAATAAGCAAACATCTCGCCCATGCTGTCGCCCAGCAAAATATGCGTGTCGGTCGATACGCTGGCCGTGCCCAGTTGCGAACGGCGCTGCATCTGCAAACCCTGCGCCTCTATCAAGCGTGCAACCTCATCAAAGCGCTGCGGATGGCGCGGCACGATCACCAGCAAAAAATCGCGTGGCAAGGTCGCCGCCATGTAAGCCTGCAACAGCAGCGCCTCCTCCCCTTCGCGCGTGCTCGCGCACAGCAGGACCTGCCGCTGACCTATCTGGCTGCGCAAGTTGGCACCGGCCTCCAGCATCGCAGGCGGCGGCACGATATCGAATTTCAGACTGCCAGTTACCTTGATATGGCGTGCGCCCATGGCCTGCAAGCGGTTGGCATCAGCTTGCGTTTGTGCGGCGGCCAGCGTGATTTGTCTTGCGGCCGGACCAAGCAAACGTTTAAAGCCTTGCGCGCGGCGCAGTGAGCGTTCGGACAAGCGCGCATTCACGAGCGCCACCGGCACCGCAGACGCAGCACAGGAAGCAATCAGCGCCGGCCAGACTTCGGTTTCCATCAGCACGCACAGCGCCGGCTTGAAGTGCGCAATGAAACGGCGCGTCATCGACAAGGTGTCATACGGCAGAAAAGCCTGACGTATGCGTGGGTTATGGCCAAACAAAGTCGCACCGGTGGCACGGCCGGTGGCGGTCATGCAGGTCAGCAAAATGTGATGTTGCGGATAGGCGTGCAGCAGCGCCTCAATCATAGGCTCGGCGGCGCGAGTCTCGCCGACCGATACGGCATGCACCCAGATGGTATTAGCGCTGGGGGCTTGTGCATAAAAACCAAGCCGCTCGCCAATATGCGCGCGGTACCCCGGCTCCTTAAGGCCGCGCCACCAGAGTCGGGCCAAAGCCAGCGGCAGCACCAGCCACCAGACGAAAGAATAAAGTCGCAACATCAGGAAAGGCGACTCAAAACGGCAGCACCGCATCCGGTTTCACGGTCCGGATTGCCGCACCCAACGCATGCTGTATGCGCACCAGCGCCGCTTGCGTCTCGGCCTCAAAGCGCAGCACCAGCACGGGCGTGGTGTTCGACGCACGCACCAGACCAAAGCCGTCTGCATATTCGACGCGCACGCCATCGATTTTGATGACTTGCTCGGCGCCATCGAACTCTGCTTGTTGCTGCAGTTGTTTGACGACGCGATGATTTTCGCCTTCGCTCAATGCAATCTGCAATTCAGGGGTGCTGATCGATTGCGGCAAAGCATTCAGCGTTGCGCTGATGTCAGTCATCCGGCTGGCTAGTTCGAGTAAGCGTGCGCCTGCATACAGGCCGTCATCAAAACCGTACCAGCGGTCTTTGAAGAACAGGTGGCCGCTCATCTCGCCGCCGAAAGGTGCGCCGGTCTCGCGCATTTTTGCCTTGACCAGCGAATGCCCGGTCTGCGCCATCTGCGGTACGCCGCCGGCAGCGGTGACAACGGGTGCGATATGGCGCGTGCATTTGACGTCGTACAAAATGGTGCCGCCCGGATGACGCGTCAGTACATCGGTCGCAAAGAGCATTAACTGCCGGTCCGGATAAATAATCTGGCCGTCTTTGGTAACGACACCCAGCCGATCGCCGTCGCCATCGAAAGCAAGGCCGATTTCTGCGTTACTGCTATTTAAAGTCGCAATCAGATCTTGCAGATTTTCAGAGTGCGCCGGATCGGGATGATGGTTAGGAAAATTGCCATCTACGTCGCAAAAAAGTTCAATCACTTCGCAGCCGAGCATCCGGTACAAGTCACTTGCGAAGGCACCGGCTACGCCATTACCGCAGTCGATGGCAATCGTCATCGGTCGCGCCAGTTTTACATCGCTGACGATGCGCTGCAAATAGGCATCGCGAATATCATGCACGCGATAGCTTCCTGCACCGCTGGCGAAATTGCCGCTAATGATGGTCTGGTAAAGAGCGGTAATGGCTTCACCATAAATCGCTTCACCGCCGAGCACCATTTTGAAACCGTTGTAGTCCGGCGGATTATGACTGCCGGTCACCATGATGCCGTTGGTCGCGCCCAGCACATGGGTTGCGTAATACAGCACTGGTGTGGCGACCATGCCAAGGTCAATCACATCAACACCGGTCGACTGCAGGCCGCTGGCCAATGCATCCGCCAACTCGGGGCCGGACAGCCGGCCGTCGCGTCCGATGATGACAGTGTTGTCGCCGCGTGCGCGCACGGCGCTGCCGAATGCCTGGCCGATCTGGCGCGCAATATCGGCATCCAATGTGCTGCCGAGTATCCCGCGTATATCGTAAGCCTTGAAAATGCCGGGGGTGAGTTGTGCAGTGTGTTGTGCCATAAGTTAAGGTGCTTTCAGATTAAGCGCTACGGTCGCGAGTTCTTGCAGGCAGAGCGCCAGCGCCTCGTCCCATTGCGGCAAACTGCCAAATTTTTGTTGGAATTTGGTCGTGTCCAGCTCGGAATTCTGCGGCCTTTTTGCCGGCAACGGATAGTCGGCTGTCGGGATCGCATGCAGCAGCGGTTTGTGCTGTATGGAAGGATGCTCAAATATTTTCCGGGCAAAGCCGTACCAGCTGGTGCGCCCGCCTGCACTCATATGATAGACGCCACTGTGCCCGGCAATGTCGGTATCTTGCCGCACAATTTGCGCGGTCGCCTCGGCAATGGTGCGGCTCCAGGTCGGCGCACCGAACTGGTCATCAACGATGGAAAGTTCGGGGCGTGTCTGCGCCAGCCGCAACATGGTCAGCAGAAAATTTTTGCCCTGCAGGCCATAAACCCAGCTGGTGCGCAGGATCAGGTGCGGCACGCCACTCGCAGCGATGGCCTGTTCGCCGGCCAGTTTGCTGCGGCCGTATACAGACAAGGGAGCTGGCACATCGTTCTCATCCCATGCGCCGTCCTTGCTGCCGTCGAATACATAATCGGTTGAATAGTGAATCAGTGCCGCGCCGATTTTTTTCGCTTCCTCAGCCAGCACACCCGGTGCATCCGCATTAATGCGCATGGCCAGCGCGCCGTCGGTCTCGGCCTGATCGACTGCAGTGTAGGCGGCTGCATTGATAATCAGGTCCGGTACCATCGTGCGCACGCCGCTGCGCAGTGCATCCAGATCGGCCAGGTCAAGTTGCGCACGATCGAGTGCAATCACCTCACCGGTGCCAGCAAGTGCGCGCAACAGTTCTTGCCCTACCTGCCCGTTCTTGCCCGTGACAAGGATTTTCATTCGAAAGTTTCTGCCTGTGCCAGCGGCACGCCAAGCTTGTCCTTGGCGGACAACAGCGGCTCGCCTGTGTGTGGCCACGCGATGCCCAGAGCCGGATCATTCCATAACAAGGAGCGCTCGAATTCCGGCGCGTAATAGTCGGTAGTTTTATACAAGAATTCGGCCATGTCCGATGTGACCACGAAGCCATGCGCGAAACCTTCCGGTATCCACAACTGGCGATGGTTGGCAGCTGACAGCAGCACGGACACCGACTTGCCGAAGGTAGGCGAGCTCTTGCGGATATCAACGCAGACGTCGAACACTTCACCCGCTGTCACGCGCACCAGCTTGCCTTGCGGCTGACGGATCTGATAGTGCAGGCCGCGCAGCACGTTTTTTACGGACCGCGAATGATTGTCCTGCACGAATTCAGGCGCGATGCCGGTCAGTTGCTGAAAGCGGCGCTTGTTATAGCTCTCGAAAAAAAAGCCGCGATCGTCACCGAATACTTTGGGCTCGATGATCAGGACGTCGGGGATGGTGGTGCGGTGGATTTGCATGGTTTTAGTTAATTTGCGTAACGACGCTGGATTCCGGCGTGCGCCGGGATGACGGTAGTAGTGTGAAGTGCGCCTCAAGCTCTACCGTCGTTCCGGCGCACGCCGGAACCCAGCGTCTTTGAATGTAATATTTAAAAAACCGTATCCTGCAACAAGCGCAGCAGATACTGACCGTAGCCGTTTTTCTTCAAAGGCTCTGCCAGTTTCTCAAGCTGCGCGGCATCAATATAGCCTTTACGATACGCGACCTCTTCCGGACAGGCGACTTTCAGGCCCTGCCGTTTTTCCAGCGTCGCAATGAACTGTGAGGCATCGAGCAAGGATTCATGCGTGCCGGTATCGAGCCAGGCCATGCCACGCCCCATCAGCTCGACTTGCAGTTTTTCCTGCTCCAGATAGACACGATTCACATCGGTGATTTCCAGTTCGCCACGTGCTGATGGCTTGATAGCGGCAGCAATATCGCACACCAGATTATCGTAAAAATACAGGCCGGTGACAGCGTAATTCGATTGCGGCTTCAGCGGTTTTTCTTCAATGCTGATCGCCCTGCGATTTGCGTCGAAGCCAACAACACCATAACGCTCCGGATCTTGCACGTGATAGGCAAAAACGGTAGCGCCATCGCTGCGCGCATTGGCCGCTGCAAGACTGGCATCGAGATCATGACCGTAATACAAATTGTCGCCTAATATCAACGCCGAAGGCTGGTTACCGACAAAGTTACGGCCAATGATAAAAGCTTGCGCCAACCCATCAGGCGAAGGCTGCACCGCATACTGAATATTCAGACCCCACTGCTTGCCGTCGCCGAGCAAGTCGGCAAAGCGTGGTGTGTCTTGCGGCGTTGAGATCAGCAGGATGTCGCGTATGCCGGACATCATCAGCGTCGTCAGCGGATAGTAAATCATCGGCTTGTCATACACCGGCAACAGCTGCTTCGAAATTGCCTGTGTGACTGGATACAGGCGGGTGCCGGAGCCGCCCGCGAGAATGATGCCGCGTCTGGTGTTTACTGTCATGCTTTGCCCTCGTTGCGCTGGCCGTAATGTCGTTCCAGCCATTTCAAATAGTCCCCCGACTGCACCTTGCTTACCCAGTCCTGATTAGACAAATACCACTGCACGGTTTTTCTCATGCCGGTATCAAACGTCTCGGCCGGTTTCCAGCCCAGTTCGCGCTCTATCTTGCGTGCATCAATCGCATAGCGGCGATCATGACCGGGGCGGTCTTTAACGAAAGTGATTTGCTGCCGGTATGACTTAGCTGCAGGCGCCAGTTCGTCCAGCAAGTCGCACAGTGTGTGCACGACATCGATATTGGCTTTCTCGTTCCAGCCGCCGATGTTGTAGGTTTCACCGGCACGGCCGTCGGCCAGCACACGCCGCAGCGCGCTGCAATGGTCGCCGACATATAACCAGTCACGCACCTGCATGCCATCGCCGTAAATTGGCAGCGCTTTGCCGGCCAGCGCATTGGCAATGATGAGCGGGATCAGCTTTTCCGGAAATTGCAGCGGTCCGTAATTATTCGAGCAGTTGCCAGTGACGACATCCATGCCGTAAGTGTGATGCCAGGCGCGCACCAGATGATCGGACGCCGCTTTCGATGCCGAGTACGGACTGTTGGGCGCATACGGCGTGGCCTCGGAAAACGGCGCGTCATCTTTGCCGAGCGTGCCGAACACTTCGTCAGTGGACACATGCAGAAAGCGAAAGTGCGCATCTTCAGCCAGCGTTGCGCGGTAGGCGCGCGCGGCTTCGAGCAGACTGAAGGTGCCATCAACATTGGTGCGCACGAAATCGGCCGGACCGTGAATGGACCGATCTACATGGCTCTCGGCAGCAAAATGCAAGATGGCGCGCGGCTGGTATTGCCGCAGCAGCGACGCGACCAGTTCGCGATCACAGATATCGCCATGGACGAAGTGATGGCGGCTGTCATTGGCCAGTGACGCGAAATTCTCCGGATTACCGGCATAAGTCAGCTTGTCGAGATTGACGACCGGCTCATCCGTCTGTGCGAGCCAGTCGAGTACGAAATTTGAACCTATGAATCCGGCGCCGCCTGTGACTAAAATCATCCGCCTGCCTTATTGATTTGATAAACATGTGGCCAATCCCGCATTTTACTTTAGTGACTACGCAATTGGCCGCCAGAGTCTAGAATGAAGTCCGTTTTGTTTTTATAAATTTCATGTCTACTTACGCAATCGGCGATGTGCAGGGCTGTGCAGCGCGCCTGGATGATTTACTCAACCGTATTCTGGCCACCGACCCGGATGCGCAATTTATTTTCGTCGGCGACCTGGTTAACCGTGGCCCTGATTCACTAGGCGCGCTGCGCACCATACGTGCGCTTGGTGATCGTGCTCGCGTCATCCTCGGCAATCACGACCTGCACCTGCTGGCGCTGGCGCATGGCATACGGCAGCCTAACCGCAGCGACACCGTCATGGCCATCCTTGAAGCACCAGACTGCGATGACTTGCTCGACTGGCTGCGCCAGCAGCCTCTGGCGCTGATGGAAGGTGACTATTTGCTGGTACATGCTGGCGTACTGCCGCAATGGACGGCACAGCAGGCAGTAGCACTGTCGCATGAAATCGAATTGCAATTGCGTGGCCCGCACTGGGTCAATTTTTTACGTACCATGTATGGCAATGAGCCGCAGCGCTGGGACGACAAGCTGCAAGGCGAAGCCAGGCTGCGTTGCATCGTCAATGGCCTGACGCGCTTGCGTTTTTGCACCGCTGAAGGCGAGATGGAATTCGTGACCAAGGAATCGCCGGGCAAGCCCTTGCCCGGGTATATGCCCTGGTACACAGTACCGGACCGCAAGTCAGAAAATGTGACGGTCGTGTTTGGCCACTGGTCAACACTGGGGCTGACCTTGCAGCCGAACGTGATTGGCCTCGATACGGGCTGCGTCTGGGGCGGTAAGCTTACTGCAATGCGGCTGTCGGACCGTGGCTTGATACAAGTGGATTGTCCGCAGTATCAGCAACCGTGTTGAGCGACTTTTTTATCGCCACGTACGACGCCTGCGCGAGTTCGCGCCGGTGCGCGCCATCACTGTCAATGGCAGGCAGCCGTATCAGCTCTGCCGTTAGTTTGCGGCTGCGTAAAATCACGGTAACGCTTTCGGCAAAGCTCATGTCGCCGATGAAATCGGCCGCTGTATGCAACGCACCATCATCATCCAGATAGCGTAACGCATACGGCTGCACCGGCACTTGCGCTTCGATCGCCGCCTCAAACAAGTTTGCATGAAACGGCAGCACGGTGCCCTGCGCGGCAGTCGTGCCTTCGGGGAAAAAGGCGACGCGATCGCCATCATGAATGCTGCGTACCAGACCGGCATAAATGCGGCGCACATCCCGCTGACGGCCACGCGCAATGAAGATGGTGCCGGCCTTGTCACACAGCCAGCCTATGAGCGGCCAGCCGCGAATATCCGACTTCGCAACGAAGTAGCAAGGATGCACGCTGTTGATGACAAAGATATCGAGCCATGAAACATGGTTGCTGATGATAAGGCCCGGCGATACCGCCTCGGCACCCGCATCATTGCGCAATACCAGCTCGACGCCGCAGATCGCGATCAGTTGCTGCGACCAGCGTTGTACACGCTGCTCGCGCGCGGCGCTGCCAAGCCACGGAAACAGTACGGCGCATTTCCACAAACCGACAAACAAATGCAGCACCAGACGCGCCATCGGCAGCTTCGGCATGGCGTTCTTTAGCGACTGAAGACGGGACGGCCGGCCACGACTGTGTGCCGTACCTGTCCTTGCAACTCATAGCCAAGAAATGGTGTGTGCTTGCCCTGACTGGCCAGCGCGGAAGCCTGCACCAGCCAGCGCGTGTCTGCATCAAACACGCACAGGTCAGCAATGCTGCCAATGCCGAGCTGGCCGGCTGGCAGACCAGCCACGCGCGCGGCGTCGCTGGTGATACGGGCAATCGCGGCAGACAGGCGCTGCCCGGAATCGTCTACCGATTCTTCAGCCCATTTCAAAGCCAGTGACAGCAGCAATTCGAGTCCGGTTGCGCCCGGCGAGGCTTCGCCGAACGGCAGCAGTTTTTCATCATCATCTACTGGCGTGTGGTCGGAGCAGATCACGTCGATGGTGCCGTCGACCAAGGCATGGCGAATCGCGTCGCGGTCGCGCTGGCTGCGCAATGGCGGCGTCAGCCGCGCGTTTGAATCGAAGAAGCCGATATCGGCGTCGGTCAGATGGATATTGTGCGCGCCGACATCGCACGTGATTGGCAAGCCTTCGGCCTTGGCCGCGCGTACCAATTCAAGTCCGGCCGCCGACGACAGGCGGCACAGATGCACGCGCGCACCGGTTGCACGCACCAGCTCGAAAATCGTATGCAAGGCAATCGTCTCACTCATCACCGGCACACCGGCCAGACCGAGGCGCGAAGCCAGCGGGCCGCTGTGCGCAATGCCACCCTTGCCCAGATGCGGGTCTTGCGGACGCAGCCAGACGGTGTAGCCAAAGGTGTGCGCATACTGCAGCGCGCGCATCAGCACAGTGGTGTTCTCTATCGTGTGTTCGGCTTGCGCGAAACCGACGCAGCCGGCTTCGGTCAGCTCGGCCATCTCGGTCAACTCCTTGCCCTTCAAGCCCATGGTCAGCGCGCCGAGCGGGTAAACATGCGACTGGTTCAGGCTGCGTGCGCGATGCACCAGCATTTCGACCAGACCCGGTTCGTCCAGCACCGGATCGGTGTCGGGCGGACAGACCAGACTGGTCACGCCGCCGGCAAGCGCTGCCTGCAATTCGGATTCGAGCGTGGCCTTGTATTCATAGCCGGGTTCGCGCAGGCGAACTGACAGGTCGACTAATCCGGGAGCGACGATCAGGCCGGCAGCGTCGATGGTCTGATCGGCCACAAAGCCGGTGGGCGCCTTGCCGATGGCAGCGATTTTGCCGTCAATGATGAAGACATCCTGGTTTGCATCAATCTTGTTGGCCGGATCAATCAGGCGGCCGTTTGTAATCTGTAAGTTCATATGTTGGCTGTTTAAATAGAACTACAACGACACTGGGTCCCAGTTTTCGCTGGGACGACGGTTGAAAAACAAATGTCGTCCTGACGAAAATCAGAACCCAGTGTCTTTAGTTTTAAGCTTGACATCAGCTACCAGCAAGCATGCTCATCACGGCCATGCGCACCGCGATACCGAAGGTGACTTGCGGCAGGATCACTGCCTGCGCGCCATCGGCCACGGCTGAATCAATTTCCACGCCGCGGTTCATCGGGCCCGGATGCATGACAATGGCGTCCGGCTTGGCCAGCGCAAGCCGCTCGGGCGTCAGGCCATAGCTCTTGAAGTATTCCTGCGCCGACGGCAGCAGCGCGCCGTTCATGCGCTCGTTTTGCAAGCGCAGCATGATGATGACATCAACGCCTTTCAGGCCTTCGTTCATGTCGGTGAAGACACGTACACCCATTTGCTCGAGCCCGCCCGGCAGCAGGGTGCGCGGGCCGATCGCGCGCACTTCCGGCACGCCCAGCGTGGTCAGTCCATGAATGTCGGAGCGCGCCACGCGGCTGTGCAGGATGTCGCCGACGATGGCAACCGTCAGGTTGGAGAAATCTTTTTTGTAGTGACGGATCGTGTACATGTCCAGCAAGCCTTGCGTCGGATGCGCATGGCGACCGTCGCCGGCATTGACCACATGCACATGCGACTGTTTGGTGTCGATCAGGTGTTTCGCAATCAGGTAAGGTGCGCCCGACTGCGCGTGCCGCACGACGAACATGTCGGCATGCATGGCGGCCAGATTGTCGATGGTGTCGAGCAGCGATTCGCCCTTGCTCGCCGATGATGCCGAGATGTTCAGGTTGATGACATCGGCCGACAGGCGCTTGGACGCGATCTCGAAGGTGGTGCGGGTGCGGGTGGAGTTTTCAAAGAACAGATTGAAAACGCTCTTGCCACGCATGAGCGGGACTTTTTTGACATCGCGGTCGCCCACGCCAACGAAAGACGAAGCGGTATCGAGAATGCGGGTGACGACTGCGCGCGGCAGTCCTTCGATGGTGAGCAGATGCTGCAGCTCGCCGTGTTTATTGAGTTGCGGATTATGCATGATCTACCGTCAGGGAAAGCCGGCCGTCAGCGGCCTTTTGCAAAACCAGCAGTTGTTCGTCTGCCAGCGGAATGGTGTGGGCGACAAAGTCAGCAGCGACCGGCAGTTGGCGGCCGCCGCGGTCAACTAATGCTGCGAGCATGATTTTCGCCGGCCGGCCGTAGTCAAATAGCGTATTGATCGCTGCGCGGGTAGTACGACCGGTGTAAAGCACGTCATCGACCAGCAGAATGGTCGCGCCGTTGACGTCGAAGTTGATCTGGCTGGGTTTGACTTCAGCGTGCAGCCCTTTTTCGGCATAGTCATCGCGGTAGAACGAGACGTCGACGTAGCCGATGTCGCTTACACCCAGTGCCAGCGCGAGCCGTTCGGCCAGCCACGCGCCACCGGAGTAAATGCCGGCAATGGCCAGCTGCGGCGTGCCGGCCAGCGCGGTCTTGACTTGCTGTTCCAGCTGCGCGTACAGCTCTTCGGCGTCGAGTTCAGGAATGGTCATGCTCATTGTTAAAATCATCAAAGTATTGTTGCAGGATTATTGCGGCGGCGGCGTCATCAATAAACTCGCCGCGTGCCTGTGACAGCACCGCAGACGAGTAGCGTTCATCCACCAGTACGGTTTGTATGCCGTAGCGGCCATGCAGCTGGTTGGCGAAACGGCGGCAGCGCACGGTCATTTCATGTTCGGCGCCGTCCGGGTGCAGCGGCAATCCGATGATAGCCAGATCGGGCTCCCATTCGGCGACCAGCTTTGCAATCGCTTTGAATTTATCGTCATTGGTAGCGGCCGTGATGATGGTCAGCGGCTGCGCCTGTTTCAGTATGCTGTTACCAACGGCCACGCCTATGCGTTTGAGACCAAAGTCAAAACCCAGTATGGTGCTCACTGCTGTTTACTCATACTTCACGCATGCCCGGCTTCGCCTGTGAGCATATTGGGATCAATGCCGAGCAAATTCATCGCCGCGACGAAGCGTTCCTCGATCGGCAGGTCAAACAAGATGCCAGGGTCGGCGCGTACGGTGAGCCAGCCGTTGCGCAGGATTTCTTCCTCGAGCTGACCGGCGCCCCAGCCGGCGCAGCCCAGCGTGACCAGCAGCCGGCGCGGGCCATGTCCTTCGGCGACGGCTTCGAGTACGTCACGCGAAGTGGTCAGTTGGATCTCGTCGGATACGGTCAGCGATGAGGTGTACGCAGTGTCCGGCGCATGCAGCACGAAGCCGCGCTCAACCTGCACCGGCCCGCCAAACATGACCGGTGCGCGCGGCAGCACCGCACTGTGCGGGCTGATTTCGAGGTCCAGATCGAGCCGCTCGAACAGGATATCCATCGTCATGTCGGTGGCTTTGTTGATGATGACGCCCAGGGCGCCGCCAGCATGATGCTCGCAGAGGTAGACGACGGTGCCGCCAAATACGGGGTCGAGCATGGACGGCATGGCAATCAGGAAGTGATCGGCCAGCTGCAGCTGCGAGTCGGAAGTATCTTGAGAAAATGCGGAAAAATCACCGGATTCCGCTGCCTGCTTTGGCGCGGAAGAAGGTGACTTGGGGGGGTGCTTGTCTTGCTTTGCCATGTTGGGCATTTTATCAGCTTTGACCGATCTGTTAGCCCCGACCAGCATCCGGCTTGAAAGCGCTACACTGCGTGCTTTCAGGTAAGTGTAAGTCTGGATAATAAACGCATGACTCAATTAAATCGATCTTTAGTATGGTTCCGCCGCGATCTGCGCGCCTTTGACCACGCCGCGCTGCACCATGCGCTGGCAAGCAGTCGCACGGTATTTTGCACTTTCATTTTTGACAAAGATATTCTTGATCTGCTGCTTGCCCATGGACCGGCTGACCGCCGCGTGGCCTTCATCCATGCCAGCCTGATCGAACTCGATGCGGAGTTGCGCGAACAAGGCGGCGGCCTGATCGTTTTGCATGACAGCGCCGCGTCTGCCATCCCGCAACTCGCCACGCAGCTTCAGGTTGATGCCGTCTTCATCAATCATGACTACGAACCCGCTGCGATAGCCCGCGACGCGGCGGTCGGGCAAGCCTTGCAGGCAAACGGCATTGCGTTGCAGAGTTTCAAGGACCAAGTGATTTTCGAGAAGGAAGAAGTCTTGTCGCTGGCAGGCAAGCCTTTCTCGGTGTTTACGCCTTATAAAAACGCATGGCTGAAAAAATTCCAGCTTGAAGCCGGCGGCATAGACACGTCAGCCATCGCGCCATTTGCGACCACGGCAAAACCGGGGCAACTGGCTTGGCCGGCAGATACGGCAGCCATACCATCGCTTGAACAAATGGGCTTTGCTACAGTTGATCTGGCCGCGCTGAAGATACCGACCGGCATGAGCGGCGGCCAGCGCTTGCTGGATGATTTCTTGCCGCGCATGGAACGCTATGGCGCGACGCGCGATTATCCGTCGGTCAAAGGGCCGTCCTATCTGTCGGTACATCTGCGGTTTGGCACCGTGTCGATTCGGGCACTGGCACGACGTGCGATGCAGGCCATGCAAGACGGCACCGGCGGCGCCGGCACGCCAGTCTGGCTGGCGGAACTGATCTGGCGCGATTTTTATTTCATGATCCTGCATCATCATCCGCATGTGGTCAGCAGCGCCTTCAAGCCGGACTACAACAAGATCGAGTGGGAAGAAGGCAAAGAAGCCGATGCGCTGTTCCAGGCCTGGTGCGACGGCAAGACAGGCTACCCGCTGGTGGATGCAGCAATGCTGCAACTGAACCAGACTGGCTATATGCATAACCGGTTGCGGATGGTCACTGCCTGTTTTTTAATCAAGGATCTGGGCATAGACTGGCGGCGCGGCGAAGCCTATTTTGCACAGCACCTGAATGACTTTGACTTGTCGGCGAATAATGGTGGCTGGCAATGGGCGTCGTCATCCGGCTGTGACGCGCAACCGTATTTCCGCATTTTTAATCCGGTCACGCAATCGGAACGCTTTGATGCCGAAGGCAAGTTCATCAAGCGCTATCTGCCTCAACTGGCGAAGCTGCATGCGAAAAAAATTCATGCGCCCTGGCTGGCAACGCAGATGGAACTGGAGATGGCTGGCGTTGAGTTGGGGAAAAATTATCCGGGACCGGTGGTGGCGCATGATCAGGCGCGCAAGAAAACTTTGGAGCGGTATGCGGTGGTGAAAAAAATTGAGTGATCGGGATGATCTTGAGGACGCCGCATCCCGGCATCTTTTCTGAACGCCAATTACTGCATGAACCACCCATGGCTAACCACCAGCGATTGCCCCGTCAGCGCATTGGTCGGGAACGATGCGAATAGTAAAGCCACCTGTGCCACATCGGCAGTCGTCGTAAATTCGCCATCGACGGTTTCTTTCAGCATCACGTTTTTGATGACGTCGTTTTCAGTAATGCCCAGCGTGCGTGCCTGCTCCGGTATCTGTTTGTCGACCAGCGGCGTGCGCACGAAGCCAGGGCAGATGACATTGGCGCGAATATTATGTTGCGCGCCTTCTTTCGCCACGGTCTTGGCCAGCCCTATCAGTCCGTGCTTGGCTGTCACATACGGCGCCTTGAGCACTGAGGCTTCTTTCGAATGCACCGAGCCCATGTAGATGATGCTGCCGCCTTTGCCGCTGGCGATCATTTGCCTGACGCAGGCGCGCGTGGTCAGGAAGGCACCGTCAAGATGAATCGCCAGCATTTTTTTCCACTCTGCGAAACTGAAATCCTGCACCGGATGCACCATTTGCACGCCGGCATTGCTGATTAAGATATCGATGTTTCCGAAGTGCTTGATGCTGGCCTGGATCGCGGCCTCTACTTGCGCTTCGTCGGTGACATCAACTGCCACGCCTATGGCAAGCGCACCGCTTTTCGAGATGTGTGCTGCAACGCTATCGGCTGCTGTCTTGTTCAGGTCGGCGATGATGATACTGGCGCCTTGCTGCGCAAACTCAAGCGCGATTTCCTTACCGATGCCGCTGGCGGCGCCAGTAATAAAGGCGATTTTTCCATCGATTCGGGCCATGTTGATCTCGCAGTCAGATTCTTTCAGACGTCACGCTTCACCAAGATGTCGCGTGGGATTTGCTGCGCGGCGCGCAGCGGTCGGCTGTGGCGTGTCAGGTCGTATTGCATTGCTCCGGTGTCTTGACCGCTGCACTTGAGCCACTCCGGATGAACCAGCGTGTCGCGCAAGTCGCGCCGGCCGGCCTCCCAATGTTCGAGCACGGATACACGCGAAAATTCATAGTCTTTTGATTCCAGCTCATAAGGCCCTTGCCGGTAAATCAGATGCACGACGTCGAATGGCGCGCTGCGCGCAAAGTCGTCGAGGTGGATGACTTCGGGATCGTCGAGCATGTGCTTGGGCAGCTTCTCGATCAGGTCGCGTATGGCTTTACGCGTATTTTCAAGTTCCGCCACCATGTTGCTGGTGTAGCGTGTGCGGCTGGAATACAGGATATCTTTCTGCCGCTTCAGCACTTCCTCGAAATTCACCGGCACGGTGCCCCGTGCATTGAACAGGTCAATCTGGAATGCCATGACGCTTTCATCATCGTCTCGCATTTCCTCCACATATTGCAGGGGTGTGTTGGAGAGTATGCCGCCGTCCCAGTAGGCTTCGCCATCTATCATGACGGGTGAAAATGCAGGCGGCAGTGCGCCACTTGCCATCACATGCTCCGGCCCGATCAGCCGCTCGTGATTATCAAAGTAAATGGAATTGCCCGTGCTGACATTCACTGCGCCCAACGACAAACGGACCTGCTTGCTATTGATGAGATCAAAGTCGACCAGACGCTCCAGCGTCGCACGCAAGGGTTCATTGTCATACAAGCTCAGCGCACCAGACGTGCCGTCCGGCTGGAACGACGGTGCAGGTACCCGAGGCTGATAAAAGCCGGGAATCCCCAGCATTGCCGACTGCCAGGCACTGAAACGGTTGAAGGCTGTTCGCGGCTCGGGTAATTCAGTAGCGGTCTTGATCCATGGTGACACCGACATGGTGTCAGCCAGCAAATGCATACCGGAGGAAACCAGATGCCAGAATTCGAGTAAACGCTCAACACGCTTTTCCGGCTGGTTTCCAGCGATCAAAGCGGCATTGATGGCGCCGATAGAAATGCCGACGACCCAGTCGGGTTGGTAAGGCGTATTGAATATTTCTTCATAAGCACCCGCCTGATAAGCACCCAGTGCGCCACCGCCTTGCAGCACCAGCGCAATGTGGTCATGCTTGCGGTTGATACCGGTTATTTTTCGGTTGGTGATCCATTCATTTTTCATCCACTCCTCGCTTCCCGTCAGCGCGCCATTGCCGTCGCAAAGAAACTATTCTGCACCGTGCTGGCAAGTGTTTTGTGCGCCAGAACAGATTTACACAGAACTTTCAGTTGAATTTGCGCATAGTTCTGCGAGCAATGAGAGCAATGCCGTTTCCTGAAATGGTTTGCCCAAATAAGCAGTGGCACCGAGCGCCATCGCATGTTCGCGATGGCGACTGGCGGTTCGCGAACTGATCATAACGATCGGTATCGAAGACAGGCGCGGATCTTGCCGCACGTGACTTAAAAGATCAAAACCGTCCATGCGTGGCATTTCAATATCAAACAGCATCGCGGCCGGTACGCTCCCATTGAGATTAGCTAGTTTTTCCAACGCATCGAAACCATCACGCGCCAGCAAGGTGGCATAACCATGTTTGTCGAGAAGTCGCTGGCTGATGCGACGTACGGTCAGCGAATCATCTACGATCAACACCAGCGGCAACTCTTTCCCTGTTAGCTTCGTGGTCGGGAGTGGTATGGCCATGCCGGCACGTTCATGGCGCAACGCAGATTCGATCAGCGGCAAAGGATTGATGATGAGTACGATACTAGCGTCGGCCAGCACGGTTGCGCCGGCGATACCGGCGACCTGCGCAAGTTGCGAGCCGATATTCTTGACGACGACTTCGCGATTACCGGCAACCGCATCAAGTTCGACTGCCTGCAAGCCGTCAAGATGACGCAGGATGACAACCGGCACCGGCTGTTTGTCTGCACCACTGGCGCCCTGCTCCAAAGCCAGCAGACTGGCCAGATTGTGCAAGCGCAGATGATCGCCACGCCATTCCAGTGCGCCGGCCTCATATGCCTGCCGGATCTGCGCTGCAGGTAGTTGCAGTACATGCGCGACCATCGACGATGGAATGGCGACCTGCATGCCGCCTGCTGTCGCCAGCAGGACTTGTATGGTGGCTAGCGTCAAGGGCAATACGAGCGTGAAACAAGTGCCCCTGCCACTTGTCGTACTGACTTTGATACTGCCACCCTGCGCCAGCAGATTAGCGCGTACTGCATCCATGCCGATACCGCGTCCGGATAGTGCCGTGACTGCGTCGGAAGTCGTCAGACCCGGTTCAAAAATGAGATTGGCGGTTTCCGCATCCGTCAGGTTTGCGTCGGCAGCGATCAGCCCGGCGATGGTCGCTTGCTTGCGGATGCGCTCGCCATCCAGCCCGCGTCCATCATCACTGAGCTGCAACACGATGTCATTGCCATGCTGCGCCAGCTCGATTTGTATGGTGCCTGCTGCCGGTTTACCGGCAGCGACCCGCTCTTGCGGCAATTCGATACCGTGAGCAATGGCGTTGCGCAGCAAGTGTTCAAGCGGCGCGTTGATTTTGTCTAGCATGCTGCGGTCAATTTCAATGCTGCCGCCCCTTAGCTCCAGCCTGACGTTCCGTTCTAGTTCGTGCGCGACTTGTCGCACCAGTAATTGAAGCCGCTCGGCAATGCTGGAAAACTGTACGATGCGCACACGCCTGAAATCATGCTGCAAGGTTCGTGCATAGCGCTGTTGTGCCGTCATCGCCAGCGCGGCACCATCTACATGGCGGCTTAGCATGCGCTGCACACTGGCTATATCGGCGACGGTCTCCGCCATCATGCGCGTGAGTTCCTGCAAGCTGGTGAAGCGGTCGAATTCAAGTGGATCAAATTCGCGTTGCGTGTTGAGCGCGCCGCCAGACGCAATTTGCGTCTCAGCCTGAATTTCGACTTCGCGCAACTGGCTACGCAGGCGCATCAGATTGTCATTCAGGTCCGCTAATGCGTGGCGCTGTTGCTGCAGTTCGCCGCTGACGCGCGCGCCGCCCACCACCAGTTCTGCTGCCGAATTGGCCACACGGTCCAGCAAATCTGTACGCACGCGCAACTGAACTTGTGAGGCCGGTTGTTGTGCGTGCGGTGTTGCGCCTTGCTTGTACTTGTCTGCAGTGACTCGATTCGGAACCGGCGGCAGCAGTTGCGCAAACAACTGCATGATGCACTCAAAATCGGCAAGAAGGCTCGCAACCGACACAGGCTCAGCATGCGCCAGCGCATGTTCCATTTGATGTAATTGCTCACCGAGCGCAGCAGCACCAGCCATGCGCGCACTGCCTTTTAGCGTATGCAAAATGCGCAGCAGCGCAGGGGCTGGCGATGGCGCTTCGGCTTCGGTCTCATGTGCGGCATTCCAGGTCTGCAATAGATGATCGATCTGCGACAGCAAATCAGTCGCTTCTTCAATAAACAGGCACAGCAGTTCCGGATCTGCCTGTTCGCCACCAGCAGCGTCCTCGACAACAAAGATGGCTGGCTGAACCGATGTCTCGGTTAGTAACGGCAGCGTTTGCATTTCAGCGTCAGCAATGGTGTCAGCAACGGCGACAGCAGTATCAGGAAGAGGCTGCGTCACATCACTGACTGGCACTGGTTGCGCTGCTTCCATCTCTGCCGGCTCAAGCGCGCAGAGTTGTCTTTGCTGCAGCAAACTCAGCAACTGCTGCTGCAGCCCGGGCTGGCACGCGGGCAGTTGGTCTGTCAGCAGCTGCGCCAGCATTTGCTCAAGCATATCGACAGCCTCCAGCAATACCGCTTGCTCCGCAGGCGCCAGAAGCTGGGTGCGTGTCAGGACACATTCCTGCAGCAGGCTCTCCAGTGTCGTGGCAAGTTCATGGACTGCATGCAGCGACACAGCTGCCGAGCTACCTGCCAGTGCATGCAAAGCATGCTCTGCAGCCAGCAATAACGACGGCTCCGGATTCGCGCACCACTCTCGTACTGATTGGCTTATATGCGCAATGCATTGCTGCGCTTCTTCCAGATAAATTGCATGCAACACCGGACTAAGCATCAAGATGTTGCCGGTATCTTTCTTTTTTGTGTCATCTTTTTCATCAGCAACAGCTGTCTCATTGATTTCCCCGGCCGCAGCAACACAATCCATTTCGTCCTGCTCTGCGACCGACTCCTGCGCGACTGCGGTCAGCGCAGCATGTTCTTCTGTTGAATCCGACTGAAAGTTCAGCATCGTGATTTGTTGCACCAGTATCGCGAAGCGGTCTGCCAGCACAGCAGTACTGGCGGCACGATCAGCACCATGGTGGTCGGCAGCCACAGCGGCCAGCATGTCGCGCAATTCGCGCACCTGCTCGACGGCTTGCAACTTATTAAGCAGCGACAGTGCACCGCCGACCTGACCGAGCATACCGTCCATTGCCGGCCACGCAGAGCTCATACTGGTTTCATGCAGTGCTGCGTCTATTCGGCTCTCCAGCAGCGCCAGCGTTTGCAGGGTTTCGCTTATTGTTGCCGTCAATACCGACGACACGGATTGTCGTTGCCCGCTCTCTGGCAGACAAGGCAGTGCTGTTGTCGCCCGCTGCACATCCGCCGTCTGCATGAAGCAGTCGAGCATTGCCTGCATGACGGCCTCATTGCACGCGTACCAATTTTCAAGCTGTTCTGGCTCTTGCAGACCCTGCTCGATCAATAGCAGGCAAGCTGCCAGCGGCACTGCATGCTGTCGCTGCAGACCGGCTGCGGTGCTGTGCTCGGCCAGGCACTGAAGGCAAGGTGTCAAGCCCGCCAGTGCCGGAATGCTGACAGCCTGACTAGCCAGCGCATGCATGGCTGCTGGAACAGGGCTTGTGGCCAGTAGGATGTCAGCGGCACAATTTTCTAGCGCATCTTTTGCTTCAGCAAGCGCCACAGCAAACAGCATCCATGCATCAGCTTGTCCTGCTTCTTGTGCAGGTAGCGGGATTTGCTCACTATCGTAGCCAACAGGGATTTGCCAATTCAGGTTGTAAGCAGCTACGACGCTTGTTGAAAGAGGCGTAGTAATCCCTGCGCAAGCAATTTCAAACAGGGCTTCGCGTACCAACTGCGGTGCGATGCGGCAATCTGCTTCGTCTTCCAGATGTCGGACCAGCCGCCCTGCGCCAGCAAGTATTTTTTTAGCGGCAGCAGGCTGTGTACCGGCTACGATCAATTCCGCAAACGCTTGCAGGACTTGCCAGTGCAGCAGGTCAGCCGCATTACGCTGCCGCTGCACGACGCTGCTGATGACGTCAAACATTTGCTGCGCTGCCTGCCGGATTACGTCTGCATCGCTGCTGCGCAAATAATCAAGCAAGGCCTGTTCATACTGCTCACGCAGATTGTCGATAGTGCAAACCGGCTGACTGAGAAAGCAGTCAGCTTCGATTTGTATGGGCACTGATGACACTGTGCGCAATGACAGCAGCGCAGCTGGCGTGACATCAACGCTTCCCTGCAACGCGTACAAGGACCTGTAAGCGGGAAAGAGGCTCAGCGATGGCACCGGCTGGCCACGCATCAACGCATCCAGATAAGCCAGCAATGCATTACAACAGCGCCGCACTGCCATGGCCAGTGTGGCGGTCAATGGCAGGCTACCGGAACTGACCGACGCCAATACACGCTGCAGCAATTCGGTCAGTGCCGGCACGCCATCAATGCCGGCAAGCTTGAGCGCTGCACCGACCTGATGGAACAGCGTACTGACCGGTTTCACGGATTCAAGTGCGGCAGTTTCGTTGGCTACCCGTTCCAGCGTATCAAGCGCAAGTCGAACACTGCACCGAATTTCGGCTGCAAGCGGTGCGAAAATAGGCGCTGCGATCGGCAGCGAGCCGGATAAGGGACGGGCAGCGCTGCATTGCTGTCGTACGAGCGGCACTGAGTCTTCTGCGTTCATCTAAGTTGCAATGCGAAAGCGCGAGACGGCAAGCTGAAGTTCTTCAGCCAGCACTGAGAGTTCTTGTATCGAACTGGCAGTTTGTTGCGTGCCACCGCGTGTGTGCTCCGTCACGGTCAGGATGCTGTCAATATTGCGCGCTACGCCATCGGCCAGCGTAGTCTGCTCGGTGGTAGAGACCGAGATGCCCTGTATCAGTTCGGCCAGATGCTGCGAGATCCGCCGTATATCGGACAGTACGCTGCCGGCCGCATCTGACAGGCGCGTGCCTTCGACCACGCCTTGCGTTGATTTTTCCATGGCGATCACGGCGTCATGTGTATCTGCCTGAATCGCCTGCACCAACGCGCCGATTTGCCGCGCTGCTTCGCCCGAGCGCTCGGCCAGCCTTTGCACTTCTTCCGCCACCACTGCGAAGCCGCGTCCGGCTTCGCCTGCTGAAGCTGCCTGTATTGCCGCGTTCAGTGCCAGCACGTTGGTCTGCTCGGTGATATCGGTAATGAGTTCGGTGATGTCGCCGATTTCGAGCGATGATTCGCCGAGCCGCTTGATGCGCTTCGAGGTTTCCTGAATCATGTCCCGTATGTCGTGCATGCCGCGAATGGCAGCCTGCACCGCTTGTTCGCCTTGCTCTGCGGCCTGCACCGATGCACTGGCCACTTCGGCTGACTCGGCCGCTGCGCGCGAAACCTGATGTATCTGTGCCGTCATTTGCAATACTGCGTCACCTGTCTGCTGGATCTCGCCCGACTGACGCGCAGACAACGCAATTAATTCAGTCGATATATTTTGCGCTGTCGCCGAACAAGAACCGACTTGCTGCGCTGTCTGCGTAACTTTGACGAGCAAGTTGCGTAATTCTTCAAGCGTGTAGTTGACCGAGTCTGCGATAGCGCCGGTAATATCTTCCGAGACTGTGGCCTGCACCGTCAGGTCGCCATCGGCGACGCCTTGCAGCTCGTTCATCAGCCGCAAAATTGCGGCCTGATTTTGCTGGTTAAGGTTATGCGCCGCTTCTTCTTTCTGCAGCGCCATGCTGCGCTGGATTTCCGCTTGTGTGCCGCGCGCTTCGGCTTCGGCCGTGCGCTGGCGGCTATCTGCAATCAGCAGCATGGCAACGCTAGCCGCAATCAGCAGCGTCAGCAAACCGGTCGCGGCGATGGCCCAGACGCTCCAGGGCTTGCTGTTTTCCTGATCCAGAAAGGTTTTTTGCAATAGTTGAATGCGTTCACGTAGCGGCTCGTTTTCAGTAAACAGCAAATGCTCGGCTTCTTTGGCCGCGATGAATTTCTGCAAATTGCCAAGGATGCCGGCAACCAGCTTCTGGTAGTCAGCGAAGGCCAACTTCAACTCGGCAAGTTTTTCGCGCACATCGGCATTGCTGGCTGCGGGCAGTCGCAAGACTGCGCTGCCTTGCAGGAAACTATCCACGGTATCGCGGAAGGTGTTGCTGTCGTTTCCGAGCAAGAAAGCCGTCTCGGGATTGACACCTTCGGATGTCAGAAATTCATTCGCGCTTTTCCCCAGGCGCTGCGTCAGCATGACTAGCTGACCGGCCGCAGAAATTTCGCGCGGCGATGCGCCGGACTGCGCATTGAGTGTGGCTATTTGTTCAGTGAGTTCTAGCAGGCGCGGCGTGAGCTGGTTGAGTTGTTGCAGTGTCGCCCGAAAACCGGTCAATTCTTTTTCCATGGCCATGATGCTTGCCGCAGCCCGGTCGCTGCGTTGCCAGTTGTTGCGTATATCGGCCAACTGATGTGCTGCATCGGCGTCCGGCGCAGCAATCGTGCGCCCCTTTGTACGACCGCCTTGGGCCAGCACGGTCAGTTGCTGGTTTATCGCAACGCGGCTTTCTTCCATTTGCCGGAATGCCGCGCGGTTACCTTGAATGGCATTCGGCGCCGCCTTGCCGATACGCTGCGAATGCATCAGGACATCGCCGACTGTCTGGGTCTGGGCCGATGCGCTGCTGGCTTCCATCGAATTAAGCCATGTCAGGGTGGCCAGCATCAGCAAGCAAATCGCCAGGCCTGCCATGGCCAAGTTGAGGCGGGCCTGCAAGCCGAGCCCGGCGCAGCGCTGCATCAGCCAGCTTTGCGACAATAAACGCACTGGACGCATGTTGCCGGCGAATTGTTTTATTTGTTGAATGCTTACGGCGCTGTTGATGCTCATCCGGGTCTCCTGAAGGCTGGATCGTTTGATTTGATCTAGATGGTTTTATAGCTGACGTCGAGGAAAGCTGGAGCCTGCGCCAAGCTGGCCAGATCCAGTTCGGTCCAGCCGCAGCCATCGTCATCGATGTAGTGCCTGCTGGCCCAGTCGGGAGCGCTTGCTTGCAGCGGTTGACATGTCATTGCTGAAATATCGATCAACCCAAGCACGCGTGTCACGCGGATTGCGCAGTGCAAAGCCAGGTCGCCGGCAAAGATCAGTAAACGGTCGGACTTGACGGGCACATCAACTGCTTTGCCCAGAAAACCGGCCAGGTCAACGACGCCGACCAGATTGCCACGGCATTGGGTCAAGCCCATAAACCACGCCTTCGTCAGCGGCACTGCCGTCATGCCGGACAAACTCATCACTTCGCTGACTTGCGTCAGGTCGATCAAGAACTTTTCATTTCCCGCCTGAATAGCCAACCGGCTGCGCTGCTGTCCATGCGCCGCGCGCGCTTCGTGTGTGCGTTCGATAAGCTCGCGTTGATAAACGCGCAAGTTGCGCCGCCGCTGCTTGTTAATTGTGTGGGCCGCAGCAATGACGACGTCAGGCTTGGAAGACATCAGAAGCCTGATCGCGTCAGCGCGGCTATTTTTTTCAGCAAGAGTTGCTGATCGATCGGTTTCACAAGGTAATCATGGGCGCCCTGGCGCATGCCCCAGATGCGGTCGGTTTCCTGACTCTTGCTGGTACAGATGATGACCGGCAGATGCTGGGTCAAGGGGTTGCGGGCAATGGCGCGCGTTGCCTGAAAGCCGTTCTGTCCCGGCATGACCACATCCATCAATACCAGATGCGGCGGCTCAAGCTTGATTTTTTCCAGCGCTTCTTCGCCACTGTCAGCCGTGATGACGGTGTAGCCATGCGCGACGAGCAAGTCGGTCAATAGATAACGTTCGGTCGGAGAGTCATCGACAATCAGGATTTTTTGTATGGGCATGATGCTATGGCTATGGGGAGTGGACTCAGGCGGCGGCCGAATGCGAAACCAGATCGCGCACGGTTTTCAGCAAACTGTCTTTGGTAAAGGGTTTGGTCAGGTAAGCATTCGCGCCAACCAATGCGCCACGCGCACGATCGAACAGGCCGTCTTTGGAAGACAGCA
>JAOAUN010000070.1 GCA_030157545.1 Burkholderiaceae bacterium
TCCAGTAAGGCTGTATCATTTGCCGACCATCAGGTGCCACACCGGCGGCATGCTTTGCAAACTGCCCGACCAGCGAAGGCCTCACGCCAAACACGACATCCGAATCCAGATACTGGTCGCCTTCGCGGAATATATGCGTAACCAAAGGCTGATGTCCTGCCGCCCCGATCAGAAAATGAATATGCGCCGGCCGCCATGGATGGCGCGCCGTTGACAACAGCATCTGCCCGACCGGACCATCGGTCGGTACCGGATAAGCTTCCGGCAATACGCTCCAGAATGAAAAACGTCCTTCCGAATCGGTCCTGACCAGTCCGCGTGCACGACGGTCGCTGCCAAGCTCGCCGCGCTGCACGTCATACAAACCTTCTGAATCAGCCTGCCATACATCAACCTCCGCGTCGGCGAGCGGCTTGCCTGCCGCCGACAGTACACGACCGGTGACATACATAGGCTCACCCGGCGCACCGTTCGACATATCGCTGCCGTTTTCCATCAGAGGCGCATCAGGCGTATGAAACGGCCCCAGCACCGTGGCTTCGGTTGCGCCATGCGCTGCACCATCATGCATGGCTACCAGCAGCATCGACAAACCCAGCGTATCGGACAGCAAGATAAACTCCTGACGCACATCGTCACACTTGTGTCCGGTCGCAGTCAGGAACTGTATGCCTGCCATCCATTCCGCTTCAGTCAGCCTGGTTTCCTGTGCAAACGCATGCAGATGTTTGACCAGCGACTGCATGATCTCTTTCAGGCGCGGGTTGTCGCAATGCGCAAAACTGGCGACAGCGGCCTGGGTAATGGCTTCAGGTGAGAACGTCATTTAATCCCTGACTTTCAAAAAACGATGCGTTGGAAATAGCGACAGGCCGAAGCGCCGCATCAAGGCGCCCCACAGGCCGTCACGAAAAAACAGCGTCACGACAATGGCCAGCGCACCCAGTCCGATCAGGTACCAGCTGCCGTAGTCGCTGAAAAATTTATTCAAAAACCAGAATAGCAACGCTCCAACAATTGGGCCTTCGATGCGGCCGATGCCGCCGATCACAACCATGAAAATCGCAAACGCCGTCCAGTTGACCGAGAACGCCGCGTCCGGCGAGATGCGCAGGTTACTCACGAAATACAATGCGCCGGCCAGGCCTGCACCACCGGCCGCAATCAGGTACACCGCCAGCTTCATTTTTCTGACATCAATGCCTTGCGAAGCAGCCGCGACTTCATTGTCGCGAATAGCCAGCAACGCCAGGCCACGCTTCGAACGCAGGAACAGATACACGCCGGCGATGGTCGCCACCACGCAGGCAAGAGCAATCCAGTAAGTGGTGCTTTCGCGCACAGCTTTTTCTATGCCGCGCAAGGCAGTCAGTGAAGTGCCGGAACCACCACCGACCCAGTGCAGGTTCGCAAACGACAGCCGGAACACTTCGGCAATCACCCAGCTGCCGATGGCGAAATAACCGCCCTGCAAACGGAAGGCGAGAAACGAGACCGGCCAGGCAATTAAAGCCGTTGCTGCGGCGGCGAGCGGAATCGCAACGAAAGGATTGACCCCGGCTTCATTGCCGAGGATGAGCATGATGTAGCCGCCGAAACCGAAGAAGGCTTGCTGGCCAATGCTGACCATGCCGCCATAGCCGGCCAGCAGATTCCACATCATCGCAAAGACAAAATAACAGGCGATCTCGACCACTTCGCGCATCCAGCTGGATTCGCCCCACCATGGCAAGGAGATGGCAAACGCGAGCACGATGACGGTCAATGCCGGCAAGGCGGTGCTGAACTGGTTGCTGCGGATGACTTCGAAGGGTTTATTCATTGTTTATTTGGTCCGTGACGAAAGACGCTGGGTTCCAGCCTGCGCTGGAACGACGGTAGCAATTGGGACGTCGATAGAAAAACAATCGTCGTCCCAGCGCAGGCTGGGACCCAGTGTCTTTGTATTTATCTTTATCTTCGTATCTTGCACTTATCCCCGCGTCTTCGGAAACAGACCTTGCGGCCTGACCAGCAATACAAACAAAAACATCAGATGTCCGAACCAGATGCCCCAGCCCGGATCGAGCCGGAAGCCGATCTGCTGCGTGACGCCCAGCAGCAAGGCGCCAACCAGCGTACCCCAGAATGAGCCCATGCCACCAATGATCACGGCCTCGAACGCAAACAGCAGCAACAGCGGCCCGTCGGAGGGCGCAACCGTCGTGCGCATCGCCTGCAAGCTGCCCGCCAGGGCAATCAGCACAAAAGCAATGCCGGTCGCCTGCGCATAAACCTTGTTCGGCTTGAGTCCCATCAGTTGCGCGGCTTCCCTGTCATCCGACACGGCACGGAAGGACCGGCCGAGCGACGTGTAAGAAAACAAACCCTGCAACAGCGCCGTAGCGAGAACGGCAACCCCGAAGGTCAGCAAAGGCAAGCTGCCGATGGTGATGTCTCCAAGCGTAAAACTTGCCAGCGCCAGCGGCCCGGCATCGAGCGAGCGCGGATCAGCAGAGTAGATTTCCAGCAGCAGGTTTTGAATGATGATGGCGAGACCAAAGGTCACCACCAGTGACGGCAAGGCATCGCGCCCCAGCGTGCCGTTCAACACATAACGCTGCAATGCATAACCAAACAAAAACGCCAGCGGCGCAATCAGCAGCAAGGCAAACCCCGGCGAGAGGCCGGTCGCGGCCACCATGCTGATGGCAAAAAATCCACCCAGAATAATGAAGTCGCCCTGCGCCGTATTCGTCAGCCGCATCACGCCAAACATCAGCGACTGCCCGAGCGCAAACAGTGCGTACAGGCCGCCGAGCAGTAAACCCTGCAATAAAATTTCAGTCATGATGTTCAAATCCCGAAGTAGGCTTTGCTGATCTGCTCGCGCGTCAGCTCGCCAGATTTGCCTGCCAGCGAGACGCGGCCTTCTTGCAGACACACCACGCGCGACGATACTTGCAGCGCCAGTTGCACGTCCTGCTCAACGATCAACAGCGACATACCGTCTTCCATGATGGCGGGCAGCGCTGCATAGATTTCGCGGATCACGACCGGCGCCAGTCCCAATGAAATTTCATCGCACAGCAGCAGCCGCGGATTGCTCATCAACGCGCGCCCGATCGCGACCATCTGCTGCTGGCCGCCGGATAGCGAGGTGCCGGGCAAGCGACGCTTCTCTTTCAAAACAGGGAACAGCGTAAACACGCGCTCCATATTCCAGCTGCCCTTGCGACCCGACAGCGTGCCCATCAGCAGATTTTCTTCCACCGACAAACTCGGAAACAGACGCCGCCCTTCCGGCACCAGTGCAATGCCGCGCTTGACGATGTCACCCGCTTCGATACCGGCCAGCGGCTCGCCATCAAAATGGACCGTGCCACTGCGCGGTGGCAGCAAACCGGTAAGGGTTTTCAGGAAGGTGGATTTACCGGCGCCGTTGGATCCGATCAATGCGAGCACTTCGCCGGCAGCGAGTTCCAGATCCAAGCCGAACAAGGCCTGCGCATCGCCATACGAGGCGGTAATACTCCGGGCTTGCAGTAACATCAGGCCTCCAGACCCATATAGACGCGCCGCACTTCCGCATCCTGCATCACCGCTTCCGGATGGCCTTCACACAGCGTCTTGCCGAAATTAATCACCAGCAGTCTGTCGGCGACCGACAGCAGCGCATGCACGACGTGCTCGATCCAGATCATGGTCATGCCGCTTTGCTTGATGCGCTTGAGCTCGTCAACCAGCTCATGCGCCTCATGCTCGGTGAGGCCACCAGCAATTTCATCGAGCAGCAGCAGGCGCGGACGGGTGGACAGCGCGCGCGCCAGTTCCAACCGCTTGCGATTCAGTAAAGTGAGGCTACCGGCAGGCGTATTCGCATGCCGCTGCAAACCGGTTTGCTGCAGCACCTCCCAGGCGATATCCCAGGCTTCTTTTTCCGGGACTTGCGCGCCGAAGCAGGCCGCCGTAACCAGATTTTCAAACACGCTCATCGCGCCAAACGGCTGCGGCACTTGATACGAGCGGCCGATGCCATCGCGGCAGCGTTGAAACGGCGCGGCCCCATTGATGGACCGGCCATTGAATTCGATTTCTCCGGCGTCGACTTTGACGTCGCCAGAGATGAGATTGAACAGCGTGGTCTTCCCGGCCCCGTTGGGGCCGAGAATACCAAGTACCTCGCCCTCGGTCACCGAGATATGAATATCGTCGGTGACCTTCAGGGCGCCAAAGGATTTGCTGACTCCTTTAAGGGCGAGTAATTCCATACAGTGGCGATCAGTTCATCAAACGCAGTTTGCCACCGGCAGGAATCGCAGGTGCAGCCTGGTTGTTGACGATGGTCAGCTCATACTTGTGCTTGGTGCCCTTGTTCCATTGGCCGAGCACCAGCGGTGTCTTGCTGACGTTCTTGAATGGACCCTGGCCGCCCCACTTCACATCGCCGACAACTGTCTTCAGCCTGGTCGCTGCGACGGCGTCACGGATGTCGTTTGGCTTGGTGGACTTGGCACGCTTGAGGGCATCGACAGCGACTTCAAACAGGCCGTGCGCGAAGCCAATCGGTTGCGTCCACTGCTTGCCGGTCGAAGTCTCGTACGAAGCTGCGAGATCTTTGGCCGACTGCTTGGTCAGGCTGGATGCAAACGGATGCGACGGGCTCCACCAGACTTCGGTGGTCAGGCCATCGCCGAGTTCGCCCAGCGCTTCAATTGCGCCCGGGAACAGCAGGGCTTTGCCCAGCGTGATGACTTTTGGCTTGAAACCCTGCTGGCGTGCTTGCGTCAGGAAGGTTTTGGCGTCCGGTGGAATAACGACACCAGTCACGATCTCGACATTGTCTTTCTTGAACGCGGCGATCTGCGCGGAAAAGTCTTGCGTGCCGTTCTGGAAGCGGCCCGGATCGGTCAGCGTGTAACCCATGGCCGACAGCGGTTTCGGGAAGCCGAGTTCCTTGTCGCCCCATGCGTTGCCGTCGCCGTCATTCGGGAACAGGCCGCCGACTTTTTTGTTCGTCTTGACGCTGTTCCAGCCATTGGTGAAGTTGCCGATCACGTCTTCCAGACCCCAGAAGATGTGGTACGTGAAGTTGAAGCCTTTTGCAGGATCACCCTTGCGGCCGAAGAACCATGGCTGCCATGGCACGACGCTGGAGATGCAAGGCATCTCGTTGAGTTCGCAAACATCGCTGACCGGGTTGGCGGTTTCTGGTGTGCCAGCGGTCAGGATCAGCGCGACCTTGTCTTTCAAGATCAGGTCATTCGCGACTTCACCGGCACGGTTAGGATTCGACTGGCTGTCTTTCAGCACGATCTCGACCGCGTATTTTTTGCCGCCGACGGAAATGCCGTCCTTGAAGTTGGCCTTCATCTGCTCGATGACCCATTTGTCGGCTTCGCCGAACGGCGCCAGCGGGCCGGTCTGCGGGGATACAAAACCGATCTTGATGGTGTCAGCGGCGAATGCCAAACCAGCAGTCGATGCCAGCGCTGCTGCTGCCACACCCTGTATAAAATTGCGTCTTGTGATTGCCATGGTCTTCTCGTCTCCTTCAGTTGAACTGCGTTGTTTTATTTATGAATAGACACAGGTGAGAGCCCTTCCCACGCCTGCTGTAACAGGTCGCGCAGAGCCGCTGAACTGTCGGGGCCTATCGCCCTTGGGTTCCAGTACGGGTTTTGCACCGCCAGCCGTACGACCGTGTCCAGGTCTTCGGCCTTCATGCCCAGTTCGCGCAGCGAGACCGGCGCGCCATTTTTTCTGGCGAGCTCATAGAGTCCCTGCGCTGCCGGCGCGCCACCAAGCGC
>JAOAUN010000071.1 GCA_030157545.1 Burkholderiaceae bacterium
GCAGCATTTCAGACAGGCCTTTGCCAGCCTTGACCATCGGCCAGACGTTTTCGTCACGGTCGGTGATGAAGTTCATGAACACCAGCTTGTCTTTCATTGCAAATGCATCTTTCAACACACCTTCAACGTCGGACGGCTTGTCGATTGTGATGCCGACGTGGCCATAGGACTCGACCAACTTGTCAAAGTTAGGCAGAGAATCCATATATGACTCGGAATAGCGCGAGCCGTAATCAATCTGTTGCCACTGACGGACCATGCCCAGATAACGGTTGTTCAACAAAACGATTTTCGGCGTCAGGTGATACTGCTTGCAAGTAGCGAGCTCTTGTATACACATCTGTATCGACGCTTCACCGGTCACACAGGCGACGGTTGCATCGGGATTTGCCATCTGTACGCCCATCGCATACGGCAAGCCCACACCCATGGTGCCAAGACCACCGGAATTGATCCAGCGGCGCGGCTTGTCAAAGCCGTAGTACTGCGCAGCCCACATCTGGTGCTGGCCGACGTCGGAAGTAATGTAGGCATCGCCCTTGGTCACTTCCCACAGCTTCTGCACGACCGATTGCGGCTTGATGACTTCGGTCGAAACCGGATACTTCAGGCATTCCTTCTTGCGCCATTCGTTGATCTGCTTCCACCATGCGGCCAGTGCCGTTGCGTTCGGCTTGGTTTCGGCAGCATCCAGCTGCGCCAGCATATCGACCAGCACATCCTTGACGTTGCCAACAATAGGAATGTCGACCTTGACGCGCTTGGAAATCGATGACGGATCGATATCGACATGAATGATCTTGCGCGGTACGGAAGAGAAATGCTTGGGATTGCCGATGACGCGGTCATCGAAACGCGCACCAATAGCTATGAGCACGTCGCAGTTCTGCATAGCCATATTGGCTTCGTAGGTGCCGTGCATGCCCGGCATGCCGACGAACTGCTCGCTGGTGGAACGGTAAGCGCCGAGGCCCATGAGCGTATTCGTGCAAGGGAAACCGAGTTTATCAACCAGCTTGTTAAGCTCTGGTGCAGCATTGGCCAGGATCACGCCGCCACCGGTATAGATCATCGGACGTTCAGCCGAAAGCAACAGCTGCATGGCTTTACGAATCTGGCCCGAGTGGCCCTTGTCGACCGGCTTGTAAGAACGCATCTCGATTTCTTTCGGATACGCATACTCGGCCATCTGCATGGTGATGTCCTTCGGAATATCGACCAGCACAGGGCCTGGACGGCCGGTGCTGGCGATATAGAAGGCTTTTTTCATCGTCGCTGCGAGTTCTTTCACATCTTTCACGAGAAAGTTGTGTTTGACGCAGGGACGGGTAATGCCGACGGTATCGCACTCCTGGAATGCGTCTTGTCCGATCGCGTGCGAAGGCACCTGACCGGAGATGATCACCATCGGGATCGAATCCATAAAAGCTGTCGCCAGACCAGTGACTGCATTGGTGACACCGGGACCAGAGGTCACAAGGGCGACACCCACTTTCTGGGAGCTGCGTGAATAGGCGTCTGCAGCATGAATCGCAGCTTGCTCGTGACGAACGAGTATGTGCTGGAATTTATCCTGCTTGAAAATCGCGTCGTAGATATATAAGACGGCGCCACCAGGATAGCCGAACACGTGTTCGACGCCCTCTTCGGCCAGACAGCGCACGATAATATCGGCGCCAGAAATTTCAGTACTCATACCACTTCCTTTCAAGGTCCATTGGAGATTGATCGGATGCTCTCTCCTGACGGAATCAGCAGCGGCGGTACTTTCAGGCATTCCTTTTTTGTGCGGTCACGCCAGTCCGTCCTACCTCCGTAGAAGGTATTTCAAATTGACGCTCAACGCGACTCGTTCAGCCCAAGCGGTACAGCTACAAAGGATTCCTCACGCTTATGGCGTGGGTTAGAGCAAACAACTTTCAAAATGAAAGAGCCTTGTCACACAAGCAGCGTCTTGCGCCACCTGCGGCAAGGCACAGGGTTCCCCTTGTTGTAACAAGGGGAACGATACGTTACTGCGTTGCACCATCCGGGTCAAGCCAATTCTGGGGAAAAGCGTTTGAAATCAAGAGTTTTGACGGGATTTTGGATATGGTGCCGGTGCTTCATGTCAGACACTTAGTAAATGGGCAATCATGACTCAAGTGCGTCTGGTTTTTTGCATCCTTTTTTGACTCAGTTTGTAAGCGAGGTGCGACTTAAAATAAAAATAATTTACTGCATTATCAAAATCATATTGATCAAGTCTGATATCTGCAGAGCGCTGATTGCCATTGATCGTACAATTCATTCTTTTGATATCTTCCTGATCCGCCGTGACCACTGCACCTTCACTCGCCCCACCTCTAAAAAATCGTCTGATCTGCATGGTGTACGAAGCCATGCTGCTGTTTGGTGTGCTGTTCATTGCAACCTGGCTTTTCTCTACATTGCTGCAGCAGCGGCATGCGCTCTACATGCGCAGTGCCTTGCAGGACTGGCTGTTCGTCGTGCTGGGTGTTTATTTCGTATGGTTCTGGACGCATGGCGGGCAGACGCTGGCCATGAAAACCTGGCGCATTCGTATCGTAGACAAACACGGCGCGCCACTTTCATGGGCCCGCGCGCTGCTGCGCTATCTGCTGGTCTGGCTATGGTTCTTGCCGGGGCTTGCATTGGCGCGTTATCTGGAAGTGCAAGGATGGTTGCTGGTGCTGATCCCCACGCTCAATTTCATTCTGTGGACGGCTGCCGTCTATTTGCAAGCCGAGCGCCAGTTCCCGCATGACTGGATCAGTGGAACGCGGCTAATTGACGTGGCACCTCCGCAAAAAAAAGAAGCAACACCGACCACCGATCAGGCCTGACATGCAGCTATGATTGCGCGCTTCACCCGCATCATGCTGGCACTGCAATTCGTCGTCATTGCAGGCCTTGCGCATGTGCTGCTGAAGCTGGACTGGATCAGCCAGCCCGTGCTCGCGTTCATAGCCTGTGCCTTGTTGCTGATGCTGCCACGCGCCGCTATTGTCTTCAATAATTTTTTCCTGAGCAATGCGCTCAAGCAAACGCTGCATGACGGAACCCGACCCGGCTGGCTCGCTTGCGTCCGTCTGCTGCTGTCCGAATTCTATGCCAGCACATTGTGCTGGTACTGGTTGCTACCCTTTGCTACGTTCCATAGCAGGCTGCAGCCGCATGACACCGAATTACCCGTGTTGCTCATTCATGGCTATGGCGCTAACAGCGGCTTCTGGCATTACTGCAGCAAACGACTTGCGCATGCGGGTATCAGTCATCAGGCCATTGAGCTTGAGCCTGTACTGGCAAGCATTGATGAATACGCAAGGCTTATCGATTCAGCAGTCGAAGCTTTATGCAAAGACAGCGGCAAACAAGAAATCATTATTCTGGCCCATAGCATGGGTGGACTGGCGGCACGCACTTATCTGCGTGACCATGGCACAGAACGTACCGCAAAGCTCATCATGCTGGGCACACCGCATTTTGGCAGCACGCTGGCAAATTTTGCGATGGGCGTCAATGCCACGCAGATGAAGCGGGAATTGCTAAGTGATGGCAGCAGTTCAGCAAACTGGCTGCACAAGCTGGAACAGACAGAAACGCCCGTATTGCGGGCGCGCTGCATCTCGATTTACTCTCGCCACGACAATATCGTCGCGCCGCAAGAGTCAGCGTATTTGCCCGGCGCTCGCAACATAGGCTTCGACCTGATCGGGCATGTTGCGCTTGGCTTCAACGCGCAAGTCTTGCAACGAGTACTAGTAGAAATTACTGCAGCCCGCCAAAGCAGGTCGTGATCAAAAATGCGATCACTTGATCATCGGTGTATTGCCCACCCATACGCAAATAATCAAGAGTCGGATCGCAAGAGCGCGCATAGATAGTAAAAAGCACCACATCGGTCGGCAAGTCTTTACGGATCGCGCCTTCTTCCCGTGCTTTTTCGATCAGCGTTGCCATCAATTCATTCAGGTCCAGCAGACGATTGATGTAGCGCGAGTTGTTCAACATCGCTTCGCGCAAGCTGGTGTTTTCGGCCGGCAGCGTTGGCAGTCCACCTTTCATGCGAATTTCCAGCGCCCAGTGCAGCACGCTCTTGAGTTGATCAATCGCCTGCTGTTGGGGTGGTATGGCGCGAACGAAAGCCAGCGTATTTTCCAGCAAGCGGATCATCGCGGCGGCGGCCAGTACTTCTTTGGACGGGAAATGTTTGTAGAGGCTGGCCTTGGCGATGCCGACTTCGGCAGCGACTTCGTCCATGGTCATCAAATCAAAACCTTTTTTGGCCAGTAGATTGTTTGTCGCATCAATGATCGCGCTTTCACGCACGATCAATTGCTGTTGCTTGAACGACAATTTAGGTTCTTTACTCATTGGTTACTTTTTAGGCCGGACGGTTTTGAACTTTTTGGATTATAAGGCACCCGAACCTTTGCAACCACCATTGCAGTTATACCAAGCAGATTAATTTAAGGATGCTGCATGCAAAAAAAACTCCTCGCTCTGGTCGTTCCCTTCACTCTGCTCTGGATGTTGGGTAGCGTATCGCCTGTGCAAGCAGTCAATCTGTTTGATGCTGCCAATAATTCGAGCACCTTCAAAACCTACCTGTCGGCCGTAAAAACTGCCGGCCTGTCGGCAAAATTAAAATCTGGCGGACCCTACACCCTATTCGCGCCATCTGACGCCGCATTTGCAAATTTACCTGCAGGACAGTGGGAGCAGCTGCTTGAAGACAAGCCAAAGCTGATACGCGTACTGAGCTATCACATGATGCCGGGCAAAGTGAAAGTCAGCGAGGTCAAACCGGGCGACATTGCCAGTGTCGAAGGCAGCCTGCTCAAGCTGAAGTCGGACAACGGCATGGTGACAGTGAATGGCGCACGGGTGACGGAAAGCGATATCACCGCCGACAATGGCGTTATCCATGCGATAGACAAGGTACTGATGCCACCGGACTAATCAGTTATTATCGATGCGTCTACCCATCTGATAACGCGTCTTCGTGAATAAAAAAATCCAGTCTTTGTGCGTCTATTGCGGCGCATCTGCAGGTCATGCTGCCATTCATTCGGAAGTCGCGCGACAATTTGCTTTGTTGATGGTGCAAAACGATATCGCATTGGTCTACGGCGGTGGCCAGGTCGGGCTTATGGGCGTCATTGCAGACGCCGTGCTGGCTGCCGGCGGCACGGTCACCGGCGTCATTCCACAGGCATTGATGGAGTCCGAAGTCGGCCACAATCATTTGACGCGCCAGATTGTCGTCAAGGATATGCATGAACGTAAAGCCCTGATGGCTGAACTGTCTGACGGCTTTATTGCAATGCCGGGTGGTATAGGCACGCTGGAAGAATTGTTCGAAACCCTGACCTGGGCCCAGCTTGGCTTTCATGACAAGCCGGTTGGCTTGCTCAACACAGCCGGTTTCTTTGACGGACTGGTCAATTTTTTACAACATCTGGTTCAGCAAGGCTTTCTAAAGCGGGAACATGCAGCGCTGTTATTGGCTGACAGCGACCCGGCAGCGTTGCTGCAGAAGTTGCAGCAGTTTGAAATGCCAGAGGGTGTGAGTTGGATGAGCCGGCGAGCAGCGCGCACGCTGGGGCCTTGAGACTGCAATACAAAAACAAGACTCAGGCAGCCAGCGCCTGACTGAAATCAGCCAGCAAATCAGCCGTATCTTCAATCCCGACCGACACCCGGATTAGTGACTCCGCAATGCCCATGCTGGCACGACGCTCGGCACCCATTTCAAAAAAGATGGTGTGCGCCACCGGTATGACCAGCGTGCGCGTGTCGCCGAGGTTACTGGCCGGTATAGCCAGCTGCAAACGGTTCAGGTAATCAAAACAATCGATACCATCCTGCAGTTCGAAGCTGAACAGGCCACCGCAGGCTTTGAACAGATCGCTGGCAATTCGATGCTGCGGATGCGAGGCCAGCCCGGGATAATGCACTGCCGCCACGCGCGGGTCGGCAGACAACATCGTGGCCAGCGCGAGCGCACTGGCAGATTCCCGCTCTATGCGCAAAGCCATCGTTTCCGAACCGACGGCGATATGATGCGCCGCTTCCGGTCCGAGGGACGCGCCAAAATCGCGCAATGCTTTGGCGCGCAATTGCGCCATGCCCCATTGTGGCGGTGCGAAGCGTTTGTAGGTTTCTGCGATATTCGGGAAACGGGTCCAGTCAAACAAGCCCGTATCGGTAAGGCTGCCGCCCAATGCGTTCCCGTGGCCAGCAATGGCCTTGGTCAGCGCATTGACAACCAGGCTGGCATCTACAGACTTGGGGCGAAACAGGTATGGCGACGTCATCGTATTGTCTACCACGTACAAAATCCCGCGAGCCTTGCACAACGCCCCAATGCGCGCCAAGTCAGCGACTTGCGTGCGCGGATTGGCGATAGTCTCAACGAACACCATGCGGGTGGCCGGCGTGATCGCCTGCTCTACATTGGCCGCATCGGTCGCATCAACGAAAGAGACCGGCATGCCCTGCGCCTGCACGGTCTGCCACAGGCTATTCGTATTGCCGAACAAAAAAGAACTCGACACCACATGGTCACCGGCGCGCAGCAATCCCTGCACGATGGCGCCAATCGCCGCCATACCAGTTGCAAAACACAGGGTGGCCATGCCATCTTCCATGCGGGTGATTTTGTCTTCGAGCGCCGTGACAGTGGGGTTGCCCTGCCGGCCATAGCGGTAACCCGGCTGCTTGCCCTGAAATACGGCGGCCAGTTCACGCGCATCGCGGTAGCCATACGCAACGGATGTATGAATAGGCTTGTGCAGCGAACCATGCTCGATCGGCTTTTGCCGGTCGCTGTGCAGGATGCTGGTGGTGAAACCGAATTTTTTACCGTCTTTCATCATGGGCTCAGAGTGTGAATGCCTGAATACTGTCTGATTCAATTATTTGCACGCCGCGTGTTTTACTTTTGGCGTGCTGCAGCATCGCACGCGCGACGGCGCCAGCCTGCACCGAGCGATATTTTTTCGGCACCAGATAGTCACCCAGCCGCATCAGATGCAAGGCCAGCTTCTCGCCCGGACGAAATTCGGTACGCGCAGCACGCAATAAGGAAGGACGGAAAATGCCAACGGTCTGAAAGCCCAGCCCGACAACAGCCTGTTCGACCTGACCTTTGACGCGATTGTAAAAAACGCGTGACGACGTATCAGCGCCCATCGCCGAGACCAGCATCAACTGCGCCGTACGGGCCTGACGCGCGCACTGCGCTGCCTGCAACACAAAGTCGCGATCAACTTGCTCAAAGCCGGCCTGTGAGCCAGCTTGCTTGATGGTGGTGCCCAGACAGCAGAACAGCACGTCAGCGTGCGGCCAGGTGCTGGCATCAAGATGAGCAAAATCGACAGCATGATGGCGCAGCTTGTCCGGTGCGGGACCTTCAAAAAGAGGTGCTCGACGACCCAGACTATGCACGGTCGTGAATTGCGGATCGGCGCACAAGGCCTTCAGCAGTTCACGCCCGACTACACCGGTGCTGCCAACTACGGCAGCGACCAAAGTTTGCTTGCGCATGCTGGCTGCTCGTTCTTTCATCAGGTTTTATTCAATTTGCGCGAGGTTCAGATTTAATTGCGTGCGCACCGCATCTTCGAGTACGGCCTTCGGATTGTTACGCGCGAACTCAATACGATCGAGGTAGTCACGGGAAATATCGCCGGTAACATATTCGCCGTCAAAACAGGACGCTTCAAATTTTTTCAGCAGCGGATTGACGTCCGAGATCGAACGCTTGAGCGCAGCTATGTCCTGATAGACCAAAGCATCGGCCGTAATCTCGCGACAGACTTCTTCTTCGGTGCGGCCATAGGCGATCAGTTCATCACGGGTCGGCATGTCAATGCCGTACACGTTAGGAAATTTTACTGGTGGCGCTGCGGAAGCGAAGATCACACGACGCGCACCGGAGTCGCGCGCCATCTGCACGATTTCACGGCTGGTGGTACCACGCACGATGGAATCGTCCACCAGCAGCACGCTCTTGCCCTTGAATTCAGCACCGATTGCATTGAGCTTCTGGCGCACTGACTTGCGACGTATCGCCTGCCCCGGCATCAGAAAGGTGCGGCCTATGTAACGGTTCTTGATGAAGCCTTCGCGATAATGCAGGTTCAGGTTCATTGCCAGTTCCATCGCCGCCGGACGCGACGAATCGGGAATCGGCATGACTACATCAATATCGCCGTCAGAAAATTGGCTGCGGATTTTTTCAGCAAGATACTCGCCCATTTTCAGGCGTGTCGCATAGACCGATGCGCCGTCGATGACCGAGTCAGGCCGGGCCAGATAAACGAATTCGAATGCGCACGGATTCAAGACCGGATTGTCGGCACATTGCTGGTTGTAGAGCTTGCCATCGTTGTCGATGAAAATCGCTTCACCCGGCAAAACATCCCGCAAGAAACGGAAGCCCAGTCCCTCGAGCGCCACCGATTCGCTGGCGATCATGTATTCAGGACCCTTGTCGGTGTCATTGAAGCCTATGCACAAAGGACGAATGCCGTATGGATCACGGAAGGATAACAAGCCATATCCGGCGATCTGCGCGACCACTGCGTAGGAACCGCGCACGCGCTTGTTTAGTGCGGCAACGGCCTTGAACAAGACCGAAGGATCGAGCGAGAAACCGATGGTGGCTTGCTGTATCTCGTGCGCGAGCACATTGAGCAGCACTTCCGAATCGGAGTCGGTATTAATGTGGCGGCGATCTTTCTTGAACAGCTCGATCTTGAGCTGATCCGCATTGGTCAGGTTGCCATTGTGCGCGAGCGTGATACCGAACGGCGCATTGACATAAAACGGCTGCGCTTCTTCTTCACTCGACGAGCCCGCAGTCGGATAGCGGCACTGGCCAATGCCGACATTGCCGGGCAGCGAGCGCATATTGCGTGTGCGGAAAACGTCACGCACCAGGCCGTTGGCCTTGTGCATGCTGAAAGTATTGCCATGACTGGTTGCGATACCGGCAGCATCCTGTCCGCGATGCTGCAGCAACAGCAGCGCATCATAAATCAGCTGGTTAGCCGGACCGTGGGAAACAACGCCAACAATGCCACACATGGTGGACTCCTCAATAACAATGCGAACCTGGCACAGCCAGGCAAAACTCAGGCAGGCAGCAGCGACCCGTTCAGGCCCAACTTCACCAGTCGGGCGCGCATTTTATCCGCCTCTTCTTTGGTGTTGAAAGGACCGACACGGATACGGATGCGTTCACCTGCCTTGGTGGAGACTTTTTGCGAATACGATTTGATGCCGGCTTTTTTCAGTCGCACCTGCAAATCATTGGCATGTTCTTTGGTCGCGATTGCAGCGACTTGCACAATAAAGCGGGTAGACTTTTCTTTGGCTGGCGCAGCGACTGCTGTCGGCAGGGAAGCTTCATCGGACTTTGATACTGTTTTGTTCTCAGCTTTAGCTTCAGGCTTGCTTTCGACTTTTGTCTCTGGCTTCACTGCGGCAACTGCGACAGTAGCTGGCTCGGCAGCTTTAGTTACGTCAGCAGCAGGCTCAGGTTCCGGCGGCAACGGCAATGCAACCGTCGCGGGCTCCATGGACTGCACAGGTTTGTCACGGGATGGAATCTGGATCGCAATATCATCAGCCAGCGGCTTGGGCTCGGAATCGAAAATCATCGGCAAGCCTATGATGGCAGCCAGTACCAGCGCCGTGGCGCCGATCAGGCGACGGCGCGCCCGCATCTTTTCCGGCAGCACGGGATCAACTGGGTCTTGCGCATCTGCAGCCTGCGAGCGGCGCGTACGACGTGCCTTGACTGGTTCGTCAAAATCATCATCGCTATCGGCACCCTGCTTGCTTTTACGAAGAAACGAGAACAAACCCATAAGTGATTTAAGTTGATTGCTACGCGAAGCTATTGTTGATTAATGAAATTCAGTCTTTTTGATGGCCATCACTCCGGCTACCGTCAGAAATGATCCGAAGACCACAATTCTATCATTCTCCCCTGCACGGCTTCTTGCGTTTAAGTACGCTTTTTCAGGCGTTGCAAAACATTCAACCGAAAACTCGGCACCCGCTCCGTTACCGGGCTTGAATCCCGATGCCAGTAACAGTTGCCGGATTGACTCTGCGCTGGCGCCACGCGGCTGCGGCAAGTCGGTCAGGCACCAGTGATCAATCCGGTCGCCCAGCTGGGCAAGTACACCAGCGATGTCCTTGTCGGACATAGAGCCGAACACGGCGTAGGTATAAGGATGGAAGCCCATATTGTCGAGATTTTGCGCCAGCGTCGCTACCGCATGCGGGTTGTGGCCGACATCTAGAATAACGGCAGGACGGCCCGGCAGAACCTGAAAACGGCCCGGCAAGTCCACCAGCACCAGACCAGTACGCACTTCCTGCGCCCCTAATGGCAAGCGCAGGCGCAAGGCTTCGAGCGCTGCCAGTGCAGCGCTGGCATTCAGCAGCTGGTTGGCACCGCGCAGGCTTGGATAAGCGAGCGCATTACGCCGCTGGTTGCGGCCGCCAAAATTCCACTGCTGTTTGTCGCCTGAATAATTGAAGTCGCGCCCGAACAGCCAGAGATCTGCGCCGATGGCTTCGGCATGGGCAACGAGTGACGCCGGCGGCATAGGATCGCTGCAAATAGCGGTACGACCGGCGCGGAAAATTCCGGCCTTTTCGAAACCGATTTTTTCTCGCGTGTCGCCCAGATATTCCATGTGGTCGAGGTCAACGCTGGTGACGATGGCAACATCAGCGTCAATGATATTGACCGCATCAAGCCGTCCGCCCAGGCCGACTTCGAGCACGACGGCATCAAGCCCGGCATCGGCAAACAGTTTCAGGATAGCCAGCGTGGTGAATTCGAAATACGTCAGCGAGATCGTGCCGCGCACCGCTTCTATAGCAGCGAAGCTTTCGCACAGCATGGCATCGGTGGCAATTTCTCCATTGATGCGTGCGCGCTCATTGAAGTGCAGCAGGTGCGGCGACGTAAACAAGCCCACCCTATAACCACCTTGCAACAGCATGGCTTCCAGCATTGCGCAGGTCGAACCCTTGCCATTGGTGCCGCCAACGGTGATGACCGGGCAGGCAAACTGCAGACCAAGAGCGCGGCCGACTGCGGCCACACGCTCGAGACCCATGTCGATGGCTTTCGGATGCAGCGATTCAAGACGGGTCAGCCAGTCGTCAAGCGAAGTTGGGGTGGGCAGCATGGCAAGCAGGTGAGATGGAATGATTCGACATTAAAAAATCAGCTCCGTTGAAGGTGAGCGTTTTTATTTTTTTGAATACAAAAAAGACACTGGACCCCGATTTTCATTGAGACGACGGCTGATAATTTACCGTCGTCCCGGCGAAAGCCGGGACCCAGTGTCTTTCGATAAACTGCTGAAAAATTTAAGCCAGTACTTCAGGCGGCTGGTTTTGCAATATCGCCAGCACACGGGCAATTTCTTCACGCATTTGGCGACGGTCAACGATCATATCGATAGCGCCCTTCTGAATAATGAACTCGGAACGCTGGAAACCAGCCGGCAGTTTCTCGCGTACCGTGTTTTCGATCACGCGCGGACCGGCAAAGCCGATCAATGCTTTTGGCTCAGCCATGACGACATCACCCATAAAGGCGAACGAAGCCGACACGCCACCCATGGTCGGGTCGGTCAGCACGGAAATGAACGGCAGTTTTTTCTCGGCAAGCTTGGTCAGCATGGCAGTGGTCTTGGCCATTTGCATCAGCGACAGCAAACCTTCCTGCATACGGGCACCGCCGGTAGCGGTGATACAAATGAACGGCACTTTTTGCTCCAGCGCAGTCTGCGCGCCGCGCACGAAGCGCTCGCCGACCACCGAGCCCATCGAGCCGCCCATGAATTCGAATTCAAAACAGGCCACCACCACCGGCAAGGTCATGATGGCGCCGCCCATGACGATCAAGGCATCGGTTTCACCAGTTGCATCGAGGGCAGATTTCAGGCGCTCCGTGTATTTTTTGCTGTCCTTGAATTTCAGGGTATCAATCGGCAAGGTTTCCTGACCGATGTCATAACGACCTTCGGCGTCGAGCAGCGCATCAAGCCGGTCGCGCGCGCGGATACGCATGTGATGATCACATTTAGGGCAGACATGCTGGTTCGATTCCAGATCGGTACGGTAGAGCACCGCTTCGCAAGACGGACATTTAACCCACAGGCCTTCCGGCACGCTGCGGCGGGTGGAAGCGTCGGAACGCTGAATACGGGGGGGTAGCAGTTTTTCCAGCCAGCTCATGGAGGCTCTCTTTCTTGGGCGGGCGCTTGGCACCGGTTAAGCCGGCATTTTACTCGGAGCATAAGAATGCCGCCAGCCCGTAAAAATGCCCGATTGATAATGCCATCAAATTCCCCAGCTGTTTCGGATATGGCGGGTCAAGGGCGGCAGTCTTGACAAGTTCATGGTGCCCAGCACACTGAAGGTGCCCTGCCCTGCGCCATCAATACCTTCGCCATCCCATAATTTCATACTATCCCGGATGCTTGCATAAAAGCGCGCTCTGGATTCCGGATCCGGGTCGGGACTCATGGCAAGTGCCTGCAGCAGCAAAGGATGCTCAGCCGGGATCAAGTCGAAAGCTTCAACCGAACTCAAGGCTACTGCAGCGAAAATAGTGGATAAAACACCAGCTTTCATTCCGCTTAGTAAATTCAGTAAATCTCTCGCAGCGGCCAGACTTTGCTTTGCTTTTTTGTCGGCCATGAAACCAGAGTCGAATTTTTCGCCGAAATTTTCTTTCTTCAAGAACTCGCTGACTGTAGTCAATGTATGGATCACATAGCTTCCGATCGCATAGACAACTTCTCTCTGCTCGGTGATCCCGGCAATGGCTTGCACGCCTGGGCCATGCATGAGCAGATGCAGTAAATTCATGCCGTTTTTTTGCTCTGGATTTTTGGCTGCAAGTTGTAAAGGAAGCTTGCCTCCCACCTCACGCTGCCAGGGATCTGCCCCTTGTTTAAGTAGCCAATACAGAAAATCCGGCTGTCCAAGCTTGCTTGCCAGATGCAAGAACGTGAGCCCATTCGGCAGTTTTTGATGCACCGTCATGCGAAAGCGCTCCATTAAAAACTGAAATACCTGAATCTTTCCGCCGACCATACACAGGACAAGAGAATCCAAAATTTCCATTTGTGTCAATTCTCTTTTAGCCTGCATTGCATCCAGCAGCATCTCGACAATTTCAGATTTCCCGCTTTGCGCCGCTGCATTCAATGCTGTTGTTTCATCGTTTTGTTGCGCAAACAAATCAATAGTTTTATAACTGATTAGCTGTCTGACCATCGCTGTCAAACCTAAGCGACATGCTTCATACAACGGAAAATGACCATTTTTACTCGCCTTATTCACATCAATGCGTTTGTCTTGCATCAATTGCTCGAAGCATGCCTGCTGCCCGGCTAATACAGCGGTTAAGAGCGCCGTCTGTCCTAAATTGCCCGTCTGGTTAATATCAATTTTCTTATGTTGCAGCAGCAGCACTGCATAGTCGCTCAATCCGTATTGGGCAGCTAAGATCAAAGGCGTAAAACCACAAGCATCGAGTGTATTCGGATCCATATTCGGCAAAGCAAGCAAAAGTTCAAAAACTTGCTTATGCCTGCCAGCAATTGCCACATGTAATGCGGGGGGGCTGACCTCGCTTTGATTGATCGGATCGGCATTGAAGTGCAACAGCAGTCTGACAATGTCGATGTGTCCATTTTGTGCTGCCATACCAATGGCTGACGAATTACATGGATTACTCAAACTGTCAGGATTACATCGGTATTTTCTCAGCAGCAGATCCACAATTTGCTGCTGTCCATTTGCTGCAGCAGCAACCAGTGCATCGTTGATCATCTCCTGTTGCCATTTTTGATTGACGCTGACTTTATCAAGCAGTGCCTCCAGCATCGGGCGATGGCCTTCAACAGCAATCAAGTCAATGATGGACAAACCCTCCTTAATAAGTTGATGCAGATTGACCAACGGACAGGAAAGAAAAAGCTTGAACAAAGCCAAGTCATTTTTCAAAATCGCTAAATGCATGGCTGTATGCCCGTGGCTGTCAGCTTGATTAGGGTCGATTTCCACGTTGGCAAGCATCCTCTGCACCACCACTTTGCGATCAAGCGTCACGGCAAGATGCAAGGCGGAGTCACCCTGATCTGAACATTTATTCAGATCAATCTCAGGCCGTTGCAAGATCAACAGAGCAATCTCGTCAAGCTCGCGGCGTATTGCCACCATCAGTGGCGTTTTGCCGCTTTGACTAGCTTGATTGACATTCGTTAGCGGATGAGAAATTAAAAGTTTGACCCGCTCCATATCGCATAGTTGTACAGCGAGCAGCAACGGCGATTCACCCTTGCTACCGATACAGCCTGCGGCATTGGGAAATTCAGCTAGCATGGCAGCGACTTTGGTCACCGAGCCCAGCGTCAATTCGTAGAGAAAATCAATATCAAGAAAGCAGCCAACCGGCGCTTGAATGTCTGGCAATAAGCTATTGCCTTGCATGTAGATTTCACAACCGGGGCGCAGCCAGTGGAAATTCGCGGGCACGCACTCGAGATTGTTTCCCACTGCATTCAGCATCTGCAGCGAGGCAGTCGGCAGTTCCTCGGGCAGCCGCCTGAGCTGATTGCCTCGGACATTAAGCTCCAGCAAAGGCGGTAACTGTTCCGGCAAACTGCTCAACAGATTATTGGCGGCGTTGAGTTTTTTCAGATCTGCTGGCAAGGGCGGCAGGCTTGTCAGTCCAAGGCCAGACAAATTGAGCTCTTGATTCCTGTCCGATGCCAGCCATGCTTTGATACGACTAACTACTTCTGCGCCCTGCGCTTCGTTAATCGACCATTTTTCAACAAGCGCTGTGTAATCTTTGTCAGAGATTCCTATAAGCTGCCAGGGCTGAAGTGACGCGAGGCTAGCGCGCTGTTGTTGCTTACTGTTGGATCGTATTTGCATGCTTGCCTTTTCAATGAGTAGGAAAGAAATTCCTTGCTCACCGTGGCGAAGTGCAAACACAGAGCTTCGGCAAGCTCGTGTCGGTAACAGTGTATGGAAAGAAGTTGCTCGGTATGAGCAGATGAACGATTAAAGTCACTGGATTCCAGTGACTTTAATCAAAGCACTTATTCGTCTATTGCCTTGCGAATGACAGACAAGAATTCCTGCACAGCTGCTTCCGCCTTTTCAGGTGGCGTTTCTTCGAGCACCTGAATAATCCGGCTACCGATCACGATTGCATCCGACACTGCCGCCACCGCTTTGGCCGTCGCCGCGTCGCGAATACCAAAGCCGACACCAATCGGTAATTTCACATGCTGACGAATTTTCTCGATGCGCTCAGACACTTCAACGGTATCGATATTGGCAGCACCAGTCACGCCGCGCAGCGACACATAGTAAGAAAAGCCGCTGCCAACTTGCGCCACCTGACGGATACGTTCGTCGGTTGAAGTCGGCGCCAGCAGGAAGATCGGGTCCATGTCCTTGGCCTGCAAAGCCTGTGCGAACTGCACGCATTCTTCCGGCGGATAATCAACCACGATCACGCCATCAACACCGGCTTCTTTGGCTGCTTCAATAAAGGTCGGCACACCCATACGCTCGATCGGATTCGCATAACCCATCAACACAATCGGCGTAGTCTGATTGGTTTTGCGGAATTCCTGCACATAGCCGAGCACGTCTCGCGTACTGACGCCAAACACCAGCGCCCGCTCGCACGCGCGCTGAATAACCGGACCTTCTGCCATCGGGTCGGAAAACGGCACGCCCAATTCCAGAATGTCGGCACCGCCGGCAACCAGCGCATGTAGCAAGGGCACGGTCAATGCCGGCGATGGATCACCCGCGGTGATGAAAGTGATCAGGGCTTTTTTCTTGTTCGCTGCCAGTGCAGCGAAAGTGGTTTTGATTCTTGACATGGCCTGTATATTTATTTGGCGGATGGGGACAGCTTGTCGAACTCGGCCACGGTATGCATGTCCTTGTCGCCGCGACCGGACAGGTTCACCAAAATGGTTTTGTCTTTTGGCAGGGTTGCTGCAAATTGCGCGGCATAGGCCAGGGCATGGCTCGACTCCAGCGCCGGAATGATGCCTTCGATTTCGCAGCAATGATGGAAGGCCGCCACGGCTTCTGCGTCGGTGACTGACACGTATTGCGCGCGACTTGAATCCTTCAGCCACGCGTGCTCAGGGCCCACGCCCGGATAATCGAGGCCGGCAGAGACTGAATGGGTTTCGGCGATCTGGCCGTTTTCATCTTGCAGCAGATACGTACGGTTGCCATGCAACACACCCGGTATGCCGCCCAGCAGCGCAGCGGAATGCTTGCCGGTGGCGATGCCCTCGCCGGCTGCTTCGACGCCGATCAGCTTGACTTCATGATGGTCAATGTAGGGATAGAAAATGCCCATTGCGTTCGAACCGCCGCCGATACAAGCCATCACATAGTCAGGCTGGCGTCCGGTCAGCGCCGGCATTTGTTCAATGCACTCTTTGCCGATGACAGACTGGAAGTCGCGCACCATCATGGGGTAAGGATGCGGGCCGGCGACGGTGCCGATGATATAGAAGGTGTTTTCGACATTCGTGACCCAGTCACGCATGGCTTCGTTGAGCGCATCCTTAAGCGTTCTGGAACCGGACTCGACCGGCACCACGGTCGCGCCGAGCAGCTGCATGCGGTACACGTTTTGCACCTGGCGCTTGACGTCCTCGCTACCCATGTAGACCACGCACTCGAGTCCGAAACGCGCGCAGATGGTGGCTGTCGCCACACCATGCTGACCAGCGCCGGTCTCGGCGATCACGCGCGGTTTGCCCATACGTTTGGCGAGCAGTGCCTGACCAATCACGTTATTAATTTTGTGCGCGCCGGTGTGGTTCAGGTCTTCGCGCTTGAAGAAAATCTGCGCGCCGCCCATTTCTTCGGACCAGCGGCGGGCATGATAAATCGGGCTCGGGCGACCGACAAAATACTTCAGCTCGTGATTGAATTCACGCAGGAATTCCGGATCGTCAATGTAACGCGCGTAGGTGTCTTTCAGCTCTTCGAGCGCATGCGTGAGCGTCTCTGAAACGAAGCTGCCGCCGTACTGGCCGAAGTGACCGGAAGGGTCAGGAAAGTTGTAATGACCATTCTGGTCTTCGTCATTGTGCTGATCACTGCGCTGTTCAGGTTGGTAGTCCATGCTGATCTCTCTTCAAATGGGGGAGCGGCTGTCGCCTTGGCGAACCGCTGAAACGAATGCGTGCATCATGGTCGCGTCCTTGACGCCCTTGGCTGCTTCGATGCCACTGCTGACATCGACTGCATAGGGCCGGACACTGACGACGGCGTCAGTGACGTTTTGTACGCTCAAGCCACCACTTAAAACGGCCCGATGCGCGAGTTCTGCGGGAATGAGAGACCAATCGAATACCTTTCCACTGCCACCATAAGCGTCGACCCAGGTATCAAGCAGCAGCCCAGAAAACAGCGGGCTGGCCGACCGGTAGGCAAGCTCGCATTCTAACAAATCTGCCGCGGTCGTATCGGGCCGGACCCGCAGCGCGCGCAGGAATGGACGGTTGACGGCTTTGGCAATGGCGCAGCACTGCTCTATGCTCTCGTCACCATGAAATTGCAATGTTGATACCGGCGCTGTAGCCAGCACCTGCGCGACCTCTGCGGCACTGGCGTTGACGAACAGTCCGACGCTGGCCACAAACGGCGGCAATGCCGCCAGCAAGGCAGCCGCCTGCTGCGCACTGACGTGGCGTGGCGATGGCGGATAAAACACAAAACCAATGGCGTCAGCGCCAGCGGCGACGGCGACCTGTACGTCTTCGACGCGGGTCAGGCCGCACAGTTTGATACGGGTTCGATGATTCATGATGCAGGCTTCCAGAATAAAGGCAGCGTCGATGCCGACTGCGGCAGCGCCCAGCGGGCATCGTAGTCGATTTTTGCCAGATACAAACCCGCCGGACTAAAGGTCGGGGCAGCCAGATTGCGGTCGCGCCCGGCCAATACCTGCGCCAGCCAAGCCGGCGTTTCATTACCATTGCCAACCTGGATCAGGCTGCCGACGATATTGCGCACCATATGATGCAGGAAAGCGTTAGCGCGCAACGTGACCAGAATCAGATCACCCTGCTGCGCGAGCGCGATGCTGTGCATGGTGCGCACAGGCGACTTGGCCTGACATTCGGCAGCGCGAAATGCTGAAAAATCATGCGTGCCGACCAGTGCCTGCGCTGCTTCCTGCATCGCTGCAAGCTGCAAGGGCCGAAATACCCAGCCGGCACGGTCTTGCATCAGCGGCGAACGTACTGCATGGTTGTAGATCAGATAATGATAAGTGCGGGTTAATGCAGAAAAGCGCGCATGGAAGGCATTGTCGTCTTCAGCAGCGGGAAGTTCGATCGCCCATTGCACCGCAATCGCCGATGGCAAGAACGCATTCACGCCGCGCACCCACGAAAACAGATCGCGACTGGCTTCGGTATCGAAATGCACCACCTGCTCAATCGCATGCACGCCGGAGTCAGTGCGGCCGGCGCAAACCACCCGCACCGGATGCAGGCAAAACTTTGCGAGCGCCGCCTCCAGCGTATCTTGCACCGTCTGGCGATGTGGCTGAGTCTGCCAGCCTTGCCATTGGCTGCCGTCATACTGAATCCCGAGCGCGATGCGTTTCAAGGTCGATGTCATAAGTGAAAATGCAAACGCCCCTGACGCGGCGTCAGGGGCGGCCTTATTGGCGGCCTATGCTTGGCTGGGATTTTACGCGAGTTGGCGCAACAGCGACTTCGCCCTGGTGGCCAGATCCGCATTACTGCTGCTGGCGACTTCGCTGAGAAGTTCGCGCGCGCCGTCCTTGTCGCCAATTTCCTTGCAAGCCAGAGCCAGGTCCAGCTTGTTATTGAGCGCATGCGTTGCAGGATCATTGTTGGTCGCAGCCGGTTCCAGTTCGAGACTGATGCCGGTCAAATCGAAATCTCCACCTACAAGCTTGAGCGACGGCTCTATCTTGCTGTCCGGCGTCTCCGGGCGGCGCGCAGCGCTATAGAGCAAATTGGCCGGCTCCAGCATCTGGCCGAGTTGGGCTGCCTGCATCCATTCATCGCCGGTTCCATGGGTAATGCCGTACAAATCAGCTGCGAGCTTGCCGAATTTCTGCACATCCTTGCGGCTCGCATAAATTTCAAGCAGTTTCACACGTAATGCATTGCGTTCGGGGTGGGTGCGCAGCGCATCCTGCAAGATCTCTTCAGCCTGTTCGTCACGGCCATAAGCAATATAGACATCGGCCTCAGCGACGGCATCGACTTCGTTCGTATCAAGCTGGCTGACAGACGGAACGAAATTCGAATGAAACACGCTATTGCTGGTATCGACCTCACGGCTGGCAGCGATATCAAGTAAAGACTTCGATTTCGGTGCTGGCTCCGCTACAGTAGTTTCGCCCGCAGCATGATGCTCTTGACGCCGGCGGCGTGCGCGCAGCAACAGCAACCCTAACAACAATACAGAGAGCGCAGCAGCTAACGGACGCGCGAGCGGATTGTGCAGCAGCGATTTGAGCGAATCGGCCAGAGTCACTTCGGGCACCGGATTTGCTGCTGGCTTCTTCGCTTCAGGCTTAATTTCGGGCTTAAGCTCAGGCTTAACTTCGGCCACTGCTGCGGACTGTGGTTTTAGCTCGGGCGCAACCGACGTGGCGGCTTGCGCTTGCTGGCTTTGCATTTCAGCCAGCATCTTGTTCTTCATCTCCAGCAGTTGCTGCATGTCGCTGACGTTTTTTTCCAGCGCTGCGATGCGCGCTTTTGCTTCAGCCGCTGCCTTATCGCTGGCGATTTTATCCAGATTCGATGCAGCTGCATTTTGTTCGCTGGCAGTACCCGGCGCACTCAGCACCAGCTTGTCTCTAGCTGTGCTTGCCGTGCCGGGCTCGACCACCTGCACACCGATTTTGCCGCTGCTGCTACGGTTAGGGTTCGCGTTCTGCGCTTCGGCAGCAGCCTCGCTACGCGCCTGCTGCGCAAGATTATTTCGGTAACGATCAAAGTCGGCGGTCTGCGTCTGTACCATCTTGCGGGCAGCGTCTGCATCCATAGCCGTGATTGCATCGGCATCCGGTAGCTTCAGTACAGTACCGGTTTTAATGCGATTCATGTTCTTGCCAACAAAGGCGTCCGGATTCGCGCTTTGCAGGGCAACGAGCACTTGTTCGAGCTGCGCATTGGCGGCAGCGCGCAGCGGAGCGGCAATTTTAGCCAGGGTCTCGCCACGTTTAACGGTGTGCGTTTCGGCAGGTATCGCGGCAGCAGACTTGCCTGCCGGTGCAGTGGCAGGGACAGTGGCTGAAGCTTCTGCAGGCTTCGGCGTGGCAGTCTGTACGTCGGTCACGGCAAGCGCTGATTCTTCAACGGCAGGCGGATCAAGCAGCAAAGCATATTGCCGTATCATCCTGTTACCGTCCGACTCAAGTTCAAACAGGATGGTGATATAGGGATCGTTGACGGCCTGTTCGCTCGTGAGATGTACGACCGTGCGCTGGCCTTTTCGCTGTATTTCAAAGCGCAGCGAACGAACCGCCGGCGTCATGTCGAGGTTCGCTTCGGCAAAAGCTTCTTGTGAAGCCGGCCGCACTGCCAGCGTTTCAAATTCTGCCTGCGTGAGCGCGACAATCTCAATGTCGGCGTCAAGCTTCTGCCCCAGCGCAGAATGTACGGTGACCTCACCGAGCGCGGCAGCCTGAAGTGCCGATGACATGCAGAGCAGCGTCAGTAACGAAACTCGGGAAACAAGCGACTGCAGCAAAGTAGGTATACGCATGGCGAACCGGATGGAATCTGAGGGATGAAACTAAGCATATGGCGATGCCGTAAGACTAGGGCATCAGCTGTAATTGACGACCTTAACATCGGACATAGGCACATGCAAGCCAAGTGCGCCGCTCAGAAAGGACAAAACCCGCGCCGTCTCCCGTTAAGGAAAAAGGCGCGGGATCACGTAGCGAGTTGACAACGTGTGCGGGAACGCAGTTGTTTAAACTCAGTTATCCAAAATAATGCGCAGCATACGGCGCAAGGGTTCTGCAGCCCCCCACAATAGCTGGTCACCGACCGTAAAGGCCGATATATATTCGCCGCCCATTTCCATTTTGCGCACGCGGCCGACAGGAATCGTCAAACTGCCGGTAGTCGCTGCCGGGGTCAGGTCTTGCATTGATGCTTCACGCGTATTCGGCACGAACTTCACCCATTCGTTGTCGCTGGCGATGATGTCGTTGATCTCGTCAAGCGGCACGTCTTTTTTCAGCTTGATGGTCAGCGCCTGCGAATGGCAGCGCATGGCGCCGATGCGCACGCACAGGCCGTCGACGGCAATTGCCGGTTTCGCATCCTTGCCGAAGGCTGCACCGCGGCCGAGAATCTTGTTGGTTTCCGCCCCGCCCTTCCATTCTTCGCGCGACTGGCCATTACCGAGATCCTTGTCGATCCACGGAATCAGGTTGCCGCCGAGCGGCACGCCAAATTGTTTGGTTTCGTCTGCCGACATCGCATGCTGTTTGGCCAATACCTTGCGGTCGATTTCCAGAATCGCAGACGCAGGGTCATCGAGCAGTGCTTTGACTTCGGCATTAATGCTGCCGAACTGAGTCAGCAGTTCGCGCATGTGCTGCGCACCGCCGCCGGAAGCCGCCTGATAGGTCATCGACGTCATCCAGTCGATCAGGTCATGCTTGAACAGACCGCCCAGGCCCATCATCATGCAAGACACCGTGCAATTGCCGCCTATGTAGTTCTTCACGCCTGAAGTCAGCGCGCTCTTGATCACGTTCAGATTGACCGGGTCGAGCACGATGATGGCGTCATCCTTCATGCGCAGCGTTGACGCCGCATCAATCCAGTAGCCATTCCAGCCGGCTGCACGCAGCTTCGGGAAAACTTCGGACGTATAGTCACCGCCCTGGCAGGTCAGAATGATGTCGCATTTTTTCAGCGCTTCAATGTCGTTCGCGTCCTTGAGCGTGCTCTCGTTTTTTGCCATGGACGGCGCTTTGCCGCCGGCGTTCGAAGTCGAGAAAAATACCGGCTCGAACTGCGCAAAATCATTTTCCTGCTGCATGCGTTGCATCAGCACCGAGCCCACCATGCCGCGCCAACCTACCAAGCCTACGAGTTTCATTTTGTGTTCCTGCTGAATTTAATTTTTAAACGAGGGCCTTGACGACGGCAGCACCCATCTCGGCAGTGCCGACCTTGGTCGTGCCTGCTTCATAAATATCGGCAGTGCGCAGTCCCTGTGACAGCACTTTCTTGACCGCATTTTCAATACGATCAGCCTCTGAAGCCAGATTGAAGGTGAAGCGCAACATCATCGCGGCCGACAAAATGGTCGCCAGCGGATTGGCAATACCTTTACCTGCGATGTCGGGTGCCGAACCATGTGACGGTTCGTACAGGCCTTTGTTGTTTGCATCGAGTGAGGCCGAAGGCAGCATGCCAATCGAGCCGGTCAGCATGGCCGCCGCGTCCGACAGGATGTCGCCAAACATGTTGCCGGTGACGAGGACGTCGAATTTTTTCGGCGCGCGCACCAGTTGCATGGCCGCGTTGTCGACATACATATGGTCGAGCTCGACGTCCGGATATTCCTTATGCACGTCAATCATGATGTCGCGCCAGAACTGGAAAGTCTCCAGCACATTCGCTTTGTCAACGCTGGTCAGGCGGCGGTCACGCTTTTGCGCTGCCTGGAACGCCACGTGCGCAATGCGACGGATTTCCGGTTCCGAATAGCGCATGGTGTCGAAGCCTTCACGCGCGCCCTTGAAGGGGCCATCCGGTGCGTCGCGCATGCCACGCGGCGAACCGAAGTAAATATCGCCGTTCAGTTCGCGAATGATGAGGATATCGAGGCCGGAAACGACTTCCGGTTTCAGCGTCGAGGCACCGGTCAGTTCCGGATACAGAATCGCAGGACGGAAGTTCGCAAACAGTTGCAGATGTTTGCGCAGACCGAGAATCGCTTGCTCCGGACGCAGCGAGCGTTCCAGCGAATCATATTGAAAGTCGCCAACGGCACCGAACAAAATTGCGTCCGCTTCTTTGGCGAGCTTCAGCGTATGTTCTGGCAACGGATGGCCGTGCGCAGCATAACCGGCGCCACCAACATCGGCGGTTTCCATTTCAAACTTCAGATCCAGCACGTTAAGAACATTGACTGCTTGCTCAACGATTTCAGGGCCGATGCCGTCGCCCGGCAAGATTGCGATTTTCATGTTGATCTGGTTCAGAGTGTTTTAAATGGTGTTGGCCAGCCACGGGAAGTTGGCGATATGGCGGTCTTCAAAATTGTGAATGGCATCGGCCTTCTGCAAGGTCAGGCCGATATCATCGAGGCCATTGATCATGCAATGCTTGCGGAAGCTGTCGATTTCGAAATGCAGCTGCTTGCTGCCATTCGACGTTGTCACTGTCTGCTGCGCCAGATCAACCACCAGCCTGAAGCCCGGGAAGGCCTTGACTTCGTCGAAAAGCTTATCGATCTCCAACTCCGGCAGCACGATAGGCAGCAAGCCGTTCTTGTAGCAGTTATTGAAAAAGATATCGGCAAAGCTCGGCGCGATCACGGCGCGAAACCCGTATTGCTCCAGTGCCCAGGGCGCATGCTCGCGCGACGAGCCGCAACCAAAATTTTTGCGGGTCAGCAGAATGGAGGCGCCTGCATAGCGCGACTGGTTCAGCACGAAATCCGGATTCAGCGGACGTTGGCTATTGTCCTTGCCCGGCTCGCCGGCATCCAGATAACGCCATTCGTCGAACAGGTTGGGGCCGAAACCAGTGCGCTTGATCGACTTCAGGAACTGCTTCGGAATGATCGCGTCGGTATCGACATTAGCGCGATCCAGCGGCGCCACCAGTCCGTCAAGTAAAGTAAATTTATTCATGCTCTGTGTTTCCGTAAGAAAGAACGCTGCTTATTTTTTGGAAGCATCCTGCACTTTTTCGCCAAGCTTCTCAAAGTCCTTGCCAACACCGTTGATGGTGTTGCAGCCCGTCAGCAGTACGGTCAATGCCAGCATTACGAAAGTGATTTTTTTCATTTTTTTCCCTTTTTTATAAAGCACGCACATCAACAAAATGACCGGCAATACCGGCAGCAGCTGCCATCGCAGGACTGACCAGATGCGTACGGCCACCGGCGCCCTGACGGCCTTCAAAATTACGGTTGGATGTCGACGCGCAACGCTCGCCCGGCTCGAGCCGGTCGGCATTCATAGCCAGGCACATTGAACAGCCCGGCTCGCGCCACTCGAAACCGGCGTCTTTGAAAATCTTGTCGAGGCCTTCGCTTTCGGCCTGTGTCTTCACCAGACCGGAGCCCGGCACCACCATCGCCAGCCTGACATTCGAGGCGCGGAATTTGCCGCGCACCACCGCTGCCGCGGCGCGCAAGTCTTCAATGCGCGAGTTGGTGCAGGAACCAATGAAAACTTTGTCGATGCGGATATCTTCGATTGCTGTGTTGGGCTTGAGTCCCATGTAGACCAGCGCCTTTTCCATCGCATCGCGCTTCACCGCGTCTTTTTCCTTATCCGGATCAGGTACCCGGCCATCAATTGCCACCACCATTTCAGGCGACGTGCCCCAGGTGACTTGCGGCTTGATCTCGGCAGCATTGATCAACACAACAGCGTCGAACTTCGCGTCGGCATCGGTGTGCAGCGTGCGCCAGTATTCAACGGCGCGCTCCCAGTGCGGGCCAACCGGCGAGAACGGCCGGCCTTTGACGTAATTGATCGTCGTGTCGTCAACGGCAATCATGCCGGCGCGCGCACCGGCTTCGATTGCCATATTGCAGACCGTCATGCGACCTTCCATCGACAGCGCACGAATGGCCGGACCAGCAAATTCAATCGCATAACCAGTGCCGCCTGCGGTACCGATCTTGCCGATGACTGCCAGCACGATATCTTTGGCGGTGATGCCGGCAGCGACATTGCCTTCGATCTGCACCAGCATGGATTTTGATTTTTTCGCCAGCAGCGTTTGCGTGGCCAGCACATGCTCAACTTCGGAAGTGCCAATGCCATGCGCCAGACAGCCGAACGCGCCGTGGGTTGACGTGTGCGAGTCGCCGCAGACTACGGTCATACCGGGCAAGGTTGCACCCTGCTCGGGTCCGATCACGTGCACGATGCCCTGACGCTTGTCGCTCATGTTGAAATAGGTCAGCCCATATTCCTTTGCGTTGGCATCCAGGGTTTCAACCTGCAGACGCGAGACGGGATCGGCAATGCCTTGCGCGCGGTCCGTGGTCGGCACGTTATGGTCGGCCACTACCAGATTAGCCGCATTGCGCCATGGCTGGCGACCAGCGAGCTTCAGGCCTTCAAAGGCTTGCGGGCTGGTGACTTCATGCACCAGATGGCGGTCGATATAAAGAATGGTGGTGCCGTCGTCCGCGGTGTGAACCACATGCGACTGCCAGAGTTTGTCGTAGAGCGTTTGGGCCATGGCGGGATAGCGCTTGTAGAGCGCGTTTGCAGGGAAAATAGCCTTGGATTATGCCATATTAGTGCGCCGCAATAAATGCTGAATGGGGGCTAAGGAAAGACGCTGGATCCCGGCTTTCGCCGGGATGACGTTTGTTTATCTACCGACGCCCCGATGAAAATCGGGGCCCAGTGTCTTTCTATGCAGCCTACTTTCCCGCTTTAACCTGCTGATAAAGCGGCAATACGCGTGCCGAATAATTCGTCAGATCACGCATGCGGTCGGCACGCGGCGGGTGGGTAGACATGAATTTCGGTGGCTCATTGCCACCAACCTGCCCCATTTTTTCCCAGAGGGTGATGGCCGCGCGAGGATCATAGCCGGCACGAGCAGCGAGTTCGACACCAATTCGGTCGGCTTCGGTCTCGTGCTCCCGCGAGTTCGGCAGGCCCAGCAATCCCTGATACGCGTATTCCATCCCTTTTTGTCCAACCTGACCGAGGCCGGCAACGGTCGATAATATCGAAATGCCAAGACCTGCAATGGCCTGTTCGGATGCCCGTTCGCGGGAGTGCTCGCGCAAGGCATGCGCCATTTCATGGCCCATTACTGCAGCCAGTTCGTCGTCGCTGAGCTTGAGTTTGTTAATCAGGCCGGTGTAGACGGCGATTTTCCCGCCCGGCATACACCATGCATTGACCTCGGGCGAGCTCAACACATTGACTTCCCATTTCCATGTCAGCGCGTCCGGACGGAAGGCCGGTGTCTGCTTGATCAACCGGTCGGCAATGGCGCGTACTCTGCTGTACTGGGTCGCATCGGTATTGAGCTTGCCTTTTTGCTGCGCGTCAGCCAGTAGCTTTGTGTACTCCTGCGTCGCGGACGCGTTCATGGTGTCGGCCGACATCATCATGCGCTGCTGGCGGTCAACACCGACCACGCTGCCTTGCGTAGTTTGTACGGACTGACAGCTTGTCAGAGATGCTGTCACCGCGACAGCCAGCATCGTCTTGCGCCACTTAATCTTCATTCTTTCCCCTTGCTCTCTTCATCCATTACTTGCCAGCGGTACGACAGCATCGCCGCACCCGCTCCCGCCATTGCCAGAAATGCAGCTATCAAATAGACCAGTCTGGCACCAAATGTATCCCAGCAGGCAGACAGCAGCAAGCCACCCAGACTGCCGCCGAGTCCGTACGAAATGCTGATGAACAGCGCCTGTCCGCGCGCCTGCAGCGGCCCCGAAAACCAACGTTGCAAGGTCGCGACCGACGCCGAATGATGTACGCCAAAAGTGGCGGCATGCAGCACCTGCGCTATCAAGAGCACCAACAGCGATTGCGCGCCGCCGCCTATCATCAGGAAACGCACGACGCCGGTCAGCAAGCTCATCAGCATCAGGTTTTTGACGCCGAAGCGCCGGAACAGCGGCGCCTGGTAATAGAAAAACACGATTTCAGCAATCACGCCCAGCGACCACATCAAGCCGATCACGGTTTTGCTGTAACCGATCTCGGCCAGATACAACGAGTAATACACATACAGCGATGCATGCGCGGCAACCATTAAAAAAGTCGACGCAAAAAACGCCAATACTTCGCGCTTGCGCAGCAGCTGCCTGACCGACGGAGTGTCATGCGCATGCGCCTGTACCGGCACTTCGCGCATGCGCAGTGCTACGCCGGCGACCATCACCAGCAGCGCCAGCGCGATCCATGGCATCAGGTCGATGCCATACCAGTCCAGCAGCTGGCCTGCGCACATGACCGAGACAATGAAGCCAACCGAGCCCCACAGGCGCAGACGACCGTAGTGAGTCAGATCGCCGCGCATAGCGGACAGCATCAGCGCCTCCGAGATCGGTCCTTGCGCACTGGTGAATAAATTCACCAGCACCATGATTGCAAAGAAATGCAGGAACAACTGGCCGTAGAACATGCCGCAAAACGCGAGCGCAGCGGCAACCGAAGTGGCCCTGAGCACCGTCACGCGCTGCCCGTTGCGGTCGGCCACCCAGCCCCACAGATTGGGGCCGAAAATGCGCATGACTTGCAGCAGCGACATCAGCACGCCGATCTGTGCGGCGCTCAATCCATGCTCGGCAAAGTACAGGCTCGCGTACGGCGAGAAAACGCCTACGTAACCGTAATAAGCAAAGAAGAACAATGCGAAGTTCAGCGATTGTTCGGGTCGGGAGGTGGTAGACACGAGAGTTAAGGAAAACTAAAGACACTGGGCCCCAGCCTGCGCTGGGGCGACGGTAGTAGTGTTAGCAGCGCTTCAATCTCTACCGTCATCCCAGCGCAGGCTGGGATCCAGCGGCTTTCATCACTTATCAAGCCTGCGAGGACTGCACATCACCACACTGCGCACGATGGCGCAATGCATGATCCATCAACACCAGCGCCAGCATGGCTTCCGCGATCGGCGTAGCGCGAATGCCGACACAGGGATCATGCCGTCCGAGCGTCTCGACCATTACGGGCTCGCCATTACGGTCTATCGAGCGCTTCGGGGTTCGGATGCTGGAAGTCGGCTTGATCGCCATCGACACGGTGATGTCCTGCCCTGATGAAATGCCGCCCAGTACGCCACCGGAATGGTTGCCGACGAAGCCTTCAGGCGTGAGTTCATCGCCTTCCGAACCTTTTTGCGAAACGACGCCGAAGCCGGAACCGATCTCGACGCCTTTGACCGCGTTGATGCCCATCATCGCAAAGGCGATGTCAGCGTCGAGCTTGTCGTAAATCGGCTCGCCCAGTCCGACCGGCACGTTTTGCGCAATCACATCAATACGCGCACCGCAGGAGTCACCGGCCTTGCGCAGGCTGTCCATATAGGTTTCCAGCTCGGGGATGATGCTCGCGTTGGCTGCAAAGAACGGATTGTTTTGCACGTGCTCCCACGACTCGAACGGAATCGGGAGTTCGCCCAGCTGGCTCATGCAGCCCTTGAAGGTGATGCCGTATTTCTGGAACAGCCATTTGCGCGCCACAGCTGCAGCACCAACCACGGGCGCAGTCAGACGTGCCGACGAACGGCCGCCACCACGCGGGTCACGAATGCCGTATTTATGCCAGTAAGTGAAATCGGCATGGCCGGGGCGAAAGCGGTCGACGATATTGCCGTAATCCTGGCTGCGCTGGTCTTCATTGCGGATCAGCAGCGCAATCGGGGTGCCGGTGGTCTTGCCTTCATATACGCCGGACAAAATTTGTACGGTGTCGGATTCCTTGCGTTGCGTAACGTGGCGCGAGGTGCCGGGCTTGCGACGGTCCAGATCAGGCTGGATATCGGCCTCGGACAGTTCCATGCCGGGTGGGCAACCGTCAATCACGCACCCGATAGCGGGGCCGTGGGATTCACCGAAGGTAGTGACGCAAAATA
>JAOAUN010000072.1 GCA_030157545.1 Burkholderiaceae bacterium
CCACCACCGGCACAACGACGGATACCACCACGCCGACCACAACTGGCACGACAACAGGTAGCACAACGCCGGCCACAAACGGTACGGCAACAGGAACGGAGACAGGCACGACAACGGGCACCAGCACGACTGATACCGGCGCAAGCACTGGCACAACATCGGAAACGACTACCTCGCCTGTCGCCACCACTGGCATTAGTGGCGCAGTATTAGGTACCGCAACGGAACCCACGGTGACAACAACAGAGCCCACGGTGACGCCCACAACAACAACAGAGCCTGCAACACCACCGCCTACGACGACTGTAACGCCTATAACAACCTTGAGCGGCACTGGCCTCACAGAGCCGACGGGCACCACAACAGGTACTGCTACCACTACACCCTGACGGATTCAACACAACTACATAGCAAAAGAACTTTCAATACTGACCATCATGCCGCGCCCCGAAACAAATCGGGTTGCGGCATTTTTCATCAGTTGATAGTTATGACGTCCGCCTTATTTTTATCTGTTGATTTTTCAGTCAGATATACACGCAATTGTTGTTCATCCAATGGATGGCCAAACAGGAATCCCTGAAAAACATAGCAGCCGTGTTCAATCAGGAATTCACGCTGTAATTCGTTTTCAACACCTTCGGCAATAAGCTCCAGCTGCAGGCTCTTGGCCAGTACGACGATGGTGCGCACGATTGCAGCATCAGTTTCATCATTGAGAATATTGCGGAAAAAAGACTGGTCAATCTTGATTTCATCCAGAGGCAGGCGACGCAAATAGGAGAGCGAAGAATAACCGGTACCAAAATCATCCAGTGAAAAACGGATCCCTGAAGCCTTGAGCTGTTTTATCTTGCGTATGGTGCTTTCCATGTCTTCAACCAACAGACTTTCTGTCAACTCCAGCTTGAGCTTGCGCGGATCTGCTCCGGTGTTCTCCACGATGCCAAGTACCTGCTCGACGAAATGCTCATGCCGGAATTGACGCACGCTCACGTTGGCTGACAAGGTCAGACTGGCTGTAGCAGGAACAGAACTCCATTCAACCAGCTTCTTGCAGGTTTGTTCCAGCACCCATAAACCGATGGGTACGATCAGTCCGGTTTCTTCTGCCAATCCGATAAACTCCACCGGTGGAACCAAGCCGCGCTCAGGATGCTGCCAGCGTACCAACACTTCAAAACTCCGCAAGCTATTGTCGTCTTTTATCTGGGGCTGGTAATACAAAACAAATTCATTTTTTCGTAGCGCGCGGCGAAGGTCAACCTCCATCCCTGAGCGACGTGTCAATACGGACTGCATGCCGGGGTCAAAGAAACGGATGTCATTACGACCGGCTGCCTTGGCGTGATACATGGCCAGATCGGCACGCTGCAACATCTCCGTAACCGTATCTTGTGTAGGATCGAATAGATAGACACCAATACTGGCACTACTGTGATGCTCATGGCTGCGCAAAAAATAGGGCCTGTCTAATGTCTGCAGGATTTTATTGGCAACGATTTCTGCACTGTCCGTGATTTCTTTGATTGACTCCACGCCATTATGCAGCATGACGACAAATTCATCGCCGCCCAGACGCGCGACAATATCATTCTTGCGTACGGCAGTTTGCAATCGCTGGGCGACCTGTTGCAATAGCAAATCGCCCATTTCATGACCGAGCGAATCGTTGAGGGTCTTGAAGTTATCCAGATCAATGAAAAGAATGGCGCCATGCATCATGCTGCCGGCTCCTGCCTCTACCATCTCTCGCAAACGGTCCAGTAATAAGCGGCGGTTAGGCAAGCCGGTCAATGAGTCGTAAAAAGCCAGTTGCTGAATTTCGTTTTCAGCCGATTTGCGCTGACCAACATCAAGCAGAATGCCCCGAAAAGCCAGCGAAACATTGTCTTCCGAGAAGACGACCGAGCCGATTTCCTCTATCCACATGTAGTCGCCATTTTGGTGGCGCAAACGATATTCACATCGATAATCTTCCGAACTGTCGCTCGCGATTCCACGATCAAGTTGCACAGCCTCCAGATCATCCGGATGCACATGGCGCTCCCAAAATCCCGGAACTTGCCATTCGTCGATCGTATAACCAAACAAGCGCACAGCCTGCGGCGAGACAAATGTGTAGTTGAAATCTGGCAGCTGCGCTTCCCATGAAATGGCATTCGTGCCCTCGATCAGCAAACGGTAACGTGCCAGCAGTTGATTGCGCCGCTCACTCTCCTGCTGCAGCAGCGCATGCTGCGAATGCAGGGTATCGAGCATATGATTGACCGAAATTGCCAGGCTGCTGACTTCATCGTTGCCCTCCACATCAGCGCGGGCAATGCCAAACCCATCGCGCACGACTTCACTTGAAAAGGCTTCCAGTTGCCGCAATCGCCGGGTGAGCACCAGCGCCAGTCGGCGACCAAGCGTCATTACGATCGCTGCCATAATCAGCGCCAGCGTGAGAATCAGCGCCAACTGCTTGTTATCGACAGGCATAGAGCTAACAGGCATATCCGTCACGACACGAAAATTCAAATCGGAAAAAGCTAGCGGCAGCTCTACCGGCGCGCTGATACGCTTGTCTTTGCCAATCAATTCGTCACCAGCTTTATCTTTCCAGCTCAATGTCATGAAGTCAGCATGAAAAACACTATTCAGCAAAAACTTGTAGGCCAGCGCACCTTCTGGCTGCCCCGTCCGTAGCGGCTTGATCAATTCGATGGCAAGCAGCTCCGGGCCGGATTCGCCCTGCTGAATCAACACCTGCTCGGTGCCTGCCTCTAACTGCCGGGCCAACCAGACACGATCTTGCTGGCTAAAATTGGCATAGCTATTGCTGGACAATTCACGGCCGAGGAAGTCGGTAAATAAAATAGAGACCGGGATGCCGTTGACATGATGGATGGTTGATATATACGGATGCAGGTAACTTTCCCTGCCCGCCGAGTCGGTGATTGCGGCCGACAGCAGGCTGCCATCTGCCATCTCTGCCATTCGGGAGCTGACGCCTCGTATCGTTGTGCCGATCAGGGCCGCCGTATGGTTGACTTCTTTTTGTCTCAGCACGCGCTCGGTTGCTTCGTTTTGAGATTGTGCCAGCCATGAAGAAGCCAGCACTGTCAGCAACAGGACGATGGTCGCCAGCAAAGCGGTCGCGCGCGCGAAGCGCTGCGTCAGGTTTTGACCTCCGTGACGTGTCAGCAATGCGCGCAGGTATGGGATCATCGCGGCACCAAAACGCCATCGATGCGATATCGCACCATCATCAATTCTTTGGTCGTTAAGGCCTCATGCCTTTCGCGCGTAAAGGGCTGTGCGTAGTCCCTTACCAGTCCTTGATAGGATTGCACTTTTTCAAGCGCATTGCGCACGCGAACACGGTCGGTGCTACCAGCCAATCTTATAGCCCGAGCCAGTATATGGATAGCGTCATAAGCGTGCGCACTACCGACCGGCGATTCAATATCATCGATGCGGGCTACACCATTAATAGGACTTGCATATTGTAAAAAGCGTTTGCGCTTGGCTGGTTCAGCCGTAAAAAAACTGAAGGTTTGCAGTACGGATAAATCCACCTGCTTGAGAGCACTACCGGCCTGCTCGAAAAAATCTCCACCGGTTACGCCCCAGTGCGCAATTAAAGGCACACGCCGCTCGGCCGGCAAGGCAGCAATTTCCCTGACCAGTACCGCTGCTTCGACGTTGGAAACGAGAATGATGGCCTTGGCGCCAGCATCGACCAGACTATTGTATTTATCAACGAGGCTGCTTTCAGTCCAGCTGTACCAACTGCTGCGTACAATTTTTGGCAAACGTCCGGTTTGCGTATATTTTTCAGCTGCGACTTGATTGCTGCGACCCCATGATGTGTTGATCAATAACAGGCCAACCTTTTTGATGCCTCTTGCGGCCGCATGCTCGAGCATGTAAGGCATGGCAAGCTTGTCACTCAGGGATACGCGGAAAACATAATTCGGGCTCATGTCATTGTTGATGATCTGATCGGCAGAGGCCCACGTAACCAGATACGGAACATGCAGGGCTTCAATGAATGGCATCTGTTCCAGAATGACAGGACTGAAACGCCCACCCAAAACCGCAACCAGTTCCGGCAGGGCAGCAAGCTCTTGCAGGTTTTGTACGCCACGCGCAGGGATAGACCGGTTGTCCCGTATGACGAGTTGTAGTTTCCTGCCGCCGAGCACACCACCGGCGGCATTGACCTCGGCGATCGCGGCGCGCGCACCAAGCTCTATGGCTTGCGCCGAGGTGCTGCCCTGTAATCCGAACTCGGCATCAATGCCGATCAGCACCGGCTCTTTGGCAGCAACGCTGTCGCAGTAAAAACTGCTTAGAAGCGCGCAGAAAAAGAAAGCGACTGTACTGGCTCGAACGAAATATTTTTTATTAAAGCTGGCATCCATGAGCAAAAAATACTGATCTGATCAGTATTGACAAATTATCATTGCCCATAGGATACATAAGCAACTATGTTTTGCGAACATAAATCCGCTAATACTTACTCAATTCAAATAGTTTATTTCCACATGGAAATTTAAATCGACTATTCCATTTCCATGGTGGAATTATTTCTGTAAAACATACTCGCCGGGCGCTGCCGGCAAGCCACTGATTTCTGGCGGGGGAATAGGTTTGGCACTGCGTTTTTTCTGCCCATGAGCAAGCCAGTTCGCCCAGGCGGGCCACCAAGACCCTGCATTTTCCGGCGTGGTCTCCAGCCAGCGATCGGGATCAATATAGTTTTCTCCATGTGGGCACAAGCCGACGCGATAACGACGTCGCGGATGACCGGGCTCGCTGGTAATGCCGGCATTATGTCCGCCGGAAGTCAGCAAGAAAGTCACATCTGCTCCGATTGCCAGATTCAGTTTGTAGACAGAGTGCCATGGTGCTACATGGTCGGCTTCGGTCGCGACAACGAAGCTGGGGATGCGAATATCGCCTAGCGCCAGCGGCCGCCCCCCTATCTTGAAGCGACCGGCAAACAAGTCGTTGTTCAAAAAGAGCTTGCGCAGATATTCGCTTTGCATACGATACGGCATCCGCGTTGCATCAGCGTTCCACGCCATCAGGTCGGTTAATTTTTCACGCTGACCCAGCAAATATTGATTAACCATTCGCGACCAGATCAGGTCGCGCGAACGCAGCAATTGAAAGGCGCCGGCCATTTGGCGGTTATCGAGATAACCCTGATTCCACATGATGTCATCGAGATAGTCCAGCTGGCTGTCATCGATGAAGAGACGCAATTCGCCAGCTTCAGTGAAATCTGTTTGCGCTGCCAGCAAGGTCAGCGATGCGAGTTTTTTCTGGTGCTGCTGTGCAAGCCAAGCGGCTGCAATCGCCAGCAAAGTACCGCCAAGACAATAGCCGACTGCATTGACTTGCTGGCCTGGCTCACGCTCACAAACCTGATGCAAGGCATCCAGCAAACCTCTGTGCAGATAATCATCCATGCCCATGTCGCGATCTTCCTGACCTGGATTTCGCCACGAAATCATGTAGACCGTGTGGCCTTGCCGTACCAGGTAATTAACCAGCGAATTATGCGGCGACAGATCAAGTATGTAGTACTTCATGATCCACGCTGGCACGATTAGCACCGGCTGCTGAAAAACCTCGCTTGTCTGCGGCGCATATTGGATCAATTCGATCAGTCGGTTGCGATAGACAACCTGTCCGGGTGTGATGGCGACCTCATGACCGGGCCGGAAATTTTCAACGCCGGCTGGCGCTTTGCCGCCGGCAGAATGCTCCCAATCTTCCATCAGATATTGCATGCCGCGAATCAGGTTCTGTCCGTTTTCGCGCATGCTGGCGTCCATCACTTCCGGATTGGTCGCCAAGAAATTGACCGGGGAGACCATGTCGAGCAATTGACGCGTTGTGAAGGAAACGACTTGCTGATGATGTTGCGACATCCCACCAATCCCGGTGGTGGCGTTATGCCACCACTGCTGATTCAGCAAGAAGCTTTGGTAGATCAGGCAGAAAGGCAAATGCTGCCACTGCTCAGCACGAAAGCGCCGGTCTTGAATCAGTGGTTCGATGCAGGGAGCGCATTGTGTGCCTGAATTCGTATTGGTCGCATTGCGCATCATATAAAGAGCGAGACGCATAAATTTGTGTACCGCCTTTTCCGCCAGTATTTGCTGCTTGCCGGGCGACTGTGACAGATGAATGAGCCAGTCAGCATATGCCAGCGACAGGCTGGCTGGAGAAATACCGGCAGTAAAGCGACCCATCACTGCATGAAACAATCGATCGGCACTGGTCGGCTGGTCTTCCGCCTCCTCCAGCGCCTGCTCTCCCTGCTCTGAAAAATGGGTTGTGTCCGGACGGCGCGGCAAGGTCGCTGCAAAGGATTCGAATGGCGAAACTAAGGCTGTAGTTTGGGGAATGCTAGGTATATCCATAGGTCACTGGCTCCATGATCAAATTACACGCGTTGACGCAACAATGCTTTGACCAGCTCCAGCCAGCACAGTGCCAACGCCACCATGCCCAATGTGATTGCCAGCTGCGACCAGTTCAGCGCGTCAAACATGAACGCATGCGCCAGCCACGGCACTCCCAGCACCAGTGCCAACGCCAGCACGGTGCCGGCCAGCAGTGCCCATTGCGCGCGGTTGGATCTGCGCAGCAACGTAAACAAATGCACGCGATCCGAACGGCTGACGACAATCATCGCCATATTGCCTGTCACCATAGCGACAAACACGGCAGCGCGTAGTTGGCCTTGCGGCCACTCGTGTTGCATACCAATGAAATACACGGCAACGCAGGCGCTGAACAATCCCAGCCCTTGCAGCAAGGCGTAAATAATATTGTGCGAGTCAAAGAGCGGGGCGCCGGGCTTGCTTGGCGGACGCTGCATCAGATCATGCTCGCTGTGCTCGCTTTCAAAAACGATGGACGAAGCCGGATTAATGATCATTTCCAGAAACATCACCACAGCTGGCGTCAATATCAACGGTGAACCCGTCAACAAGGGCATTATTGCGACGCCCGTAATCGGCACATGCACGCCGATCACATAACGCAAAGCCTTGCGCAAATTGTCGACGATGCGCCGACCCAGGCGGACTGCCTGTACCAGCGCGCCGAAATCATCATTCAGGAGCACCAGTGACGAGGCTTCGCGCGCGACGTCAGATCCGCGCTGCCCCATGCTGATGCCAATATGCGCAGCCTTGAGCGCGGGCGCATCATTGACGCCATCGCCCGTCATGGCCACGATGTCGCGGTGTGCCTTGAACGCCTGCACTAACCTGAGTTTTTGATGCGGCAGCGTACGCGCAAAGACCTGCACTTCAGCGACCATTTTTTGTAGCTGCACATCCGTGGCCGCATCGACTTGCATACCGGTAAGGATACGATTCGCATCAAGTCCCGCCTCTTGCGCAATGGCCTGCGCAGTGACGGGATAGTCTCCGGTGATCATCACAACCCGCAAGCCGGCGCGCCGGCATTGCGCGACTGCCTCTGCTGCGCCGGGTCGCAACGGATCGGCCAGCCCGACCAGGCCAAGCCAGGTGAAAGCAAACCCATCCGCCTGCGCCGGCCATGCACCCTGATGACTGCCACGTGCTACTGCCAGTACACGCAAACCCTGCGCTGCCAGTTGCTTGACCTGCTCCATCTGCAAAGCTGCCTGATCCGGTTCCAGCCGGCACAGACGGATCATGGTTTCGGGCGCTCCCTTGGCGGCCACTACAGCCTGCTCGCTGCCCGGCACTTGCCAGCAATGGGTGACGGCCAGGACAGCAGGTGATTTTGCATATTCATGTACCAGCTGCCAGCCTTGATGCTGGCTTTGCCATTGCGGGAAAGTCGCTTCAGAACAGCGCTGGAACGCCTGCTCCATAGGATCAAACGGTTTGATTTCACTGGCAAGCGTTGCCGTGGCAATGACGTCACGCGCTGCCGGTGTCAATACAAGACCTGCCAGATTTTGATCGAAGTTAAAGCTTTCGCCGTCCGCAACGACACGTACCACCGTCATGCGGTTCTGCGTTAGCGTGCCGGTCTTGTCCACGCACAGTACAGTCGCCGCGCCCAGCGTTTCAATCACAGGCGGATGGCGCGTGAGGACATTGCTTTTCGCTATACGCCACGCACCCAAGGCCATGAACACGACCAGGATGACTGAAAATTCTTCGGGCAGAATCGACATCGCCAGCGTAATGCCAGCCAGCAGACCGCCTGTCCAGTCATTGCGTAACCAGCCGAACAGGGCCGTAACCAGCAACGACAATAAAAGACCGAAGAAGGCAAAACGTCTGATCAAGTGCGCGATCTCGCTTTGCAGCGGGCTTTTCCCCGACTCGACCATGCGCACGTCACTGCCAATCTTGCCGAATGCAGTCGCTGCACCGGTTGCCGTCACTTCCATCATTCCATTGCCTTGCGTGACCATCGCGCCAGAAAAAACTGTGGCGCCGACCTGCTTGTCCACGGCAACGGATTCACCTGTCAGCAAGGATTCATCCAACATCAAATCATGCGCATCAAGCAGGGTGCCATCGGCAGCAATGCGGTCCCCTTCTTCCAGTATCAGCACGTCACCGACGACCACCTCACGACCTGGAATACGGTGGGCGATACCGTCGCGTAGTGCCAGTGCACGCGGGCTAGCCAGCGCTTGTAAGGCAGCCAGCACCTGTTCGGTCTTCCTTTGACGAGATAACACGATGAACATGACCAGCACGACAAATGCCAGCAAGAGGAGGGCTTCATGCACATCGCCAATGACGAGGTAAATGGCGCCCGCTGCAAATAGCAATAAAAAAACGGGTTCGCGTGCGATCTGCAGAAAAAGTCGCAACAAGCTGTGTTGATTTGTTGCCGGCAATTCATTCGGGCCAGCATCCTGCAAACGTTGCGCTGCTTCAACGCTGCTTAATCCATTGGGCAAGCCGTTATGTTGACCAGCCATTAGTTTTCAACCTATGTGGACAAGCTGCTGCGTTTGAAAGCACGTACGCGCTGAACGGCAAACGAAACCAGCCGCGTGATTAGCCTGGAAGAAAGATCGGACCTCTGCTGCACTTCGTGCAACAGCCATTGCCGCATTCGATACCATTTTTTACGCATCGCCATACGCAAAACAATATCAGGCATCAGCATCATTTGCCAGCGCGAACGGTATACAGTCAGCCTGACCAAGTCGTATCGCGTAGCCAGCAACTGGCTTTTGTATTGATAACGCCCCCACAGCAGATGGCATTGTGATGCGCCGCGAGCGATGCAATCGCAGACAGACCAGTAACAGATCAGCAAGCCGAGTCGATAATGCTCCAGCTGCGGGTCAGCGGCCGACAGCAACATGACGTAGTTGTCGCCAATGCGGCAGCTAAGTGATCCGCCACATAGCTGGCCATTGATCCTGGCCATGCCGAACAAGCCGCATTCGCTTGCCAGCTGCAGTATGCGTCGCGACTCTTCGGCATCGATAACGGCTTCCTTGTTGCGCGCTGCCATGCTGTCACGTTTGAACTGCTGCAAACGATGCACGAGCATTTGCTGTGTCAGCACCGGCAATTCCGCGAAGCTGAAGGCTTCCCACGAAAAGTCAGGTTGATCCCTGCGCAAGCGGTTGCCATAACCATTGATAGTCTTGCGGCTCGATTTTCCCAGACTGGCCCGATAGGTATCAACATCGGCCGGCAGGTCAAGGATGTAATTTTCGGAAAATACATAGGACTGCAAAGGAAAATTCAGGGCATAGAATTGCGGACTGATTGCATTGAAGCTGATTGTCTTGAGCAGCGGATAGCGGGCGAAGACGGAATGCGCGAAAGCTTCGGCTTGTACCTGCGACAGCATGATCATTTCCGTGAGCACCAGCGCATGCGACGCTTGAATACGGAACAACAGGACACCGGTAATTTCACCCTGTTGATAGCAAACCCAGGTATGTGGCAACGGATAATAATCATTGCAAAGCTGCAGATGACGCACCGACGCGAACAGGCTGCCATACAAGCGATCTAGCGCTGCAACAGCAAATTCCGGCACATCATTTTCGTGAATCGCGGTGATCAGGCTACCGGCAAGTTTCAGTTTGATCAGCTCGCCTTCCAGCGGCAGCGCGCCAAGCAACGGGGGGACCGGCGCATCAGGTAAATGGGCCATAGCACTCCTTCTTAGAGACCAGGCCGTATTTTGTTACGGACATCGGTGCACTGACTTGAGCAGCGATAACCAAGCAAGCTACTGCGATGACGCAAGGCTTGAACTACAGGTCATCGCATACTACGCAGACAGGGGAGTGTCCAGCGGGGATAGGCCGGTGTCCAAACCAGTTGACGTGGTTCGAATCCATGCTCCCCTGCCAGAGTAACGGCGTCCTTTTCGCTTAAGAAAAAATCATGACAGGTATATGCGTAGAGGCAGATAGCGGCCATTCGCTAAGCCAAATTGCGCTTATCAACAACGCGCTTCGCCTTACCCGTCAAAGTGCGTTCAACACCATCCGGCGGCAGGACCATCACCGTGCACGACACGCCAATATACGATTTGATCTGCTGCTCCAGCGCGCGGCCAGACTGCTGGCTCGCCACAATAGAAACAGGGTCACGCGCCTCGACCAGCACTTCGAGCTTGTCCAGATGACCGTCGCGCGTCAGCACCAATTGGTAATGCGGCGCCAGTGCGGTGTATTGCAGCAGCATTTCCTCGACCTGCGTCGGGAACAGGTTCACGCCGCGAATGATCAGCATGTCGTCCGAGCGACCGGTGATTTTTCCCATACGGCGCATGGCTCTTGACGTCGGCGGCAGTAGTCTGGTCAGGTCACGGGTGCGATAGCGAATCACCGGCATCGCTTCTTTTGTCAGCGACGTAAATACCAGTTCGCCCAGTTCGCCATCAGGCAGAACAGCGCCTGTCACGGGATCGATAATCTCGGGATAAAAATGGTCCTCCCAGATAACCGGACCGTCTTTGCTTTCTATGCATTCATTGGCGACGCCGGGCCCCATGACTTCGGACAAGCCATAGATATCGACCGCATCCAGCCCGCCACGCTGTTCGATTTCACCACGCATTGCATCAGTCCACGGTTCAGCGCCGAAGATGCCGATCTTGATGGAGCTGGCAGCGGCATCCATGCCCTGACGCGTAAATTCTTCAATGATATTGAGCATGTAGGACGGCGTGACCATGATGATGTCAGGCTTGAAGTCGTTAATCAGCTGCACCTGTTTTTCGGTCTGCCCACCCGACAAAGGGATCACGGTACAACCGAGTTTTTCGGCGCCATAGTGCGCACCAAGTCCACCGGTAAACAAGCCATACCCATAGGCGACGTGCACGATATCGCCGGCGCGGCCACCTGCAGCACGTATCGAGCGCGCGACCAGATTGGCCCAGGTCTCGATATCGTTTTTGGTATAGCCGACAACAGTCGGCTTGCCGGTAGTGCCGGACGACGCATGAATGCGCGACACTTGTTCGCGCGGCACGGCAAACATGCCAAACGGATAGTTGGCGCGCAAATCCTGCTTGCCCGTGAACGGAAATTTGGCCAGATCGGCCAGCGTGCTCAAATCATCCGGGTGCACGCCGGCGGCATCAAACGCTGCACGGTAATGCGGCACATTTTGATACGCGTGCTGCAGTGTCTTTTTCAAGCGCTGCAACTGCAGTGCCTGCAGTTCGTCACGGCTCGCCGTTTCTATCGGTTCCAGATCGCCCGCTTTAGGTTGGCGTGGGTGCATGCTTGTCTCCATTACTTTTTTTATTCTGGTACTGCTAGTGTTAATCAGTCCGGCTGTACTGTTGTAATCACTTCACCTTTTAGCTGATGCGATTTGCCGCGGAACAGCGCAATTCTTTTGCCGTCCTGATTCGTTACAAGCACATCGTAAACGCCGGTCTTGCCGCTTCTCGCTTGCTCGCTTGCCTCGGCCAGCAGCACGTCACCTTCATGGCCGGGCGCCAGATAGTCGATAGCGCAGCCCGCTGCTACGGTCTGGATGTTGTAGCTATTACAGGCAAATGCAAAAGTCGAATCGGCGAGCGCAAAGATGAAGCCGCCGTGACAAGTCTGGTGACCATTCAACATGTCTTCGCGCACCACCATTTGCATGCGTGCCGCACCGGGTTGAATGTCGACGATCTCTATGCCCAGCGCCTGCGTCGCATGATCACGCTCATACATGTCGGCAGCGGCAGCCATGGCCACCGCTTGCGGATCGGAAAAGTCAGTCATACTCATTTCCCCTTGAACTGCGGCGCGCGTTTTTCGAGAAAGGCGGCAACGCCTTCGTTGTAATCTTGACTGTGGCCGAGTTCCTGCATCATCTCGCCTTCAAGTGCGAGCTGCTGGCTCAAGGTGTTGGTGCTGCTTGCCTGCAGTGCCTGTTTGGTACGCGCCAGGCCTAGCGTTGGCGCAGTGGCAAAATGCCTTGCCAGCTTATCGACTTCGCCTGCCAGATGGTCGTCATCCACGCATTGCCAGATCAATCCCCAGCTCTCTGCCCGTTCTGCACTCAGCTTGTCGCCCAACATCGCCAGTCCTGTGGCGCGCGCCGAGCCTAGCAGGCGCGGCAAGAAATACGTGCCGCCGGTATCGGGTATCAGACCGAGCCGGCAAAAAGCTTCGACGAAACTGGCAGAGCGCGCAGCAATGACGATATCGCAAGCCAATGCGATATTGGCACCCGCACCGGCAGCGACACCATTGACAGCGGCAATCACCGGTATTGGCAAGGCACGCAAAGACTCAACGAGCGGCGTATAAAATTCCTTGACGATGTCCCCCAGACTGGCGGAGCCGACATCGGCCAGATCCTGCCCGGCACAAAAGCCGCGACCAGCGCCGGTTAGTACCACTACGCGCACGCTGTCATCCGCGCTGATGCTCTGCAACGCTTCACGCACTTCCAGATGCATCGCCGAAGTAAAGCTATTGAGCTTGTCGGGACGGTTTAAGGTCAGGCGCGCAATGCCATCGGCTACGCTGAAAAGAATATTTTTATAGCTCATTTAGTTATCCTGATCAAAATCAATAAGCAGCGTATCGCTGGACGGATACGCCTGGCATGAGAGTACGAAGCCGCGTGCTATTTCGTAATCTTCTAGGGCATAGTTGGCATCCATATCCACTTTGCCTTCGATGACTTTGCAGCGGCAAGTCGAGCAGACGCCGCCTTTGCATGCATATCGCATTTCTATCCCTTGCCGCAGTCCGGCATCAAGCACGGATTCCTTGTCTTTTTCCATGCTGAAGGACAGATGCCTGCCGTCGACCACGACCGTTACTTCGCATTGCTGGTTTCCTTCGGCCAGCGCAGCGCGGGGCTTGTGGCTATGCGACGGGATGCTGGCGGCGAACAGTTCGATCTTGATTTTTTCTTTCTGCATTCCCTGCTCTGCCAATGCGCCGGCAACCTCACGCATCATTTGCTCGGGGCCGCAAATGAAAGCGGTATCGATATCGTCCAGACTGATCCACTTCTTACATAGCTCTTTGCACTTGTCGGCCGTGATGCGGCCATTAAAGAGATCGGCATCCTGCTGTTCGCGGCTCATGACATAAATCAGGCTTAGCCTGCCCATGAACTGGTCTTTCAAGTCGGCCAGCGCTTCACGGAAGATCACGGTTGATGAAGCGCGGTTGCCATACACCAGCGTGAAGCTGCTGAGCGGCTCTGCCAGCAGCGTCGTCTTGATGATCGAGTACAGCGGCGTGATGCCGCTGCCGGCAGCAAAACCCAGATAGTTTTTTTGGTGTTCCACCGATAGCGGCACGTTGAAGTGCCCCATCGCCGGCATCACATCCAGCGACATGCCTGCTTGTAATTCGGTGTTGGCCCAGCTGGAAAAAACACCGCCCTGAATTTTCTTGATCGCTACCCGCAAAGCGTCATCCTGCACTGCCGAGCAAATTGAATACGAGCGGCGCACGTCTTCACCGTCTATCATCGCGCGCAGGGTCAGGTGCTGGCCCTGTGTGAAATGAAAGCTTTCTTTCAGCGCTGGCGGCACGGCGAACGTGACGACGATGGTGTCGCGGGTTTCGTGCTGCACGGATGCGATTGGCAACGGGTGGAATTTACTCATAATGTATTCTTTGTTTTACGCAAGCCAGACCCAATGTCTTTCACCGGCTAAACGCCAGGCTTAATGCGCCTTGAAATAATCAAACGGCTCCAGACAATCCACGCAGCGATACAAAGCCTTGCACGCAGTCGAGCCAAACTGACTGACCAGACGAGTATTGTTCGAGCCGCATTGCGGACAAGCGACTACCAACGCAGGCTGACGACGGCTGATGCCGGAGATGTCCACGACTTGCTGCACGGGTGCTGCAATACCGTAGCCTTGCAGCTTGGCCTTGCCGGATTCGCTCATCCAGTCCGTCGTCCATGCCGGCGACAGGCGGCTTTTGATGTGGACTTTATGAATGCCATGGCTATGCAGCACCGTTTCAATGTCTTGCGCGATGACTTGCATGGCCGGACAACCTGAATAGGTTGGCGTAATGGTGACTTCGCAACTGCCATCGTCCAGCACGTTCAGCTCGCGCACGATGCCGAGTTCCACAATCGAGATCACCGGAATTTCAGGATCACTGACCTGACCCACCCATTGCCAGAGCTGGTCAGAAGAAGGCTTTACGTCAGAAGCAGGCTTTACCACTGCGCCCCCGGATAGGCGCGCTGCAGGAACTGCATCTCGGCTAACAAAAATCCCAGATGTTCGGTATGACGTCCTATTTTGCCGCCGCTTTGCATCCACGCTGCAGGGTCGGGCACAGTCAATGTAGCTTCTGCAAAAATTTCACGCACATGCGCGAGCCAGTCTTCACGCAACTGCGCGAGGTCTGGCGCGATGCCTTGCTGTGCCATTGCGATATCAAGCGCATCAGCGGTGAACAGTTCGCCGGTATACATCCACAACTGGTCTGCCGAGTGCTGCATGCGCCTGTGACTCTCAGCGCTGCCGTCACCAAGCCGTACGATCAGGTCGCCACTGCGACGCAGATGGTAGCTGACTTCCTTGAGAGATTTTTCTGCAATGCCGGCGATGCGTGCATCCATGGACTGTTGCAGGGCTTTCAAAAAGAAGTAATGCCAGGTATCGAAATAAAACTGACGCATCAGCGTGTCGCCGTAGTCGCCATTTGGCTGCTCAACTAAAAGCGCATTGCGGAAATCATGCGCGTCACGCAAGAAGGCCAGCTGGTCTTCGTCGCGTTCTTTGCCTTCGACTTCACCGGCATACGCAAGCCACAGCGTCGCTTGCCCGAGCAGGTCGAGTGCGACGTTGGTCGCGGCCATGTCTTCTTCCAGCGCTGGTCCTTTGCCGCACCACTCGGAAAGTCGCTGCGACAGTATCAGCGCGTTGTCGCCGCAACGCAGCAGCCATTGAAATTTTTGATTGTCCATGGCTTACAGATTCTTCACTTCATCCGGCATCGGGAAAAATGTCGGATGCCGGTAGACCTTGCTGTTCGACGGTTCGAACAGTTCCCCTTTCTCACTCGGGCTGCTGGCGACGATGGCGCTGGCGGGCACGACCCAGATCGACACGCCTTCGTTGCGACGGGTGTAGACGTCGCGTGCATTGTTGACAGCCATCGCCGCGTCCGGCGCGTGCAGACTACCTACGTGTTTATGCGAGAGGCCGTGCTGGCTACGGATGAAGACTTCCCACAAAGGCCATTCTTTGCTCATGATTTTTTCCTGTTCAAGCGGCTTTAGGCTGGCTGCGTTCATGGACTTTATCGGCATGCTCGACTAATGCATCGCGAAACCATGCACCGTCTTCCCATGCCTTGCGGCGCGCAGCCAACCGCTCGCGATTGCAGGGGCCGTTACCCTTGACGACGTTGAAGAGTTCGCTGAAATCGATGGCGCCAAAATCATAATGACCACGCTCGGCATTCCATTTCAAATCCGGGTCAGGCACCGTCAGCCCGAGATGTTCAGCCTGCGGCACGGTCTGGTCGACCATGCGCTGGCGCAGTTCGTCATTCGAGAACAGTTTGATTTTCCATTGCGCCGACTGCGCGCTGTTGACCGACTCGGTGTCTGGCGGGCCAAACATCATCAGCGATGGCCACCACCAGCGGTTGAGCGCGTCTTGCGCCATCTGTTTTTGTTCAGCCGTGCCCTTGCACAGCGCGAGCATGATGTCGTAGCCCTGCCGCGCATGAAAGGATTCTTCCTTGCAGACGCGCACCATCGCGCGCGCATAAGGTCCGTAGGAACAGCGGCACAGCGGCACCTGATTGATGATGGCCGAGCCGTCGACCAGCCAGCCGATGGCGCCCATGTCGGCCCATGACAAGGTTGGGTAGTTGAAGATGCTCGAGTATTTGGCTTTGCCGGACAAGAGGTCGGCCGTCATCTGGTCGCGCGTCACGCCCAGCGTCTCAGCTGCGCTGTACAAATACAAGCCATGACCGGCTTCATCCTGAATCTTGGCCAGCAGGATGGACTTGCGTTTCAACGTGGGCGCGCGGGTGACCCAGTTACCTTCCGGTAGCTGGCCGACGATTTCGGAATGCGCATGCTGCGATATCTGGCGTATCAGGGTCTTGCGATAGCCTTCGGTCATCCAGTCTTTGGGTTCGATCTTGATGCCGGCGTCGATGCGCTCCTGGAAGGCGCGCTCTTGCGGACTCATCTCGGACAGCGCATGCACTTTGGCAGCGCCGGTATCAATCATTTGAGCGTACATGAGCAATCTCCTGATTTACATTTTTTAATATGATACAGCAAATTTACTGCATGCTTTTATTTTGTATCATATACTGAATGCTTATGAAAACTGCCATCGCCATACAGAAATGGACCAGCCACTTCCTTCAGCAGGATCCGCCACGCGCGAAGTCGGTGGTGATGACCGTGTTTGGCGATGCGATCATGCCGCGCGGTGGCACAGTCTGGCTCGGTAGCCTGATTGCTTTATTGGCACCATTGGGTATCAGCGACAGGCTGGTGCGCACCAGTGTTTTCAGACTGGCCGACGAAGGCTGGCTCGAGGCCAGCCGTAGCGGTCGCCGCAGTCAGTACCGGCTAACCCCGCAAGGTGAAAAGCGTTTTACCCGCGCTCATCAACGTATTTATGCGCCGCAGCCAAGCAGCTGGAATGGTCGCTGGACATTGGTGATGACGGCACCGGACATCATTAGCGGCAGCGAGCGCACTGCGCTGAAAAAGGAATTATTGTGGGAAGGCTTCGGGCAGATTGCAGCCGGCGTCTATGCTCATCCGGGTGGCAAAGACGAGGCGCTGGCCGAACTGCTGTCGCGTACTGGCACAGCAGGCAAAGTATTTGTCATGGCCGCAGCCGGCATCGCGGAGCTAAGTAGCCGGCCGCTGACGGATCTGCTCGCGCATTGCTGGGAACTCGATAAGGTCACGCATGATTACACGCAGTTCATTGCGCATTTTGCGCCTTTGCAAACACTGCTCGGGCAACAAGTCCTGCTTGACCCGCAGCAGGCCTTTGCTATTCGCACACTCTTGATCCATGCATTCCGACGCGTGCAGTTGCATGACCCGCAGCTACCGGCGCAGCTGTTAAGTAAAGACTGGCCGGGGGCAACTGCCTATGCGTTATGCCGCTCGCTCTATCAACTGTGCAGTGCGCAGGCCGACCTGCATGTGTCGGCGACGCTGGCAGCAGAGCAGGAAGAAGTGCCGGAACTTGCCGCGCACTACCGTCATCGCTTCAGCGGTCATGACGCTGGCCTTAGCTAACTAGTTCAGCCACCATCTCGATTTCAACACAGCTCCCCATCGGCAACTGCGCTACACCGAACGCCGAACGCGCATGCTTGCCAGCGTCGCCAAAGACTTCACCCAGTAATTCCGACGCACCATTGGTCACCAGATGATGCTCGGTAAAGTCGGCACTGGAATTGACCAGGCTGACCAGTTTGACGATGCGCTTCACGCGCGACAAGTCACCGCCGCAGGCAGCCTGCAACGTCGCCATCAGATCGATCGCCACAGCGCGTGCCGCTTCTTTGCCCTCTTCGGTACGCATGTCCCGGCCGAGTTGGCCGACCCAGACCTTGCCGTCTTTTTTGGCAATGTGCCCTGACAGGTAAACCGTATTGCCGGTCTGGACATACATCACATAAGCGGCAGCCGGCGTGGCTACAGCGGGCAGGGTGATCTGGAGGTCGTGCAGTTTCTGCTGGATGGACATGCTGTGCTCCTGAAAGGGACGGTAAGCTGAAGCACGGAATTTTACCTGCTCTGCCCCCTTGAAATCAGCACTATCGTCCCAATTTCCACGCAAATCTGTTTATTTATTCAGCAAAACACTCTGAGGACCTTATGACAAATACCGGCAAACAAACCCTGGGCTTTCAGGCCGAAGTCAAACAGCTGCTGCAGCTGATGATTCATTCGCTGTATTCAAACAAGGAAATCTTCCTGCGCGAACTGGTCTCGAACGCATCCGACGCCGCCGACAAGCTGCGCTTTGAAGCAATCAACAATGCAGCCTTGTTCGAAAATGATAGCGAATTGTTTATTCAGGTCGAGGTCGACAAAGACGCCCGCACCATCAGCATTAGCGACAACGGCATCGGCATGAGCCAGGCAGAAGCGATTGATCATCTGGGCACGATTGCCAAATCCGGCACCAAAGAATTTTTCTCGCGCCTGTCGGGCGACCAGCAAAAAGATGCTGCGCTGATCGGCCAGTTCGGCGTCGGCTTTTATTCAGGCTTTATCGTCGCCGACAAGATCACCGTTGAATCGCGCCGTGCAGGCCTATCGGCTGCAGAAGGCGTGCGCTGGGAATCGGCTGGCGAAGGCGACTACAGCATCGAGACCATAGAAAAAGCGCAACGCGGTACGCGCATTATTTTGCATCTGCGCGAAGGCGAAGATGAATTCCTGTCGCCGCATAAATTGAAAAGCACGATCCGCAAATATTCGGACCATATCGCGCTGCCGATACGGATGAAGAAGGAAGAGTGGGACGACGAGAAAAAAGAGATGGTGATCCGCGACGAGCTGGAAACCATCAATCAGGCCAGCGCCTTGTGGGCACGCAGCAAGTCCGAAATCACAACGGAACAGTACGTCGAGTTTTACAAGCATGTGTCGCATGACTTCGCGGAACCGCTGACCTGGACCCACAACCGCGTTGAAGGCCGCAGCGAATACACGCAGCTGCTCTACATTCCGGCCAAAGCCCCGTTCGATATGTGGGACCGCAACAAGCGCGGCGGCATCAAGCTGTATGTGAAGCGCGTCTTCATCATGGACGATGCCGAACAACTGATGCCGGTCTACCTGCGCTTTGTAAAAGGCGTGATTGATTCGAATGACTTGCCCCTGAATGTGTCACGCGAAATTCTGCAAGAGTCACGCGATGTGAAAATCATTCGTGAAGGTTCCACCAAGCGCGTGCTGGGCATGCTGGAAGAACTGGCGAATGCCGACGAGCAGGAAAAGAAAGATAAATACGCCAGCTTCTGGACCGAGTTCGGTCAGGTGCTGAAAGAAGGCATAGGCGAAGATGCGACCAACAAGGACCGCATCGCCAAGCTGCTGCGCTTTGCTTCCACCCACAACGACAGCGATGCGCAAAACGTCTCCATCGCCGACTACATCGGCCGCATGAAGGAAGATCAGGACAAGATTTACTTCCTGACCGCCGACGCATGGACCGCTGCAAAAAACAGTCCGCATCTGGAAATTTTCCGCAAGAAAGGCATTGAAGTCTTGTTGCTCACCGAGCGCGTTGATGAATGGATGCTGTCATTCCTGACCGAGTTTGAAGGCAAAGAGCTGGTTTCCGTCGCCAAGGGCGATCTGGATCTGGGCAAGCTGGAAGACGAGACCGAAAAAAAGCAGAAAGCAGAAACCGAGACCGAGTTCAAAGACCTGGTCGAGAAGATGAAAGCGGCACTGGCCGAGCAAGCCAAAGACGTGCGTGTGACTTTCCGTCTGACTGATTCACCGGCCTGTCTGGTAACGGAAGAGGACGAGCTCTCTGGCAATCTGCTGCGCATGCTGAAAGCGGCCGGACAAGCAGCACCGGAATCCAAGCCTATTCTCGAGATCAATCCGCATCATCCGCTGGTGCAAAGACTCAAATATGAAGACGGCAAATTCAACGATTGGTCCAGCATCCTGTTTGATCAGGCCATGCTGGCCGAAGGTGGCACGCTGGCTGATCCGGCCGGGTTTGTGAAGAAGTTGAATGAAATGTTGCTGGGGATGGCAGGCAAGTAAAAAAACTTCATCGCACTTCAATAAAGGGGAAGCAGACTGCTTCCCCTTTTTCAATTACCGACCGCCTTCCACAAAAAATGCCAGCACGGTTAGCAACAGCTTAAGGTTTCAGCGCCCAATCACACCGCAGTCCCTTATCGCCAAATGACAATTTCCTCCGAAAGAGGAAGCAGCCTGCTATTTCACCCATTTCGTTAGCGCCAAGCTCAACCGCATTATTTACGGGCTGATTTGAATTGGCTGCGGATTGAATACTATCGCACCAGGTGATATAGTGAGAGCATATAGAATTTTCCGTACCCGGACTTTTTCTCGATGGATGCGCAAGACAGGCTTGTCGGATGGCGTGCTGGCAATGGCCGTCGAAGAGATGGCGCGTGGGCTAATCGATGCAGATCTCGGCGGGCATCTTGTCAAAAAAAGGCTAGCCCTGCCGGGGCAAGGAAAGCGCGGCGGCGCGCGAACTATCGTAGCAACGCGACTTGACTGTCGGTGGTTCTTTTTGTTCGGTTTCGGCAAAAACGAGCGTGCCAACATTGATGATAAAGAGCTGAAAGCCTTGCAAGAGATCGCAAAAGACTGGCTAGATCTGGATGAAATGTCGCTTTCAGTGGCAATCAGCAACGGCAATATTATGGAGGTGGACTATGGCCAAGCGTGAAAGTAAAAGTCGCATCCTGAACGAGGTGCACGAGACGGCTCTCGACATGCTCAATGCTGGTCTGATTAGCAAGCGGCGCATGCAGGAGTATGACGCCCTTTGCAATCTGGATGTGCCTGCCATCTCGCCCAAAGAAATCAAGCAGCTGCGCGAGCAGGCACATGTCAGCCAGGCCGTGTTTGCCGCTGTTCTCAATACCAGCGTATCAACAGTGCAGAAATGGGAAATTGGTGACAAAAAGCCAAGCGGCACCTCATTGAAGCTACTATCGCTGATCCAGCGTAAGGGAATCGAAGTCGTCTTGTAATGAGGCCCTAGCTTAAACCGACGATGACTGCGCAAACTCTAAAGCTTTCCCCAACTTCACATCGCTATGTTTTTTTCATCGCCCTCCGGTTACGTCCAGCAAGGTGCCAGTGACATAAGAAGCCTGCTCGGATAACAACCACAACACTGCTTCAGCCACTTCATCAGCCGTGCCGCCACGCTGCATCGGCACGCCGGCCTTGGCACGATCTACCCTGCCCGGCTCGCCGGCGCTGGTATGAATATCGGTGTAAATCAATCCGGGCCGCACGGCGTTCACCCGTATGCCCTCGGTTGCGACTTCCTTGGCCAAGCCTATCGTCATCGAATCGACTGCGCCCTTGGCAGCGGCGTAGTCGATGAATTCATTCGGTGAGCCTATGCGTGACGCCGCTGACGACAGATTGACGATGGCGCCGCCTTGCCCGCCATGACGGGTAGACATGCGCAGCACCGCCTCGCGTGCGCATAAAAAACTGCCGATCACATTTGCGTTCAGCACCCGCTGCCAGCGCGCCACGTCCATCTGATCAAGACGCATCTGCTTTTCCAGCATGCCGGCATTATTGGCCAGTGCCGTGATCAGACCGAGTTGCTGGTCCACGGTTTCAAACAGACGCAGCACATCGTCTTCGATACCGACATCTGCCTGCACTGCCAGCGCCGTGCCACCGGCTGTCTCAATAGCCTGCACCACCGTTTTTGCCGCCTCCGCATTGCTCAAATAGCTGATGGCCACGCGATAGCCACGTACCGCAGCAAGGCGCGCGATAGCAGCCCCAATACCCCGACTACCGCCAGTCACCAGAATGACGCCTTCATTCATGATTTGAGTCCCTCTGTTTGTTATTCGAATTCCGTGATTTTACCGCGAGCCAATTAACTTAAAAAAATCCGTTAATCGGACATTTTGTTGAATCCCGTTACTGAAAAGAAGTTCCCTTGATATCTGGATTATGCAATTTGTCTGAGGAAAATTATGCGCCCCGACTCCACAAAATCCGCAAATCTGTTAATTCATCAGGAACAGGCATCTGAAAAAATGTCTGACGACAAGCCATACGAAAACGCCCGCCTTCCCCGCATGCGAAGCAGCGTATCTTCGGCTAGCGACACCTTGAAAAACAACTGGGAAATCCCCCCTTCTTCCGGACAGCAAGCTCTGTCACAGGGAGTTTGGCTTAAACCCGGCAATCCGGATCTGGAAGCAGGGCTACAAGAACTGCAGAAAAAAAATCCGGGTCTGGATCAGGACGCCATCACCATATTATTCATACAGCAGTTCGTCGAACAGTTAATAAACCGCTTCGATCAGCTTGAGTTTCACTCTGCCGACGACAAGCTGGCGTTCGCAAAGCTTTTCGCCGCTGCAAAGCCCGGATCTTGCGCAAAAAATTTCAAATTATTCGGGCTGACGGATGCAAAGCAAAAAATGGAGATTGCCAGGGAATGCAAACACTCTGCATTGAAGCACCGGGTGCATTTTTCACTGAGCGACGCTGACTTGTTCAGCCTTGCCTGCGAAGTGGCGCGCGAAGAAACAGGCGCCCTCATAGTCGGCGATATCATATCTGAACTTAATCTTCCCGAAGAAAATCAACGCATCAAACTCGCCCATATTTGTCTCAATGGGTACAGCACCGCGCTGGCTGCGTTCCTGCCAAATTTTAATATCAGTAGTGAAGAAGAACGACTGAAACTCGGGTTGAAATATTTCGATGGAGATTCACCCGATCTCGCTTATCTGGAAGATTTTGGTCTGACTACCTGTGAAAACAAAAAGAAACTTGCCTTTGCTGCCTCCAGGTTCATCGACAATCAAAGGAAATTTACTTTCATGACAGATTATCTTCTTGATAGCGAACCGGCGCAAAAGGCTCTCACGATATTAATAGAATTTTTGATTCACTATGGCATTGAAGAATCGGAAAAGATATTGGTGGCAAATAAATTCAACAGCCTGCAAAAAACCATATCGAACACACTACTCTCATCCGCAAATCTTTTTTACCTCCAGTCCAAACCGAACTTCCAATCGAATCAATACAGAAAAAATAGTGATATCTTCCGGCACCTGTTCAGTCATCTTCAATCAGGGCCAGTTCCATTAGAAATCGCTTTCGGCAAACCACTGGTGCAGTTGCTGCCCTCTGAACCCTCCGAAATCATGGAATTACTTGAATGGGTGCGCGATGTCTGCTTCCTGATTCAGGAACGCCAACTCAACGAAGCACGGTTTCTTGAAAAGTTGCAGCCGGCCTTGCTGCAGATTATGTCGCTGCGTGATAAAAACTACCGTACTACCCTGACCGAGAGTCTGTTTAATCTCGCGCCCGCTCAGATTGCCAACTTTAATCCGGCAGGCTTGAATTCCTCCACTTACCTGCCGGCGCTGCTGATGGAACCCATCGCCACCCCGCACTTAAGAACCTACATCAGGAATGCACCCGCCTCGATTTTTGGCGATGGCAGAAACCAGAAAAAATTCATTGAATGCGTGCTCGACTTGCAAACAGCTTTGCTGCCGGCCAAACGCATACAACACATCCTGCTGCAAGTTTTCCCCACCGCCCCAGAGACGATTCGCTATCCCAACCGCTTGCTCAAGCCGGAAAATTTGAACAAAGCAGGCAATTCCAAAAATATTCTGGAATTTGACACGCTGGCCAATAGCAGAGAGAAGCAAACCGGAAAAAACAAAGCAGTGAGCCAGAATGAATTTGATACGACCCTGCGTGCGCTATCCAAAATCCGAACGCTGGTAGCAATGGATGAAGAGATCGCGCTCAATGTCGCTGGCAACACGCCAGCACTAATAGCAGATGAAGTCGCAATCGACGACGCAATCAAGACCATCGTCACCGGCAGCCTCAAGCTATCGGATGCCGATTATCTGAAATTCTCAAACATCTTTTATGCGTATCGTGAACCGGTCACCATACTGACTTATATCGGACGCATCCGTTTCCTGCCTGCGCTGCACACTTTGCATAAATTTATCAGCGCCACATTGGCAGGCGACTTCCCTGCCATCCGCTATCAAGCGGATCCGCTGCTGGCCAAGTGCACGGCTGCATTGCGCGCAGCATGGCAAACGAACATAGAAGCACCGTTCATCATCAACGGTAAGGTAAAACCAAAATGGAAACTGGCTTTCACCGACGATCATCAGGATCTGATGCGCATGGGCAGTGATGTCAGGGGCAGTTGCCAGCGTGTGGACGGCGAGCCTTATCTGAACCGCGGCCTGGTCGGCAATGTGATGGATGGCAAACAGAAAATCTGCGTGCTGAAAAATGAAGAAGGAAAAATCGTCGGACGTGCGATCTTGCGAATGATGTCGACCAGCAATCCGGAAACAGGAATCATCAGCCCTTGCATGATGATGGAAAAAATTTATCCCGACATACTTCACGCGGATGAGGAAAAGGCCATCTTCGACTTGGCTATTGCGCAGGCAAAACGGCTGGGCTTGCCGATGGCGATCTCTAGTGACATCACCCCGCCTGCCACACTGCTAACAGAGCCCGCCAGCCAGACTCTGTACTCTGGCGCGATCGCTTATCCGGTCTACTGCGATGCACTCAGCGGCATGCAGGAGGCAGACTTCCACATTCAAGCCAATGGAGAAAAGCCGCTGTCCTGGCTCTATCAGCCGGCAAGCTAAGGGGCATCTATAATTGACGCCATAAAGTTTATAAGCGCCTGCCGCCATGCTATGCACCTAGCTTCCTCCAGCCTTCTTGCCGGCTTAGAGCCGGTGCTGTTTCCTGATACGCAGATACTGATACTGGGCAGCTTTCCGGGTGCGGCTTCACTCGCTGCCAGCCAATACTATGCGCACCCGCACAACCAGTTTTGGCCGCTTATTTCAGCGTTGTTGAATGACGATCTGGTTTCCCTTCCCTACCAATCACGCCTGGAGCGACTCGCCCTACATCGTGTCGGTCTATGGGATGTGATCGCCGCCTGCAAGCGCAGCGGCAGCCTGGACTCGGCCATCAGGGAAGCGCAAGCAGTTGATTTTTCGCAGCTCAATGAGCGCTATCCGGCGCTAAACACCATCGCATTCAATGGCAAAACCTCGGGCAAAGCCGCACCGCGCTTCGCTGCAGCTGGCTATCGCACGCTGGTGCTGCCCTCCTCTTCCCCTGCCAATGCGCAGCTATCCTTCGAGGAAAAGCTTGTACAGTGGCGCGCGCTGACCCGATAATGCAGCGCGTCCACCAGGAATTAGCATGCTGATCAAACGAAAATCGATAGAAAAAGAAGAATCCTCCCGCCCCGCGCGCAAGAAGCCGAAATTCTCAGCCGTGACCTTGTCCGAAATGGACAACGTACGTTACCTGCATTTCGGTACCGAGTGGGTACAGGGCGCGATGCGCTTGCGCAAACCCGACTGGCCGGAGCTGGAATACGCGCAGCAGATGATGGCCTGGATGCTCTTTATCGAGAACCCCACGCAGATTGTTCAGCTCGGTCTGGGTGCGGCGGCTCTTACCAAATTCTGTTATCGGCAATTTCCGCAAGCGCAGGTCACGGCGATTGAACTCAATCCGGCAGTCGTTGATATCTGTCACTCCATGTTCAAGTTACCCATGGATGACGAGCGGCTCACCGTGCGCGAAATGGATGCGCTGGATTTTGTCGAAGACCCTGCCAATCACGGCACGCTTGATGTGCTGCAGATTGATTTATATGACGCCACCGCACGCGGCCCCATGCTCGACACGCCGGAGTTTTATCAGGCTTGTTCGGCTTGCCTGAAACCGCATGGCGTCGTCACCGTCAATCTGTTTGGCGACCATCCCAGCTATGCGAAAAATTTCAAGGCGATGATGTTTGCCTTCGATTCCCTGATCTGCCTGCCTGAAGTCCATGATGGCAATGTCGTGGCGCTGGCCTTCAATCAGCCACCGAAGCTGGATTTCGCAGCACTCTACAAGCGCGCCGCCACCATCAGGGAAAGCACCAAATTGCCGGCACGCTCATGGGTCGATGGCATCAAAGCCTGGCAACCGTAACTGGCTAGTCGGGATGCCAACCTTAATCTTCCTGAGGGCGTCGCCGACAGTCGGATAGAGCAGCCGCACACCCAGCTCCTGTTTCATCCGCTGATTCAGTAGCTGGCGTGACTCCGACATAAAAGACAGCAACATCGGTGAAACCTGTTTTGCCAGCTCGCTGCGCGGCAGGCGCGGCGGATGCGGCAAGCCAAATGTGTCGGCCACCAGATCAAAGTACTGGGCCATTTTCAAGTTCGAATCATCGACCGTGTGGTAGACCCGCTGCGGCCTGGCGCGAGCCAGCGCCAGCAGGATGATCTGCGCCAAATCGTCTGCATGAATATGGTTGGTGTAGACATCGTCAGCGGCATTCAGCGCCGGTGTACCTGACTTCAAACGTTCGACCGGCAAACGGTCGCCCGCATAAATGCCGGGCACGCGCAAGATGGCCAGTCGCGCTTGCGCGCGCAACGCCCAGCGCCGCAATACCTGCTCGGCGTCGACGCGGCGGCGCGCACGCGCATTCACGGGCGCAAGCGGCCGGGTTTCATCAAAACAGGCGCCGCCTGTATCGCCATAAACACCGGTCGTACTGACGTAAACCAGCGTGCCATGTCGGGGTAAAATGGCAGTCAAATGACGGGTGCGGTGATCCAGTATGCCTTCGGCTTGAGGCGGAGCCAGGTGGACGGCGGTGTCAGCCAGTCCGGCCAGCCGGCGCAAGCTGTCAGGCTCATCCAGATTGGCGAGGACAGGGATGGCGCCGGCGGCTCTGAGCTCGGCCATCCGGACGGGCTGACTGGTCATGGCAAAGACGCGGAAGCGTTGGCGCAGCAAGGGCAACAAGCGCATGCCGACATCGCCGCAGCCAACCAGCAGCAGGCGTGGCAAACCTAGCTTATTGACAGATTTTTTTTTCATTGGCGAATTGTATGACGTTCCAGATAACTGTTCAGCCGAGTGGTCGGCAATTTTCTTGTGATAAAGGCGAGACGCTGCTCGCAGCCGCTCTGCGCGCCGGTGTCGGTTTGCCGTATGGCTGCAAGAATGGCGCCTGTGGCAGCTGCAAGGGCAAGCTGTTGGCCGGTTCCGTTGTCCATGGCAAGCATCAGGAACGCGCGCTGGCGGCGGCTGAAGAAGCCGCCGGCAGTTCGCTGTTTTGCTGTGCGCAACCACAATCGGATGTAACGATTGAAGCACGCGAAGTACTCGGCGTCGGCGAATTCCCGATTAAAAAAATTCCGGCGCGCGTCACAACACTTGAACGCGTCAGCGACGACGTCATCATCATGACGCTGCAACTGCCCGCGACCGAGCGCATGCAATACAAAGCCGGCCAGTACATAGAGTTCATGCTAAAAGACGGCAAGCGCCGCAGCTACAGCCTGGCCAACGCACCGCATGACGATGCGATGACCTCGCTGCATATTCGGCATATGCCCGGCGGCCTGTTTACTGACCACGTGTTCGGCACGATGAAAGAGCGTGACATCCTGCGCTTCGAAGGTCCGCTCGGCACTTTTTTCCTGCGTGAAGATTCAGATAAGCCTATGGTTCTATTAGCCTCCGGCACTGGCTTTGCACCGATCAAGGCTATCATCGAGCATGCAGTTCATTTAAAAACTGACCGCGCTATGGTCCTGTACTGGGGCGGCCGCCGGCCACAAGATTTATATCTGCATGCGCTGTGCGAAGAATGGGAGCGCACACTGCCGAATTTCCGCTACATCCCGGTGGTGTCTGACGCCTTGCCGGAAGATGGCTGGCACGGTCGTAGCGGCTTCGTGCATCGCGCCGTGATGGAAGACTTGCCAGACCTGTCGGGCTATCAAGTCTATGCGTGTGGCGCACCGGTCATGGTGGAATCGGCGCAGCGTGATTTTGTCAGCGCCTGCAAACTGCCGGAAGAAGAATTCTTTGCCGACTCCTTTACCTCGGAAGCCGATCTGGCTGCCGCCTGAACAATATGAACCAACCTGAAGCAATCAACATGAATTTCAGCCAGTACGACACCGACGCTCTGCTCTTTATTACCAAGCGCCCGCCACTGGTTTTTACCAGCGGCGAAGGCATGTGGCTGACTGACCATAACGGCAAACGCTACCTCGACTATTTGCAAGGCTGGGCCGTCAACTGTCTGGGGCACTCACCGGCTTGCATTCAGGAAGCGCTGCTCGCGCAATCGAAAAAAGTCATCAATCCGTCGCCGGCTTTTTATAACGAGCCGTCGATCACGCTTGCCTCGATGCTGGTCAAGCATTCATGCTTCGACCGCGTGTTCTTCGCCAACAGCGGCGCTGAAGCAAATGAAGGCGCCATCAAGCTGGCGCGCAAATGGGGCCAGCTGAACAAGAACGCCGCCGGTGAAAACCGCTACGAAATCATCACCTTCGATCACAGCTTTCACGGCCGCACGCTCGCGACTATGTCGGCCTCCGGCAAGGAAGGCTGGGGCACGATGTTTGCGCCGCAAGTGCCGGGTTTTTCGCACGCGCACCTGAACGATCTTGCCAGCGTCGAAGCGCTGATCACGGACAAAACCGTTGCCGTCATGCTGGAGCCGGTGCAAGGCGAAGGCGGCGTCATACCCGCCACACGCGAATTCATGCAAGGCTTGCGCGCGCTGACACAGAAGCATGGCATCTTGCTGATTGTGGACGAAGTACAGGCCGGCATGGCGCGTACCGGTAAGCT
>JAOAUN010000073.1 GCA_030157545.1 Burkholderiaceae bacterium
CCATTCGCAAATCAAGCCGAATTCAGCGTCTGCGCTTAACTGACTGGCATTGCCCTTTGTCCTCAGTTTTCCGTGCTGGCTACTGCGACGCTGACCTGTTCTACCGTCGGCTCCACCTTCAGTAGTTTGCTGAAAGCCGTCATCAGTGCCGTACGGCTTCCCGTGGTGTAGGCCGTCAGTAAGCCTGTTTGCGCGGAGGAAGCAGCCTGTAGTTGATGCAGTTGCAGCAGGCGCTGCAACTGGCGCGCCACGGCCGCGCCGGTATCGACTAATCCTACCTGCTTGCCGGTGGCAGCAACAACCTGCTCTATCAAGTGCTGTACGAAAGGGTAGTGGGTGCAACCCAGTACCAGCGTGTCGGCGTTTTGCGCGAGCAGCGGCGCGACGTAGCGCTCGACCATGCTGGCGGTCTCGCGCGAGTTCAGTTCGCCTTTTTCAATCTGGTCTGCCAGTCCGGTGCAGGCTTGCGGCAGAAATCGCACGCCACTAGCCGAGGCGACCTGTTGCTGCAGCGCGAGGAATTTGCTGCTGGTCAGCGTGCCGCCGGTTGCCAGTACGCCCACTACTTTAGTTTGTGTCTGTACCGCTGCCGGTTTCAGACCCGGCTCCACGCCGACGACTTGCAGTTGCGGGTAACGCTCCCGCAAGCCCGCTATCGCTGCAGCGGTTGCAGTATTGCAGGCAACAACAATCGCTTTGACTTTGAACTTCAACAGGAAGTCTGCAATCGCCACTGCACGCGCGACAATGACTTCTTCCGGTTTCTCACCATAAGGTGCAAAACCGGAGTCGGCAAAGTAAACGAATTCTTCATCCGGCAGCAGTGCGCGCACATGCCGCAGTACAGACAAGCCGCCGATGCCGGAATCGAAAATTCCTATCGGCGCAGCGCGCTGGCTGAGTGTTGGCGTTGATGTTGAATTATTAAGCAATGGTCACCGGAATCTTGCCGATGGTGGACGCAATCCGCTCCTGCCATTCCTTCGGGCCGGTGTTATGCACCGACGTACCATTTGAGTCGACGGCCACCGTGACGGGCATGTCGTTGACATCAAACTCATAGATCGCTTCCATGCCCAGGTCGGCAAAGCCGATCACCTTGGCGCTCTTGATCGCCTTCGATACCAGATAAGCTGCGCCGCCGACGGCCATCAGGTAGGCCGACTTGTGATTTTTGATGGACTCGATGGCGACCGGGCCGCGCTCGGCCTTGCCTATCATGGCAATGAGACCGGTTTTTTCCAGCATCATGTCGGTGAATTTATCCATGCGCGTAGCGGTAGTAGGACCGGCAGGGCCTACTGCTTCTTCGCGCACCGGATCGACTGGTCCTACGTAATAGATGACGCGGTTGTTGAAATCAACTGGCAGAGATTCACCCTTGGCGAGCATATCGGCAATCCGCTTGTGGGCGGCATCACGACCGGTCAGCATTTTGCCGTTCAAAAGCAATGTCTGGCCCGGCTTCCACGATGCAACTTCTTCGCGGGTAAGGGTATTCAAATCGATGCGCCTGGATTTTTCCGTATCCGGCGCCCAATGTACATCCGGCCATTCGGACAGTGATGGCGGTTCGATATAGGACGGACCCGAGCCGTCGAGTACGAAGTGCGCATGGCGTGTTGCGGCGCAGTTTGGAATCATGGCCACCGGCTTGGAGGCGGCGTGGGTAGGGTGCATCATGATCTTCACATCCAGCACCGTGGTCAGGCCGCCCAGGCCTTGTGCGCCGATGCCGAGCGCATTGATCTTCTGGCACAGCTCGATGCGTAATTCTTCAGTCTTGTTTTGCGGACCGCGCAGCAGCAGCTCGGTCATGTCGATATCTTCCATCAGCGACTGCTTGGCCATCAGCATGGCGCGCTCTGCAGTGCCGCCTATGCCTATGCCCAGCATGCCGGGCGGGCACCAGCCTGCGCCCATGGTCGGCACGGTTTTCATGACCCAGTCGACCAGGGAGTCGGAGGGGTTGAGCATGATGAATTTGGTTTTGTTTTCCGAACCGCCGCCTTTGGCTGCCACCTGCACATCCACCGTGTTGCCGGGCACGATTTCCATGTGCACTACGGCCGGTGTGTTGTCGCCGGTGTTCTTGCGTTCGAACTGCGGGTCGGCCACGATAGAGGCGCGCAGTTTGTTGTCTGGATTGTTATAGCCGCGGCGCACGCCTTCATTGATGGCATCAGTGATGGAGCCTTTAAAGCCTTCGAAGCGCACGTCCATGCCGACTTTCAAGAACACGTTCACGATGCCGGTGTCCTGACAGATGGGGCGCTTGCCCTCGGCGCACATGCGCGAGTTGGTCAGGATTTGCGCAATCGCATCCTTGGCCGCCGGACTTTGTTCCAGCTCATAAGCACGGGCGAGGTGGCGTATGTAATCTACCGGATGGTAGTAGCTGATGTACTGCAGGGCAGCGGCGACGGATTCGATCAGGTCTTCTTGTTTGATGATGGTCATGGCGGTCACTATTTGAATCAATGGGAATCGGGGTTGCTGTGAAGGGTAACGGTCATGATGCGATCGGTGTAGGCAATCGCTAATGCAGAAGCGAGGAACACCATATGAATCACGGTCTGCGCGATCAGGGTCTTGGCGTCATAGGCATTGGCATTGATAAAAGTTTTGAGCAGGTGGATCGACGAGATACCAATGATGGCTGTACCCAGCTTGACCTTCATGACTGACGCATTGACATGCGAGAGCCACTCGGGCTGGTCAGGATGGTTTTCCAGATGCATGCGCGACACAAAGGTTTCATAGCCTCCAACGATGACCATGATTAACAGGTTGGAAATCATGACGACATCAATCAGTCCCAGCACAACCAGCATGATCGTGGTTTCGGTAAGCTTGACCGGCGGCGGCAAGCCTTGCACAGTCACGGCGCTGAGAATATGGTCAAGGGAAGCGGCATCGCCGGAAACGGCGCCGATCAGATCGACCAGTTCAACCCAGAAATGATAGACATACACACCCTGAGCAAGGATCAGACCCAGATATAGCGGCACCTGCAGCCAGCGCGTCATGAATATGAAATTGGCAAGAGCAGGTATTTTGGCTGCAGGTTTACCGGTAATTTGCTCAGGTGTCATAGAGGATTTTGGCTTTGCCGTAGGTTAAAAATGCTGATTTGCATTTTACACGGGCAAGACGGCCCTGCGACGCAGTCAGAACCAGAACTTTACAGTCTGTTACCGTGTGTAAGGCTTAAGTAAGAGTAGCAGCCTATCTTTAGTGAAAATTATTCTAACGTAGGAGACAGCATGTCAGAGATAGAGTCCTTGATGCATGAGCATCGCATCTTTAATCCGCCAGCAGAATTTGTAAAAAACGCCACCATCTCCGGCATGGAAGCCTATCAGGCCCTGTGCGCAGAAGCGGAGCGCGACTACGACGGTTTCTGGAGTCGTCAGGCGCGTGAAACACTGGACTGGCACAAGCCATTTACCAAAGGCCTAGACGAGTCGCAGGCGCCATTTTATAAATGGTTTGAAGACGGCGAACTGAATGTCTCCTACAACTGTCTCGACCGCAATCTGACTAATGGTAACGCCGATAAAGTCGCGATCATTTTTGAAGCAGACGGCGGCCAGGTCACCAAACTAACCTACCGTGAACTGCACCAGAAAGTGTGCAAACTGGCCAATGGCCTGAAATCAATCGGCGTGAAAAAAGGTGACCGCGTCGTCATCTACATGCCAATGTCAGTCGAAGGCGTCGCTGCCATGCAGGCGTGCGCCCGCATAGGCGCAACGCACTCGGTGGTCTTCGGCGGTTTCTCGGCGAAGTCACTGCAAGAACGTATCGTTGACGCTGGCGCTGTCGCTGTGATTACCGCGGACGAGCAAGTGCGCGGCGGTAAAAACCTGCCACTCAAAGCCATCGTTGACGAAGCGCTGGCCATGGGCGGTTGCGACGCAATTAAAAACGTCATCATTTACCAGCGCACCAAAGGCAATATCAATTTTGTCGCCGGCCGCGATCTGTGGCTGCACGAACTGATGGACCAGCAGTCTGTTGACTGCGAACCGGAATGGGTCAGCGCCGAGCATCCGCTGTTCATTCTTTATACATCCGGCTCAACCGGCACACCGAAAGGCGTGCAGCACTCGTCCGGCGGCTTCTTGCTGTGGGCTGCGCTGACGATGAAGTGGACTTTCGACATCAAGCCGACCGATGTCTTCTGGTGTACCGCCGACATCGGCTGGGTTACCGGTCATAGCTATATCGCGTACGGACCTTTGGCAGCCGGCACTACACAAATCGTGTTTGAAGGCGTGCCGACTTACCCGAACGCCGGTCGCTTCTGGGACATGATTGCGCGTCACAAAGCGACCATCTTCTACACCGCACCGACCGCGATCCGCTCGCTCATCAAAGCGTCCGACGCCGACATGAACGTGCATCCACAGCACTTTGACCTCAGTTCGCTGCGCCTGCTGGGTTCAGTCGGCGAGCCTATCAATCCGGAAGCCTGGATGTGGTACTACAAAAACGTAGGCAATGATAATTGCCCTATCGTTGACACCTTCTGGCAAACCGAAACCGGCGGCCACATGATTACGCCGCTGCCGGGTGCCACGCCTATGGTGCCGGGTTCGTGCACGCTGCCGCTGCCGGGCATTATGACGGCCATCGTTGATGAAGCCGGTCATGACATGCCGAACGGTCACGGCGGTATTCTGGTTGTGAAGCGTCCATGGCCTTCGATGATCCGCACCATCTGGAACGATCCTGAGCGCTTCAAGAAAAGCTACTTCCCCGAAGAACTCGGCGGCACGCTTTACCTTGCAGGTGACGGCGCCATTCGGGATGCCAAGACAGCCTACTTCACTATCACGGGCCGTATTGACGACGTGTTGAACGTGTCGGGCCACCGTATGGGCACGATGGAAATTGAGTCGGCACTGGTTGCCAATCATCTGGTGGCAGAGGCAGCCGTGGTCGGTAAACCTGATCCGACGACAGGCGAAACCATTTGCGCCTTCGTGGTCTTGAAAGGCTCGCGTCCGACTGGTGATGCAGCCAAGGCAATTGCCAAAGAACTGCGCGACTGGGTTGGTAAGGAAATCGGCCCGATTGCCAAGCCCAAGGAAATCCGTTTCGGCGACAACCTGCCAAAGACCCGTTCCGGCAAGATCATGCGCCGCCTGCTACGCGTGCTGGCCAGAGGCGAAGAAATCACGCAGGACATCTCCACACTGGAGAACCCGGCGATTCTGGATCAGCTCAAAGAAGCACAGTAATACTTATGGGGGAAGGTCAAAAGGCGGGGTGATCGTCTTTTAGCCGGATTGCCGCTTCGCGCTGTTGTGCGAAGCGGTTTTTTTTGTACTGATATCCATTCGTGAAGCAGGAACTGCTGAATCAGGGCAAAGGTTTGCTATAATCGCGGGCTTCGGTCAGGTAATGTCTTTTCTGATCGATTACGGAGAGATGGATGAGTGGTTGAAGTCGCACGCCTGGAAAGCGTGTATAGGTTCATAGCCTATCCGGGGTTCGAATC
>JAOAUN010000074.1 GCA_030157545.1 Burkholderiaceae bacterium
GCTGGTTGCGCGAGAACGGCAATTTCTCTTCATCGTTTTCCAGAAAATACTGGCGAATTTCAGGGCGTATGTATTCAAGCAAAAAACGCAGATGACCGGAAACAGGATAGTTGCGCAGCACCGCATGGTGAGTTTGCGTGTAGTCACGCCAGCCAACGATGAAAAGGCCCAGACAGACGAAGGATAGTAGCGGCGAGAAAAAGAAAAACAGGAAAAAACCCAGACCCGATAAAGTCCACGGTATGAAACGGGAAAATTCAGCCATGCGTCTTATCCTTTGCGCGTTTGTGTTGTAATGTTCTTTGCTGTGCTTTGCAACGAAAGTCAATCAAGGAAAAAATAATGAAACCAGCTTGCACCTATTTCACTGCTGTTACTGCCATCGCTGCCTGCCTGTTCGCATCGAGTGCAATTGCAAATCCTGTCGTCACCATGCACCTGGCTGAAGCGAATGGCGCCGGCAAGGCCATCGGCACCATCACTGTCAGCGAAACGCGCTTCGGTCTCGTTTTCACGCCGGACTTGTCCGGCCTGCAGCCCGGCGTGTATGGCTTCCATGTACATGAAAAACCTTCCTGCGCCCCGGCGAGCAAAGACGGCAAGATGGTGCCGGCACTAGCGGCCGGCCCGCATTACGATCCGAACGACACCAAACAGCACGGCACCCCGTGGGGCGAAGGCCATCTGGGCGACTTGCCCGTCATTGCCGTTGCCGCCAACGGCACGGCCACCAATCCTGTTTTGGCGCCGCGACTTGAACTGGCCGACATCAAGTCCCGCTCGCTGATGATTCATGCCAGCGGCGACAACCACGCTGATCATCCGGCGCCAGCGGGTGGTGGCGGCGCGCGCATGGCTTGCGGCGTTATTCAATAAGTTATCGCAGATGGTGGGTTAAGCGTACAGCGAAACCCACCGAATAATCCATACAGTAATTAATACAATTCGACGGACACTGCAGGGTCACCCGGCAGCCCGTTGTAACGCACTTGAACCTTCATGCCCGGCTTGGTGGGCTGCGGCGGAATATAACCGCCGAGGCTCAGCAAATCGCCCTTCTTCAGCACGATGCCGTCTTTCTTCAATTCTTGCGCCAGCCACATCGCCGCATAAATCGGATTCTCCATCAGCGCACTGCCTTTGGCGCGCCCCAACTCTTTACCATCAACTTCATCCGTCATCACCACAGTCATGTTGGCCAGGGCATCCAGAAATGCCTGGCTTTTCACGACCGGTATTTCTGCGCCCGTCACGCCGCCACGAAAGGCAATGTTGGTTGCAATCATGGCATTGCCATTGAAGGTCCCTTCGAGCATCAGGTCTGCGAGTTCAATGAAGGGCACGATGGATTCCAGATAGCCGAGCGCTTCAAGCGGCGTCTTTGCATCAGCGAGCCGCGGATCTTTGACTTCAACAATGAAATCAGCCTCATACATGGGACGCGCGCCGAAGTTCGCAGGAACGGACGCGATGATATCGATCATATTGCGGTTATACATATAGCCCCACTTCGGGCTGTCTACACCAAAGCGCTGCTGCAGCGCGACGTTGGTAAAGCCGGCTTTGTAACCGACGAGGTCACCCAGTACGGAGGGCAGTCGCTGAGCGAGTTTTTTCTTGGCGCATTCGGCGTCGGCCAGCGTCAGCTCATTGCCAAAGCCCTTGCTCAGGCGTCTTGCGGCGAAGTCGCTGACATAGGCATTGATGGCGGCGTCATCGGGGCAGGCAGCGACAGCCGGCACAATGCTGCACGCAGCCAAAGCGGCGAGCACGGATGCATGCAAAATTTGTAATGGACGGGTGTTCTTGCGCATGTTTTGTCTCCGGACTAATTGAATGAGGCACCTGTCGAAAGCGCTTATGGCGGCGAGCATATCATGAGCCAAAATGAATCGCGCATTAAATAAATAGCAAATCGGCATGGCTATAAAAACAATCATCGCAAGATGATTGTCAGACCAATGTAAGGAATTTCAAATATCGTGGTTTAGAATGAAATAATAAAAAATACAAACACTCTGCGCCGTGGATTTTTATATTCAAATTAAAAATAAATCCTCGGAATAGAAAAACAAACATCCAGAATACGGTTCGCAGCCGGAGGGACAAATAATGCCAGCAGAACAAAGCGCTTTAGATACAGAAGCGCCGGCCAAATTTTTTGGCATCACGGATGCGGCTTTCGTTATTGTCGCCATCATTATCGGCATCATGGTTGTCCACCTCGGCTACATCACCTACAAGGAAGGCGCCAATACCGAAGAAACCAAACTGCATGGTGAAAATCTGTCGGCGTGGCTGGAACAGCATGGCGCGGCGCGCGCCGAAGGCAAGCCTGGCGATGTGCCTGCCTGCGATGCCAAGGACGCTACCTGGAAAGACTGCATCGATGCGCTGCATGCCGAAGGCGGCCCGTTTGCCGACATGAGCAATGTCGATGACAAGTACGGCAAGCTATTTGCTCCCGCCTGTGATCATGACGATCCGGACAGTCACGGCGCCATCATTCTGGAAAAAGGCATTGCCAGAGTGCCGCCGAATAGCGGTTTTGACTACGCACCGATACCAGACAACGAGCCGCTGAAAGACATGCTGCCAATACGGGTTTCTATTTGCGGGCGTGCTTTTTCACTGATCCGTATTAAAGAAGTTTTATTTTAACGAAGGCAGAGAGAATACTCATGAACGAGACCCAAGCCATCGAACCAAAAAAATCCATGTCGGTACGCAATTTTGTTTATGCATGGCTGTTCGACACGACCAACCCGAATAATTTGCAGCAGCGTTTCGACAAATGGATTTCGATCCTGATTATTGCGAACATGCTCAGCATGATCGTCGAACATATCCCGGCCTTGTTCGATGCGTATGCAAATTCATTTCACTACTTTAATCAATTCTCACTGGCGGTATTTACCGTCGAATATCTGTTAAGACTTTTTGTAGCACCGGACGATCCGGAATTTTCCCGTTCGCGCTTCCCTCGCCTCGCCTACATCCGCAGCCCCTATGCACTGATTGACCTCGCAGCCATTCTGCCTTTCTATCTGGCCGCCTTTATCACCGCCGACTTGCGCATGATGCGGGTGCTGCGTCTGCTGCGTCTGTTGAAACTGTTCCGCGTGCTGGTGCCGGCCATTCAGGAATTCCGCCGCCTTAACGCCGGCCGCACTTTTCGTCAGTGCGTCTATGCACTGCTAAATCCGACTGAACGTAGCGGCAAGCTGCATGAAATGCTCGATTCTTTTATTGTCTGGTGGGTTTTCATCTCTGTCGTTGCAGTGATACTGGAATCGGTGGAGTCTATTCACTATGTGCTCAACGTGCAGTTCATCATCCTGGATGCTGTTGCCGTTTTCATTTTTTCGATGGAATATATTTTCAGGCTTTATTCCATTGTCGAAGACCCGAACTTCCGAGGTGGTATCAAAGGACGGATCGCCTTCGCAAAGACGCCTATCGTCGTCATTGATTTTTTCGCGATCGTACCGTTCTTCCTCGAAAGCATGCTAGGCAACTTGATCGACCTGCGTTTCCTGAGGATCTTCAGGCTGCTGCGGCTGTTGAAGCTGACTCGCTACACCAGCTCGACCGACACGCTAGTCAAGGCTTTGAAACGTGAATGGCCTGTCATTGGCGCTTCCACTTTCATCATGCTGTTGCTGGTGGTGTTGACCGCCAGCCTCGGCTATCTGTTCGAGCGCGCAGCACAACCGGACAAGTTCGAGAATATTCCGCAGGCCATTTACTGGGCTGTGGTCACCCTGGCATCCGTTGGTTATGGCGATATTTCGCCGGTGACACCGGTGGGCCGCTTGATGACCATGATCATGGCCCTGGTCGGCATTGGCATTTTTGCCGTGCCGGCAGCGATTCTGTCTTCCGCATTCAACGATCAGCTGCATAAAGATCGCGAGTTGATGCATAACGAATTAATGCGCTTCTTGAAGGACGGCGAACTCGATGAGGTCGAGCGCGCAAAAATTATGGAAGAAGCCGCCGCGCTGCATATATCGCCAGAAGAAGTCGAGATCCTGATCGAGCGTACACGGCTCGAAAAAGAACAGGCGGAAAGCGGGCATTTACCGCTGGAAGCAATGGCGAAAACTCCGGAAATTGCGTTCGAACAGTTCCGTATAACAATCGGCAACCTGCGCCAGATCATGGCGGCCGGCGACAGCGGAAAAATGCACCAGTTTTTTGAAGTGCCGGGACGCGCAACCGAAGATGAAAAAGCGATCTGGCGACAGTTGAATAAAAACTGATAGAAAGCCAAACCAGCATACCGGCCGCAACGGCCAGCACTGTTAGTAATAAAACAAAATAAATCCTGTGCGGTTTTATGAGCAGAGCCGCGTTCTTCAGTCGAAGACCGGCTCAAATGCAGTTTCAAGCATAGCTGTCGGAATGCACGCCTGAATCCTGAATTATTGTGTGTTTTACGGCAAAACACATTGTTATGCTGCAAAGCTAATTTAGAGCTTCTAACAAAATGCCCCTAATGTTAAATCTGTCGCCCCAGCGAAAGCTGGGGTCCAGCGACTTAGGTAGTGCACAACAAAAGCCACTGGGTCCCAGCGTGCGCTGGGACGACGGTTTGGGTCTTTTTGTTAGAGCTTCTTAGACGATCCTGTACTTGATTTTTTTCAAGCTTACTTATCTGACTACGTTGCAATGAGCTTGATACAAGCTTATCCAGATTGCTTCCAAAGCTTTGTGAACATTTAACAGGACCTGTAATGAAACGCCGTGTAATGCAAATTCTGGATGGCTCAGCAAAGAATAATGCCAGTAAATTTGTAGAATGGTTAATCACTATCGTCGTCCTGACAAACTGCGCTGCAGTGGTTATTGATTCAATACCCGAGGTGCATGCCGAATACAAAGACGTTTTCCATGAGTTTGAATTCTGGAGCGTGATGTTCTTCTCTGCCGAATACTTATTGCGCGCCTGGTCTTTCGGCGCACGCTATTCAAAAGAAGATGGCGGCAGCTGGCGCGGCCGCAAAGAATACCTGTTCAGTTTTTTTGGTCTGGTCGATTTCTTCGCCACAGCGCCCTTTTATTTCCACGCCCTGTTTCCTTATCTCGACCTGCGCGTACTGCGGGTTTTGCGGCTACTGCGCATATTAAAACTGTCGAACTACAATACCGCGCTGCAAGACTTGTTTCATGCAATTAAATCCGAACGCAAGGCATTTGCATCGGCGCTGTTCCTGCTGCTGATTGCGACCATCGTGTCAGCATCACTAATGTATTTCGCCGAAGGCCATCACCAGCCTGAGCATTTTGCGTCGATACCAGCCGCTATTTACTGGGCGATCATTACGATTACTTCAGGC
>JAOAUN010000075.1 GCA_030157545.1 Burkholderiaceae bacterium
TCCAGGATTGTGATTCCTGTTGTCGTGGGTTCGAGCCCCATCAGCCACCCCAAAGAATGAATGAAAAAGCCCGCAAGCGATTGCGGGCTTTTTTTATTTGCGGATTTTATAACTGACAGACAAACTGAAACTGGCTTTATCGACTATGTGCTCATGCCGGAAAGCCAATTCTGTGCTGATGAAGCGGAGCGTTAAACGAAAATTGCCGCTGTCCCCACCGCTGTCTTTTAAAACCCAGATCCCATTCTAGGCTTACCACGCTCGCGCTTGGCTGCTGCCTGCGTCTCGCTGTAGATGGGCAGGTACACAAATGCCAGCGTGCCGTGGCTGTCAATTTTGCTGTATTCAAGTTCGACATAGACGCCGTCTTCCGGCCCGCCCCAGACGAAGGCTTCGGTAAAGCGTTGTGCCAGTTTGGGCTCGCCCCATTTTGCCTTTGCGTCAGCGAGCAATGCTTGCTGCGCCTGCTGGCCATTGAACTCCATCTGCGCAAAATAAAAACGGTCGCCACTAAAACACCAACGCATATTCGATACAGCCGTCTCTGCCACGCTGCCATTGCCGTCACCGGTGCGATAGCATTGGTATTGCGAGGTTTCAGCAATTTTTTTGGCGTTAGGCAAAGCCGTCACAGCAGCGCCCCATGGCAGGCCCTGAAATCCGTCCGGCAAGCTATCAGCCAAGACGGCTGCAGGTAGCAGGAAAGGGAACAGTAAAGCAAGCAAGTATTTTTTCATGAATAATTTTTCCGTCTGCATAAAAAAACGGCGCGCTCAATGCGCGCCGATTTGTCACTGCCCTGCTATTTCCAGAGTGAGCACTTGGATTCAGCCTTCGTCATGAAAGCCTGTTCACCGGGAATGGTCTGTATATTTTTGTAGTAATCCCATGGGTACTTCGACTCGGCAGGCGTTTTCACTTGCATAAGGTGCATTTCATGCACCATGCGGCCATCCGGACGGACGACGCCGTTCTTGGCGAAGAAGTCGTTTACTTTGGTCGCTTTCATGTGCGCCATCAGCTTGTCACCGTCATCGGTGCCTGTTGCCTTGACGGCATTCAGATAAAAATTGGCAGCCGAGTAGTCGGCTGCATGCAGCATTGATGGTGCTTTCTTAGCCTTGGCCATGAATTTCTTGGACCAGGCACGTGTCTCGTCATTGGCATCCCAGTACCAGCCGTCAGTCAGGAACATCCCTTGCGTCATTGGCAAACCGAGCGCATGAATGTCATTGACGAACATGAGCATACCGGCGAGCTTCATCTTTTTGTTGATGCCAAACTCATTCGCCGCTTTAATCGAATTGACGGTGTCGCCACCGGCATTTGCCAGTCCCAGCACTTGTGCTTTCGAGTTTTGCGCCTGCAACAGGAAAGACGAGAAATCCGATGCTGCCAGCGGATGACGGACCGAACCCAGTACCTTGCCGCCATTGGCCTTGATCACTTCCGTCGCATCTTTTTCAAGCGACATACCGAACACATAATCGGCGGTCAGGAAAAACCAGTCCTTGAAACCTTGCTTGACCAGAGCACCGCCTGTCACGCGTGCCAGTGCTACTGTGTCGTAAGCATAGTGAATGGTGTAGGGAGTACATTCTTCATTCGTCAATCGCGCCGTACCGGCACCAACCGAGATGAACGGCTTTTTCTTTTCGGCGGCGACCTTGGCCATCGCCAGATTGGTAGCTGAGTTGGTGCCGCCGATGATCATGTCAACGCCTTGCTGGTCAAACCATTCGCGCGCCTTGCTGGCGGCGATGTCGGCTTTGTTCTGGTGGTCGGCGGAGATGAATTCGATTTTTTTACCATTGACCGCGCCGCCAAAATCAGCAATCGCCATTTTGATGGCATCTGCGCCAGCGGGACCGTCCACGTCCGCATAGACGCCGGACATGTCGGTGATGAAACCGATCTTGATTGTGTCGTTTGATACCTGCGCATTGACTGCAGCATGCCCGAGGCCGAATGTCGCTGCGACGGCCAGCGTAATGATCTTCTTGCGGGTGTTCATGGGGTCTCCCTTTTTATTAAAATTAAAATGAATTTTTTGCTGCGCGGGGCAATTAGCGCTCACAGACAAAATCGTGTCAATCTTAGCATGTGTACGTACGCAATCCAGCCTGCAGGCAAGTTCCGATAGTGCCGCAGGCAATCCCGCGACAAGTCCGGTTCCGTCAATGCGAACAAGTCAGTGGTCATGGCCTGGCGCAAAATTTTCGCAAATGATTGCCTGCCTCATCTGGAGCGGACTTTCCAAGTTGGCAGACCTTACACGTAAATTTTGCCAGCGTTTGCCTGCATGCGCTGTTCACCAATACAAAATACGCCTTTATTCCTGCTTTAACTTGCTGGCATATCACTTGCAACAAGAAGGGAGGAGCTTACGGATCGGATACGTGCCAACACATAAGGAGAGAGCTTAATGAATACAGATATCCCTATCAGTGGCAGCAGCGGCAGCACTAGCGAGACTGGCAGTGTTCGGCGTGAATATCAGGGTGCCAGTTACGAAAGTGATGCGCCGCGTTTGCGTGAAGAATTAAGTAATTTGAAAAGTGATCTTGATGCACTGATGTCGCATGCATCAACCTTGACCGAAATCGAACTGCGCGAAGCGCGCGACCGCATCATGGCGCGTTTTTCGTCGATGCGTTATGCCGCCAGAGGATTGGCAGATCAGGCCGGCAAGCAGATCAATCAGGGCATGGATGTCACCGTTGACTATGTACGCGAGCGACCGTTGCAATCCGTAGCGATTGCAGCAGGCGTAGGCGCATTGGTGGGTCTGTTGCTAACAAGACGTTCGGACTGATAGAGGCATGCCATGCTGAATGCATTGCGCAAATCAAAACAGTTGTCAGCAATTGCGCTCGACAGGCTCAGCGACTATCTGGCGCTGGTACGTATTGAGCTCAAAATGCAGGGACGTGAGTTGAAGCTGCAATTGCTCGGTCTCTTTGCCGCTGTTCTGTGTGCTTTCTATTCTCTTCTGTTTATTGGCGTTGCCATCATTGTCAGTTTCTGGGATAGCGATTACAGGGCCATTGCAGCATGGGCTACCGTTGCGCTGTACATGGGTTTGGCAGGTGCCGGCATAGCGCTGTTCAAAAGGCATACCGGCAAAGCAGCTACTCTCAATACGCTGCGTGAGGAAATAAAACGCGATGCGGAACTAGTCCGGGAAAGTCTATGAGTACAACCCTGGAAGAAGAACGTCGCGCTCTGCTTGAACAGATCGAAGCCAGTCGGGCAGTTTACCGGCGCATGTTAAATGGTAGCGACACCAATACCAGAAAAAGGATCAGGCATTCTGGTTCTGCGATGCAGCGCTCTGGCGAGATCCCGACCATGGAGGGCGGATTTCCGCGCAGTCACACCATGCGATGGCTTATTGCACACCACTGGCAGCTGGCAATAGGTATCACAGCAGCGATTATTTTATTTGGCCCGGGTCGCAAGCTGGCAAATCAACCAGCCATGAGCAAGGTTCGTACTAAGGTGCGCGCCATAACTGGCTCTGGCGCATTTCACGCAGTCGTTACAGCTGGTACCAAGCTAATTAGCAATAGGAATAGCTTGCGTGCCGCGGGAAAAATCGCTGGTCTGCTGATGCAATGGATGCAACAACAGCGAACACAACAGCCATTCATGAAAAAATAATCAACATCAGCATGATTGGGTTTTGAAAAGGAGTCAAACATGAAATACACAAGCTATGCCACACCATTCCGCCCGTTAAATCGATTCATATTTTTACTTGGCGTCCTTTCCTTTACCTTATCACTAGGTGCATGCAATACCATGCGCGGGATGGGCAAGGATGTAGAGCGTGGCGGTGAACACGTACAAGATGCTGCAACTAACGTGCAGAAGAAGATGTAGTGGCATGACAGAAAGTATTGAATGGAAGCGACAGCGCGCTGCTTCCATTCACATCGTTATTGAATGATCTCTATAGCGGCACGACTGATGCGCAGATGACTGCGCCAGATAGCCGACATAATCAATGCGCACCCACATGCTATGCGGATACTGAGGCTTGACTGACTCATCGATTTTTCGCCGGCAGCCGTCTATTTGAGTTAGCTGTTCACCACAAGATACGACGTCAGGCTGAGGAGGGGAAGGCCGAGCTTCTTGTGCAGCGAATTGAAAGTATTGTTCGCAAAACGGCACTGCTCCCGACCAGAAACGAAAAATAGCCACTGACAGATCATGTTTCGCAAGCGTAGTCTGCGATTGAGGCAGATATGTATATGGTGAATTACGAGAGGCGGGCAACAAGAAACAAAATGTCGCAAACAGTAATGCGATTAGATATGCGGGTCGGCACGCCATCCCCGCTCCACTCAATGCGGACCTATCTCGATCCGCTTACCCTGCCGTATTTCTTGCGGTGGTAACTGCAGCATAATTTCGAGTACGCCTTCCTGCATGCTCGCATTCGCTTGTTCCGCTTCGACGCCTTCAGGTAAAGGGATCATCCGGTAAAAAGACCCGTAATTACGTTCACTGCGGCGAAATGACGGCAGCGCCCTTTCCATAGGCGGTGATGATCTCTCACCTTCCAGGATTAGTTTTCCCTGCCTGATTTCTATTTTCACGTCTTCCTTCCTAACACCCGGCAAATCAGCACAGATCACTAACTGGTTGCCACGCTGGGCAATATCAATAGTGGGCATCCATTTCCCTGCCGCCCCTCCCTGACCAAACCGGAATGCCATTGGCCTACCGAGGAAACGCTCGAACAACTGATCCATCTCATCACTCATTTTTCGCATCATGACCATCGGTTCTTCCCAGCCCTGCAACATATTCGGTAACCATGCGGGAGATGATCCAGATGAAGCTTTCAGATTTTCTGCAGATGCTGTTGCCTTAAGCTGCTGAGTCTCACTTCGCCAAGCACCTGAAACATCCGTCACTTGCGACTGTGTCTCCAACATTTTTTTAAACCGGATCAAGTCCTGCTCAAGACGAAGACTGATCTCCAGCTCTTTGGCATTGAGGGAAGCAGACGGCTGTTGTGACGCCAACTCCATCATCAAATCCACCCGGGTTGCATTCTCTTTGATAGCTTGAAATTTGATGCTGCCATGATTACAAGGGCCTGTCAGATCGCGCCATGCAATTAGTTGGTCCGGAATTTGATCGGTAATTTCGGAATCCCATTCCAGTTCACGACCGTCGCGTTTGGCTCGCCAATGCACATGCGCATTATCAAGCTGGCGCACTTCCTGAACGCCCTCCATAAAACGCGGATAATCCCCAAATTGCATCCATTGCTTAAAGGTCAAACGCAATGGCACATTCACATCAATCGACTGCTGTATGCGAGCCATGTCAGGATTCTCATTCGTCAGCTTGTACAAAAAATTCGCAAAGTTTTTATCTTCTGCACTTCAGCTATAGGTGTAATAAACCAGACGCACAAGTGCTGAATCAAAATAAAGTGCATGCCATGGAATCGTGACGGATGCCTTGCCTTGATGGGGCGCGAGCATCACATAGCGCAATTGACGACTGCGCACTTCCACCAGTACTGAACGAACCCGCCCCAGGCTTTGACCGGAAGCAGTAACAACCGGGCAAGAACGCAATAATTCTGTTGCCGTAGACTGTCCGGCAAGCAGACAATTGAAGCGCTTGGCTGCAGGTCGATTGGTGCTCGCTGCGTCGCCATCAATGGTTTTCAACTTCATACTTTGCTTCCTTGATTTATTTGTTGCGTATATTGTTGGCCTTCAAAGCGTACGTTCGGTCGGTGTTGCCATGCCACTTGGAGCCATACCACCCGTCGTCGTCTCATTCCAGGTAGTGCGTCGTGCCCCCATGGCACCGAGTGCGCCGCCGATGACACTGAGCGCGAGGGATAACGCTACCGCCGCAAATACGGACCACGCAACACGGCTTGCACTATTGATAGCGCGATCAGCCGCCGCTCTTCCCTGTGGTGAAGCCTGCTCGGGCGAGCCAGATAAAATTAAGGCCTGATCAACGACAGTGCCAGCACGTTCACGTTGCACGCCCATATTGCTAGCGAGGTAATCAACTGCCTGATCACGCCGACCGGCTGCAATATGATCTTGCAAAGTTTGCAGTTGCTGTGAACTGACATTGGTACCCAACTGCCGACCGAGAAAACCGCTCAGCCCCCCCGGTGCGGATTGCGCCATTGCATTTGCGCCTTCGCCAACGCTACTGAACATAGTTGAGAGCAAAGAGCCGCCAGCCGAGGTGGCGAGTAAAACAAACAACAGCGTCGTGACAGCCCACGACACAACACCGTGCAAGATGCCATCGATTTTTCGTTTTAATCCGGTCATCCGGCCGGCGACATAAGCGCCTACTAATGCCGATATCAACATACTTGCGCCTGCCCAGATCAAAGCACTTGTGCCAGGCGCCTCCCCGGTTGATACGTTAGTCAGGCTCAGGCCACTTGCAATGCCGAGTAGCGAGAGGACAAGTTGAACCGAGATTCCGACCGCAACGCCGGCCAAAACAGCGCCCCAACGTATGGCTGGAAACAAAGGTCGCCGGATAATGCTTTCCTGCGAGACCACGGTACTGCCCGGATAGCTTGCACCCGTTTCAAGTTGAATCGTCGCCATATGAAGTCTCCTTGCTGTTCAATACAAATTAATGAATAAATGAAAGGATGAAAAACGTTTCGATCTATTTTCGTTACATCGGTGCACTGAGCAGAATGACGTCTTCGAGGTCAGCAGATGATATAAACACAGTACGAAATTAACGCAGTGCGCCGAATCTCACACAGCAAATCCACCATGTTTTAGCCAGCATCAAAGCCTCTGTTTACCTGGCACGCTCTACAAAGATGAAAGCACGCCATTAGTGATGGACACACGATCACCAGTACGCAAGCTCGGTTCCATTTCCTGCGCAAATGACTGGGTCGTACCGTTATCCATGCGGATAGTGACTTTGTAAATTTTGTTATCAGTGCGCCGCTTTTTTTCCATTTCATGCCCGACATAAGCGCCACCAGCAGCACCAGCTACTGTGGTGGCAGTATTGCCGCGCCCACTACCTAGCTGATTCCCGAGTACACCACCAATTGCTGCGCCTGCCAGCGTGCCAAGCCCAAGGCCTTGCGTGCGATGCACAACTTCAATCGACTCGATAGTGCCGGTACCGCTAACATTACTGGCAATAGGCTGTGGCTCATTCGACTTCGGGCTCAAGTCACCCAGGCTTTCACAGCCAGTTGAAAACAAAACAAGTGCCATCACTGGCACTGATATTTTTTTCATCAACATGGTCTTCTCCCGCATTAGCTGAACCAAAATTATTTAGCGCAGTCTTCGATTGCATACAGCTCAAAAGCAAACACGTAACAGGCATATAAAAGCAGCAAACATGCCAATTTCTGCGATATAAAAAATAGGCACAGGAAGGCCAAATTTTCATGAATTGATAATGCTGATCCGGAACTGGAGTGCACCATTGAACAAGCTCACTCAGACGCCACTGCCATTGATGCAAGCTTCACGGTCACCTGTCTCGCTAAGCGAGAAATCAATACTGGTCACTGGTGGTGCCAGTGGGTTGGGTGCCGCACTTTGCGCGCAACTTTCGGCAAACGGCGCACGCATCATGCTCGCTGATCTACATGAAGAAAATGCGCAACGTACAGCAACAGCCCTGCTTGAAAATGGTCGTCATGTTGATGTCGTTATTTGTGATGTAGGCGACCCGAAACAAGCCGAGCATGCGGTGCGCGAGACAATTGAGAAACTGGGTGGTATTGATATTTTGATTAACAACGCCGGCACTGATGTAAGTGGCAGCCTCAACGAGATAGAGACAGCGCAATGGGAACGGGTGCTGCGTACGAATTTACATGGACCATTCTTAATGGCGAGGGCCGCAGCACGTTACATGATGGGGCAAGGTAGCGGACACATTGTGAACGTTACTTCGACCGCTGCCAAACGCGCATGGCCGAATGCTTGCGCCTACCACGCAAGCAAATCCGGATTGCTTGGTCTTTCCCATGCCTTGCATGCAGAATTGCGGCCAGCGGGCATCAAGGTCACCGCCGTAATTTTGGGCGGTATGGCGACGCCTTTCATGCTGAACCGTTTTCCGCAGCTTGACCCGTCCAGCCTGCAAGAACCGGCTAATGTCGCACTGGCAATTTGCCAACTGCTGCAATTGCCACTGGAAAGTGTCGTTCCGGAAATCACGATATTACCCATGCGGGAAACTTCATGGCCTTGAATTTTTTTATTACCAACCATTGGCATAGAGCCGGTCAGACACGTAAATTTTACTTTTTTATGTAATTTTTATAGGCCAATTTCAATATGGTTTAAAAAACGTCCTCCCGAAAAACAAGAGGACGCATGAAGAACCCACTAAAAAAACTAAATTAAAGACTTACTGCCAGTAAGGTTGCTGATTATAGTAAGCATAGACCTGTGATGCCCAAACTGGATCCGCCATCGAAGGCCAATGGTCTTTGTCGAAACCCGGAGCATTTTTCAAATGTTCTTTCTGTATATCGAGAACAAAACATTTTCGGTCTGCGTCCATTGTCAACGCACGCCATGGAATGGCAAATAATTTTTCACCCATTCCCAGCAAGCCGCCAAAAGATAAAACAGCGTAGGCTACGCGACCATTGCCTACATCAAGCATGATGTCTTCAATTGTTCCGAGATCTTCGCCCTGCGAATTGAGGACTTTATCTCCCTGCAGCGTATCGGCTGCCATAACTTCCGGACCTGGGCCGCTAGTATCATCTGTCTGCTGCTGAACGATGCGCGCGCCCTGCTGTTGTGATTGTGAAGGTGGCGTTGGTGTGCTCATGTGATTTCCTTTCACGGAGGTAAATGTTAATGCGCTTTCAAGTGACCACGTTTCTTCAGTCACCACATGATGAGATTATTTTTTTAAAAATTCATTCCTTGTCATTGCTGATAAATAAAATTTTTCAAACGAGCTAAGGCTTTGATGGGATGACGTTACTTTTATATATTGATATTTCTTAATTCAGGAAGCTATTGTCGTAGCCCGGCAATCGCAGTGGTTTTGCTATAGCTGAATTGGCCATATTTTCGCCATGGGCTCGAAATTTTTCATGCGGGCCATATTCTTCCAAACGGTTATAAAGCGTCTTGAGGCTAATGCCGAGAACATCGGCAGCTCGCTTCTTGACGCCACCGCATAATTCAAGCGTAGCAAAGATCAGCTTGCGATCGACATCAGCAAGAGAAGTGCCGACCGGGATAGCGAGTGTTAGTGCCGAGGTGATCTGTTGGCTTGTGCTGGGTTCAAGCATGTCGGCTTCGATTACCTGATCTGACAAAATATAGGCGCGTTGCATGAAATTGCGAAGCTCTCGGACATTACCGGGCCAGTGATAGCTGTTCAGTACGGCGCATGCTTTAGGAGAAAGAATTTTCTTGGTTGCATGCGCAGTATTGAATTCATCAAGGAAGTACTGCGCCAGCAATTCAATATCCTTGACGCGTTCGCGCAATGCCGGGATTTTAAGTGGAAAGACATTCAGCCGATGATACAAGTCGAGTCGAAGCTTACCTCCGGCGATGGCAACTTCCGGATCGCGATTAGTCGCAGCGATAATACGTACATCGGTCTCAAGTTGCTGATTACTACCAATGCGCATGAAGGCACCAGTCTCAAGAACACGTAACAATTTAACTTGCAACTCGATTGGCATTTCAATGACTTCGTCGAGAAAAAGCGTACCACCTGATGCACGTTCAAAATAACCCTTATGCTGCCGGTCTGCACCAGTGAAGCTGCCTTTTTCATGTCCGAATATCTCGCTTTCAATTAATTGTGGCGAAATCGCTCCACAATTAACAGGCAAAAAGGGATGCTTGTGACGCAAGCTCTGCGCATGAATAGTCTGAGCGACCAATTCTTTACCGGTGCCACTTTCACCCAGCAATAGGACTGACGCTTCCGTTGGCGCGACCCTATCGATATGGTGGTACAAAGTCTGCATGACAGCAGAGTTCCCTAGTATTTTTGCAGAATGATATTGCTGACGCTGCAAGGTATGTTCCACTTCAAACAAATCCAGCGAAGTCATTTTGCTCTCTATGCTGTTCAGGCGTGCAACAAGGTTATTTAAGCGCTTGTCACTGATCGGTTTTGTCAGATAGTCGTATGCGCCGGATCGCAAGGCCTCAACAGCACTTTCGATGCTGGGCTGCGCTGTAAGGAGAATGATTTTGATTGCGTCGGCAGGATCAATGCTCTGGAAAAAAATTGAACCGCTACCGTCTGGCAGACAGAGCTCGCAAAAAATAAGGTCTGGTTTTTGTAGCGCGACCTGCTGCAGTCCGTGCTTCAGGCTGGTGGCAATAACACTACTGTAACCTTGCAAAGCAAGCATGTCTCGCAAGGCTGCACTGGATACCGGATCGTTATCGACAATAAGTGCATGTGGCATGAAAGTCGGCATGAAGGTCGTAGCATAGATGTCGATATTAAATTAATGCAGTCGGCAAAATTTAAGTTTCAGAATTTAAGCTTCCGAAGTGGTGGCTGACCTTTACTAGTCAGCCACCACACTAATGCACCCCTGTTACAAGCGCATCTGTCACATCTTTCTCAGATTGTTATCTTCTTGCTTTCATATTGTTGGTGACTTTTTTTACGCCATCTACATTACCGGCGATTTTTATAGCCTGATCCATTTGCAAATCTGAATCAACAAATCCGGACAGACTCACTTCGCCCTTGTTTGTTTCGACACTAATGTCTGTTCCTTTGACCTTGCTATCAGCTAGCAGCGCAGTTTTGACCTTAGCCGTGATCGTTGCATCACTAGCAGCGCTACGGTCGCTACCGGTACTGGTCGTGCCAGTACTACTAGCACCTGAACTACCGCTTTCAGTTTTTTGCTGGCAAGCTGACAGCAGTACGGCAGAAAAAACAGCTGTCGCCAGCAAAGTCATGCTGCGATTTACGGTTTGCTTCATCCAGAATTCCTTCCAAAAGATTAGTCATGTTAGGTATCAATGTCTGTCATTGGGCCGATTTGCTTCCAGACTCACCAGAATCAGATGGTGCACTCTGCATTGTTCCACCTGTGCTGCCTGAGTCACCACCTGAGATGCTGCCAGAAGAGCCGCTCGAAGCTGGAGGGGCAGATGGTGCTGTGCCGGGTGTGGATGGAGTCGTGCCCGGACTAGATGGAGTAACATCCGGCGTTGTACTCGAGTCTGCTGGGGGCATTGCTGAAGCTGGAGGACTTGTCTGAGTCGAAGGAGTACTGGTGGTGCCGGATTGATCGGTGCTGCCGCTGGTGCCGGTACCGCTTTTATTGCAAGCAGTCAGGCTGACTGACAGCAAGCTCAGCAGTATCAACATTGTCGATCTACACATGTTTGGTTTCATTGTTGTTCCTTTCAACTAGCTGGAGGATGTCGCTATCATCTTGACTATGTTGTGCTGCATAAGTTTCAACTCTTGCATGACAAACCTGCGCATTCGCAAAGCAGCTACCATGCACCACTCTGCGCCAATCGAAGCGGGCACGATTTTCATCGGAGTGTCGATTCGTTTGATGTGGTGCAGTACAGTTTGTAATAGAAGGTGCAGATTTAGCGCTTGCAAATGATGTTGCCACTTTCATCGCATTTTCTATGCCGAGCGAAAAATCACTGAAGCACTACGGTCTTCTGTATGGCGGATCACAAGCAATGGAGTCACTGTACCTGCAGATGGCACGGGTATCCTTGACGGATGCCACAGTTTTACTTGAAGGTGAAAGCGGAACTGGAAAGGAATTGATTGCCCAGACAGTGCATCAGCTAAGCCTTCGTGCGAATCAAAAATTTATTGCTGTTAATTGCGGCGCTATCCCTGCGCACTTAATTGAAGCAGCTTTATTCGGTCACGAAAAGGGGAGTTTCACCGGCGCAGCCAAACAACATGCCGGCTATTTTGAACATGCTTCAGGCGGCACTCTTTTTCTGGATGAAATTACAGAAATGGCTGTCGACATGCAAGTCAAGCTATTGCGCGTGCTTGAGTCAGGCAGCTTTCTCAGGGTAGGAGGCAGTACGGAAGTGCAGGTCAACGTGCGGTTGATCGCCGCGACTAATCGCTCCTTACAGACTGCAGTACATGATGGCAGCTTGCGCCAGGATTTGATGTACCGGCTCGCAGTTTTCCCGATAAGAGTGCCGCCATTGCGCGAGCGTGGCAATGATATAGAACTGCTTGCACAATATTTTTTACAAGAACTGAATCATCAGGCAGGCACTTGCAAAAAATTCTCGAAAAGTGCACTCGACAAGATAAAAAATCATGGCTGGCCAGGCAATGTGCGCGAGCTGAAAAATGTGGTGCATCGCGCTTATATTCTATCCAATGACAATGTTATGTTGGAAGAAACCATGGCACCGCAATCCGCAGCCAAACCCATCCTCATGAATGGCATGCTAAATTTTTCGGTCGGCACGCCACTGGCTGAAGCGCAACGCGAAATCATTCTGGCGACCTTGCAGCATTTCAGTGGCAACAAACGACTGACGGCAGCAACACTGGGCATCAGCCTGAAGACGCTCTATAACAGGCTCAAGGAATATTAGAAAAGCTTATTTCCATTTACCCATTGATAGCCTCGCCTCCATTCGGAAGCAAAACCTGAGATGCATGCTGTTGATCTGTTCAATGCTGGTGGCGTTGTGCGGCTCGGCAGTGTTATGGACGAGCAGATCAAGCTGTTCATAACGTGCGATGAGCTCGGAAACTAGTCTTTGACAGAAAATTTCATTTCCCTTTTCGCCAGCCAGACTTTGACATTACCTACCTGCTTGTTCAATTTGCGTGCGCGTGGCATCTTGCTGCACTTCCAGATATGAGATGGCAATCTGCGCACCTTCTTTGGCAAAGGCAATGGCGACTGCGCTGCCGATGTCGCAATCGCCTCCGGTTATCAACCCTACCTTGCTTGCAACTTGCCTGCTTTGAGTGTTCATGGCTGCTGCGCTCCTGATCACGATGCTGGATCAGCAGCACTGGAGCATTCATGTCATCGCTGGCATCAATGCAAGGGCTTGTTGCAGCAAGTCGGCGTCGCCGGCTGCGAGTTGTTTTGAATCAGAAAGCCTCTGGCGGAATCTGCGCGCACCAGGCAAGCCAGCCATCAAGCCGAGCATATGACGGGTGATGCTGTTTAACTTTGGCCCGCCTGCTGCCAGCTGCTTGCGTATGTAAGGCAGCATTGCTTCAACGACTTGTGCTCGCGTTTTAGTTGATGCTGCATCGTTGTAATAGCGTGTATCGAATGCGGCCATCAAATACGGGTTGTGATACGCCTCACGTCCGAGCATGACACCATCAACATGGTGCAGATGCAGATCGATTTCGTCTAGTGTCTTGATGCCGCCGTTGATAATAATTTCAAGCTCGGGAAAATCGCGCTTGAGTTGATAAACACGCTCGTAGCGTAGTGGCGGGATCTCGCGGTTTTCTTTCGGTGACAGACCTTTCAATATCGCATTACGCGCATGAACGATGAAGGTCGTGCAACCAGCCTCGGCAATGGTACCGACGAAGTCACGCACAAACTCATAGGAATCTATCTGGTCGATGCCGATACGATGCTTGACCGTGACATCTATGCTGACGGCGTCGCGCATGGCCTTGACGCAATCGGCGACGAGTTGCGGCTCTGCCATCAGACAGGCGCCAAATGCGCCTTTTTGCACGCGCTCGGAAGGGCAGCCGCAATTAAGATTGATTTCGTCATAGCCCCACTGCTGCCCGAGCTTTGCGCTCGCTGCGAGATCAGCCGGATCACTGCCGCCAAGCTGCAAGGCGACCGGATGTTCTTCATCGCTGTAATCGAGATGTCGCGCAACGTCGCCATGCAGCAGCGCACCAGTAGTAACCATCTCGGTATAGAGCCAGCTATGGCGCGTGATCTGCCTGTGAAAAACGCGACAATGGCGGTCGGTCCAATCCATCATCGGGGCAACGGACAGGCGGCGTGCAGGTAATGCGGAAGGAGTAGTACTCACGATAGACGAAAGACAATTCGAATTGCATATTGTACCGGCAGCCGTGACGGCTCGTGATTTACAGTAAAGTGAGGTTTTTACTTAGCCGACGAATTTATGACCATCAATACCGACCATTACTGGATGCCTTTTACGGCCAACCGCCAATTCAAGGAGCGTCCGCGCCTGATGGTAAAGGCCGCAGGTATGCACTACACGACCGACGATGGACGTCAGATTCTGGACGGCACCGCAGGTCTGTGGTGCGTCAATGCCGGCCATGGTCATCCCTCTATTACGCAGGCTATCGTTGAGCAGGCAACGACAATGGACTTTGCGCCGCCATTCCAGATGAGCCATCCTAAAGCTTTTGAAGCAGCCAGCTGTCTGGCTGCCATGGCGCCGCAAGGACTTGAGCGCGTCTTCTTTTGCAATGACGGCTCCGAAGCGGTTGATACGGCATTGAAGATGGCGCTGGCTTATCACCGCCTCAATGGTGACGCGCTGCGAACCAGGCTCATCGGTCGTGAGCGCGGCTATCACGGCGTAGGTTTTGGCGGCATTGCCGTGGGCGGCATTGCGGGCAACCGCAAGCAATTCGGCCCCACACTGGCTAGCGTCGACCATCTGCGACATCCACTCGATATTAACAAGAATGCATTTTCGCGCGGACTGCCAGAACATGGTGCCGAGATTGCCGATGAATTTGAGCAGCGGCTGCTGGCACTGCATGATCCGGCCACGGTCGCCGCGCTGATTGTCGAGCCGGTACAAGGCTCAACCGGCGTCATCGTGCCGCCTAAGGGCTATTTGCAAAAGCTACGCAGTATTTGCGACAAGTACGGCATTTTGCTGATTTTTGATGAGGTGATAACCGGTTTCGGTCGACTAGGCACCGCATTCGCCGCAGATTATTTTGGTGTCACGCCAGACATGATTTGCTGCGCAAAGGGACTGACGAATGCCACGGTGCCCATGGGTGCCGTGATTGTGAAGTCGGCGATTCATGACGCGTTCATGCAGGCCGCGCCTGAGAACGCTATCGAGTTTTATCACGGCTACACCTACAGCGGCCATCCGCTGGCGTGCGCTGCAGCGATTGCTACCCTCGATGTCTATCGCAATGAAAAGATGTTTGAGCGTGCCGCGCAGATGGCGCCTGCTTTTGAAGAGGCTGCGCATGGCTTGCGTGGACTGCCGTTCGTCAAGGATGTGCGTAACCTCGGGCTGGTCTGCGGCATCGAACTGGAACCGATTGCAGGCAAACCAACGGCACGCGCCTATGAAGTATTTTCACGCTGCTTCTGGGATAAGGGCGTGCTGATCCGCACCACTGGCGACATTATTGCGCTATCGCCGCCGCTGATTATCAGCGAGTCGCAGGTTCATGAACTGTTCGGGGCCATAGCGACAGTGCTGAAGTCGCTTAAATAAAAAAACTGGATCCCAATGAAAATCGGGATCCAGTATCTTTATTCCAGCTATTGAGTAGCGTATAAATTACGCAGCGTCGCGCGATGCCTTTTTACGCTCGTGCTCTTTCAGATATCGCTTGCGCAGGCGAATGCTCTTCGGTGTGATTTCAACCAGCTCATCATCCTCAATGAATTCAACGGCATATTCCAGCGACATCTGAATTGGCGGAACCAGGCGCACTGCTTCATCCGTGCCGGACGAACGCACGTTAGTCAGCTGCTTGCCCTTGATCGGGTTTACGACCAGGTCATTGTCACGTGAGTGAATACCGACAATCATGCCTTCGTACAGCGGGTCATTGTGGCTGACGAACATGCGGCCGCGGTCTTGCAGCTTCCACAGTGCGTAGGCAACGGCAGCGCCATCGTCTTGCGAGATCAGCACACCATTGCGACGGCCTGCCAGTTCACCTTTGGAATTGTCGACTGGTGCATAGGTATCAAACACATGGCTCATCAGGCCGGTGCCGCGGGTCAGGGTCATGAACTCGCCCTGGAAACCGATCAGGCCACGGGCAGGAATGCGGTACTCAAGACGGACACGACCTTTACCGTCCGGCGACATGTCCTGCAAGTCACCACGGCGACGACCGAGTTCTTCCATCACGCCGCCCTGGTTGGCTTCTTCAACATCAACGCTCAGGTTTTCAAACGGCTCGTGGCGCACGCCATCAACCATTTTGAACACCACACGTGGACGCGACACGGCCAGCTCGAAGCCTTCGCGACGCATGTTTTCAATCAGGATAGTCAGGTGCAATTCGCCGCGACCGGACACTTCAAAAATGGTGTCGTCGTCAGTTGGCGCCACGCGCAGGGCGACGTTGGCTTTCAACTCACGCTCCAGACGCTCACGCAGCTGACGGCTGGTGACGAACTTGCCCTCACGGCCAGCCAGTGGCGAGGTGTTGACCATGAAGTTCATGGTCAACGTTGGCTCGTCAACGGTCAGCATAGGCAGCGCTTCCGGCTTCTCTGGCGAGCAGACGGTGGTGCCGATGCCCAGCTCTTCAATGCCATTGATCAGCACGATGTCGCCAGCCATAGCCTGCTCGACGATCACGCGCTCCAGACCTTTGAAATTCAGTACTTGATTGATACGCGCTTTTTTCGGCGTGCCCTCAGGGCCATCAATGATGACGACGTCTTGCAGCGACTTGATGCGGCCGCGGCTGATGCGGCCAATACCGATCTTGCCTACATAGGACGAGTAGTCGAGCGAGGTGATCTGCATCTGCAGCGGGCCGTCAACGTCGTCGTCACGCACGGGCACGTGCTCCAGCACGGCGTCGAACAGCGGATCCATATTGCCTTCGCGAACATCATCAGCAAGGCTGGCATAACCATTCAATGCCGATGCGAACACAACCGGGAAATCGAGCTGCTCTTCAGTGGCGCCGAGCTTATCGAACAATTCGAAAGTTGCATTGATGACCCAATCTGGACGTGCGCCCGGACGGTCAATTTTATTGACGACAACGATAGGCTTCAAGCCCAGCGCCAGCGCTTTGCGGGTCACGAAGCGAGTCTGTGGCATCGGACCTTCAACAGCATCAACGAGCAGCAGAACAGAATCCACCATCGACAACACGCGCTCGACTTCACCGCCGAAGTCGGCGTGTCCAGGGGTGTCAACGATGTTGATGTGCGTGCCTTTGTATTCAACGGCGCAGTTCTTCGAAAGAATCGTGATACCACGTTCTTTTTCAAGGTCGTTCGAGTCCATGACACGGGAATCGACTTGCTGGTTGTCACGGAAAGTGCCGGACTGCCGCAGCAGTTGGTCCACCAGCGTGGTTTTGCCATGGTCAACGTGGGCGATGATGGCGATGTTGCGTATTGCGCGTTTTGTGTTCGACATTGGGAGTTAGTAGCTGATCAAAAATTAACCAACAATTATAGCACCGAAGAAGATTCAAAGAGTGATATTCCCTGAATTTTCAATAACTTGCATCGGCGTCCACATAGAACCCTCGGAACAGTTGATGTAAAAAAGTTACAAAAGATCGGAAAAGCAGTATTGAAGAATAAAAACGACCTGCCAGTACGGCGGTTTTTGGATGGTCACATCAATGACGAAAATAAAGCAATGAACAGTACATACACCCAAGCAGGCAACGCAATCTCATCTGTTGATTCGGGATTTTTTTAAACTTTCACGCAAATTTCAATAAGCGAAAACATAAAAAATCATGTCTATTCCAAACAAACCCGCCTTAATCAGACCCGTCAGTGCAGAGCTTAACCAATTTGTACAAAAACTCGACAACTCCAGCGCAATAACTGGCGCCACATCTCAAATACACGCCGAAAAAAACAGGGAAGGAAAAGTAATTTTTTCCCGTGCCAATGCCAGCAATAAAGATGCGGGCACTGTTGCGGAACATCTGAAACTGACAACCAGCCGTCAAGTGGCCCGGGATGAAATCAAGCGAATGTTAAAAGATTCCGGAATTGAACTTACCGATGATATTAAAAAAGCGATGCCCAGTCTCACTCGAGCCGGTGACGCAAATTCACTGCAACATATTCTTCAAAGCGCAATAAGCCAGCAGGAAAAATCGCATGCTCAATACAATAGCACTCTGGACAATCTCAAAAAAGCGGATGCCAGCAAAGTTGCGATGAAAATTGATCACACTAATCCGGATGAAGTAAAAGCTGGTTTTAAGCGAGAATTGACAGCGACAAATTTTGAGAGAATGAAAGTTGGGACATATTTGAGGAGTAACAGTCCAACCGCGATTTCACTCACTAAGATGTTCACCGCTGCATTCGCACCGATAGCAAGCACATCCGCGAATACTGCAATTAACACTACGCTTAAAAGTTTGACTGACAACAAAAATCCTGATTTGGCTATGAAAGATGGTTATCAAGCATTATTAAGTAGCTTGTCGACTATCGTTCTTCCAGATGATTTCAAAGCTATGTGCATTGACATGGCAGAAGAAATAAATAAGTCATCAGCAGAAGCCATTGCAAAAGAACCCAACAGAGCAGCAGAAATTAAAGAAGTTGCTGACACATTTAAAAAAACGATTGTGTCATCGTTGTTCCTGAGAGTTTTGACCAATCAAATAACTCTTACTCTGAATGACGCACAAGAAAACATGGCTAAGATTGCCACTAAACAGGGAGTGAAGCTCAAAGAAACTTCGTTAATGCTGAGGCTAACACCTCCATTGCTGGCATTAATCAATGGAGCACAAAAACAAGAAAAAAATACCGGGAAAGATGCCAAAGTCTACGATGAGCATCCTGAATTTAAAAATTTTGTTACCGATAGCAGCAAAAATAACCTGAATAGTTTTACAGCCTACCAACAGTTGAACGCACAAATAATGGCCACGAACTCCATCGCTACCAGCTCAAGCGACAACTAATCGCTCCGGCGCCAGCACACCAAATTCCAGTATCTGGGCCGTGCCAAGCAGACGCTTGTTTTTTTCTTCGTAAACACGGACCCTTCCCGTGCTGGCAGGGAGAGCCACTCCTTCTTTTCCCAAAGACAGGCGCTGACCATGCAAAAACCGCTGAGCTAATTCCTCACTCAGACTAACCGACGGAAATGAAGACAGCAAAGCATCAACTGACAATAAGGACTGCAACCGCCGTTCTTCCGATAGTGCTGTATACGCATCTATTGTTACTGCCTGATCCAGCGTCAGCTTTCCAACACAAGTCCGGCGCAACGCAGTAAGATGCGCGCCGCAATCCAAAGCCTGACCGATATCTTCACCCAGCACACGGATATACGTTCCTTTGCTGCAAGTGACGCGCAACTTCAATTCAGGTGCTGTGTAATCAAGCATTTCAAGATGATGAATCGTCACAGAACGAGTCTCGCGCTCCAAATGGATGCCGGCCCTCGCATACTCATAAAGCGGTTTGCCATCGCGTTTCAAGGCTGAATACATGGGAGGCATTTGCAGTATCGAACCTCGAAAACGATATAACACTTGCTGGATCTGGTCAGGTGTGACGTTGACTGGCTTTACGTCAAGGACCTCGCCCTCAGTGTCACCGGTAGTCGTAGTCAGACCCAAATGCACCGTGGTTTCGTAGGTCTTATCAGCTTCGAGCAGGTCTTGCGCAAACTTGGTGGCTTCGCCGAAACACAAGGGCAGCAGGCCCGTGGCGAAGGGATCAAGTGTGCCAGTATGTCCTGCTTTTTCCGCATTAAGCAAACGCTTGACGGCAACCAGCGCATGATTGCTGGTGATGCCGGCTGCTTTGTCGAGCAGCAGTACGCCATGAACAGGAACGCGCTTGCGTTTAGCTACGGGTTGGGTCATTGGAGAAAATGAACGCTGAGACTGTGAAGGCTCAGTCTTCGCCGTCATCCTTGGCACGCGTGGAGTTGGCTTCGTCAATCAATTTGGACAAGGCAGCGCCACGTGAAGTCGAGGTGTCATAGACGAAGTGCAGCTCGGGCAAGGTGTGAATCGTCACACGCTTGCCTAGCTGTATACGCAGATAGGCTGACGCTTTGGTCAAACCAGTGATGGTGTTTTTAATCCCTTCGGGATCATCGACCAACGTAGTGAAGAAAACCTTGGCATGCGCATAGTCAGGCGTGAGCTGAACTTCAGTCAGCGTGATCATGCCCACCCGTGGGTCTTTCAACTCCAGCGCGATAATTTCGGACAGATCACGCTGGATCTGGTCTGCTACGCGCTGGCCACGGCCGGGCATGGATTTGCTATGTTTATTTGCCATTTAGTCCACGTTATAAAGTGCGGGCAACTTCCTGCACTTCAAATACTTCAAGCTGGTCGCCTTCCTGGATTTCATTGAAGTTCTTCAGCGACAGACCGCACTCGAAGCCAGCTTTGACTTCTTTGGCATCGTCTTTGAAGCGTTTCAAGGAATCGAGTTCGCCAGTCCAGACCACGATGTTGTTGCGTAACAAACGGACTGACGCGCCACGCTTGACCTGACCTTCGAGCACATAGCACCCGGCAATGGCGCCGACTTTGCTGACCATGATGACCTGGCGAATTTCGGCCAGACCCAACGCATGTTCGCGCTTTTCCGGCGACAGCATGCCCGACATAGCGGCTTTGACTTCGTCGATAGCGTCGTAAATGATGTTGTAATAACGGATGTCGATGTCGTTCGACTCGGCCAGCTTGCGGGCTGATGCATCGGCGCGGGTATTGAAGCCAATGATGACGGCTTTCGATGCCAGCGCCAGATTGACGTCGGACTCGCTGATACCACCAACCGCTGCATGCACGATCTGAACGCGGACTTCGGAAGTCGACAATTTTTGCAGTGACGAGACCAAGGCTTCTTGCGAACCCTGCACGTCGGCCTTGACGATGAGGGCGAGGTTTTTCACTTCGCCTTCGGTCATAGAATCGAAAATATTTTCCAGCTTGGCGGCTTGTTGCTTGGCCAGTTTGACGTCGCGGTATTTACCTTGACGGAACTGGGCAATTTCACGTGCCTTGCGTTCGTCGCTCAAGACCATGACGTCTTCACCAGCAGCCGGCACTTCAGTCAAACCTTGAATCTCGACCGGAATCGATGGGCCTGCTTCTGTAATAGGTTTGCCATTTTCGTCCAGCATCGCGCGCACACGACCGTAGGATGAACCAGCCAATACGATGTCACCACGCTTCAAAGTACCAGACTGAACCATGATGGTAGCAACCGGGCCGCGGCCCTTGTCGAGTTTGGCTTCAATGACCAGACCTTTGGCGGGCGTATCAACGGAAGCCTTGAGTTCCAGCACTTCGGCTTGCAGCAGCACTTGTTCGAGCAGCATATCAATGCCTTCACCGGTCTTCGCAGACAAAGGGATGAACGGCGATTCGCCGCCGTATTCTTCAGGCACCACTTGCTCGGCCACCAGCTCTTGCTTGACGCGATCCGGATTCGCACCGGGTTTATCTATTTTGTTGATGGCGACGACCAGCGGCACTCCAGCGGCTTTTGCGTGTGCGATTGCCTCTTTGGTTTGCGGCATCACACCGTCATCAGCTGCAACGACCAGAATCACGATGTCGGTCGCTTTCGCACCGCGTGCACGCATTGCGGTAAACGCTTCATGGCCCGGGGTGTCGAGGAAGGTGATCATGCCACGTGGCGTTTCGACGTGATAGGCGCCGATATGCTGCGTAATGCCGCCTGCTTCGCCGGAAGCCACTTTGGCGCGACGAATGTAATCGAGCAGTGAGGTCTTGCCGTGGTCAACGTGACCCATGACAGTGACCACGGGAGCGCGCGGCAGTTGAACGGCGTCAGGATGTTCGACGCCTTCGTCGAGAATCGCTTCCGGATCATCTAGCTTGGCGGCGTGGGCAACGTGGCCCATTTCTTCCACCAGAATCATGGCCGTTTCCTGATCAAGCACCTGATTGATGGTGACCATCTGGCCGAGCTTCATCAATTGTTTGATGACCTCGTTAGCCTTGATTGCCATCTTGTGCGCCAGTTCAGCGACAGTAATGGTTTCAGGCACCATGACTTCTTTGACGACGGCTTCGGTCGGCACCTGGAAGTTGGTTTCGCGATCTTCAGTATGCGAGTTGCGGCGACCGCCGCGCGCGCCTGAGCGCCAGCCATCACGTCCACCTGTGGTACTGCCGCGTGTTTTGAGTCCTCCGCCAGGCGTACGCTTTTTCGCGTCGTCTTGCCAGGTCGATGAAACGTTTGCCGATTTGATCGACTTCTTGTCGCCGGCTACTGGCTTTTTATCGTCTTTCTTGTCACCTGCTTTTTTATCCGCGGGCTTGTGCAGCGTACCCTCGCTGGCACGTGCAACGGGCGCAACTGGTTCTGGCGCCTTCACCACTTTGCGCGGGGTTGCCATCATCAGTTTGATCTGTGCGACTTCGTCGGCAACCGCTCTGCGCGCCTGCTCGGTCACTGCGGCTTTGGCCGTTGCTTCCTTTGCAGTCTGCTCGGCTTTTTTGCGGCTGGCATCTTCTGCAGCAGCTTGGGCAGCAGCTTTAGCGGCATCAACCGGTGCAGCGTCAACAACGACGACAGTCGCAGCCTCTACCGCTTTTTTGGCTTCCTTTTCAGCGGCAACAGCGGCCTTGGCCTGCTCTTCGCGTTCAGCTTCAAGGCGAGCCAGATGTTCCTGCTTTTCGCGCAGGTCAGCTTCCTGACGGGCGATCAGTTCGGCGTTGCGGCGCGCTTCTTCATCACGACGAGCCTGCTCGGCTTCATCAACGACAAAGCTAACTGGTTCAACTGCTTCAGCAACTGGCGCGTCATCGCGCTTGACGAAGGTACGTTTCTTTCGTACTTCAACTTGAATAGTGCGTGACTTGCCGCTGGAATCAGCTTGCTTGATTTCAGTGGTTTCCTTGCGCGTCAGCGTGATCTTCTTTTTCTCGCTGTCAGCGACCACGCCATGAGCACGGCGCAAATGCCCGAGCAGTTTGTCCTTATCTTCTTTGGACAACTGGTCGTCGGCCGAGTTTTTTTCAACGCCTGCCGCCTGCAGCTGTTTAAGCAGCAGGTCAGCCGGCATTTTCAGCTCGGTGGCAAATTGGGCTACGTTATTGCTCGCCATTCAGTCCTCTTTTCTTGTGACGCGTTTGATGATGTTCAGGCTTCCCGAATTACTTGCTCTCGGCGAGACTCCACACCTTGGCTTGCAGCGCCTTGGCACGGTCGTCATATTTCGCGTCGATCAGTTTCATCTCGTCGTCGGTCACATCTTTAAATTCTTCATCGATCAATTGGCGAGCGCGCTCAGCCGGCAACGCGAGAATGGCGCCGAATTCGTCATACGCCAGCACTGAAAATGCTTCCAGCGTTTTGACGCCTGCCAGACCAAGCTTGCCAGCGATTACGCGATCCATGCCATCGAAGTTGATGAGCGCATCTTCCATGCCTTCGAGGCCTTCTTCGGACGCAATCGCTTCCGTTACCAGTGCATCGCGTGCACGGGTACGCAGTTCGTTGACGGTGTCTTCGTCAAAGGCTTCAATATCCAGCATCTCGTTGATCGGAACGTAAGCGATTTCTTCGAGCGTTGAAAATCCTTCTTGCGCCAGAATGTCGGCGACTTCCTGGTCAACGTCTAGTTTTTCCATGAACAGCATGCGGGTCGATGCGGTTTCAGTCTCGGCTTTGTCTGCGGATTCTTCCGCTGTCATGATGTTGATCTGCCAGCCTGTCAACTCGCTAGCCAGACGCACATTTTGTCCGCCACGGCCAATTGCAATGGCCAGGTTTTCTTCATCAACGACGACGTCCATCGCATGTTTCTCTTCGTCGACCAGAATCGACGACACATTTGCTGGAGCCAAAGCGCCGATGACGAACTGCGCCGGATCTTCCGACCACAGAACGATGTCAACACGTTCGCCGCCGAGCTCACCCGTCACGCCCTGCACGCGCGAACCGCGCATGCCGACACAGGTACCAATAGGATCAATTCGTTTGTCGCTGGTGAAAACAGCAATCTTGGCGCGCACGCCAGGGTCACGTGCAGCGGATTTAATTTGCAGCAGGCCTTGTTCGATCTCGGGCACTTCAAGCTCAAACAATTTCATGATGAATTCCGGCGCGGTACGTGACAGGATCACTTGTGGGCCACGTGCGTTGCGGTCAATACGCAGAATAAATGCACGGACGCGGTCGCCGATGCGCAAATTCTCTTTCGGGATCATCTGGTCACGCGGCAGTCGAGCTTCAATTTTGCCGGATTCGACAATCGCGTCACCGCGCTCCATGCGCTTAATGGTGCCGGTTACTAAGGCATCACCACGCTCGAGGAAGTCAGCCAGAATCTGTTCACGTTCGGCGTCACGGATACGCTGCAATACAACTTGCTTGGTGTCTTGCGCGAAGCGGCGACCGAAATCAACCGACTCAATCGGCTCTTCAATATGGTCATCGACTTCAATGTCTTCAATCTGTTCTTTGGCTTCGAAATGCAGGATTTCCTGATCCGGCAGTTGCAGACCCGCTTCATCAGGCACAACATGCCAGCGACGGAAGGATTCGAATTCACCGGTCTCGCGATCAATCGCAACACGAATGTCGACCTCGCCCTCATAGCGTTTCTTGGTGGCCTGGGCCAGTGCGTGCTCAAGCGCGCCAAAGACGACTTCTTTGTCGACATTTTTTTCACGCGCCAGCGCATCAACCAGCATCAAAATTTCGCGACTCATTTACGGCTCCTGAAATCCACTTTCGGCACCAATCGTGCCTTGTCTACCTCTGCCAGCGAGAACTCCAGCATCGCCGGCCCATCTTTACCTTCGAATTCTAGTTTCAGCTTGTCACCTTCCGGCGCGTGCAATATGCCTTCGAAGGATTTGCGGTTCGATGCACTTGCCATCGGCATACGCAGCTTGACCGTTGCTTCAAGACCAGCGAAACGCTGATAATCCGACAACTTTTTCAGCGGCCGATCCAAGCCCGGCGAAGACACTTCCAGGCGCTCGTAGGCAGCGTTTTCGACTGTCAGCACATGCAATAACTGATGGGTGACTTTTTCGCAATCTTCTACCGTTATCGGACCGTCTGGCCCAGGCGGAAAATCTATAAATACGCGCAGCAAGCCACGAGCGGCATGCTCAAAGTCAACCAACTCATAACCCAAACCGGTCACGGTTTTTTCTATCAGTGCTGATAAAACCAAATAATTCTCCGCTGCGTCGAGCGGCTGAAAAGCCGCCGCAAATCACTATGCTACAAACTGTTCAAGAAAAAAAAAATGGGCAAGTGCCCATCTTTTTTGTGCTTCCGGCCGCGCTCCGCAGACCGTCATCACTATAGAGTAATAACCGAGCACGCAAGACAGGCAGCTTTATTGAGTCCAAAATTATATGCGATTAGCCATTACGCTGCAATGCAAAAACGGGTTTAGGCACCAATGCTTGCCAAAAACAGTATTCCGTAACTGCGATAACAAGCCGGCACTGAGCAGTAAAGACTATCCCGACAGGTCTTAATTAACCGCGTGTCCTGCGACGCGGTCCGGCGCCGCCAGAATTACCGCCGCCCATACGGTCACCACCCCAAGCGCTACCATTGCCGGTACCGACGGTCTGTATGCCATTGCTGCGGCGACGCTGTCCGTCTTGCGGACCGCGTGGACCACGTGAACCTTGGCTTATTGCCGGATACCCCAATGAAGTCTGCAAAGGATCCGGCTGACGTGGTTTGGATGGACGTTTCGCATTAGGGCCGGCAGCACGGTTAGCCTGACCTTCATTGCGCCACTGGCTTTGTCCCTGACCAAATTCCTGCCCCTGAACACGACCACGGCTCTGGCCCGGCCCCTGACCGCGGGTTTGGCCGGCACCTTGAGTACGGCTTTGCTCACGGATATTGCCGTTTGGCCCACGGGATTGGCCCTTTGTTTGCCGGTCTTGCTGCCGCGGATTGGCCGAACCGGATTTTTCCAGCCCACTGACAGCCAGCAAGCCCCGTACAGCATTCTCTTCAAGCTCTTCCCAACGGCCGCGCTTTAGTCCGTGCGGCAGGGTCATCACACCGTAACGGGTACGGATCAATCGCGATACAGTCAGGCCAACTGCTTCAAACATGCGGCGCACTTCACGGTTACGGCCTTCGCTGATGGTGACGCGATACCAGCGGTTAGCACCTTCGCCACCACCATCGGCAATTTTTGAAAACTGCGCTACGCCATCTTCCAGCTCAACGCCAGCGAGCAATTTCTGGCGCATGCCCTCTTCGAGCTCGCCGAGGGTACGCACTGCGTATTCACGTTCAATTCCGTAGCGGGGGTGCATCAGCCGGTTAGCCAGATCACCAGAAGTCGTAAATAACAGCAATCCTTCGGTATTGAAATCAAGGCGACCAACGGCCAGCCATTTTGCTGCCTTCATATTTGGCAAGCGGTCAAAAACAGTGGCGCGGCCCTCAGGATCGTTGGTGCTGACGATTTCGCCGGCAGGCTTGTGATAAACGAGAACGCGCGGTGGCTTGTTACTAACTTTGCGCTGTATGAGTTTACCGTTGATACGCACCTGGTCGGTCGGCAATATGCGCTGGCCGATATGGGCTGGCTCGCCGTTGACGGAGACCCGACCGGCAATGATCAGCTCTTCCATATCACGACGCGAACCTAGCCCGGCTTCAGCCAGTACTTTATGCAGCTTAGGCGCGTCGTCATCAGCTGTCAGGTCACGTCTGGCCGGCTTGCTGTTGCGATTGCTGCCTGCTTTGTCTTCCGCCGTCGCCAGTTGGTCGAAAGAGTCGGAGGTCACATATGAAAAAACTGCGTCAGCATCATTGCCCGAGTCGCGCACTGCTGCGGGCCTGCGGCCGTTCCGCTCTGGCTGGCGACGGCCTGTCGGCTTTCTGCCGGCTGGCGCGGAGCCTTGTGATTCGTGGCGCGGTGCGGCAGTTTCACCGCCTTCAACTCGAGCGACAGGATCACGCCCACGACGCAAAGAACGAGGACCACGCACGCCGCGCCGGGCGCTCTTGCCATCTGCTGCTTTGTCGACACCAGTCTCAGGCTTGCCTTCCGGCTGAATGCCGTGAGAGCGCTCGCCTTGTTCAGCAGCGTTTTGGGCCGTTATGGCTTCGGTCATTTCTTTAGGATTCGGCTTCGTCATTGTTCGTTTCTGGCATGGAGGGGTTTGGCGCTGCGGTCTCTGGGTCGCGCGCGAGGTCATTGGCAATATCCACTGTCACTACGGGTAGTTCGGCAGCACCTTCCGGCTCTTCGTCAGCGTGAGCGACAGAGACTGGCTGCATTTGTTCATCATTCATGCCAGGGTCGACGGCAAACTCGATCGAAGCCTGATTCAGACTGACTTCCATATTCTGCTCCATTGCCTGCATGGTCGCAGCTGCATCACCTTCCAGGTTCTCTTTGCCGATCTGCTGCAATGGCGGCAGCTGATCCAGCGAGGTCAGGCCCAGGTCATCCAGAAACTGCTTGGTAGTAGCAAACAATGCCGGACGACCTGGCACGTCACGATGACCGATCGCATCTATCCAGCCCCGGTCTTCCAGCATTTTGATGGTTTGCGAATTAACCG
>JAOAUN010000076.1 GCA_030157545.1 Burkholderiaceae bacterium
GACTTGCAGCGGATGGGACATCGCGTCACTATCATGCCTTTCCCCAGCGGCGTGCAGGCGATCGTGCTGGAGCGCGATGGCATCAAAGGCGGCGCAGACGGGCGTCGTGAAGGCAATGCCAGTGGCGACTGAACAAGGAGAGCACCAGCATGAAAGCACTTAATCACCATTTACTTTTGACGTTTGCCGTTCTGAGCTTTTGCAGTAGTGCGAGCCACGCCGATACGCTGAAAAAAATTACCGACAGCGGCAGTATTACGATTGCCTATCGCGAATCTTCGGTGCCGTTCAGTTATCTGGAAGCGCCGGGTAAACCGGTTGGTTTCGGTGTCGATATCGCCAACAAGGTCGTCGATGTGATCAGGCAGAGCAGCAAAAAAAATATCCAGGTTGCGTACCAGGCTGTCACCTCGCAGAACCGCCTGCCGCTGGTTGCCAACGGCACAGTCGACCTCGAGTGCGGCTCTACGACCAACAACGCGGCACGTGCAAAAGAAGTCGCTTTCGCGGTCAACTATTTTTATGCGTCTTCACGCATGCTGGTAAAAAAAGCATCCAAAGTAAAACGACTTGGCGATCTGGCCGGGCAGCCCGTAGCGACCACGACCGGCAGCACCAGCTTTGGGCAGTTGCGCAAGATTAGCCTCGAAAAAAATCTCAATCTCTCTGTAGTGCCGGCCAAAGACCACGCTGATGGCTTCCTGTTACTGGAAGCGGGCCGCGCGCAGGCGTTTGTGATGGATGATATTTTGCTGGCCGGCTTGCTCGCCAATGCGAAAAATCCGGCCGCCTATGAAATCGTCGGTGAGCCGCTGCAGACCGAAGCTTATGCCTGCATGCTGCGCAAGGATGATCCTGCTTTCAAAAAACTGGTCGACGACACGCTCACCGGCATGATGAAATCCGGCGAGTTTGCAAAGCTGTACAAAAAATGGTTCGAGTCGCCGATTCCGCCGCGCGGCAGCAATCTGTCCATGCCCATGAGCCAGCAGCTGCGTGAGAACCTGAAGTCACCGTCCGACCAGCCGGCGAGCTGACATGCAATGGGACTGGCAGGTCTTCTGCAACAGCACCATCAGCGGTGAAACGGCGGCCAGTTGTTTCGGCAGCGGTGGTGATGTCACGTATTTGCAGTGGATGCTGTCCGCCTGGGGCTGGACTGTTTCCGTGTCTTTGCTGGCGCTGCTAATTGCCTTGCTGTTTGGCTTGAGCATCGGTGTTTTGCGCACACTGCCTTATCGGGTCTGGCGCACGCTTGCTGCCTGCTGGACTGAACTATTCCGTAATATTCCAGTGCTGGTGCAAGTCTTCATCTGGTACCACGTGCTGCCTGCGCTGCTGCCCGCACTCAAAAACGTGTCGTCATTTTATTTGGCGGCGATTGCGCTGGGCCTGTTTACCTCAGCCCGCATAGCCGAGCAGGTCAGGGCAGGCGTGCAGTCGCTGCCAGCCGGTCAGCAACAGGCTGCCACCGCGCTTGGGTTAACCACTTGGCAGAGCTACCGCAGCGTGATACTGCCGCAGGCCTTGCGCATTGTGCTGCCGGCCCTGACGTCGGAAGCGATGAACATTGTCAAAAATTCTTCCGTTGCCTTTGCCGTATCTGTCACCGAGCTCACGTTGTTTGCCATGCAGGCGCAAGAAGAGACGTCGCGCGGTATGGAAATTTATGCCGGCGTCACACTGCTGTATGTAGTGACGGCTCTGGCAGTCAACCGGTTGATGGCTTTGATTGAAGCACGCACGCGCGTGCCCGGCCTGATTGCGGTGACCTGATGCAGTTAGACCTGAGCTTCTTTAGTTGGCAACTGCTGCAAACCTATGTGCTGCATGGTTTGCTGTTTTCATTACAGCTCACGGTGCTGGCAACCGCCGGCGGTATCATGCTTGGCACCTTGCTCGCGCTGTGCCGCCTTTCAGGCAAGCCTGCATTCGCATGGCCTGCCGCTGTCTACGTCAATGTGATGCGCTCAGTGCCGCTGGTGATGGTGCTGTTATGGTTTTTTCTGTTGCTGCCTTTTATTGTCGGCAGGCCGATAGGCGCGGAAGTGTCGGCGATGATTACTTTCACTGTCTTTCAAGCTGCATTTTTTTGTGAAATTATTCGCTCTGGTATTCAGTCCATCCCGCGCGGTCAGATTGATGCCGGCTATGCGCTCGGGCTAGGCTATGCGCAGACGATGCGGCTGATCATCCTGCCGCAGGCCTTGCGCAATATGACGCCGGTGCTGCTGACGCAAACCATCATCCTGTTTCAGGATACGTCGCTGGTCTATGCAATCGGTGCGTATGACCTGCTCAAGGGCTTCGAGATCGCAGGAAAAAATATGGGCCGCCCGGTGGAAGCTTATCTGGCTGCGGCAGCGTTGTATCTGCTGATCTGCTCAGCCTTGTCGCAACTGGTGCGACGCATGCAATCGCACAGGTAACAGACTCATGAAAGACAAAGCCATGATCCGTATAAACAATATCTCAAAATGGTATGGAGATTTTCAGGTGCTGTCCGACTGTTCCACAACAGTCAGCAAGGGAGAGGTGGTGGTCGTGTGCGGTCCTTCGGGTTCGGGCAAGTCCACGCTGATCAAGACCTGTAACGCGCTTGAGCCCATACAGCAGGGTGAGATTGTGGTCGACGGCATCACCGTCAATGCCAAGGGCACCGACCTGTCGGCCTTACGCGCCCGAGTCGGTATGGTTTTTCAGCATTTCGAACTGTTCCCGCACATGTCCGTGCTCGATAACCTGACGCTGGCGCAGCGGAAAGTACTAGGCCGTAACGCGAACGATGCCAGACAGCGGGCGGATCAATTGCTGGAGCGGGTAGGCTTGCAGCCGCAGCGTGACAAATTTCCCGCGCAGCTCTCTGGTGGTCAGCAACAGCGTGTCGCCATTGCACGTGCATTGGCCATGGATCCGGTGGTGATGCTGTTTGACGAGCCGACCTCAGCGCTCGATCCTGAAATGGTCGGTGAAGTGCTGGACGTGATGGTGCAGTTGGCTAACGAAGGTATGACAATGATGTGCGTGACGCACGAAATGGGCTTTGCCAGAAAGGTGGCCGATCGCGTGCTGTTCATGGACGGCGGGCGCATTGTGGAAGACTGCAGTAATAGTGATTTTTTTGGCGACATCAGCCAGCGTGCGCCGCGTGCGCAAGATTTCTTGTCTAAGATTCTTGCGCATTGAGTACAGCAGTCATCACATGCAAGTAATGACCCTTGTTAGCTTGGCATAGCAAAAACTACTACCGTCATCCCAGCGCAGGCTGGGATCCAGTGACTTTTTCCCCGCAAGCCAATACCTATCAAATCTCAATCTTGGTTCCAAGCTCAACAACACGATTCGCCGGAATCTTGAAAAAGTCCGAAGGCTTGGCCGCGTTTTGCATCATCCAGGCGAACAGGCCTTCGCGCCAGATTGCCATACCCGGCAGTTTGCTTGGCACTACCGTATCGCGCGCCAGGAAGAACGAGGTTTCGTCAATATTCAAGGTCAGCCCTTGCTGCTTTTCGATCAAGCCCAGCACAGTGTTGATGTCCGGTGTTTCCTTGAAGCCGTGCACGGCACGCACCAAATAGATATTGCCGCCCATATCATTGATCGTCAGCCTGTCTTCGTCGCGCACATAAGGCACGTCCCAGATGGACAGCTTCAGAAAAATCACGCGTTCATGCAGCACGCGATTGTGCTTGAGATTGTGCAGCAATGCGACCGGCACGTAATCAATATGCGCGGTCAGGAACACAGCCGTGCCTTCGACACGATGCGGCGGATGCGCGAGCATGCCCTTGATGAATTCCGGAAGCCGTATTGAATCGCTGACGATGCGCTCGCGCAGGAGTCTGCGGCCCTTGTACCAGGTCGTCAGCATCAAGAAACAGATCGCGCCGAGCATCAACGGATACCAGCCGCCGTCCTTGACCTTGATGATGTTGGCAGTCCAGAACGAGAAATCAATGACGAAAAATATGGCTGACAAAATGGCGACCAGCACCGGCTTGATTTTCCATTCGTTGTACATCACTACTGCCAGCATCGTGGTTGTGATCAGCATGGTAGTCGTGACGGAGATGCCATAGGCCGCCGCCAGGTTGCCGGATTCACGGAACTGGATCACGGTAAAAATAACCAGCACCAGCACGGTCCAGTTCACTGTCGGCATATAAATCTGGCCACGTTCAGTGTCAGAGGTGTGAAGGATTTGCATACGCGGCAAAAAACCCAGCAGGATGGCTTGATTGGCGAGCGAGAAGGCGCCCGAGATCACAGCTTGCGATGCGATGACGGTGGCAATAGTCGCCAACCCGATCATGGGCCACAGTGCCCATTGCGGCATCATCAGAAAGAATGGATTGCTGATGGCATCCGGTGTCGTCATCAGCAAGGCGCCCTGGCCGAAATAATTAATCAGCAGCGCCGGCAAAGCCACCAGTAGCCAGGCCAGTCGCACGGGCTTGCGTCCGAAGTGGCCCATGTCGAGATAGAGCGCTTCAACGCCGGTAACAACCAGCACCACGGAACCCATCACGATGTAAGCCTGAAACGCGTGTTCGACAATGAAGTCAATCGCGTACATGGGTGAGACCGCGACCAGTACGCTCGGGTTGAGGAAAATATTGTATGCACCGCTGGCTGCGAGCGCCGTGAACCAGACCAGCATGATAGGGCCGAAAAATTTGCCAACTGCGGCCGTGCCGTAGCGCTGCACCCAGAACAGCAGGATGATGATGACGAGCGTGATCGGAATGACAAAATGCTTCAAGTCCGGCTGTATGACTTCCAGTCCTTCAACGGCAGACAGCACAGAGATGGCCGGCGTAATGACTGATTCACCGAGCAGCATGCATGCACCCAGCGCGCCCAGCATTAAAAGGAATACATAGCGTCGCCTGTCATTGCGCGCAGAGCGCAGCGCCAGCGCCATCAGCGACAAAACACCGCCTTCGCCATTGTTATCGGCGCGCAGCACGAAGACGACGTATTTGATTGTCACCACCAGCAGCAGGGACCAGAAGATCAGCGCGATGATGCCGAACACGGCCGCTTGCGAAAAGGGGATGCCATGTTCGGGACTGAAGCATTCTTTCAGTGCATACAGCGGGCTGGTACCGATATCGCCAAACACGACGCCGATGGC
>JAOAUN010000077.1 GCA_030157545.1 Burkholderiaceae bacterium
ACGCGCTGACTGCCGTCAAGGCAGAGGGCGACGGCTTTGATTCGCGCATCCAGCCATTCATCCAGCAAAAAGACACGATCTCGCTGGAGCCGGGCACCTTGATGGCCACCGGCCGCAATATGGACGTGGCCATGAATGACCAGACCGTACTCGGTGTGCAAGGCAAGGATGGCACGCTGGCGTTTACCCGTCGCGGCGACTTGCGCCTTAGCAGCCAGGGCACGCTGGAGAACGGTGCCGGCATCATGGTGCTGGGCCAGGGCGGTGGTCCTATCACGATCCCGGCCGGTTTCGAAGTCTCGATTACCAAAGAAGGCGACGTTTATGCGCGCGATCCAGCCCAGCCGGCTGCGGCGCCGCAAGTGCTGATTGAGCGGCTGATGCTGCGTGATGCGAGCCAGGTCCGGCTCGAGCGGCGCGAGGATGGCCTGTTCCGTCCGCAAGCCGATTTCAAAACGGCAACTGGCGATTTTACGTCTGGCCCGATTCCTGCAAGCGTTACCACGCAAGCTGTCGAAAGCAGCAACGTGAACCCCATTAATGCGATGGTCAAATTAATAGATTTTTCCCGCTCGTTTGAATCGAACATGCGCTTTATTAAAGAAGCCAAGTCGCTCGACGAATCGGGCGCCAGCATGCTCAGGGCACGCTAAGCGTAGCAAGATAAAAGGAGAATAAGCGATGGATGCTTCGATGTGGGTAGCCAAGACCGGTCTGGATGCACAGCAGACCCGTCTGACAGTGATCTCGAATAACCTGGCCAACGTGAATACGACAGGCTTCAAGCGCGACCGCGCCGTATTTGAAGATCTGCTCTACCAGAACGTACGTCAGGCCGGCGGCCAGACAGGCGCAACCACACAGGCGCCGACTGGCCTGATGCTGGGTACCGGTACCCGTATTCTGGCGACGGAAAAAAATCACGCGCAGGGCAACATGATCAACACGCAAAACGCGTTGGACGTGGCCGTCGCCGGCGAAGGATTTTTCCAGATCACGCAGAACGACGGCACCATCGGCTACACCCGCGACGGCTCCTTCAAAGTCTCCAACACCGGCCAGATCGTGAATGGCAGCGGCCAGCCTTTGCTGCCGGCGATTGCGATTCCGGCGAATGCCTCATCCATCACGATTGGTGAAGACGGTATCGTCACCGCAGAGTTGTTTGCCGGCGGCGGTGCGCAGCAGCTGGGTCAGATCCAGCTTGCCCGTTTCGTCAATGCGGCCGGCCTGCAGCCGCTGGGCAGCAACCTCTATAAAGAGACCGTCGCCAGTGGCGCGCCCCAATTACTGAACCCTGGCACGCAAAGTGCTGGTACGTTGAAACAAGGCATGCTGGAAGCGTCAAACGTGAATGTTGTCGAAGAAATGGTCAACATGATTGAAGCCCAGCGTGCTTACGAGATCAACTCGAAAGCCATTTCCGCAGCCGACGGCATGCTGAAATTCCTGAACAATAATATGTAATCGGCGAAAGAAGCCATGACCAGACTCACTATCACGCTGTTGGCAAGCTCTGCTGCCTTGCTCACCGCTTGTGCCGGCCCCATGCCCATGGCGCACTCGCCGCAATTTGCGCCAGTGCTGCCCGTTGCTCGCGAGGCTGCCAAAATTCCGACAGGTGCCATTTTTTCGAATGGCAAAGGTGACATGTGGCAGGCGACCAAGCGTGACTTTCAACTTGGCGACATCATCACTGTCTTGTTGAATGAATCGACACAAGCGGCGAGAACTTTAAATAATGAAACCTCGCGCGAATCGAGCAACGACGCCGTGCCAAGTGGACTCACTGACCAGATCATCGGATTGGGCGGCAAAGGCCTGATAGGCCTGAAGACAGACGGCGCCAACATTTCCAACAAAGGCAAGGGCACGGCAGACCAACAGGCCTCGCTGGTGGGTTCGATTGCGGTCACGGTGGCTGAAGTGCAGGCCAACGGCAACCTGGTCATTCGCGGCGAAAAACAATTGTCGTTGTCTGAAGGCGGCGAAGTGATTCAAGTCTCCGGCATCATCCGTCCCGAAGACGTGAGCGCGAATGCGACAGTACAGTCACGGCGACTGGCGAATGCGCAGATTACGTATCGCGGCAATGGCGATCTGGCCAATGCGACACGCGCTGGCTGGGGTACTAGTGCGCTCTATAAATTCTGGCCGTTCTGATGTTGAGACGAACTGGAGCCATGATGCATTCCCACTCAATTAAACGCTTTGTGACAGCACTGGTGCTGTCGCTGGCATTCTCACAGGAAGCGATGGCAGATCGTGTCAAAGATCTTGCCTCGCTGGCAGCGGTGCGCTCGAACCAGTTGGTCGGCTACGGTATCGTCGTCGGCCTGCAAGGCACGGGCGACGGCGCAGACGTTTCTTTTACCGTGCAATCAGTGCGCGCTATGCTCGTCAAACTCGGCGTAGGCCTTGACGGCCCGATGTCCGACTTCGAACGCGCGGCCGCAGCGATCGGCAAGATCGATGTGAAAAACGTCGCAGCCGTATTAGTCACAGCAGAATTGCCCGGCATGGCCAAGCCGGGCCAGAAAATTGATATCAACGTCGGCACCGTCGGCAAGGCCAGCAGCCTGCGCGGCGGTACGTTAGTCATGACCAGCCTGCGCGGCGTGGACGGTGAAGTCTATGCACTGGCGCAAGGCGTCGTCACCACCACCGGCATTGATGCCAGCGCAGCCGGTTCCAAGGTTGCGATTGGCGTACCGACGTCGGCACGCATACCGAATGGCGCGACAGTCGAGCGCATCGTCGAGAACCCGTTTGATAAATCCGACTTCGTCATGCTCAACGTGCGCGATCAGGATTTCACTACCACTGCTGCCATTGTGGCAGCAGTGAATAAAACATTTGGCAATGACGTAGCACGTGCGCTCGATGGCGTGTCAATCACTTTGCGCGCTCCGACTGATATGACGCAGCGCGTGGCGTTTGTGAGCATGGTCGAAAACCTGGACGTGATTCCCGGCGAAAGCCAGGCCAAGGTCGTGATTAATTCACGTACCGGCACCGTCGTCATCAGCCGCAACGTCAAAGTCACGGCCGCTGCTGTTTCGCACGGCACCATCTCTGTCGCCATTGCCGCCACCAACGAAGTGAGTCAGCCGAACGCGTTTGCGCAAGGCACGACTACAGCGGTGCAGAACGCGAACATTGCAGTAAACGAACCGAACAAGCCGATGATTCTGTTCCAGCCGGGTGTAGACCTGCGCCAGATCGTCGATGCAGTCAATCAGGTCGGCGCATCGCCGTCGGCATTGATCGCCATTCTTGAAGCACTCAAAAGCTCCGGCAGCCTGCGCGCCGAGCTGGTGGTGATCTGATCATGAACGACGTCTCGAACAGCCCTCAGTCGTATCTGGACTTTGCCGGTCTTGGCAGCCTGCGCGGACAAGCGCAGCAAAGGACCGACAAAGCCACGCGCGACACGGCAACCCAGTTCGAGGCCATGTTCATTCAGGAAATGCTCAAATCCATGCGCGAGGCCACGGAAAAAAGTGATCTGATGGGCTCGGAGGTGGGTGAGCAATTTGAACAGATGTATGACAAGGAATTGTCGGTGCAGCTCGCCAAACGCAACACCATGGGCGTGGCCGACATGATCGTCAAGCAAGTCGACATGGCGACCAAGTCGGCTGCAGCCAACAAGGCCGCGTCGGTCAGCCTCGGCGACAAGCAGCCGTCCTTGCCATTGCATCCGCAAAATGGCGGCTTGAACCTGCCGCAAGGTCAGACCGGTCTGCCTTTGCAGCGCCCTGATAAATTCAGCGTGAAACCGGCCAATACACTGGGCGGCTTGAATCTCAAGCTGCAAAGCGGGGCTCATTAATGAGCGATATTTTCAGCGTCAGCAGTAACGCCGTCAATGCTTATCAGCGCGCCTTAGGCACGGTCAGCAATAACATCGCCAACGTCGGCACCGAAGGTTACGTGCGCCAGGAAACCAATCTGGTCGAAAACCCGTCGCGTCAGGTTGGCAATGTCTATCTGGGCACTGGTGTGCGCTTTGCCGGCATTCATCGCGCGTATGACGAATTCCTTGAAACGAATCTGCGTAACAGCACCAGCGACCTTGCCACACAAGAGCCGATGGTGACTTATGCAAACCGCATCGTCGACATCATGGGCAGCGACACCGTCGGCCTGCCACCGGCGATGGATAAATTTTTTGCATCAGCGCGAGCCTTGTCGACTGATCCGGCGTCAAGTATTTTGCGCGGCCAGTTCCTGCGCGATGCTGACGGCCTCGCTGCGCGATTTCGCGAATTGTCGACGCAGATGGATGCGATCGACACCGAAACACGCAACACCACCAACGAAAAAATTTCCAGCATCAATACCTTGGCAGGGCAGCTGGCTACGATCAATAAGCAACTGGCGCGCGAAACCCGCGTCGATGCGCAGCCTGCCGAGCTGATGGACCAGCGCGACCGCTTACTGACGGCGCTCTCCAAACTGGTAAAGATCAATGTTACAACGGCGCTCAATGGCAGCGTCAATATCAGCATAGGCAACACGGCATCAGCCGGTGTGATTGTCAACGGCCAGAAGGCAGTGCAGCTGGCAGCCAAATTTGATGAAAGCGATTTAAGCCGGGTGGCGATCATTGCCGACCCGTATGGCAAAGCACCGGAAACAATTGCCGGCGTTGGCAATGGCGAACTCGGCGGCTTGCTGACTTTCCGCGAGCAAGTCTTGCAGCCGACTGTCACGCAGCTGGATTTCCTGGCGCAGACCGTCGTAGATGAAGTCAATGCCGTCCATCGCAATGGTATTGATGCCAATGGCGCCATGGGCAAGAATTTGTTTGCGATTGCGCCGGTCACCCGCACTGACTCAGTCAGTGGACAAACGATTTCGGTACAGCGTGCCTCAGCCGGTATCAAGGTCGCTTTCAACGACGCAAGCAAGGTCGCTGCAGGCTCATTGTTCCGCGTAATCGAAAATGCCAGTAATGTCAGCGGCGTTGATGCGAGCTTGAGCTACAGCGCCAGCTATGCCGATCCGGCGCGTGTCAAACCCTTGTCGCAGGTACTGTCGAATAATCCGAATCCGTCGGCGGGTATCAATGCGCCGGCTAACCAGCTGCTCGGCCAGATTCCTCAGGGCAGCACCAACTGGTCTTTGTATCTGGATGGTGCGACGGGCAACCAGCAAATGCAGGTCTTCACCCGTGATGGCCGTCAGCTGCTAGGCGCGATCCTGGCAGATGAAACCGAGCGACGCGCACTGATGACGACAGCCAACGGCTTCGTCGCCGGCTCCACATATTCGGACCAGTATTTGAATACGTCGGGCGTTAATGGCTACAAACAGATTTCCGTTTTTTATGGCGCGAAGGCAGAGCCGGGCGCGCACTTCGCGCAGGATGCCCGCTTCAGCACCGAACATGATGCATTGCCAACGACGCGGCTCAATGATGTGCAGAACGGTTTGCATATTCCGTCAACACTGGAACTGATACCGGCCAATACGCTGAGCCTGAACGGCAAAGTCTTGCCGGCCTTGTTGCCGCAGGCGCCAGCCAAGACCATACAGGCCAGCGATATCGCCAAATGGATGAACCGCGCAGCTGACGGCATGGTGCCCACCATTGCGATCAATGCCTCGACAACGGCCACAGTTACCGTGGCGGACCCGACCGCCGGCATGTATATCAACGGCATTGCCGTACCGGCTGACAGCACGCGTAATCTGGCCGGGCTGGTCAGCTATATCAACGCCGAACTGGGCAACCAGTCCAATGTCGTGGCCACGGCTGACGGTGCCGATCTGGTCCTGACCAATGCAGTTGGTTTTGGCGGTGACGACATTCGCGTCGGTGGCATGGATGCCGACGGCAATGAAACCGCTGGCACCACGACCTACAAAGGTGTGCTGGACTTTAGCGACAGCGGTGACATCACCATAGGCTATGGCCCCGACGGCGAGCTGGGCGACTTCGCCATGCTGGGCACACCGACCGGTAAATATTCGACAGCACTACTGGCAACCGAGATGACGCCAGCCGTGATTAGCGGCAGCCGTATCGCCGCGGGTTTGGCCAGTATTGCAGACGGCGCCATTACCCTGAACGGCAAAGCCATGCCGGCCTTGTCGGCGGCGCTGCCAGCAACCAGCCTGAAGGCCAGTGATCTCGTCAGCTGGTTCAACACAGTTGGCAGCACGCTCGACCCGACAGTGACGGCGAGCGGTTCGAATGAAATACGCACGTCGGCGAGCATGATCAACTTGACTGGCTCGCTGAAGATCAATGGCACGACCATTTCGCCTCCGGCAGGCAGCACTAGTTTTGCCGATGCCGCCGAGCTGGTCGCCGTGATCAACAACACCGATACCAGTGGCGGCATTGCAGCCGCGCGCGTGAGCGCCAGACTGACGGAAGACGGCAGCATCGTGCTCTCGAACGACACAGGCGAGAACATCACCCTTGGTTCTACCGGCAGCAGCAATGCGCTGGGCGTCGGCAATGGTACTTATCTGGGCAAGCTCGCGCTCTCCAGCAGTGGCGAAATCAAGGTCGGTTTTGGCGACACCGGCAAGCCTGCTGATCTGGCCAAGCTGGGCCTGCGCACGGGCGCTTATATTGAGGGCGCTGTAACAGAAGACTTGCTGGTGTTCGTGACAGGCGAGGGCAGTGCAACCGTGTCCGGCAGCTATGACGCGACCATGGCCGACCCCGCATCACTGGATGAACAACGCATTACCAGCCTGCGTGCACAGAAATTTGATGTGACGTTCATCAGTGACACGCGTTACCAGATCACCTGGAAAAATGCCAACAACATCACCACCGTATTGGCCGAGCGCGACTATGACGCGAAGGCCGGTATCGAATATCAGGGCCTGAAGCTAACGCTGAATAATGCGCCAGCCAGCGGCGACAAATTTGCCATCGATGGCAATCAGGACGGCACGGGCAATAACCAGAACATGCTTGATCTGGCTGCGATCGAAAAGAAATCCGTCATTGGCGGCGCCAACGGCATCACGCTGTCGGAAGCGTATGAAGAACAAGTTGGCAAGGTCGGCAATCTCGCCGGTCAGGCCAGCATTGCACAAGACGCGCTCAAGGCCGTGAACGACCAGGCCATTGAATCACGCGATGCAGTCTCCGGCGTCTCGCTCGATTCCGAAGCCGCCGACCTGATCCGTTTTCAGCAAGCCTATCAGGCATCAGCCAAAGCGATGCAGGTTGCCAGCACCATTTTTGACGCCATCCTCGCAGTACGTTGATGCGATTGAAAGACTAAGACTATGCAAATCTCTACCAACCTGATGTTTGATCGTGCTATTGCCCAAATGGGCGTGACGCAAGACCGTCTGGCCAAAACCCAGATGCAGCTCACTACGACCAAAGAGATCTTGAAGCCAAGCGACGCGCCGGACAAATCGGCGGCCATAACGCGCCTGAATTCCGTCATTGGGCGGCAGGAGAGCTATGTTGAAACGATCCGCACCACCATGGACAAATTTTCGCAGCAGGAAACCGCGCTGAAAAATTCCAGTGATGTGCTGATCCGTTTGAAAGAATTAACGGTGCAGGCTGCCAGTGACACCAATGGCCCCGAGAGCCGCAGGCTGATCGCCGTTGAAGTCAAAGGATTGCGCGACCAGTTGCTGTCGCTTGCCAATACGCAGGATGTCAACGGTAACTATATTTTTTCCGGCACAAGGGCGACGACAGCGGCCTTTGGCACCGACTCCAGCGGCAAGCTGGCGTATCAGGGCGACCAGACGATCAGTCAGGTTGGTGTGGGCGAGCAGCGCGACGTTTCAAACAACCGTTCCGGCACGCAGGCATTCTCACGCGTGATTCGCACGGCTGACGATGGCAGTCAGGCTGGCGTAGGATTTTTTCAGGTGGTCGATGATCTGGCTGCGGCCTTGAGCGGTAACGATGTCAAAGCAATTCAACGTACTGTTGGCGAACTGGATGCGGCGCAAAACGGCATGACGGAAAGTATTGCGGCTGTCGGCTCGGGCATGAATGTGCTGGAGGCGCAGTCAAGCGTGGCGGATGAAAACCTGCTTCGCATGAAAAGCACCTTATCGCAAATGCGTGATGTTGATTACACCGAGGCGATCACGAAAATGAACAAGGACATGATGGCGCTGGAAGCGGCGCAGAGCAGCTTTGCGAAGATTTCGCAGTTGAATTTGTTTGATTACATTCGATAAGCAAGAGCACTAGGTTTGTATCGGTATGCGTATTAAAGAATTTTATTCTGATGTCGATCAATTAAAAGATGAGCCGGCTAAGGCTGGTCGAGTTTTGTAAAGGAAGCAGTTTTGGCAACTAGCGCTGTATCTTCGAACACCATTAATACGGCAACAACGTCGACGTCGGCGCTCGCCACTACCTTGAAGACCAACGCAAGCAAAGCAGCTTCGCAAGCACTTATCAGCCAGCTTGGCACCGGCTCAGGTGTTGATTTATCTTCGCTCACCAACAGTCTGGTTGCCGCCGAGCGCGCCTCTCGCACTGAATCCGTTAACAAAAGCATTACCAAGGGCGAGAACCGTATCGCCGGTTACGCTGCGATGATGATGTCGCTGAATACGGTTAAAACAGCCTTTGAAGCCGTCCAGAAGCCTTCGCTAGTCAACATGCTCTCTGCCAGCAGCAGCATTGCCAGTGCGGTCAGTGTGACGACCACAACCGGAGCTGAGCCTGGTTCACACGACATTGAAGTGACCAGACGTGCTCAGGCACAGCGTGACCTGTCTGCCGGTTTTGCTACTGCGACAACCCCGATTAACGGTGGCAGTGCCTTCATACTTAAGCTGACGGTGAATGGGACAACCAAGGGTATAAACGTGCCAGCTACCGGCACCACACCTGCCGGCATGGTAGCGGCTATCAACAATGCCAAGCTGGGCGTGTCAGCACAGTTGGTCAATACTAATGATGGCAGTGGCGCACCCTACAAGATTGTACTGACGGGTACTACTGGTTCTAGTAATTCGTTCAGCATGGCCACCGATGACGGATCTGGCACTGCCGAACAGCAGAAAATTAGCTTCACGACCACCGCCACCGTCAGCGGCAATATCACCGTTGCGGGTGTAACGGTCGCCGTGGCTGCAGGAGATTCGCCCAGCGAAGTAGCGGCCAAGACCAAGATTGCACTGGAAGCCAGTGACAAAAAGAACAGCATTATTGGTCGCGCTTACACCAACAATAATGATGGCTCATTGACAGTCACGTATACAAAAACAGACGGCGACATGGCGCTGCTGACTACCGCCGACACGGGTGGCACTGGCGTGGTACGTACTGTTTCACAAGTTCAGAACTATGTCTCTGGTGCTGCACTCTCACCGTTGGCAAGCAAGCAGCAGAAGCTGACATTTGGCAGCGCCACAACCACTGGCACCATGCTGGTAGGCGGCGTCAGCGTGAATGTCACTGCGGGTGACAGCGCTGCTACGGTAGCTGCCAACGTTAAGGCGGCACTGATGGCAGACAGCAGCATGACTGCCCGTACCTTTACCGATAACGGCGACGGCAGCCTGACTATTTTGTACAGCGCAGCTGATGCTGATATCAGTGGCCTGAGCTTTGATGCTGCCGGTACTGGCGTGACCAACACGGTGCAAACCACGAGTGACTATGCGTCGCTGGATGCATGGACTTCTTTACAGTCAGCCAATGATGCCAGTCTGAAGATTAATGGCGTAAGTATTTCGCGCTCCAGCAATACGATTTCGGATGCTATTGATGGCGTCACGCTGAACCTTTTGGGTACCACCAGCGCCAACAACCCGGCCGTGATCGTACTTGAGCGCGATACCAATGCGCTGAAAGACAAAATCAAAGCCCTGGTGCAGTCGTTCAATGACGCAGTTTCCGACTTCAGCATTCTGACTGGTCCGAAAAATACGACAGACCCTACCGACATCTATAGCGGCTCGTTACAAAACGATTCGACGGTACAGACAGTAAAATCACAGCTGCGCGGACTGTTCCTGAATAACTCTTCGACGCCGGGCAAGACACTCTCGGCCATGCGCGACATTGGCATTACCATCGACAAAGCTGGCGTATTGTCTGTAGATGAGGCTAAATTTGATTCGGCAGCTTCTACCAATTTTGCAGATATTGTCACGTTGCTGACGAATAATTCGGAAAGCAAGAGTCAGTTCACCACCTCGCCGCAAGGTCTGGCAGGTGATGCCGTGAAGCGGATTAATGACCTTACAAAATCGACTGGCTATCTGCAGAGCCAGTCCACCAGTAGCCAGAAAAGTGTAGAACGCTACAAAGATCAGCTTGAGCAGATCGAAGCCAGACTAACGCGACTGCAAGCGCAGTACACGAAAACTTTCGGCTCGCTCGACAGTCTGGTTGGTTCTATCAATAGTCAGAAAGCTAGTTTGAAGTCCACCTTCGATGCTATGAACAACAGCAATAAAAACTAATCATTAGTAATCACTGTTGTCTCACCTGAGATTGCTATCTTGCTAAGTGCAGGGTGGCTTTTTCTTCTTTTATTCAAAAGCGGCTAAAGTTTGCCGCCCCCCCGTCGATACCCCTCAAGAGAACTGGATTTCCTGAGCCTTTGAGGAATCTGGACGGTGCATCCTATTGCGCCCAAACGACATAAAGGGGAGGGAATCATGAGTGATTCAATTCGAATAGCAGCAGGCAAAGTGCAGGGGCAGGTAACGAGTCCTGCATTCAAACCCACGCAACAATCCACGATACAGCTGGCCCAGCCAGTTCAAGAGCAGAGCGCCGCGCCAAAGATTGACCCACAAAAAATGGCGGATCAGCTCAAAGAAATCGTCGAGCAAATGAACCGGCAAATGAAAGAGACCAACCGCGATCTGGGCTTTGCTATTGATGACCGCATCAACACATTCATCGTCACCGTTCGTAATACCAATACCGGCGAGGTGATTCGCCAAATCCCGAATGAAGTCGTTGTCAACATGGCGCACAGCATTGAAGACCTGAAAGGCGTTTTATTTAACGAAACCCTTTAAACCTCATGCTTTCTGCTCAAGTTTTAATTCAGGGTGCCGAATCACTAAGTAACAGAAGGATAAAAAGACTTTCTGTGAGACTGATGCAGGTGCAAGCCGTTCAAGTTCAAGAGTAAAGCTAAGCGGTGTTGAAACAGCACAGCTTTTTTGAAAAGTTAATTTTTATTTAGGAGTAACAAACATGTCTGTCATCAACACCAATGTGAAGTCGCTTGTAGCGCAAGATGCTTTAGTCAGATCCAATCGTGAACTCTCGACCAGCATGCAACGCTTGTCTACCGGCAGCCGTATCAACAGCGCCAAAGACGACGCAGCTGGCCTCGCCATCGGCTCCCGTATGGAAGCCCAGTCACGTGGTCTGAACATGGCAATCCGTAATGCCAACGACGGTATCTCACTGATGCAAACCGCTGAAGGTGCAATGGATGAAGTGTCAAACATCCTGCAACGTATGCGTGAACTGGCTGTGCAATCGGTCAACGGTACCAACAATGATTCCGACCGCGTCGCCCTGAACGACGAAGTCAACCAGTTGAAAGCAGAAATCGATCGTATCGCTACGACGACTGAATTCAACAACCAAAAAATTCTGGACGGTTCTTTCAAGGACAAGAAGCTGCAGATCGGCGACAAAGCTTATCAAACGATGGCAGTGGATATCGGATCTGTGCAGTTGAAGGATTTGGGTATGGGTGCGCAGGCAGCTGGAAGCGATACTTTAGTTGGAAGACGCGTTGACTTGTCGACTTCCTTCGAAGCCGGCGACGTGATGATCAATGGCCAGGAACTGCGCGCCTTCACTACGGGCACCGACGACCTTGAAGACCTGATAAACAATATCAATCAGAACGTCGACAACGTTACGGCCAGCGGCTTTAATACTGTTGTGTCCAAGCAGATTGGTACTGGCGTTACCACTGACGGTCAGTTCAAAGTTCTTGTAAAAGCACTGGGCGCGTCCGCAGAAACGACCTATTCAATATCGGCGTCGAACAGCCTCGAAGAACTCGTTTCTAACATCAACAACGAAGCTGGTGCAGTGGTCCAAGCCAGCATCAACGATGATGGAAAACTTGTTCTCTCGAACAATACTGGTGCATCCATCAAGGTTGCTGAAATTAATACTGCTAATGCGAGTAGCTACGAGACCGGTTCTGGTTTCATGGCAGTCTCCGCAGTAGCGTCTGCTGTTTCTTACGCTGGTTTCTTGAAGCTTGAGTCCGACGATGGTAGTCCTATCCGCATCGAGCGCGGTAACCAAGGTGCAACTGCACCAGGCGCCTTGGCTGACCTGGCTGTTCTCGGTTTCCGTGAAACTGTCTCTCAGTTTAATAATGCTCAGGATGCCTACACGGTTACCGGTAATTCACTTACTAGTGCAGCAGTAAATGCGTCTTGGTCTTTGTCTGATGTGAAAATCAATGGAGTCGATATCTATGATGCAGATATCACCACTACTACTTTCCAGGGTAAACTCGACGCGATCAATAATTTCTCTGAAGAGACCGGTGTTATCGCATATGCGCAGTTAGATCAGACCGTTACCATGACAGCCGCGGAACTGATAGTGGCTACTGCTGGTGCAAATATCAAATTCAATGGCGTTCAGGTATTCTCTGCTGATGCAGGTTCAACAACTTTGTCGGCGATCGTCACTGGCATCAATGACATGAAGGCCGTGACCGGCATCAGTGCTGAATTTGACGGTTTCAATCTGAAGCTGACCGGTTCGAATGTGACTTCGTTGAAGATTACTCAAACCTACACGGCTGGTACTGCTGCTGCAACTCCATTGTTTGGTATGCCTTCGGCCACATCTTACGCAGCTATCCGTCTTGATTCGGTTAATAACCAACCGATCAGCATTGAATTGGGTGATACGATCGAAGCATCTGGTACTACCGGCCTCTTTGAGCAAAACATCGGCGCGGCTGACTTCCAGGTAAACGATGCCCAGCTGGGTTCAGCTGGTGGTACCAACATGGAAGGTCTGAATGTCGGATCGGCATCGTCGGCAACCAAAGCGATCGGAACCATTGACAATGCGATAGAGAAAATCAGTTCTTCGCGTTCGAAACTGGGTGCGATGGAAAACCGTCTGGTTTCCACCATCAACAACCTGAGCAATGTCGTGACCAATACTGACGCATCGAAGTCGCGCATTATGGACACTGACTATTCGAAAGAAACAACCGCGCTCGCGAAATCACAGATTATTCAGCAAGCAGCAACTGCGATGCTTGCGCAAGCAAATCAGTCTGCGCAATCGGTTCTGTCTCTGTTGAAGTAATCAGAAAAGTAGGAAATTAAGCCGGACGGTATAAACCGTCCGGTTTTTTTTGCTCTAATTTTTTGAATATTAATATCAGCGATGACTGTTGGCGGTAAAAAAACGAGTCTACATAATTACGTGAGCTCGTTAATTTGCTTAACTTGTGATGCTAGCCACACGGCGGGAGGCTATAGAGTAGTGTTTGAATTTGCGGATATAACTTCGAAGAATCACCAATAAGCTCAATGCCTTTTGATGGCTGGAACAAGTTTGCTTAGTCTTTGAATTTTTAAGCAGCGATTAACTAACGCTTCCCTAGGGATGACCTTTGCCAATTGTGATGTATCGATCTTCATCTGCGTAGTCTAGCGACGAAGTGGCTTCGAAGCCCATGACTTCAGTTATCGCTTCTGGTAATGCCTTATTCAAAAAAGCATCATTTCTCGATATCGATTTACCCGTCCTGTCCTGCGTAAACAGAGCCGGATTGCGGTGTTGGTCTAAGATGAATTGTAGGCCGCGCTGGTCCATACCTAACCAGTCTTGAAATTTTTCCAGGTGTGGCGCTGGATTTTTTTCAAAGTGCGCAACCAATTCCTGCGCTCGACCTCGATCTAGGCGGCCGTGCCGTATTTCACGGCAGGCATGGTCGGTGACTTTTGAATAACCGTGCTTGTAATACTTCAGCAGATCGTGCAAGCCCATATAGTTGAAGCAGTCAACGTAGTCGTAACAATCAAAGGTTCGGACAAAGCTGGCAGTTTGGTAATCATATTGTTTTATCATTGCTTCGTGCTGCGCCTTCGGGTCCCAGCGTACGTAGTTGCCAAGATATATGCCACGTACTCCGATCTGGGACAGGCTAGCATCATCCGGATATCTATACTGCCATATGTCGTCTTCATTCAAAGTGTCGAATATGGACAGTAAGTCGTCAGCTTCCTTGCCCAACAAATCATGGTCCTTGCGATATCGGCGGGTCATTTCGACTTCGTGCTCATGCGAAAACATACCAACCTGCTCCAGGCCCTGATGGGCGCCCCAAATAATCAAAGGCACACCATAGCGGACTGCAGTTTGCACCGGAAATGCTGTCTGACCAGCGAGGCAGGGCCAGTACACGCTGCCGAATTCCCGCAGCGTGGTGCGGGTGATTTTTTTTACTGAATGCGGATTAACATTCTGGATCACGATATCGCAATCAAACTTGATGCGTAAGTTAGCGAGGTTTCGTATACCCAGCGAAGTATTAAAATATTTGTTGTAGGTGACGAGCAGCGGGTTTAGGCCCAGCTTGTTCTTCACCAGATCGACAATAAAATAAGAGTCTTGTGCACCGCTTACAGGTACGATGCAATCATAGGATATTCCGCTGAGACAGCGATACGGGCTGACAATTTCTTTCAGCTTTCTCCAGCGAGACTCCCAGTCAAGGCTATCTTTCTCTTCGTGAGTCCTGCAGCCTGAGCAGATACCGTCATCATCGATGACCAGTCCTAGCGGATGGCTCTCGGTATACAGGCAGCGCTTGCATGTCAATGAAGTATTCATGTTTATAAGCCTTGTAAGCTGTAATCAGACTGCCTGAGCGGTAAACCCACCAGTTGTTCCTTCAGTCTCTGGATCGCGTGTTCGCGATAGCTTAAAAAATTGCCGATTGCCGCTGCAGAGACTTGCTGTATGGAGAGCACACCTTCAAGCGTGCGCGCGTCGCTGAGTCCGCCGAAAACGATCAGCGGGATGTTTGTCGGCTGAAAACTATGGATCAATTCGAAATCGAAACCAGCTGGCTTGCCTTCGTTTTTCCAGTCTATGAGCAGCACTTCTGAAATCAAGCGATCGCTAAACAGGTCGAGCAAGGCAGGACCTGGGACGGATTGTTTGCCAGTCCTGTAATTCAGCCATAGCCGCTGACCTCGTTCAGTGGCCATAGGCATGGCGCCAACAATGGCTTGTGAGCCCAGCTGCCGAGATAATTCGGTTACTACCGGCGGTGCATCATGCAAGAGTGCATCTACGCATAAGCGGTCGGCACCAGATTTGATGACTTCCACACCGTCCTCGACAGTGCGAATGCCACCACCGTAAATAACGGGCGTAGCCAAACCCATTTTCCCCAGTCTGCGTATCAGTTCAAAGTCGGGCCCGGCTTGCTTGCTCGAGCGGTCGATGCATATCACGATGATTTCATCAGCACCCCAGCGATCGAAGTTTTCTGCAATGATTTCGGGGCGACCCAGCGGCAGATAACGTCGATAACCTATCGACTGAACTGCCCAACCGTTCTTGACCGTAATAGTGCCGACTATGCGTTTCTTAAGCACGGCAAAGCCCCTTAATGACGCTGTCCAGCAGACTGCGACCAGCATACTGACTCTTCTCAGGATGGAACTGCAATCCAGCCACATTATTGCGACGCACCGCAGCGGCGAAGGGCTCACTCAGGCTGTCCATGCGCGCCAAAATTGTGCGGTACTCTGCCGGTGCGTTGAAAACATAAGAGTGATTGAAATACATCGCTTTGCCATCAGCGTTTTTAAACAACTCATCATCTGTGCTGACTTCAAGACTATTCCAGCCAATATGCCAGCCGGTCGGCTGCAAAGGCAAAACTTTACCCGGTATCAGACCAAGACCTGAAGTGTCGCGCACTTCGCTCGAACTGTCTGCCAGCATCTGCATGCCAAGGCAAATACCGACCACGGGTTTGCCGCTATTCGCATGTTCACGCACGAAGTCAGCCAATCCCTTACTGCGCAAAGACGCCATTGCAGTCGGAAATGCGCCTACACCGGGCAGCAATAACACATCAGTCGCCTGCAGCAGTTCGCGATCAGCACCAATCCGACAGCGATAGCCAAGCTCTTCTAACGCGTGACGGACTGAACTCAGATTGCCGACGCTGTAGTCAACGATGCCTACCGTGATTTTGCTCACAGACCTATCCCCACTTTGTATTTACGCGTAATACGACCATCAGGATTGACAGTAAAAAGATCGCGGTTTACGGAAAGGCGCACGTGGCTCCAGAAATCGTCGACGCTCAAACCTATATATTCGCAAAAACTGGCGATGTAGTAAGGGGCGCAGGCATCATCATGCGCGCTGACCAGTTCTATCCCTTTGTCGCGCGTGATACGACCCAGACGAATTTCTTCATTGACGTAGTCAGTTACGCGGCCAAAGCCGAACTTGTAGTACTTGATCATCTGGTTAAGCGTCACCCAATCTTCATCGAGCGAGGTCACACCCAGCAGATCGCCTGTATTCTCAACCGAGTCTTCGCGTATGCGCAGACCTTGGGCAGTGGCGTACATACCGTTATTGACCAGCGACCAGTCACCAAGGAACCACCCGAGATAGACGATTTGCAGGCCATTTGCGTCAAACGCTGCGGGAGAAGGGTATTGGTACGGAATCAGGTCTTTCTGCTGAATGCCAGCTTCCAGCATCCACGACAAAGCGCCACCTGAAAGGGTGTTCATGTAGCGCAGGTTATTACCGTCGTAACCGGTGCGCCCCAGAGTTTTGAGGTCGCCCAATTGCAGTCCAGGATTTTCACCCCAGAGAATAAGTGGAATCTTGTACCGCATTGCCAACTGCGGCACCGAGCTAAACAAAGCGAGTTCGGTCGAGCGTGCCCAATTGGTGAATTTGAGGAATGACTCGCGCATCAGCTTGCGCCAGGTCGCTGGGGCAGGGGCAGAGAGTACGACATCGAAGCCGAGCTCAATCAGGTTCGAGATATTGTCGACGCCGCGCTCAGTTACTTGTTCCGGAGGATAGCTGAGGCAAGCCAGCAACGGCTTCAGGCCGAGTTTGTCACGCACCCAGAGTGCTTGCCGTGTGCTGTCTTTACCGCCGCTGACGCCAATGATGCAATCAAAATGCTGGCCGGGTTTGCGAGGGAATTCTTGTAGCAGGTCTTGCAGGATTTCGTAGCGTTCCTGCCAATCGACTGATTGCAGGCGACCGAAATAGTCACACGCCGGGCACAGGCCGTGCGCAGTAAATACCGTGTTAGGGCGCGTGTCCGGTTGCAGGCATTGGGTACAATATTTCATAGGGATTCAGGCTAGGTCTCTGATCTGGCGGATGCCCGTATGTGGCAGGCGACAGGCTGGTGCCCAAGGCGGCAATGCACTATACACTTGACGACCAGCGGCGAGTGCCAGCGTTAGTGCGTAGGATTCGCAGCCGACTACCCAGTTAGCAGCGGCCAGCGCTGCGGACAGGTTTTCGGATCTGTCTAATTGCACACCAAGGTGGGCGTAGGTAGCAATCCACGTATCGTATTTGTCCTGCATTTCCGCAGGATGTAGGCGCAACTTGATAGGTGTGGACGGCGGTAATTCTAGCTTGTCGAGTTTGGCGATAAAGAATTCGAGTGCCTGAAATTCGCCGGGTTCATTTTGGGCCCAGTGATTACGCATCGGTTCGCACAGGTAGAGCAGGTTCGGCATTCCGGTTCGCCCGATTGCGTCAACCGCGGCAAGCTGGGACTCGAGATAAAGGTTCGGCAACTGGCGCACTGGCTTTTCCGGGAAGGTCGACCGTGCCAGAGCCAAAGCGTCGCCGTCAGCGACCCAGAATTCATCCGGAAGCACGGTGCTTCCGTTGCGCTCGAAGCGCGGGCTGTAATTTACCCAGTGGTCGAGAATGGCAATCGAATGCAGGCCAAGTTCTGCCGCCATGCTGCGCGCGTCGTGCTCGAGCGTACTAGCCCAGCCTGTGCCACTCAACAAGGTGCGTGAGCCATTCAGCGCCGCATGCAGATCGTCCTCGAGCGGAAAATTCGGAAACGCGTGTTTCCACAGGACTGCCGCCGGTCCCTGCATGAAGGCCCGCAGTTGCAGACTTGTGTAGTCGCTAGCCGTCAGCCAGGCGATCAGGTGGTTTGCTGCTCCTGCATCATGGCAGACCAGGGCCAGTGGAGGTTTGAGATCATTCAGCATGACAAAAGCGTGAATAGTAATGAACATCAGTTGGCACGCCGTCTAACAACTCCTGCTCCTTGCGTACGGCTTCGAGGTACATGCCGGAGCGTTGCATTAGGGTGATCATGCCGCCGTTGCTGGCAAGCGTTCCAGCAGTGATTTTACGAATGCCATCCAAGTTTAATAACGCATGCTGCAGGGTGTTCCATGCGTCCTGGCCGTAGCCTCGGCCCCACACCTTGCGCTCGCCAATCATGATCCCGATATCTACTGTGCCATGCGCAATGGAAAAATACGCCGTCATAGTGCCTATGGGGAGCGCATCATCCTTACGCCTGACTGACAGGAACAAGTTATCTGAACCCTCAAACGATTTTAGATAGGCCATGCAGTTGTCACGGTTGTGGGTGCGGAAGCGTTGATTACTGAAGCGAAGAACTTCAGCGTCGTTGAGCCAGTTAAGGTAACGCTCATCCACCAGCGACGGCTCGAATCGGCTTAGCGTTACAAGTTCGCCGTGCAGGGGCATGGATGGGTGGATGAATGACATGGGATTCCTAAGCTGCTGCCAGCTGTTTAGGTGCCCTTAGCAAATCTAGCTGAGCCCACACTTTGTGAAATGCTTTAGTGATCAGGTCGATGTCAGCCTCATCCAGTTCGTGCATGCACATTGCCAGCCCCAGATAGCTATGATCGTTCAAGTTTTCCGCCACTGGGCAGATCCCTTTTTCGTAGCTGACCTCACGCCTGCACAGCTCAGAATTCCACGGAAATCCATTGCTTCCATAAGCGATTTTTTTCTGGAAGACAGGCAGCAAATGTATGTTCTGGTAGCGGCCGGCGAGGCCCTGCACGCCTTCTGCCTGCAGCGCTGCCATGATGGTGGCGCGCGGCACTTGCAGTTGTTCGAGGTCGAGCACCAGTGGGTAGACATAGTAGGCATGCGTGCAGTCTTCTGCGACCACGGGCGTACGCAAGCCCGCCAGGCCGGCCAGTCCTGCTTTCAGCCGTTCGGCCGCGCGTTGACGACTGGCCACGAAGCCATTCAGCTTTTTTAGCTGCTCGATGCCGATTGCACATTCGATTTCGCCGAGGCGAAAATTGTAGCCGACCATATTGCTGAGGTCGCTCACGCCCTTGTCGCCCACAACGGCTTCGGCATGGTTGCGCAGCAGTTGCAGGCGCTCAGCGATACTATCGTCGTTGGTGACAAGCACGCCGCCTTCACCGGTGTGGATATGCTTATGATAGTTGAGGCTGAAGCCACCAACGTCGGCCAGCGTGCCGGCGAACTTGCCGCGGTAGAGCGCGCCCGGTGCTTGTGCTGTGTCCGAGATGACTTTCAAATTGTGGCGGCGCGCTATGTCCATCAGTACGTCCATGTTGGCCGAGTGCCCGAAGATGTCGACTGCCATAATGGCCTTCGTGTAGGGTGTGATATTCGCTTCCACCGACTTCGGATCAAGGCAGAAGGTATCTGGCTCGATATCAGCAAAAACCGGGATCGCGTTCCAGTGCAGGATGGCGGTAGCGCTGGCGCACATGGTCCATGGAGGTACGATGACTTCATCACCTGGCTCTATACCGATGGCGCCGACGGCAGCGATCAGGCCCGAGGTCCAGGAGTTAACGGTAATGGCGTGTTTGACGCCGAAGTAGGCTGCGCAGTCACGCTCGAATTCGCGCACCTTTGGGCCGCCAAGGAAATCTTCATGCCAGGCACCTATGAATTGCGACAGCACGCCGCTCTCAATGACTTCCTTGGCAGCCTGAACTTCTTCCAGGCCGATAGGGTTATAGCGATTGAAAGACTTCGTTATTGTTTTAGTTCCACCCAGCAGGGCAAGCTTCTCATGCATGGCTATCCCACTTTCCTGATTTTTTTGTTGTTTGCCAAAGCGGCGACCTTGATTTGTTCGCACAAGCGCTGTGCTTGCAGCGCGCTATAGCCGTTACTTGCCAGAGCTTCGCCGTTAGTAATGGCATTGTAAATATTGCTGATTGCGTTTGTCATAGCCATTGAATACTCGCCGTCTATCACTTCACCTAGTCCTAGCGAACGGTAATCCTTAAAGTCCGGACTTTGAATTGTGCGTCGTATGCGCCAGTTGAGTCCGCCATTCTCCATTGATATGACACCACGCTCAGTAGTGATATTTAGTTCAAAAAAAGCATAGTCACTGGCATGAGCGATATTCAGGTAAACCGGGATACCAGATTCGCTATGGAGTTGTGCTGCAATGCTGGGATCGTCTTCCCAAAAATCCCAAACAGGCTTGTCGACTGAAGCAAGATTCAGGGACCCAAGTAAATAACGTAGCAGATCGAGCATGTGCGCACCATTATTCAGAATCCCTTTGTTGTAGTGACCGACCACAGAGCGAATCTGGCCCCAATGGCCTGTGCTCAGTTCCTGCTTCAGCCGAAGTACATCCGGCGCCCAGCGACGGGTATGGTTAATTGCTAGCTGGATGCCTTCTTCTTCACAGCGTTGAACGCAGTAGAGCGTGTCGGCGACATTTGTTGTCACCGGTTTTTCACAGAAAATGAGTTTTGGCTTTAAGGTGATCGCAGCATCTATTTGCTCTGCATGTTTTGCGGTAGGCGAGCAGATACTGATGACGTCATATTGGTTTGTTGTATGCTGCGTAGCATCTAAATTGGCAAATGCTTGCCGGACCTGCCAGTGGTCATGGAACGCTTTTCGTTTTTGCATGTCTGGATCAATGCAAGCGGCCATAGAAAAACCGCCATGCTTGCGATAAGCGCCAGCGTGCGTAAACGGTAGTGCATCCTTTGCACGGACAGCATCAAAGCCTCCGGCAATATTGCCGCATCCAATAATCAAGACGTTTAATGTTGGATGGCTCATTTTTTTGTGTGAAGAATGTGATCAAGATTGGCAGGACTGCCGCGCTTTACATCGCTGGCAAGGACGGCCCCCAGGAAATCGTCCAGATGCTTGGGAGCGGCTCCAAATCCAGGTCGTATGCTTTTTATTAAGTCAGCTGTAATTATTTCGCCCTGGCGTGAATCTTTGACGAAATACAGTGAACGGCGAAATTGCACATTTTCCTGCTCACTTGATTTTCTTCCGTAGTCGATTTCGCCTAATGCCTGCCACGCTGTGCGGACTGAATTGCACAGTTCGGCCAAGTCTTTGGGTTCAAGCGAAAAGCTATCATCCGGACCACCACCCTCGCGATTAAGCGTGAAGTGTTTTTCTATGACGTTTGCGCCAAGGGCGATACTTGCGATAGCAGTTGCATTTTGCAGCGTATGGTCTGACAGACCGGTGACGATGCCGAAGCGTTTAGCCATGTCAGGGATGGTGCGCAAATTGTAATCGCTTGCCGGTGCTGGGTAGCCGCTAACGCAATGCAGTATGGCCAGCTGCGAACACCCACCTTCATGTGCTGCATCGATTGCTTCGGCGATTTCGTCGGCATTTGCCATGCCGGTTGAAATAATCATTGGTTTGCGCGTGCTTGCCACGTAGCGAATCAGTGGCAGATCGACTGCTTCGAACGAAGCGATTTTGTAGGCCGGCGCACCCAGGTCTTCCAGCAGATCGACCGCAGAGGAATCAAACGGAGAGCTGAACATAGTTATGCCTAGCTCTCTGGCACGAGCGAACAGGGGAGCATGCCATGCCCAAGGTGTATGAGCTTCATTATAAAGATCATATAGTCGCCGGCCGTCCCATAGTCCACCACGAATCCTGAAGTCTTCGCCGTCGCAATCAAGCGTGATAGTGTCGGCAGTGTAGGTTTGCAGTTTGACTGCGTCGGCACCGCATCGGACTGCTTGCTCTAGCAATTCAAGAGCAGTTTGCAGCTTGCCATTGTGGTTGGCCGACATTTCGGCAATCACATAAGGAGCATAGCCGGGTCCGATGATGCGGCCATCGATGCAAAGTGTGGGAGAGAATGGGATTTTGCTCATGAAGTTTTTCCATATCTCCAGAATTCTGCAGGCATAACAAAGCACAGCGTGCCTTCGTCATTCGATTCATGGTGGTGCTGTTGCACAAAACCTAGGGATTTGTGAAAGTGAATAGAGCGCATATTTTCTGGGAAGACTGTGCCAATCATTTGGCTGATAGCAAGTGAGTCGAATGCAAAATCGAGTGCTGCCTTGCCTAATTTTTTTCCACTGCCAGTTGGCATGCCGGGTGCAACATAAAAACCCCATTCGGCACAACTCCCTTGAGCAACGTTCGACAATCTGACGAATCCGAAGGGAATACCGTTTTCTTCAACGATCAAGAGCCGTTGTGCCGGATCCTGACTGCTGCGTGCGAACCAGCTTGCATGCTCGTGCTTGTCGATCGCATGCCGGGTGCGCATATGCTGGCGCGTATCCGGATGGTTGCGCCAGGTAAGTACGGTTTCGAGATCGGTCGGCGTCATAGCCCGTACCGTGCAGGCTTCCATAGCAGAGGCGCTCAGCGCTTCTGCTACGCGGTGCGTTCCATAACCATCCGTGACCGAACTAGCGGTAGTGGATAGACTCTGTCGAAGCGATTGCTGCTGGCATTGCTGAATACGCATTGGCAGTTCAGCTGCGAGCAGACTTGGATTATCTATGAGAAGTAGGCCACCATTGGTCTGCAGCGTCGTTGCCGAATGAAGTTGGTTATCTGCCGTGATGACGGCAATCATAGGTATGCCAAGGCAGCATAACTCCCAAAGGGTGGTACCGGCTGCTGTTATTGCCAGATCGCAGCCGGCCATCAATTCGGCCATGTCGGTGACGTTATAAAGAATATTGGTTTGGTATGGCATAGCAGTGGCCAAGAGTTCGGCTTCTGCCTGCCAAGGTGAAGCAGTTCTGAGAACTACGCTGATCTTGCAGTCGGCATCGAGATCACACTGGGCAAGCGTTTCGAGAATCTTGCTACTGGCATTGCCGATGTCGATGCCACCCATCGTGACTACGATGTGCTTGAGGCGGCCCTCAGCAGTCCGGTTCTGACCAGTCGTCCTGGTCGCAGAGAATTGTGGACGCAACAGGGCATAGTTTGCTCCGGCAAGAACTTGGCAATGACTTGGCACCAGATCTGCATAACTGTGCGGGTCACAGCCATGATTCTGGTTCAGTAGCAGGTCACAAGTATGTGGACGGTTGATCAGGTCATCAATTACCAGGATTTTTTTGCAGTGCGGTGTCATGGCGATCTCCCAATCACTACCCAATTGGTAATGGTCGACCACGATCCAATCTACTTTTTTACCTATCAGACCATTGATGGAAAGCGCAGCATCAATGGTTTCATTTTCGATGTGCGTCGACGTAGTGGCTGGCAATTCCACAACTTCATGGCCACAAGCGCGTATCGCGGCTATCAAATTCCCGGGAGTTTCCATGGTGATGAAAATGCACTCTGCTCCCCGCTCGCGCAGCACATCTGCGAGACTGAGACAACGCATGACATGTCCGGTACCAATGTCATTCGAAGAATCTGTGCGGAAAGCGATAATCATTTTCCTGCCTTATTATTCCAGCGAAAAGCGGGAAGCAAGATCACTCGCCAGACTCGGAATCAAGTCGCGCAGTGCTTGATTTTTGGCGTTAATGTGAGGTGTCATTCCGGGGAAAATCAGATACTCATCACTGCCAAAAAGGAACCAGGAGTTATCCGGCACTAAAACGCTTGTATGAGTCCCGACTGCTGGTGCCATTGCTGAAACGGCCGTGTCCACGGTAACGACATGATCAAGGCAGGATATCAGTGCGAAGACACCTTCCAGATCGTCCTTGAGGTTAAGGTCTGGCCACTGATGCAAAGTGACACCGAAATGCGCAGCGACGTTATCGACTTCTTCTTTGCAGTCACCATACTGCAGGTTGATAAAATCGACGTTCTTAAATTTAAGTACTTGCTCCCAGTCGGAGATTGAAGTGTAATAATTGTTGCGCTCAGTGTTGAGTATCCCGCTTCGCCAACATATTCCTATCTTGGTCCGGTTCGACAGGCTTTCTAAGCGCTTCATAAAGTCTGTTTTTCGTTCAGGACAGGGTATTACATAGGCTGCGGTTTTGCGGAAATCGTCGATTGAGTTCCGGAACAGGCCCATCAGCGAGCCGGCAGGGATTTGAACGTCGAAATCATCAAAGGGTGATTGCATCGAAGGATGGCCGTAGTAAGCCTGCTCGCGGAATGTAATATCAGGAAAAGAGCGACTCAATACTGGAACAAGTCGGCCATCACATTCAACGATGATTTTTTTTGCAAGTTGCTGTGCATCCTTCAGGGCTCCAAAAAATACCAATTCGTCGCCGAGGCCTTGTTCTCGCCAAATCAGCAAGGTCTCATTTTTCAGAGGCTTACCGTTCCAAAGAGGAGCTTTAAATTTTCTCTTAGGGCTGCGGCTGCGCGGATCTACCGGATCAAATCCAAAGTCATACATTTTCCATCCATGTTCAAGCTGGCCAGTTCTGAAAAGATCGAAGCTCATCCGATATTTCACTGCACTTTGAAATTCCGGGTCTTTATTTGCTAATACAAGACAGTGCTCATACACATCTAAGGCTTGCTTTGATTCCCCCATTTTGCTTAAAGTTGTAGCGATGTTTGACATGGCATCCAAATTTTTCGGGTCAAGTTTCAGTGCAGTCTCGAATGAGATAAGCGCATCTTTAAAACGCAGCAGCTGTAACAGTACCGAACCAAGATTGTTATGAACCTTGGCGTCAAGAGGCTTCAGTTGCATTGCCTGCATCGCATAGAACAAGCAGTCCGAATGTTGTCCGGTACTACCTGCAGCAAAACAAAGGTTCATCCACGATTGAAAGTCATCGGGGTTTTTTGCAACCATTTTTTTTAAAAAGAGTGTAGCTAAATCAAATCTGCCTGTATTGAGATAGCTGATTGCACAGCCATTCAAGATTCGCAGGTCGTCTTGGTATTCTGTATGTAAGCGATGAAAATGATCAGCGCTACGTATGAACTCCTTAATTGCAAAAAGACTCTGCGCATGCTGGATACGCAATTCTAGATTGTCAGGTTCATATCCAAGAGCTTTGTAATATAGGGTGTTTGCTTTCGCAAAATTCTTTGATTTGTTCGCTGCCTCGGCGCTGCGCATCAGTTTTTGAGTTTCGAATTTCATATTTTTTTCAAATTTATCAAAGGGCTCAATCAATTTTTCATCAAGGATGATTTTTTATTGCCGAGCTGCTGATTAACTCATTTCAAAAAGTGCCTTGTGTATAGCTTCGGCGCGAACCCAGTCGTCCGGCGTGTCGATATCCACGACTCTCCAGCCCGGTATCGGCAGTCCGACGCCGTTGCTGTGTATGCGCGGCTTGCTGAGCCAGGCTGTGCGTGTGCCCCAATAGAACTGGCCAGCATCGTAATAGGCTGGCTCAAGGTCCTGGGTGCGGGTGAGTTGGTGCTCCGGATATTTTGGCCACATGTGGCCGTCCTCATCGCGTTTAAGCGAGCGCTGGATAGCCGACGGATATTCGGTAATGGGAAAGCAGTAATCGGCGGCAGATTCAAGCAAGAGCGCCAGTCCATTTTTTAAGTCATCGATCTGTATGAACGGCACGCTCGGATAAATGCAACAGGCCTGTTGAATATTCCATCCCAGCGAGTCACATTCTTGGATTGCATGCGCAATCACGGGTACGGTTGGTGTATGGTCATCAGCGAGTTCAGCAGGGCGTACAAATGGTGTTTCGGCGCCATATTGATGCGCGATCTCAGCGATTTCCTGGTCATCGGTCGTGACGATGATGCGATCAAACAAATCCGATTTACATGCAGCCGTAATGGCATGCGCAATCATGGGAAACCCAGCGAAGGGTTTGATGTTTTTGCGTGGGATTCGCTTGCTGCCACCACGCGCAGGAATAATCGCGATTTTCATGCGGCCGCTTTCACCGGCACTGTGCGTGCGTGTGCAAATTCAAATTTATGCGGGGCAGCATGGCCGCTCTTGCCGACTGCATACTCGATTACGTTTACGACTTGATCTTGCTGCGCTTTTGTCAGACCTGAATAAAGTGGCAGGCTAATGGCAGAGGTGTAATATTTTTCAGCTTCAGGGCAATAGCCCTGCACAAAGCCCATTTTTTCAAAATAGGGGTGGCGATAGACCGGAATGTAATGCAGATTCACCAGCACACCGGCCGAGTGCATGGCCTGATACATTTGTTTGCTGGATATGCCATTGGCTACGCGCACGACATACAGATGGTAGCCGGAGTAACTGTCCGGATGCTGCCATGGCGTGGATACAGCGAGATCTTCCAGCAAATGATCATAGCGCTCTGCCAGCAAATGACGTTTTGCGACAAAGTCATCCAGCCGCTGCATCTGGCTCAAACCCAAAGCGGCGTGGATATCGGTCATGCGGTAGTTAAAACCGAGACCAATTTGCTGGTAGTTCCAGATCTCTTCAGCCGGACGGGCGAACATGTCTGCCGGGCTGCTGCTGATGCCATGACTACGCAAGAGCTGCATGCTTTTTGCCAGCGAGGCGTCGTTCGTCACGGCCATACCTCCTTCGCCACTGGTGATGATCTTTACCGGATGAAAACTAAAAACAGTAATGTCGC
>JAOAUN010000078.1 GCA_030157545.1 Burkholderiaceae bacterium
CCGGTCGGCAAGGCCAAGGAAGTCAGCGAAGGCACCGATTTTCATGCAACGGCGAATGGCTGCATTTCCATTACCCCGCTGCAGATCGATCTGACCCATGTGTCGCAGCTTGAACGCTTGAAGCAGGCGCTGGCATGAGTGAAGGCAATGGCGACACCAAGAAACGTTTTCCGCTGACGCTGGATTCGGTTACGGGTGACGCTGGCCGCAAACGTACTTTTGCTGCGCCACGCAGTCATAGCAAGCAGACAGCCACGCAGAATGCTGCGCGCCATTCCCCCCTTAAGCCGGCATCAATGCTGCAGCAAAAATCTGCCATCCCATTAAATCCTTCAGCAACCGCGCGGCCGGTAAATCAGCCTTTGGTATCGGAAGCCGTGCGCCGTGCGATGGTACAGCGGGTCGCGCAACAAGGCGTGAAAGATCAGCAAGTGCTGGCCGCCATGGAAGCTGTACCGCGTCATTATTTTCTGGAGCCGGGGCTGGCCAGTCAGGCTTACATTGATGCTTCTTTGCCGATTGGTTATCACCAGACGATTTCGCAACCGTACATTGTCGCGCGCATGATTGAAGTCATGCGTGCCAATGCCAGCGGCAAGCTCGACAAGGTACTTGAAATCGGTACCGGTTGCGGCTACCAGGCTGCCGTGCTGGCACAGGTGGCAAAAGAAGTCTATTCAATTGAGCGTATCAAACCCCTGCACGAACTGGCGCGTAATAACTTGCGACCTTTACGCATTGCCAACCTTCGACTGCACTATGGAGATGGTATGCTGGGTTTCCCGCAGGTCGCTCCTTTTGACGGCATTATTCTGGCGGCAGCCGGTCTGGAAGTGCCGCAGGCTTTGCTTGATCAGATGGCCGTCGGCGGACGTCTTGTCGCACCGGTTGGAAATCGTAATCAGGTGCTGCAATTGATCTGCCGCATTGGCCGCAATGAGTGGACAACTGAAACCCTTGAGCACTGCCACTTTGTGCCCTTGAAACCCGGCACGCTTGGTTAAATGCAGGATGAACACGATCTGCTGATGAAAAATTTCTTAACTCTCTCTCTACTGGTCCTCGGCGCTATGCTCTTGTCATCTTGTGCTGAGATGTCGTCCAATGCGCCTATTGATGATCGTACCGGCGTCAAAACTGCACCTAAAACGGTAGCGAAAAAAGAGGCCGAGCCGATAGCGCTGGCGCCCGACCAGCCTGGCTTTTACACGGTAAAAAAAGGCGATACCTTGCTGCGCATTTCGCAGCAATTCAATCAAAACTGGCGCGAACTGGTTGAATGGAATCGTCTGGACAATGCCAACGACATCAAGGTAGGACAATCGCTGCGAGTGGTGCCGCCGGAAGGTGCGCAAGTCGGTACAGTCAATCTCGATTCGGGTATTGAGGTGCGCCCGCTGGACGCTGCGCAGGCCTTGCCTCGCAAAAATTTGCCAGCCATGGGTGGAGCCAAAACGGGCCCTACAGGCGAGAAGCGTTTGTATTCTGATCAGGCCTTAGCCGAAATGCAGCAGCAAACCCAGCCGCCGGAAAATCCGCTTAAACCGCACCTTCCTGACAATGACAAAAAAAATACCTTAGCAGCCAGCGGCGGGCGTTTCGTCTGGCCCACTGAGGGCAAAGTCATCAAAGTCTTTGAGCAGACACGCAAGGGAATTGACATTGCCGGCCTGTCAGGCCAGCCAGTGATGGCCGCCAGCGATGGCACGGTGTTGTATGCCCAAAATATGCGCGGCTATGGCAATCTCATCATCGTTGACCATAACGAAGGGCTGGTGTCGGCTTACGCACACAACAAAACCATCCACGTCAAGGAAGGTCAAAATGTCATAAAAGGACAAAGAATTGCTGAAATGGGCGATTCCGATTCCGACACTGTCAAGCTGCATTTTGAAATCCGCCAGTTGGGTAAGCCCGTTGATCCAATCGGTCTGTTACCAAACCGTTAAATGACACGCAAAGCCTGTGAGTCGCCGGACGATGGCGACATTCCAGCAGAACTAACCGGCATGCCGGCAATTGATGGTGTTGACATCACGCTAGGCAACGCTGCAGGAACAGAGGCATTGCCAGATGAAGCGGAGCTGCAAGCCACAGGCCTGGAGGAGTTGCGGTCGTTTCTGGCCTCTGAACTTTCTACCGACGCCACCCAGCGTTATCTGAATCAGATCGGACTGCGCTCATTGCTGACGGTCGAGCAGGAAATCCATTTCTCCACATTGTCCAGGCAGGGGGATTTTTCTGCACGGCAGAAAATGATCGAACATAACCTGCGACTGGTTGTGTCGATCGCCAAGCATTATGTGAACCGCGGTGTAGTTTTGCTCGATCTTATAGAAGAAGGCAATCTCGGCTTAATTCATGCGATTGAAAAATTCGAACCAGAGCGCGGTTTTCGTTTTTCTACTTATGCGACCTGGTGGATAAGGCAAAGCATTGAGCGCGCAATCATGAATCAGGCACGCACGATACGCTTGCCGGTACACAGAATCCGTGAGCTCAATCTGGTGTTGCGCGCGAAGTATCACCTTGAAGCGCGCCAGTTGAATGGCCACGACGCCAGCATCGAAGACATAGCGCATCTGGTCGAGCGCTCGGTTGTGGAAGTGCAGGCAACGCTATCAATGGCTGACCATGTGACTTCGCTTGATACGCCACTCGATGGCGATCCGCAATCGAGCTTGCTCGACTTGCTGGCGGACGCGACAGAAGGGGGGCCTGAAGCGCACGCGGAGCATCATGAAATGCTTCTGCTCATGCGAAACTGGCTGCAGACCATGCCCATCAAGCAGCGCCTCGTCATCATGCGCCGCTTCGGGCTCGACCATGGCGACCCTGCCACGCTGGAAGAGCTGGCTGAGGAGATGGGCGTGACTCGCGAAAGGGTCAGGCAGATCCAGCAGGAAGGTCTGGTCCGCCTGAAGCACGCGATGATGGCCCGCGGCATCGGCAAGGATTCCTTATTGTGATATTGGCTATGATGTTGACGCGGGCAGGACGCAACGCGAACTAGCGGTAAAATCGCGGACTTTCGGTTTTTCTCTTAATCCAAATTTATGCAAGATATCATCGTTATCGAGTCGCTCGATATGGAAGCACGCGGCGTAGGTCATCTGGACAATGAAGATGGGACACCGGGTAAAGTCATTTTTGTGGAAGGCGCATTGCCTGGCGAGCGGGTTCGCTTCAAGTCATTCCGCAGAAAATCCAAATGGGAAGCCGCTCATATGCAGGAGCTGCTGCGTGAATCCGGACTGCGGGTCAAGCCCAAGTGCGACTATTTCGGCATCTGTGGCGGCTGCGCGATGCAGCATCTGGAGTCATCGGCTCAGGTCGCATCCAAGCAGCGTGTACTGGAAGACAACCTGCAACATATCGGTCGCGTGCAGCCGGCGATTATGTTGCGGCCTATTTATGGGCCGGACTGGGGCTATCGTTTCCGCGCACGGCTGTCAGTGCGCCATGTCGCCAAAAAAGGCGGCGTGCTGATTGGTTTTCATGAAAAGAAATCCGGCTTCATCGCCGATATGAAAACCTGCGCGATCTTGCCGTCCAGAGTATCGGCCATGCTGGTGCCAATGCGCGCACTGATTGGCTCGCTGGATATTCGCGACCAGCTGCCGCAAATCGAGCTCGCCGTCGGCGACGGCGCCGAAGGAAAAATCATCGTCATGGTGCTACGTGTCATGGCACCGCCGTCTGAAGCCGACAAGGAAAAACTGATCGCCTTTGCCGATGCGTGGCAAGTCAATTGGTGGCTGCAATCAAAAGGGCCGGAGACGGCCGTTCCATTCTATCCGGCAGAGCAGACTCTGCACTATCTGCTGCCCGAGTTTGACGTGAAGATGCCGTTCAAGCCAACCGACTTCACGCAGGTCAATCACCAGATCAACCGCGTGCTGGTGCAGCGTGCGCTGCGCCTGCTGGACGTGCAACCGCAAGACCGTGTAGCCGACTTATTCTGCGGTCTGGGTAACTTCACGCTGCCGCTGGCCACGCAGGCGCGCGAAGTCGTTGGTATCGAAGGTAGCAATACACTGACGGAACGTGCGCTGGAGAATGCGCGTGTCAACGGCCTTGACGGCAAGACCACGTTCTTTACGCGTAATCTGTTTGAGCTTTCACTAGAAGACTTGCGTGCGCTCGGGAAATTTGACCGCATGCTGATCGACCCGCCACGGGACGGCGCGATGGAAGTCTGTCAGGCGCTGGCTGGTTTGATGGCCATCGATCCTGACTTGCGCCCCAAGCGCATCGTCTATGTATCCTGCAATCCGGCGACACTGGCGCGCGACGCCGGCATACTGGTCAATGGCGGTGGCTATGCATTGGCGCAGGCGGGTGTGATCAATATGTTCCCGCACACCGCGCACGTGGAATCGATTGCGGTGTTTGACCGGATTGATTAAATCTGCCCCTGTCCGGATTTCTCAAAAGGCAGCAGCAAATCTGCGGTTTCGAGATGCCCGTTTGCCAGCGCAATTTGCCGTGCATTCATGCCGATAGTGCTTTTCTCGATGTCGCCTAAATGCTTTTCAAGCTGTTTATACGGAACCCCTAACTCATTGCTGTAGCTTTTCATTCTATAATCAACACTAGCTTCTGCAGTCTGATGTACCCGTATTTTTTTAGTTTCATTAGCCTTAAAAATTTGTATTCGGCTGGGCGTTTTGTGCAGCATCCGAGCCTGATCTTTTGCGTTGCGTAACGCCAGCAAGTCCCTGACGATTTCTGTTTGCCCTCTTGACGCCGCCTGCATGAGTGCACTCATACCGGCATCATTGACACGCATTACCTGCAGTTCTGCCGTGCTCATAGACAGCAGGATAGAGGTGCTGCGCTTTAATCCTTCATAGGCGGCAGACATCAGTGGTGTCTGATCTCCAAACGGCGCCAGTAAGCTCAATTTTTCCCCGTAGCGCGAATTCAGTATGGACTCCGCTATCGCTTCAAAATGATTTTTAAGCGCAAATATGAGCGGACTATAGCCTTTGGAATTAATCGAAGTTACCCAAATTTCTGCTCCTTCCTGCTTGAGCAAAAGATCGACGACGTCAGCTTGATTGTGGCCTATGGCGTGGTTAAAAGCCTGGCGCTTTTCATCTTCATTTAGCTGATTAATTTGCTCGCTGGCGTTTGGCATGGCAAGAAGTATGTCCAGCATTTTGCGATCATTACTGATGATCGATTTTTGTAAAAGAGTATTGCCTTCATACGAATGTAAAGCTTGTTTTTCGGCCCCCGGTACTTTTGCCAGCAGTCTCGCAATAGGATAATTTTTGTATAGCAGTGCCCACACTATCGGACTGTGGTGATTCCACGCAGGCGGACTGGAGTCATCGATTGTGTAATAATTTGCGGTCTGCTCAATGACGTTCGGCAATGCAAGCAAAAGGTGGACGATGCTAATTTGATTGCGCGCGATCGAAATTATTAATGCTGTTGATCCATCGCTGTTTTTTGCAAGGGCGCTTGCCTGGCCTGCTTTGGTTTGCAGCAGTCTGGCTGCTATTGCCTGATTGTTGGTAAAAATCGCGACCATCAGGGGGTTCATTTTTGTAACATTTTCGACGCCGCTGATCATGCTTGCCGCGTTCGGCGAATTAAGCAGGATGTTTACTTTTTCAAGGTCGCCTGTAAAAGCTGCTGCCAGCAAGGGATTGCTTGCTTTGACTTTGTTAATGCTCTTCTCTAGCTTTTTCAATTGAGCTTGTTTGTGCTCTTCGTTCGAGTTGAACTGCGGTTCGTAATCATCCAGCTCCTCCAAAGTCATATTGCTGTCATTTGCCTGGAATTGATTTAGCGTGTCCCGATAGGCGATAGGTGCCCAGGCTGCTTTGGGACCAAATTGCATGGTGATTTGCTCGTTGAGGGGTTTGCCCAGCTTACTCATCAAAATTGATAATGCCGACTTCGCTGCCTCATCGACCATGATGGGCGCATTGAATACGCTATGGAGCAACTGCACAGCGGTTTCCTCATCCAGCACCGGCATGCGCGTCAGCAGCCATTCGACCAGTACCTGATCGCCGATCAGCATCGCATCGTAAAGGGCTGTCTGTCCTTTCCCGCCTTTGCTGTCCTTAATGGTCGGCAGGGCAGGGTAGTCGAGAACCAACTTCTCCAGCACCTGCATGCGGCCTTTCATTTTCTTGTTGCGGACGACATCGAACCACTGCCGCTCCATCGTCGCCCTGGCCTTGTCGCTCAACTCACGTGCGGCGCTTTCCACTGGCTGCTCCAGCCTGGTCGTGCTGACGGTCTTTGCTGGATTTTTACTGCCGCCTTTCTTTGGCACACTGTTTGACTTTGTCTCTGTTTGTATTGTCCTGTTGGTGATTACTGGAGCGGTGCTCGAAGGAAGCGTCTGCTTCTTCTTTGGTTTTTGCGCAGGTTTTTCCTCGAGTGGCGTTTCTGTTTTTTGATTGCCGATGACATTAGACGGATGATCCCATGACTCGTTGCTTTGGTCGTATTTGCTTCTGCGGGCGGTTGGCTTGACGGTGATGCTGCGTGTGGATGACGAGGGGAAAAATGCCGCGCTGGTCGATATGGGGTTGGTCAGACCCGGGATTTCAGGCTTAACGGGTTTGGGTTTTATCGTCGTTGCCGCCGTTGTTGTTGGCGCAGGTGTGTCGACCGTGGTGAGGGGCTGACGCTGAAGCACCACGGGCACTCTGGATTCCAGTTGCCGGATAGCCGCTTCTAACTCGTCGAGGGTAATGGGTTCGGGCTTATTGGCGCGTGCCGCTAACAGCTGGCGCAACATGGGCTGAAATCCGTGCAGGCGGTCGGCCTGCTCTTGCTCTCGCTTTGCCAGTTCTTTCACCCGCAAGCGGATTGCCTGCAGATAGGGCAGCGCATCTTCTGTCACCGCACCGGCCTTGAGCAGGGCATCAATCGCCGGATTCGCCTGCTGGCTGCGACCTGCCGCCAGCCACGTCAATGCGGCGTGCAAGGCCAGCGCGCGCGACTTGGGCGGCCACTTGTTGCTGGTTTGTTGTGCGACAGTCTGCAGCAGAGATTCGATGAGAGCTGGCACCTGTCCTTGTGGCGCGAGATGACCGAGCACGACCAGTGCCGACAGCAGGCTGCTGACCGATTGCGCCTCGCTGATGTTCTCGGCGCCATAATTATGAATCTGCTGCACCAGCTTCAGGGTAGCGGCTTGCAGCTGCTGTGGATCGACCTGCTCCCATTTGTACATTGCTTTAAGAAAGCTGGCGCTATTGGCCAGGGTCTGGTCTGGTTTCCCGTACCAGTCCATGCTATACCAAAAATCTTCGCTTGCGATGCTCGTGAGCAGGCTGGCGCAGGCGGCCTGGAAAGCAGGCGACTGCAGGATGACGGGCGAGCTGCCGGGGCGAATCGCGCACTCGTAGACAGTGCGCAGCAGGTTGCCGCAGTTGCCCAGCGTCTGCCCGGCGCGCGCTTGCAGGTTCGTCTGCGGGATTTGCACGATCAGTTTTGTGAGCCGGATGATCACGTCCTGTGCCTGATCGTTTTTGAGCGATATGTAGCCAGCGTCTAAAAAATCCTTGATGGTATTGCCGATGTTGGTAACTTCCACGCCTTTTGGTAATACGCGAATCGCCGAGCCGTCGGGATGGCGTGCGCCGGGCAAGATGGTCAGTTCTATCAGTGCCTCTTCACTGCAGAGGTCCAGAGCTAGCTGGCCTAGCCGCAGCCTGTTGGCCAGCCCAGCCGCGCTGTGGTCGAGCTTCATCAGATTAAAACTCTTGATGGTATTGAGCGGCACCAGGGTCTTGCCGAGCTGGCGCGAGACGAGCTGACCGGATTCGGACACCACCTTGCCGCTGGCAGCAGGCCATTGCTCGATGATCTCGAGTGAGTGCGCAAAGAACGCGCGCACTATGCGGCTGCCATCGCCCAGCACTTTTGCTTTCAGGCCGCGGGATTGAAGGCTCAGGATGTCGAGCAGGCAGCCGTTGGAAGGCAAGTCGCGCGGCAGACCCACGGCCATGGCCTGCAGCAGCAGCGCATCGTTGACCTCGTTGAGGCCGGGGCTCAGTTTTTTGAGCTGGCTATTGCTGAACAGGCAGGAACGCAGGCTGTCGTCGAGCAGCGTGGAAAGACCATTACAGAAGCCGCGCACCTGCTCGGCTGTCAGTAGCTCCAGCTGGGTGTTGACGGGTTCCTCCTTGCCGGCGATTTTGACGCAGAGTTTGCTGGCGCTACCAGCGGAAAGGAAGCGCGCAAAATTGCTGATACAGATGGCTGTGCCGCCGCCGAATTTGGCAAGGAGAGAGCGATCTGTGTCGTTACCTTCACTGGCCAGATATTTCAGCTTGCTCTCTGCGACCTTGATGCGATCGAAAAGTTCTTGTGCCTTGTCGAGACCGAGGTGTTCGGCCCGATTGATTGCGTTGAGAAGGTACTGCAGCGAGCTTAGTGTACGTCGTGCATTTTCAAGCTCCTGTTCGGCGGCTTCTTCTGTTTCCTCATCCGTTGCAATGCCGGTTGACCCTTGCGGGAAAAGCGGATTTGCCGAAAGCTGACGTTGCATCATGTGCGTGTTGCGCCCGCTACTTGCGTTGGCGAATGCACTGTTAGCCGCGCGTTCTTGTTCGTTTGTCGAATTCAATGTCCGGGCAGAGGATGAAGAAGTCGATGTGTTGAGATTCGATTGCATGAGGTGGTCCTGTCTGAGTTAATCGGCGGCCCTGTCATGCAGGCCAAACGGTGGGTGTGTAGCGCATCCTCATGAGCAGTTCCTGTTGGTTGAGCGCGCAAAAAAAAACCCTCCGCAAGGGAGGGCTGATCATCGCGTGCCGCTTAGCACGGCACTGCAAGAGCCACAGGTTCTTTAGTCGCGCTCGCCGCCAAGTATGCCGAGTAGCGACAACAGGTTGACGAAGATATTGTAGAGGTCAAGATAGATCGCCAGCGTGGCTGTGATGTAGTTAGTCTCGCCACCGTTTAGGACGCGCTGTACGTCATACAATATATAGGCTGAGAAAATCGCCACGGCAATCGCCGAGATCACCACTTGCAGCAATGGCATCTGCAAGAAGATGTTGGCGACCGCAGCAAGCAAGATGACCATCACACCAGCGAACAACCAACTACCCATTCCGGAGAAATCACGCTTGCTGGTGGTGGCAACAGTCGCCATGACAGCGAAGATCGCCGCAGTGCCGCCAAAGGCCGTCATGATCAGCGAACTACCGTTTGAAAAATGCAGAATCTGTTCAAGCATGCGCGACAACATCAGGCCCATGAAGAAAGTGAAGCCCAACAGGACGAACACACCGGTGCTGGAGTGCTTGGTTTTTTCGATTGCATAGAAAAAACCAAAGGCGATTGCCAGGAAAGCAATGAAGCCAACCAACGGGCTGCTCTCGAATAGCGAGAAATGCATTTGCAGTCCCAGCCAGCTGCCGAGGATGGTAGGGATCATCGAGATCGCCAGCAGCCAGTAGGTGTTGCGCAGTACGCGATGGCGCACCAGCAGGCTGTCAGTGCTGGCACTGTAGGCAGGTTGAAAGGATTGGTTCATATTGCCTCCGTAAGAAATATTTAATGCAAAACTACGTGCTTTTTGCGGCTACTGTCAAAAACATAATAGCGCATCAATAAGATTAAAGGCAGTCTAGCCCAAATTGCCCGTAACTGTTGGTGGATAAGGCGCATAGGGCGCGCGCCGCCTGCCTTTAAGGGGTGCTTTCATGGTAGAATCCACGGCTAATTGAAAACCGCATTCCCTTTCCTAACCCCTTATTTTTATTGGAGTTTTTACAGATGTCAATCGAACGCACCCTGTCGATCATTAAACCAGACGCCGTAGCAAAGAACGTGATCGGTCAGATCTATTCGCGTTTTGAAGGCGCCGGCCTGAAAATTATCGCAGCCCGCATGATGCAACTGTCACGCGCTGAAGCAGAAGGTTTCTACGCGGTGCACGCTGCCCGTCCTTTCTTCAAAGATCTGGTTGATTTCATGATCTCCGGTCCAGTGATCGTGCAAGTGCTCGAAGGCGAAAACGCCATCCTGACGCACCGTGACCTGATGGGCGCGACCGATCCTAAGAAGGCTGAAAAAGGCACCATCCGTGCTGACTTCGCTGACTCCATCGATGCCAACGCTGTTCACGGTTCCGATGCAGCAGAAACCGCCAATGTTGAAATTGCTTATTTCTTCCCGGCTCTGAACGTCTATTCGCGTTAATTTTTACTTAGTTGGCTCGCGGTTCATTCAAGTACTCACTAGAATGAATCGCATTAGAAGACACTGTCATGACGACTCTCACCAATTTGCTGGACCTCGATCCTGCGCAGCTCGTCGCCTGGTGCGGCGCGCTTGGTGAGAAGCCGTTCCGAGCAAAGCAACTGCAGCGCTGGATACACCAGTACGGCGCCAGTGACTTCGAGTCGATGACGGACCTGGCCAAGTCCTTGCGCGACAAGCTCAAGACGCGTGCCATTGTTTCCGCACCCGCTATCATCAGCGACCATACTTCCACCGACGGCACCCGCAAATGGCTGGTTGACGTTGGCAACGGCAATGCGGTCGAAACTGTTTTTATTCCCGAAGAAAATCGCGGCACGCTGTGCATTTCCACGCAAGCGGGCTGTGCTGTTAACTGCCGTTTCTGCTCGACCGGCAAGCAAGGCTTTTCGCGCAACCTGAGCGTTGGCGAAATTATTGGCCAGTTGTGGATGGCAGAATTCGAATTACGTCGTACAAAAGGCATCGCGCCCGGACCCAAGGGCGAACGTCAGATCACCAATGTCGTCATGATGGGCATGGGCGAGCCGCTGCTGAATTACGAGCCTACTGTTACGGCTCTGAAGCTGATGCTGGACGATAACGCCTATGGCTTGTCGCGCCGGCGCGTGACCTTGTCGACCAGTGGCGTAGTGCCCATGATCGACAAGCTGTCGCAAGACTGCGCCGTCGCGCTGGCTGTGTCGCTGCATGCGTCGAACGACAAGCTGCGTGACAACCTCGTACCGTTGAACAAAAAATATCCGCTCGCAGAACTGATCGCTGCCTGCAAACGCTATCTGGACTTTGCGCCACGCGACTTCGTCACGCTGGAATACTGCATGCTCGATGGCGTCAACGACACCGATGCGCATGCGCGTGAGTTGGTGGCGCTGATTGCAAAACACGACCTGTCCTGCAAATTCAATTTGATACCATTTAATCCTTTTCCCGAGTCGGGCTTGCTGCGTTCCGCCAATCCGCGCATCAAGGCTTTTGCGCAAATCTTGATGGATGCCGGCATCGTCACTACCATACGCAAGACGCGCGGCGATGATATCGATGCCGCCTGCGGCCAGCTCGCCGGTGAAGTTCAGGACCGCACCAATGTGCAGGACCGAATGCAGAAAATGGCGGGCTATCAAGAAAAATACGGCAAGAATTTTGGCCGTATCGTGGAGATCTCCGAGTGATGTTCTCTGGCTTGCGTCTGGCTCTGCCGCTCTTGCTGATGCTGGCAGCATCGCTGTTGAGCGGCTGCGCGCAGATGTCGTCCGTGTCGCGAGATACGCCGGTAGTGGCCGAGCAGGCTGATCAGCAACGGCGTACTGAAATCAGAATGGCGCTGGCTGCTGCTTATTATGATGAGGCGCAATACGTGAGCGCACTACAGGAAGCTGAACGTGCTTTGAAAATCAGTCCTCAACGCGCAGACTTGCATGGCATGCGGGCATTGATCCTGATGCAGATGGGGCAGACACCGGAGGCTGAGCACAGTCTGCGTCAAGCTCTGCGGCTTGACTCCGTAAGTCCGGAGCTGCAAAACAATGCAGGCTGGTTTTACTGCCAGACCGGTCGCTCCGCTATCGCTATGCCTTATTTTGAACGTGCAATAGCCAGCCGTTCGTACGCGACGCCAGCCAAGGCGCTGCTCAATGCAGGACTTTGCAGTTTGCGTAGTGGTGACATCGAACGTGCCGAACACTACCTGTCTCGTGCCATTGAATCAGATCCGCGCAATGCCGTTGCGCATGCCAATCTGGCGAGGATTTTCTATAAGCGCGCTGACTACCATCGTGCTCAGCGGCATATCCTGCTGGCGGTGAAAGGTGAATCCATAGCAGCTGACCATCTGCTGATGGCAATCCGGATTGAGAAAAAACTAGGTGACCGTAATGCGGAGCAGAGTCTGGCTTCGCAACTGCGCCGCATGTTCCCGGACTCTCCGCAACTAGTTGCCTATCTTCGTGGTGAATCGGATGAATGATAAAAAAAGTGAATTGACGAGCGAACTGGCTCAAGCCAATACAGCTGACATTAATAATGCAGAACAGAGCAAGCTTGGCACGGCAGAGCAGCTTAACGAGCAGCCAAGTGAGCAGCCAAGTGAGCAGCCAAGTGAGCAGCTTAGTGAAGAACAAGCCCTGGCAAATGTACTGCTGGTTGAACCAGAGCCACCGGTACAAGCTGATTTGCCGCGTGAATTGCCTGGTGAGCGTCTCGCTGCCCGCCGGGACGAATTGCGCTGGTCAATTGAAGAGGCCGCATCCAAGCTGAAGCTCGCGCCGAGGCAGATTGCCGCGATTGAAGCAAATGATTTCGCCTCGTTACCCGGCATGGCGATTGTGCGCGGATTCATCCGTTCTTATGCGAAGTTGCTGAATCTTGATCCGGCGCCTTTGGTCGAGATGATTTCGAACGAACCGAATCCGGCGTTTGATCCTATGGTGCTGCGTCGCCCGTTGCCGGCAGTGAGTTTTCCAGGCCGACGTTATTCGTCGGGTATCCGTCATCGCGGCAATAGCGCACGTCGCATGACGGGCCTGGCTGCGTTGGTATTGATTTTTTTGCTGGCGCTCGCCTTTGCCGGGCGGCAGATGGGCTGGCTGACGGAGCTACCGTTTTTTAGTACGGCAGACACCGAATCCTCTGCTGCTGTGGACGAGGTTGTGATAACCGAGCCTGTGCCTGAGCCAGCTGCCGCTATGCCTGCAAGCAGCGCAGCTCCGAATCCGGCTGTCGCTTCTGCTGCAGTTACGCCGGCCCTGGTGTCGAATGCGCTAACAGATACTGTTAATTTACTCGAAATCAAGCTGCGTGAAGATACGTGGATAGAAATCAGCAATCAGAATGGCGTCAAACTGATTTCGCGTCTGATGCGTGCGGGTACCACTGAAAAATTTGAAGTAAAAGAACCAGTGGTATTGGTAATTGGTAATGCAACGGGTGTTGATGTGCGACTGCGCGGGCAGACGTTGAATTTGAAAGCCGCTGCACGCGACAACGTGGCAAAGCTCAACATCAAGTGAACTAAGAATGCGTGATCCCAGCACTTCCTGCATACCATCTGGGGCCTTTGCCCGGCGCCCTAGCGGTAGTGTAACTATCCGGCATGGATCGCATGGTGTGATCATTGGCGGGGACGCACCTATTGTTGTGCAGTCCATGACCAATACCGACACTGCCGATGCCATTGGCACTGCGATTCAGGTCAAGGAACTGGCGCGTGCCGGTTCCGAGCTGGTGCGTATCACGGTAGATACAGCCGCAGCTGCGGCTGCAGTGCCTGCGATACGCGAGCAACTCGACAAAATGGGCATTAACGTGCCCTTGATCGGTGACTTTCATTACAACGGCCACACGTTGTTGACGGATTTTCCAGGGTGTGCGGAAGCGTTGTCGAAATACCGTATCAATCCCGGCAACGTCGGACAGGGCGCCAAGCGTGATACGCAGTTTGCGCAAATGATTGAAGTCGCCTGCAAGTACAACAAGCCGGTGCGCATAGGCGTCAACTGGGGCAGTCTGGACCAGACGCTGCTGGCTCGCATCATGGATGAAAACGCCGTACGCAAAGAGCCCTGGACAGCGCAAGCGGTAATGTACGAGGCGCTGGTGACGTCGGCAATTGAAAATGCGCAGCGCGCTGAGGAACTGGGGCTGGCGCGTGACAAAATCATCTTGTCCTGCAAGGTCTCCGGTGTGCAGGACCTGATTGCTGTCTATCGCGAACTGGCAAGACGTGGTGACTATCCATTGCATCTGGGTTTGACAGAAGCCGGTATGGGTAGCAAAGGTATCGTTGCCTCGACCGCAGCCATGGGTGTGTTGCTGCAAGATGGCATAGGCGACACGATACGTGTATCGCTGACGCCAGAGCCGGGTGGCGACCGCACCCGCGAAGTAATTGTTGCGCAAGAAATTTTGCAAACCATGGGCTTGCGTAAATTCACGCCCATGGTCATCGCGTGTCCGGGTTGCGGTCGCACGACATCAACGGTGTTCCAGGAGCTGGCAGACAGTATCCAGACGTATCTGCGTGATCAAATGCCGGTCTGGAAAAATGACTATCCGGGAGTCGAGAGCATGAATGTGGCCGTAATGGGCTGCATCGTCAACGGTCCCGGCGAATCGAAGCATGCCAATATCGGCATCAGCCTGCCCGGCACCGGCGAGACGCCATCGGCGCCGGTATTTGTAGATGGCCAGAAAACAGTCACCTTGCGTGGCGAACGTATTGCCGAAGAATTTCAGGCAATCGTGCTGGATTATGTGAAGACGAAATATGCAAGAACCTAAATCAGAAAACAAAAAAGCCGAAAAGATTCTCGGCGTCAAAGGCATGAATGACATTCTGCCCACCGATGCGCCGTTGTGGGAGCTGTTTGAAAACACGGTGCAGACGGTATTGAAGAGCTATGGCTTTCAGCAGATCCGCACACCTATCGTTGAACCGACTGCGTTGTTTGCGCGTGGCCTTGGCGTCGTCACCGACATCGTCGAAAAGGAAATGTACTCCTTCACCGATAGCATGAATGGCGACGAACTGACGCTGCGTCCTGAAAGCACCGCCGGGGTCGTGCGCGCCGCGCTTGAACATAACCTGACCTATGACGGCCCCAAGCGCCTGTGGTACGCCGGTCCGATGTTTCGCCATGAACGTCCGCAGCGTGGTCGCTATCGCCAGTTTCATCAGGTCGGTGCAGAAGCCATCGGCTTTACTGGTCCTGACATTGATGCCGAACTGATCATGCTGTGCCAGCGACTATGGGATGACTTGGGGCTGACTGATATACGGCTGGAGCTCAATTCCATTGGCGATGCAGCCGAGCGCAACCGCCATCGCGCCGATCTGATTGCCTATTTCGAGCAGCACAGTGAACTGCTGGACGCTGAAGCCAAGCGCCGCCTGCATACGAATCCGTTACGTATTCTCGATACCAAAAATCCGGCCATGCAGGAGCTGGTCAATGCAGCGCCGAAGCTGCTTGATTATCTGGGTGATGAATCACGCGCGCACTTTGAAGGCGTTCAGGCGCTGCTGCGTCATAACGCGGTGCCGTTCACGATCAATCCGCGCCTGGTGCGCGGCATGGACTATTACAATCGCACCGTGTTCGAGTGGGTGACCGACCAGCTCGGTTCGCAAGGCACGGTATGCGGCGGCGGTCGCTATGACCCGCTAGTTGAAATTTTTGGCGGCAAGCCAACTCCGGCGGTCGGCTTTGCCATGGGCGTTGAGCGTTTGCTAGAGTTGATGAAAGCATCCGGCGAACAATTTGCGCCCAGCCAATGTGACGTGTATCTGGTGCATCAGGGTGAAGCGGCGCAACTGCAAGCCTTTGTACTGGGCGAGCGTTTGCGCGATGCCGGACTCGATGTTGTGCTACATTGCGCATCGTCCGGCGGCAGCGGCAGCTTCAAATCACAGATGAAACGCGCCGATGGCAGTGGCGCATCGTTCGCCGTAATTCTCGGTGAAGACGAAATTGCCAGACAGATTGCGACCGTTAAACACTTGCGCGAAACCGACGTTGAACATAACCAGCACAGCGTAGCACTCGATGCTGTGGTTGATCATCTGATTGACCATATCATTGGCAAAGACGAGCATGGACACGACCATGCCGGCCACATTCACTACCATCCTTAAAAAATAATCATGGCATACGATCACGAAGAGCAAGAACAACTCGACACCTTCAAAGCATGGTGGGCGCAATACGGCAACCTGACGACCTGGGTGCTGATTGCAGTGCTGCTGGCTTTCTCCGGCTGGTCCGGCTGGAAATACTATCAGCGCGACCAGTCTGCCAAGGCGGCGCTGCTGTATGAAGAAATCGTCAAGGCGGTCGATGCGAAGGACGCCGCCAAGGCCGCACGCGCAGCAGCTGACATCAAGGAAAAATTCAGCCGCACTGCGTATGCGCAAATGGGCTCGCTGTCTGCTGCCAAACTGGCGTTTGATACGAATGACCTGAAAGCTGCCAAAGCGCACCTTCAGTGGATCGTCGAGAATGGCCGCAGCGAAGAATTCAAATCCATTGCCAAAGTCAGGCTGGCAGGCGTGCTGCTGGATGAAAAGCTGTATGACGAAGGTCTCAAAACGCTGGAAGGCAGTTTCCCCGAGCAGTTCGCAGCGTTGGTAGCAGACCGCCGCGGCGACCTGCTGGTCGCCCTGAACAAGACGGATCTGGCACGTGAAGCTTACAAGGCAGCACTCGACAAGACAGAAATCAAAAACCCTGCGCGTCAACTGATTCAGTTGAAGCTTGATGCGCTCGGCACAGCGCCTGCCAAAGCAGCGTAAGCGGAAGGAAGACCATGTATAAATTTGCCAAGTCAGTTCTTGTTGCTGCTGCCATTCTGCTAACGGGTTGCTCGTCGCTGAATCCGTTTGCCAGCAAAGCGCCGCGCAATGTTCCTGCGCCGCTGGTTGAATTCAAGCAAACCATGGTCTTGCGCACCGTCTGGTCTGCCAGCGTTGGCCAATCTGAAGACTACGTATTCTCGCCGGCGCTGGTGGGTGACAAGTTATATGTTGCCAGTGCCGATGGCACCATCGCCAGTGTTGATGCGCTCAGTGGCAAAACCTTGTGGCGCATTAACGCAGGCGTTGGCCTGACTGCCGGTGTGGGCAGTGATGGCACCAGCGTCGTCGTTGCCGGTGCTGATGGCGTCATTTTGTCGTTTGACGCTGCCAATGGCAAAAGCCTGTGGAAATCACAAGCCAGCAGCGAAGTCTTGTCGTCGCCAGCCGTAGGCCGTGGCATGGTTGTAGTGCGCAGTCTGGATAACCGGCTTGTCGGCCTTGATGCTGAAACCGGTGCGCGGCGCTGGTTCTTGCAGCGCACCGCCCCGGCGTTAACGCTGCGTGCAGCACCCGGCATTGTCATCGCTGAAGGCAATGCGTACGTCGCTTTGCCAGCAGGTCGTTTGCTGGCAGTGTCGCTGCTCAACGGCGCTGTGCGCTGGGAAGCTGCGATTGCCGAGCCGCGCGGCGCAACCGAACTCGAGCGTGTGGTTGATGTATCGGGCACACCCGTAATGACAGGGCGCGACATTTGCGCCACGACCTATCAGGGTCGGATTGCCTGTGCCGATATCACCAATGGTACGCTGCGCTGGGCGCGTGAACTGTCGGCTGAAGTTGGTGCCGGTATTGACGAACGCTTCGTTTTTGCTGCCGATGAACGCGGCAATTTGCTCGCCTTCACGCGTGACAGCGGTGCCAGCCAGTGGCGCAATACCGCGCTGTCATGGCGCAGGTTGTCGGCTCCCGTTTCTTTCGGTCGCGCCGTCGTAGTTGGCGACCGTGAAGGTTATATACATTTCCTGTCGCGCGAAGAGGGCAGCATGATTGCCCGCGTGGCTACCGATGGCAGTGCCATCAAGTCCACGCCGGTCGTGTCAGGATCAAGTTTGATTGTGCAGACGCAAGCGGGCAAGCTGCTCGCATTGACTGCCAACTAGGAAATAGATGAAGCCGGTAATTGCATTAGTGGGCCGACCTAACGTCGGCAAATCAACCTTGTTTAACCGGCTGACCCGGTCACGCGACGCGCTCGTCGCCGACTTGCCGGGCCTGACCCGCGACCGCCATTATGGCGAAGGCAGAATGGGTGAACGTCCTTTTCTGGTCATTGATACCGGTGGTTTCGAACCGGTGGCCAAAGAAGGCATCATGCATGAGATGGCCAAACAGACCAAACAGGCTGTGGCCGAAGCCGATATCGTGATTTTCATTGTCGATGGCCGTCAGGGACTGACGCCGCATGACAAGACCATCACAGATTTCCTGCGCAAGTCAGGCCGCTCGGTGATGCTGGTCGTGAATAAATCCGAAGGCATGAAATACACGTCTGTTGCGGCCGACTTTTATGAGCTAGGTCTGGGCGACCCGTACGTGATTTCGGCCGCTCATGGCGATGGTGTGGCTGATCTCGTTGAAGAATCACTCAACATCGCGTTTGCGCAGATGCCGCCGACAACCGAAGAAGAATCAAAAAATCGTGGCGTCAGGATTGCCATTGTCGGGCGTCCCAATGTAGGCAAATCAACGCTGGTCAATACCTTGCTCGGCGAAGAGCGCGTGATTGCTTTCGACATGCCCGGCACCACCCGTGACTCGATCGAGATTCCGTTCGAGCGCGATGGACAGCATTACACGTTGATCGACACCGCAGGCATACGCCGACGTGGAAAAGTGTTTGAAGCGATTGAGAAATTCTCGGTCGTTAAAACCTTGCAGTCGATCTCGGATGCCAATGTCGTCTTGTTGTTGCTCGACGCACAGCAGGATATCTCGGAACAGGATGCACACATCGCCGGCTTCATTCTTGAGTCGGGCCGGGCGCTGGTAGTCGGCATCAATAAGTGGGACGGCCTGACATCGGACCGGCGCGATGAAATCAAAAGCGATATTGACCGCAAGCTGAGTTTTTTGTCATTCGCTAAATTTCATTACATCTCGGCGCTGAAGTCGACAGGTATTCCGATGATGATGAAGTCGGTTGACTCTGCCTACAAAGCTGCCATGGTTAAGCTGCCAACGCCGCAACTGACTCGTGCCTTGCAGGAGGCTGTAGATCATCAGCAACCGCGCCGCAAGGGATCGATACGTCCCAAGCTGCGTTATGCGCATCAGGGCGGCCAGAACCCGCCTATCATTGTTATTCATGGCAATGCGCTTGATGCGATCGACGCCAACTACAAGCGCTTCCTCGAAAAACATTTTCGTGAAACCTTCGGGCTGGTTGGTACGCCTTTGCGCATACAGTTGCGTTCAGGTAAAAATCCATTCGACAAGCAGGAATAATCTGCAATTGCCCGACGGCGTTTGCCACTTTAGTGCAAAATAGATTACATTCGGACTAGCCTGTTTTTTCTTGGCGCTTGTTTTTTCTTGCTGCGCCATCATCTGCTGAACTCGACAACAATACGGAGCTTCCATGAGCAACAAAGGGCAACTCTTACAAGACCCATTCCTCAATGCCTTAAGAAAAGAGCATGTGCCTGTTTCAATCTATCTGGTCAATGGCATCAAGCTGCAAGGACATGTGGAATCTTTCGACCAGTACGTGGTCTTGCTTCGCAATACCGTAACTCAAATGGTCTACAAGCACGCCATTTCTACAGTCGTGCCTGCTCGTGCTGTCAACATCAGCACCGAACCTGAAGCTGAATAACTCTTGCGTTCTTTAATGCGTGCAGTCCTGGTTGGCGTAGATTTCGGCAAGGGTGATTTCATCGCCAGTCTGGAAGAGTTAGCTTTATTGGTGAAGTCGGCCGGAGCGCAGCCTGTTGCCAGCGTGACTGGCAGGCGTAGTAGCCCCGATGCTGCGTTGTTTGTCGGCTCAGGTAAAGCAGATGAAATCCGGGACACGATTACCGACCTTGATGTGGAACTGGTGATTTTCAATCATGCGCTGTCGCCAGCCCAACAACGTAATCTGGAACGCCATTTGCAAGTGCGCGTGGTGGACCGGACCAGCCTGATCCTCGACATCTTTGCGCAACGTGCCCAGAGCCACGAAGGCAAAGTTCAGGTCGAGCTCGCGCAGTTGCAGCATCTGGCAACCCGCCTTATCCGCGGCTGGACCCATCTCGAACGTCAAAAAGGCGGTATCGGTCTTCGTGGCCCGGGCGAAACGCAGCTTGAAACTGACCGTCGGCTGATCGGCGAGCGCGTCAAGGCCCTTAGAGCCAAGCTGGAAAAACTCCAGCGTCAGCGAAATACGCAGCGCCGTGCCCGCGAACGCAATCACACTTTCTCAGTATCCCTGGTGGGCTATACGAATGCCGGTAAATCCACGCTATTCAATAACCTGACCAAAGCAGGCGTCTACGCAGCCGACCAGCTCTTTGCCACGTTAGATACAACATCGCGTCGCGTACATCTGGGCGAAGCCGGTAATGTCGTTGTGTCCGATACGGTAGGATTCATACGGGAACTGCCGACCCAGCTGGTGGCGGCTTTCCGCGCGACGCTGGAAGAAACCATTCATGCCGATTTGCTATTGCATGTAGTCGATGCCGCCAGTCCGGTCAGAAATGACCAGATCGAGGAAGTTAATGCCGTATTGCGCGAAATCGGCGCAGACCATATTCCGCAAATTCTGGTCTGGAACAAGATAGACCTTGCCGGGCTTGAACCAGGCGTTGAACATGATGAATATGATAAAATCCGTCGAGTGTTTTTGAGTGCCCAGACTGGTGCAGGAATGAACTTGCTCAGGCAAGCGCTAGCAGAATCTGCGCAGGCTGGCATGACCGGAAACCAGAGGACGGCTGTAGCGCATCACGAATCTGATTAGCATTCCTAACCAAAATAACTTCTAGCCCGGAACGCGAACGAATGCTCGGATCCATAATTAAGAAATTCGGCCTGAAATTTTCACTGAACGATCCCCAATGGGGCCGCGGTTCAAATGACAAAGACCAGGAGTCCCGACAAGAGGGCAAGAAGCCATCCGATGGTCCGCCTGATCTCGATCAGTTATGGCGTGATTTCAATCAACGCCTGAACCGTTTGTTTGGCGGAAAAGGCGGCGGCCGCGGTGGTAACGACGGCGGAATGCCTGGCGATGCGCGAGGCGCCAGTATCGGCGCTGGCGTCATTGCGATCGTCATTTTCTTTCTCTGGCTGGTCAGTGGTTTCTTTATCGTGCAGGAAGGCCAGACGGGTGTTGTTCTGAGCTTCGGCAAATACAGCCATTCAACGCCGCCCGGTTTCAACTGGCGCTGGCCGTATCCGATACAGCAGCACGAAGTTGTCAACCTGTCCCAGGTGCGTACGGTTGAAGTAGGCTATCGCAATAATGTGCGCAACAAGATGCCACGTGAATCGCTGATGCTGACCGACGACGAAAACATCATCGACATCCAGTTCGCAGTCCAATACCGGCTCAAGGACGCATCGCAATGGGTATTTAACAATCGCGATCAGGAAGAAACCGTCAAACAGGCTGCTGAGACGGCTATTCGCGAAATTGTCGGCAAGAGCAAAATGGATTTTGTGCTCTATGAAGGTCGCGAGAAAGTCGCTTTTGATACCAGTGCGCTAATGCAGAAGATTTTGGATAACTACAAGATCGGCGTGCTCGTGACCAATGTCACCATGCAGGGCGTGCAACCGCCGGAGCAGGTACAGGCTGCGTTCGATGATGCGGTCAAGGCCGGGCAGGATCGTGAGCGCCAGAAAAACGAAGGGCAGGCCTATGCGAACGACGTCGTGCCAAAGGCACGTGGTGCCGCGTCAAGGCTGATGCAGGAATCCGAGGGCTATCGCGCCCGCGTGATTGCGAACGCAGAGGGCGAGGCCTCGCGTTTCTCCAAAATTCTGGTTGAATATCAAAAGGCACCTGCCGTCATGCGCGACCGCATGTACATCGAAGCCATGCAGCAGATCTTCACTAGTACGACCAAAGTCATGGTTGATACGAAAGCCAACAACAGCATGATCTATCTTCCACTCGACAAGCTGATTGCACAGACTGCAGCTGAATCGGCTGCGGCCCAAATGCCGGCCCAGTCTGCACCTGTCATTGAGGGCGCACCCGTCTTTGATAGCAACCGCTCAGGCGATCGCGGCCGCGATAGCCGCAGCTCACGCGATCGGGAGTCACGCTGATGAACCGCCTTATTTCCACAGCCATCGCGGCGCTGATTGCGCTGACGATTCTGATGTCAACCCTCTTTGTAGTTGACCAGCGTCAGTACGCCATCGTGTTTGCGCTAGGTGAGGTCAAACAAGTTATCAAGGAACCGGGCCTGCATTTCAAATTGCCACCGCCGTTCCAGAACGTGATCTTTCTTGACAAGCGCATTCTGACGCTGGATACACCGGAACCTGACCGCTTCATTACGGCAGAAAAGAAAAACATTCTGGTTGATGCCTTCGTCAAATGGCGCATCGTCGATCCGCGACTGTACTTCGTCAGCTTCGGTGGCGACGAGCGGCGCGCGCAAGACCGCATGGCGCAAATCATCAAGGCCGCGCTTAACGACGAAATCACCAAGCGTACCGTGCGTGAGGTGATCTCTGGTGAGCGCAGCAAGGTGATGGATGCGATTCGTTCGAAAGTAGCCGAAGAAGCCAAGCAGATCGGTGGCGAAATCATAGACGTGCGCCTCAAACGCGTTGACTATGTCGAGCAGATCAATAATTCCGTTTATGAGCGTATGAAATCAGAGCGCGCACGGGTTGCCAATGAACTGCGCTCAACCGGCTCGGCAGAATCGGAAAAAATTCGCGCCGATGCAGACCGTCAGCGCACCGTGATTCTGGCAGAAGCTTATCGGGATGCAGAGGCAGTGCGCGGCGAAGGTGATGCCAAGGCAGCGCGAATATATGCGCAGGCTTTTGGAGCGAATCCGGAATTTTACAAATTCTCCCGCAGTCTTCAGGCCTACAAGGAAAGCTTCAAGACACGCAGTGATGTCATGCTGATTGATCCGAACTCTGAATTTTTCAAATACTTCAAAGCTCCGGGCGGCCCCCGCAAATAATATCCGGCTGCCGAAAGCAGTTTCCTGTAATTTTTTTGTTGGGCAGGGCGGAATAGCGCCTTGCCCAAGTATTTTTTTGATGTCCATATTTAGTCATGCCCAATTGGCTTTTACCTGAAAACATTGCCGACGTCTTGCCGTCCGAAGCGCGCAAGATAGAGGAATTGCGTCGCGCATTGCTCGACAAATTCCGCCTGTACGGCTACGAGCTGGTGATGCCGCCCATGCTCGAGTACCTCGATTCATTGATGCCGGTGCCAGACCAGGGCATGGATTTGCGCATGTTCAAGCTGGTAGACCAGCTGTCCGGTCGTACCATGGGACTTCGCGCCGACATGACCACGCAAGTGGCCCGCATTGATGCGCATTTGTTGAACCGCGCCGCTGTCACGCGCCTGTGTTACGCCGGCAGTGTGCTGCATACGCGACCATCCGGCCTGCATGCAACCCGTGAACCGCTGCAGATCGGTGCCGAAATCTACGGCCATGCCGGGCTCGAAGCGGATGCCGAAATTCAGTCTTTGGCACTGGCATCATTGCATATAGCCGGACTGACCAACGTGCGTCTTGACTTGTGCCACGCCGGTATCCTGCGGTCGTTACTGGCTGATGAAACGCAAGCGCAGCAACATGCAGCAGCCATCATCAGCCTCTTGCGCGCAAAGGATGTGCCGGGCCTGCAAGAACTGACAGCGTCGTTTGCCGCCCCGGTGCGCGCGGCGCTGCTGGCATTGCCTTCGCTGTATGGCGACAGCAGTGTATTGGCGCGCGCGCGTTCAATCCTGCCGGCCACGCCGGCAATCACTGCCGCGCTTGATGAACTGGCTTTGTTGGCCAAATTGGCGGGCGAGGCAAGTGTGACGATTGATTTGGCCGACTTGTCGGGCTATCAGTACGAAAGTGGCGCGATGTTTTCGCTCTACGTGCCGGGCCTGCCGAATGCCGTAGCGCGTGGCGGCCGTTATGATCACGTCGGTGAAGCGTTCGGCCGTGCACGACCGGCGACCGGTTTTTCGATGGACTTGCGTGAATTGGCAAGGCTGCTGCCCAGTGCGCAACCGGTAGCTGCCATTCGGGCACCATGGGGTCGCGAGCCTGAACTCGTTGCCGCCATTACGGGGCTGCGTGATGCAGGTGAGGTCGTTATCCAGATTTTGCCCGGGCATGAGAGCGAGCAGCAAGAATTCGATTGCGACCGCGAGATTGTTTCCGAAAACGGTAAATTCATTATTAAAAAACTGCGTTCTTGAAGGTTTCAAAAGATCATGGCTAGAAATGTTGTAGTTATTGGTACTCAGTGGGGCGATGAAGGCAAAGGCAAAGTCGTTGACTGGCTCACAGATCACGCACAAGGCGTGGTGCGTTTTCAGGGCGGTCACAATGCCGGCCATACGCTTGTCATCGGTGGACAAAAGACGGCCCTTCAGCTTATCCCGTCCGGCATCATGCGTGCCGGCGTGGCCTGCTACATCGGCAATGGCGTCGTACTGTCAGTGCCGGATGTACTGCGCGAAATTGACAAGCTCGAAGCGTCGGGCGTTGAAGTTTCCTCGCGCCTGAAAATTTCGGAAGCCTGTCCGGTCATCCTGCCGTATCACACGGCACTCGATGCCGCGCGTGAAATCGCCCGTGGTGCTTCCAAGATCGGCACGACCGGTAAGGGTATCGGCCCGGCATATGAAGACAAGGTTGCGCGACGCGCGATTCGCGTGGCTGATTTGCTCAATGAAGAAAGACTGGCCGAGAAGCTGCGCGAGAATCTCGACTATCACAACTTTGTGCTTGTCAACTATCTCAAGGCCACCGCAGTCGACTACCAAAAGACACTCGACGATGCACTCTCGTCCGTGCCGCGCATTCGTCCTATGGTGGCAGACGTGTCCAGTGCACTTTACGCAGCGTATAAAGCAGGCGGCAATTTGCTGTTTGAAGGTGCGCAAGGCAGCCTGCTCGACGTTGACCACGGTACCTATCCGTACGTCACATCCAGCAACTGCGTAGCCGGCAATGCGGCCGCTGGCTCAGGTGTCGGCCCCAACATGCTGCACTATGTGCTCGGCATTACCAAGGCCTACACGACGCGCGTCGGCTCCGGCCCGTTCCCGTCCGAGTTGCCGACCGATCAGGGCGTAGGCAAGCATCTGGCTTCAGTTGGCCATGAGTTTGGTACCGTCACAGGGCGCGCACGTCGTTGCGGCTGGTTTGATGCCGCACTGCTGAAGCGTTCGGTACAGATCAATGGCGTCTCCGGCATGTGCCTGACCAAGCTCGACGTCCTGGACGGCGTAGAGTCCATCAAAATCTGTACGGGCTACAAACTCAACGGCAAAGTCGTCGATATTTTCCCGGTCGGCGCGGAAGAAGCGGCTGGCTGTGAACCTATTTACGAAGAAATGCCGGGTTGGGCTGGCGTCACAGTCGGCGCCAAAACCATGGAGGCGTTGCCTGCCGCAGCGCGCGCCTACGTGAAGCGCATTGAAGAACTGGTCGGGGTACCGGTCGATATGGTCTCCACCGGGCCTGACCGCGAAGAAACGATCGTCCTGCGCCATCCATTTGCGTAAATGCGTAACAATTCACGAATGTCCGGGGTACCAACGCAAGTCACTACCCCGGGCCATTTATGGGTCTCGTGGGACGAATACCATATTGCCATAGAAGATCTGGCCATCAAGGTCCATGCTTCAGGCTGGAAATTCGATCAGGTGCTTTGTCTGGCGCGCGGCGGACTTCGTCCGGGCGATGTTTTTTCACGGCTGTTCAAGGTGCCGCTGGCTATTCTGTCGACCAGTTCGTATCGCGAAGCCGCCGGCACCACGCAGGGCGAACTGGATATCGCCTCGCACATCACTTCAACTGCAGGCCCGCTTAGCGGAAACATCCTGCTGCTTGACGACCTGGTTGATTCTGGTCTTACTCTGCAAAAAGTGCAGGCCCATCTGGCAATGCATTTTCCATTGGTGACCGCAGTTAAATCCGCAGTGATCTGGTGCAAAGCCTGCTCGGTGATGAAGCCAGATTTTTATCTCGATTATCTTCCTGACAGTCCCTGGATTCATCAGCCGTTTGAAGGCTATGACGAACTCACGCCGGCCACTTTGCCGCGGGATTAATTTAAGCTTCTTGCAAGCCGCCGCTTTCGAGTCCCCCCGCAAAGCGCGCAGGCGCTTTGCTCGAGGGCACAGACATAAAAAA
>JAOAUN010000079.1 GCA_030157545.1 Burkholderiaceae bacterium
GTGGTGTGGATGGCATGATGTGATCGGCAGCAGAGACGGTAGAATAGGCGGTCGCACCAACTTATTAAGACGGTGCGGACGCTATTCTACCAAATCGCCCAGCCAAACGATGCCAATTGCCACTACTTCAGAGCACAGACAAACCCTTTTATGGTTAACTTTAGGGTCGCTGCTTGTCGTTTTGGTCTATTTGCTTGGTCCGGTGCTCACTCCTTTCATCGCAGCGGCCATCCTCAGCTATGTACTGAATCCGGGAGTTGACTGGCTCGCCGCGCGGCACGTGCCGCGCGTCGTGGCTGTTGTGATCGTAATACTGGCGCTCGGGCTCGGACTTGCCGCGCTGATGCTGATTGTTCTGCCCATGCTGCGCGACGAGCTACCGCTGTTACAGGAAAAGCTACCCATCCTGCTCGATAAAATCGATAGCATCCTCAGTCCCTTGCTCAAACAGGCCGGTCTGACTGTGCGCCTCGACAGCGTGGGCCTGAAAAAAATACTGGCCGCAAAGATGGCTGCCGGTGGCAGCGAATTCGGCGCCACCATCCTTGCTTCGCTGAAGGTCGGCGGCACAGCGGTGCTAGGCTGGATTGCTACTCTCTTTTTAGTGCCTATCGTAGTGTTTTACCTGCTGCTGGACTGGCATCGGCTGATGGCGCGCATAGGCAGCGCCGTGCCGCGCCGCTGGTTTGCGCAAACGACAAGTATGGCGCAAGAAACCGATGCGCTGCTGGCGCAGTACCTGCGCGGACAACTGCTGGTGATGCTGGTGCTGGCTACCTATTATTCGATTGCGCTGAGCATGGCCGGCTTTGATGTGGCGCTGCCGGTGGGCCTGATTACAGGCCTGCTGGTATTCATTCCCTATATAGGCTTCGGGCTGGGACTGGTGCTGGCATGCATTGCAGCGATTCTGCAATTCGAAGGCTGGCAAGGGCTACTGCCTATAGCTATCATCTATGGCGCTGGGCAAGTTATTGAAAGTTTCTTCCTCACGCCCCTGCTCGTTGGTGAACGTATCGGCCTGCATCCGTTGACCGTCATCTTTGCGCTGCTCGCCTTCGGCCAGTTGTTTGGCTTCGTCGGCATTTTGCTGGCCTTGCCGGCGTCCGCTATACTTTCCGTCGTTTTCGGCCACCTGCGCCGCCATTATCTGAATAGCAGTTTTTATAATCAATCATGAGGCAGTTGCTGCTCGAATGGGGCGCGGCCAAGCCGCAGACCCTGGATAGTTTTGTCGTTGGCCGCAATCAGGAACTCGCGGCACTCATTAACCTGATCTTCAATCAGAAAGCCAGCGCGCTGGACCAGCGCTTCGTCACCCTCTGGGGTGAAGCCGGTGCGGGCAAATCACATTTGCTGCACGCGCTTGCCGCCACCAGCTCCGCGCGTTATGTGCCGGCCGCTGCGCCTTTATCCGCTTTTGAATGGTCACCTTCCACGCACTTGTATTTGCTTGATGATTGCCAGGCTTTGCCGCCGTCATCGCAGATCGCCGCCTTTGCGCTCTTCAACCAGATCCGCGAGCTCGGTGGCGTGCTCGTTGCCAGTGCCGACAAGCCGCCGGCTCAACTGAGCTTGCGCGAAGACTTGCGCACGCGTCTGGGCTGGGGCCTGATCTATCAGTTGCACGGCTTGTCGGACGAGGAAAAGATCGACGCGCTGACCCAATCTGCGCAGGCGCGCGGACTGAACCTGTCAACCGGCGTGTTACCCTACCTGCTGACTCATTTCAGGCGCGATATGCAATCTTTGTCCACCATGCTTGATGCGCTGGACCGCTATTCGCTGGAGACGCAGCGCCCGATCACAATGCCGCTGTTGCGCGAGTTGCTGCAACTGGGCGACCTTGAAAAATCAACATGAATCTCGCACTTTTTGATCTTGACAATACGCTGCTGCCACTTGACTCGGACTACGAATGGGGCCAGTTCCTGACCCGCATCGGCGCCGTTGACGCAGAGGCCTTTGCCGCCCGCAACGCAGCCTTCTTTGCCCAGTATCAGGCCGGCACGCTGGATCCGGTCGAGTATCTCGAATTCGCCTTCGGCACGCTGGCGCGCTTTCCACGCAAGCAGCTCGACCTCTGGCATACGCAATTCATGCAAGAAGTCATACAGCCGTCGATTCTGCCAGCCGCACGCGCGCTGGTTGCCGAGCATCAGGAAGCCGGCGACATTGTCGCCATCATTACGGCAACTAACCGCTTCGTGACGGCGCCAATTGCGCAGGCCTTTGGCGTGACGAACCTGATTGCAGCCGAACCCGAACTCTCTGCCGGCGGCGAAATCACCGGCAAGCTAGTCGGCACGCCTCCTTATGGCAGTGGCAAAGTCATCAATACAGAACTCTGGCTGGGCTCGCTCGGCAAAACTTTGCAAGAATTTGCACGCAGTACCTTCTACAGCGATTCCCAAAACGATATCCCCCTCCTGTCTGCCGTCACCCACCCGGTTGCGACCAATCCGAACGCCAGCCTTGCCGCGCATGCCAAAGCACATGGCTGGCCCATCCTTCACCTGTTCGATGATTAATAAATTTATTCGCCGCATACTCGGCGTTCCTGCTAAATCCGTCAGCAACACGGAACCCGTTGTGCTCGGCGCAAGCCAGCACAAGATCAATCCGGATCATGTATCGCCAAACGCGGTGCGGGTGACGAACACCTTGCAACAGGCCGGCTTCAAGGCCTTCATCGTCGGTGGCGCCGTGCGCGACCTGCTGCTGGGCATCAAGCCGAAAGACTTTGACGTCGCCACCGACGCCACACCGGACGAAGTCAAACGACTGTTCCGGCGCGCATTCATCATTGGCCGCCGCTTCCAGATTGTGCATGTGATGTTTGGCCAGGACCTCATTGAAGTTACGACCTTCCGTGGCAGTTCTTCCGACGGCGCGCCAAAAGATGAACATGGCCGGGTACTGCGCGACAACACCTTTGGCGAACAGCATGAAGATGCGGTGCGACGCGACTTCACCATCAATGCGATGTACTACAATCCGGCCAACCAGACTGTGCTTGATTATCACGGCGGCATGCAGGATATGCGCAATAAAACACTGCGTATCATCGGTGTGGCCGAAGCGCGTTTCCGCGAAGACCCGGTGCGTTTGCTGCGCGTGGTGCGCTTCGCCGCCAAACTCAATTTCAAGATTGCCCCCGACACGCGTGAACCGATGGCGGTGATGGCGCCGCTCATCAACAACGTGCCGACCGCGCGCGTGTTCGACGAAATGCTCAAGCTCTTAATGAGCGGGCATGCCCTCGCCTGCCTGCGCCAGCTGCGTCAGGAAGGCTTGCATCATGGCTTGCTGCCGCTCTTGGATGTGGTGCTGGAGCAGCCGCTGGGCGAAAAATTCGTCACCCTCGCTTTGGCCAATACCGACGAGCGTATCCGGCAAGGCAAGACAGTTTCACCGGGCTTTTTATTTGCTTCACTGCTGTGGCATCAGGTACTGGAAAAATGGGACGCCTATCTGGCCGCCGGCGAATCTTCGATTCCGGCGCTACATCTGGCGGCAGACGATGTGCTCGACAGCCAGACCGAACAACTCGCGTTACAACGCCGCATCACCGGCGACATGCGCGACATCTGGGCGATGCAGCCGCGCTTCGAACGTCGGGTCGGCAAGACGCCGCACAAGCTGCTTGAACACCCGCGCCTGCGTGCCGGCTATGACTTCTTGCTGCTGCGCTGCGCGTCCGGTGAAATCGATAGCGAACTTGGTGAATGGTGGACTGATTTCATGGCAGCCGATGGCGCAGGCCGCGAAGAACTGCTGAACCGCAAACCGGATGCAGACGCCGCTGGCGCAGCACCAAAGAAAAGACGCCGGCGCGGTGGCCGGGGCCGCAGCAAACCCGAAGGGGTGCAATGACAGCAGAAGCAGCGACGGTGACAGCGTATATCGGCATCGGCGCCAATCTGGGTCAGCCCGATGAAAATGTCAGGCAAGCGCTGGCTGCGCTGCAAAGCATCCCGCAGACCCGATTAAACGCAGCGTCGTCGTTGTACGCGAGTGCACCGGTTGATGCAGGCGGCAATGACTATGTCAACGCCGTCGCACGTCTTGATACGCAGCTTGACGCCAACGCGCTGCTGCTCCAATTGCAAGCAATCGAACAGACGTTTGGCCGCGAGCGCGCCTTTCGCAACGCACCGCGCACACTGGATCTGGACTTGCTGCTGTTCGGGCAGGCGCAGATTGCAAGCGCAACACTGCAAGTGCCGCACCCGCGCATGATGACGCGCGCTTTCGTGCTACTGCCCCTGCTGGAAATCGATGCGGACATACAAATACCGGGCAAAGGCGCAGCGGCAGACTATCTGTCTGGCGTTGCTGACCAGCCCATTGCGCTATTGGCAGACGGACTCGAACACAACCCCTAGGCTCATGCAAAATAGTGGCTGATACTTGCCGCAGCTGTCGAATCACGTATCATCGTTGACCATGAATCTCGAAAAATATCGCTATATTGTTGTGGAAGGACCAATCGGCGTCGGCAAGACGACTCTTGCCAGGCGCATCGCATCGGCCATCAATGCGCAGCCACTCATGGAACAACCAGAAGACAATCCGTTCCTCGAGCGTTTTTATCGCGACTCGGCACGCTATGCATTGCCAACGCAGATGTTTTTTCTGTTCCAGCGCATGAACCAGTTGCG
>JAOAUN010000080.1 GCA_030157545.1 Burkholderiaceae bacterium
GAATTGTGGGACTTGTATAACACCCGCGTGCATCCGGGCGAGAACATGCGCGTGTTCCCGATTTCTAACTGGACCGAGCTCGACGTGTGGCAATACATCGCCCGCGAAAAACTCGAACTGCCGCCGATTTATTTTGCACACCAGCGCGAAGTCATTCCGCGCAATGGTTTACTAGTGCCGCTGACGCCGCTGACGCCAGCAAAAGAAGGCGAAGTTGTCGAAACCATGACCGTGCGTTTCCGCACCGTCGGCGATATTTCCTGCACCTGCCCTGTCGCATCCGACGCCGCCACGGTGGACGCCATCATTGCCGAAACGGCTGTGACGCAAATTACCGAACGCGGCGCGACCCGCATGGATGACCAGACCTCGGAAGCATCGATGGAAAAGCGTAAAAAAGAAGGATATTTCTGATGAATGCCGTAGTAGCAAACTCCACTACCCCTACCGCCGACAAAGACAGCGCGCGCGAGCGCGGCCTGTTGCGCTTCATTACAGCCGGCTCGGTTGACGACGGCAAGAGCACTCTGATTGGCCGCCTGCTGTTTGACAGCAAAGGCATTTTTGCCGACCAGCTCGACGCCATGTCCCGCGCACGTCACAAACGCACCGTCGGCGACACTATCGATTTGTCATTGCTGACCGACGGCCTCGAAGCCGAGCGCGAGCAAGGCATTACGATTGACGTCGCATACCGTTACTTCGCCACGCCCAAGCGCAAGTTCATCATCGCCGACACCCCCGGCCATGAACAGTACACCCGCAACATGGTCACTGGCGCTTCGACTGCCGACGCGGTCATCATTCTGGTCGACGTCTCCAAGGTCAAGCTCGGCGATGACGGCAGCGTGGAATTGCTGATCCAGACCAAGCGTCACTCGACCATTGCGCATCTGCTGCAAATCGAGCACGTGATTGTCGCCGTCAACAAAATGGACCTCGTCAACTATGACCAGACCGTCTACGACCGCATCGTCGGCGCCTACAGAGAGTTTGCTGCTCAGCTAGGCCTGAAAGACATTCACCCTATCCCGCTGTCGGCGCTGGCTGGCGACAATGTCGTAACTGCTGGCGACAAGATGCCTTGGTATCAGGGTCCGACGCTGATCGAATTGCTGGAGTCGCTGTCGGTGTATGACGACGCCCATCACGCTGCCTTCCGTTTTCCGGTGCAGCTGGTGGCGCGCCACAACGGCCATGAAGCCAATGATTTCCGCGGCTATATGGGTCGCATCGAAGCCGGCAAAGTCACGAAGGGTGACAAGCTGGTGGTGCAACCGGGCGGCCAGAGCGCGACGGTCAAAGACATCGTCACACTCGACGGCTCGTTAGAATCCGCATCTGCCGGGCAGTCCGTGACCCTGCTGCTCGACGAGTATCTCGACATTTCGCGCGGCGACATGCTGGCCGCGCACGATGCACCCGCCCAATTGCTCAAGACGGTGAATGCCGATATCTGCTGGCTGTCTGAAGAGCCGCTCGATTTGCGTCGTAAATACTGGCTCAAGCACACCACCCGTCAGGTGGCTGCGCGCGTGACGAGCATTGGGTCTCTGCTAGACATCAATACCCAGCAGTGGCATGAAGGTGGCGAGGTCAAGCTTAACGGCATTGCCCGTATCAGCCTCAATGTGCAACAGGCACTGGCAGCGGATGCGTATGAAGTCATGCGTACCACCGGCTCGTTTATCCTGATTGACGAAGTGACCCATCAAACGGTAGCTGCCGGCATGATCCGGCTTGATTGATTCATTGAGTCACCATGCCTGATTTACTTGCCAGACCGCTCCGGCCACAACCGGGCAAGGTCTGGCTGGTCGGCGCCGGCCCCGGCGCAGCAGACCTGATTACCTTGCGCGGCGCGGCTGTGTTGCGCAACGCCGAAATTGTTCTCTACGACGCACTCGTCACCCCCGACATGCTCGCGCACTGCCCGCAAGCTGTACTGGTCTCAGTCGGCAAACGCAGCGGCCAGCGTTCGATGGCGCAAACCCTGATCAATCAACAAATCGTCGATTGCGCATTGCGCTATGAACGCGTCGTGCGCTTGAAAGGCGGCGACCCCATGCTGTTTGGCCGTGCCGATGAAGAACTAAGCGCACTCGAAGCTGCAGCGATTCCGTATGAAATTATCCCCGGCATCAGCACGGCGTTTGCCGCCGCCGCCGCAGTCAGACAACCACTGACCAAGCGTGGCATTGCACGCAGTGTCGCGTTTTTTACGTCCAGCACTGCGCCGGGCGAACCGGATCAAGTCACCATGCCCGGCTGCGATACGCTGGTGCAGTACATGGGCGGGCGCGAGGCAATGGCAACGGCAAGGCGCTTGATTGAACGCGGCAGACCTGTCGCCACACCCGTGGTGGCGATAGAAAATGTCAGTCGCAGCAATCAGCGCGTGATGCGCATGACGCTGGCACAGATGGCGCAAGGACTGGATGATTGCAGCGGACCGGTGCTGGTGATGATTGGGGAGGCGTTAAGGGAACGCGAATAATTTTTTTATCAGACGCTATTAAGCCAAAGAACTGACGCAATAAGCTGCAATCGCATTGAGCACGTCAGCATTTTCGCCCACTGCTGCGCTGACCGTGATTTGGAGCGCCGGATACGCAGCACGCAACTCATCCACCATCGGTGGCAAGTCACGCAACACATGACCGCCCTGCCCTAAAAACACCGGCACCAGACTGATTTCGTCGCAGCCCTGTGCGGCTAATTCAGCCGCTACGGCCGGCAAGCGCGGCTCCATTAATTCCAGAAATGCCAGCGCCACAATGGCATCCGGCAATTGCGCCTGCGCCAGTTTCTGCAGCCGCTCAAACGGTTGCGCCCAGCGCGCGTCACGCGCGCCGTGTGCAAATAAAATGAGGGCGCGTTTTTTATTCTGTACTTTATTTTGTTCTATGTTCATCAATGTCTTTCCACCCACCATAAGGCAGTAATCGCTGCCAGTAAAAATACGGCACTCGGCATAATCGCCGTGGCAAACGGGGACCAGTTATTCAACAGGCCTACATGCGAGAACAGGCTGTTAATTAGCTGGAACGAAACACCGATCATGATGCCAATAAAAATCTTCAGTGACAGGCCGCCGCTGCGGCTCTGCAAATACGCAAACGGCAAGGCCAGTGCCATCATTACAAATACCGCAAACGGATAGAGGATCTTGGTCCACAGTGCAATGTCGTAGCTTTCGGTGCGCTGATTATTTTCTGCCAGATGGCGGCTGAATGCAGCCAGATCCAGCGCCGACATTTTTTTCGGATTCGTTACCAGCACTGCCATGATATCCGGCGTAATCTCGGATGACATGACACTGCTGTCGAGTACGCGATTGACGACGGTGGGTCGCTGCCTGTCACTTTCCCTTTGTTTGTCCGCATCGACAAAGCGCATTTCGCGCACCTTCTGCAATAGCCATTGACCATCTTTGAGGAAGCTTGCCTGTTCTGCCGTAATCATCGCCAGCAGCTGCATCTCGCGATTGAATTCATAAATCTTGACGCTCTGCAGGGAGCCGTCCACATCAATTTTGCGCGCGTTTAAAAAACGTGAACCTGCTACGCTCTTGCCATCTGCGCTACGCAGCACATCCTTGGCCCACAGTCCGGTACGAAACTCTGCAGAGATTGCCGCACCCATGATTTTCCGGCGAAAGCTTTCAGCAAAATCGCTGGCCTTCGGCGCAATGAATTCACCAAGCGCGAAGGTCAGTAATGCCAGAACAATGGCGATGCGCAGCAACAGGCTGATGGCGCCCGCCATTGACAATGAAGATGCCCGCATGACGGTAAATTCCGAACGCGCAGCGAGCTGCGCCATCACATAGATTGTGCCAATGAGCGCAGCAATCGGCATGAGCTCGTACGCATAAGTCGGCAAGCCCAGCGTCACATACAGGAAGGCATGTTCGAGACGATAAGGTCCACCGACAAAGCGCACTTCGCTCATCATGTCAAAGAACGCAAACAGCGCCAGAAAAGCGACCAGCACGAAGACCACAGATTGGTAAATTTCAGTTTCAAAGTAGCGGCGCAGAACTTTCATCAGGCACCAGCCTTTCTTTGACGCAGCGACCGCTTGGCGAGTCCGATCACAGCCATCGGGTGCCAGCGGCTATTAGTGTTGTTACGCCACGCGAAGAGCACCACAATCATGAGCAGCGCCACGACATGCAACGGCCACCACGCCACTGCCCATGGCAGCTTGCCTTGCGCGACTGCTGCTTGCAATATGCCTATGGCATTGCTGTAGGAGACAGCCAGCAGAAGCGCAATCATCAGGTTGAGAGTACGGCCACGGCGCGGATTGACAAACCCCAGCGGAATGGCCAGCAGCATCAGCGACAGGCACATGAGTGGCAAGGAAACGCGTGACAAGAGTTCAGATCTGTTGATACGGCTGGGCTCCTTCCACAGCACCAGCGACGGTAGTGTACGCGCCGCTTTGTCACCATTCAACTCTTGCGATTTACTGGCGACGAGCACGCCGTAGCGCTGAAAATCCATGATGCGTATTTGCTCATCGCCGGGGTTGCCCTCGTAGCGACGGCCGTTGTCCAGTATCAGGAATTTGTCGCCGCGCTCGTCAACCGTAATGGAGCCTTCACGAGCGGCGACGATGCTGTTGACGTTATTGCGTGACTGGCTCACGAAAACATTGTGCACCTTGCTCGTATCGGAAGATAAGCCTTCGACAAAAAACAGGCGATCCGCTGAAGCGGACTCCTGAAATTTACCCGGGGAGACGCGAGAGATGTCTTCGCGGTTACGAAAGCGTTCCTTGAATTCCGCACTTTTGCCATTTGCCCACGGTGTCAGGTACAGCGACAGCGCAGCCGTCATCAGCACGATAGGAAAGCCGACGGAGATGATTGGCCTGATCCACTGCGTCAGTGACACGCCGGACGCAAACCAGACCACCATTTCGGAATCCTGATAGCTGCGGGCCACGACCAGTAGCACTGAAATGAAGTTGGTCAGCGTCAGTATCACAGGCAGATAATTCAGCGCAGCGAAACCCAGCAGCGCGACGACATCGCCGGACGCGATCTTGCCGCTTGCCGCATCGCCGAGGATACGGACCAGCATCACGGTAATGATGATGGAGAACAGCGTGGTGAACACCGCGCCTGCAGTGCTCAGCAGTTCGCGGCGTATGGCGCGCTGAAAAATCATTCGAAGACTATAATTGCGTGGTTAAAAGGAGTGGTCATGGACTTTAGCATAAAAGCATTCGATACAAAAAACGCAATCGCGCAGTTTAAATCAGGTTGTATCGCTGTCGGTATTTTTGAAAATGGAAAGCTGTCAGCCGCTGCCAAAAGCCTTGATGGCAAAGGCGCCCTGTCTGCTGCCATCAAGAGCGGTGATATTACCGGCAAAGCTGGCAGCGCCCTGCTGCTGCATGCTGTTGCCGGTTCGGCAGCAGACCGAGTGTTGCTGCTCGGCCTGGGCGCCGAAGATGCTGTTTCTGACCGCAATTTCGTCAGCGCGGCTCAGGCAGCTGCCCGTGTTTTTGGCACACTGGGCGCCAACGACGCGCTGCTGGCTTTGCCGCTGGATGCGGTTCGCAACCGCGATAGCCAGTGGGCTATTCAGTCTGCGGTCATAGCGCTGCGCGACAATCTGTATCGCGCTGATGAATTAAAGAGCCAGAAGGACAATGGCAAAAAAGGCGTAAAGAAAGTCGCTCTCGCTGTTGACACCGCGCAGACAGCTGCTGCCAAGCTCACACTGGCGCAAAGTGTCGCCCTGGCCAACGGTATGGATTTGGCCAAGACCCTGGGTAATCTGCCGCCGAACATTTGTACGCCGACCTATCTGGCCACGACTGCCAAAAAACTCGCCAAAGAATTCAAACTGGGCGTGGAAGTACTCGACCGCAAGCAACTCGAAGCGCTGAAAATGGGCAGCTTCCTGTCGGTGACCAATGGCAGTGAAGAGCCGCCAAAGTTCATTGTCCTCAAGCACATGGGTGGCAAGGCCAAGGCCGCGCCGGTGGTGCTGGTTGGTAAAGGCATCACCTTTGACACCGGCGGCATTTCATTGAAGCCGGGTCTGGGCATGGATGAAATGAAGTACGACATGTGCGGCGCCGCCTCGGTGCTGGGCACTTTCCGCGCCATTGCCGAAATGGCTCTGAAACTGAATGTGATTGCCGTGATTCCGACTTGTGAAAACATGCCGTCGGGCCGCGCTACGCGACCAGGCGATATCGTTACCTCCATGTCGGGCCAGACTATTGAAGTCCTCAATACTGATGCCGAGGGTCGTCTGATCCTGTGCGATGCGTTGACTTATGTAGAGCGCTTCAAGCCCGCAGCCGTGGTTGATATTGCGACCCTGACCGGTGCCTGCGTGACCGCGCTGGGGCATCACAATTCAGGTCTGTTCACACGCCATGACGACGCGCATGACGAACTGGCCAATGAATTGCTGGCCGCTGGCAAGGCATCGAACGACACCGCATGGCGGATGCCGATTGAAGACAGCTATCAGGAACAGCTGAAATCCAATTTCGCCGATATCGCCAATATCGGTGGCCCACCGGGCGGCAGCATTACCGCGGCCTGTTTCCTTGAGCGCTTCACCCGCAAATATACGTGGGCGCATCTGGACATCGCCGGTACGGCATGGAAAAGCGGCGCAGCGAAAGGTTCAACCGGCCGACCTGTGCCACTGTTGACCAGCTTCCTGGTCAAGCGCGCGCAAGGCTGATCGTTTTTGCTGCATCAGTACATCAGTAAAACAAGCGGGAGCTCAGGCTCCCGTTTTTTATTAAAAACAAGGAAATAGTCATGACCGATCTTTTCGATAGCGTTCAGCTGGGCACGCATACACTGGCCAACCGCATTGTGATGGCGCCCCTGACACGCAACCGTGCCAAAGCGCATGATGTCCCCAGCGATTTGGCTGCCGAATATTATGCGCAGCGCGCCAGTGCCGGCTTGATCATTGCCGAAGCGACGCAAATTTCGCCGCAGGGCAAAGGCTATGCGTTCACGCCCGGCATTTACTCAACAGAGCAAGTCGATGCATGGAAAAAAATCACAGCCGCCGTGCATGCAAAAGGCAGCAAGATTTTTTTACAGCTATGGCATGTCGGTCGCATCTCGCATCCGACTCTGCAACCGGGCGGTGCGCTGCCAGTCGCACCATCTGCCATCAAGCCAGAAGGAAAAACATTTACCGAGGCCGGATGGATGACGATGGAGACACCGCGCGCACTGGAGCTTGCGGAGATTCCTGCCATCGTCGGGCAATATCGCGTCGCTGCAAAAAATGCCATCGCAGCCGGTTTTGACGGTGTGGAAATTCACGCAGCCAATGGCTACCTGTTAGACCAGTTCCTGCGTGATAAAACCAACCAGCGCACCGATGCCTATGGCGGCTCGATTGAAAACCGCGCACGGCTGCTGCTCGAAGTCACGCAAGCGGTCACTGAAGAAATCGGTGGCGACCGTACCGGCATACGCTTGTCCCCGATCAGCCCTGCCAATGACTGCGGCGACAGCAATCCGCAAGCCCTGTTCACTTACGTGGTCGGGCAGCTCAATCACTTCCATCTGGTTTATCTGCATCTGGTCGAAGGCGCAACCGGCGGGCCGCGTGAAGTCGACGATGGGTTCGATCTGCAAGTACTGCGCAAATTATTCAAAGGCACTTATATCGCCAACAATGGCTACGACCTCGCACTCGCCAACGCTGTCCGATCGCAAGGACAGGCTGACCTGATCGCGTTTGGCCGCCCTTTCATCGCCAACCCCGATCTGGTGGAACGCCTGAAGCTGGGTGCGCCGCTGGCTGCCTTCAATAGCAAGACGCTGTATGGCGGTGGCGCGGAAGGGTATATCGATTACCCGGCGCTCAAGCATTAAATGCTGCAAAACAACTGATTTTTGGTCTTGCTGGGATTAGTTGTTTTGTCGAACATAGCATTTTTGTCTGTGATAGAACATTCAAACCACATCTGTTACCCATTGAAAAGGAAATTTAATTTAGACAACTAGGGAGACGCTGATTAAATCCATTTTTTGTGGCGAGCCAGCGAAGCTGTGCGACGAGGGACGAAGAACATCAGGGGCTTGGCCCCCTTTCATCCGCCACACAAGCATTGGGCTTTATTCAATCAGCGCTTCCCCAGACAGATCAAGGTAGGATCATGCCAAAAATCTCCACTAACAATGTTTCGTCTTATAGCCATATAAGTTCGCGCGAAGAAATTGGCGATGATAAAGCTGCCGGGAAATCAAGGTCGCTGGAAATTAAAAAAGGTACGCTCACCTCGTTAAAGACAAAGTTTGCGAATCTTAAGGCCAAGATTACAGGTACAGAAAGTAAACAGGCTGTGGAAAAAAGACTAGCGAAGACACAGGCTTCGTCTCCGATAACAAAAGAGGAAATGACAGCGGCTCTTAAAAATATTCATGAACAACGTATTGCCACTATTCCTGCCCGAAAAAAAGTCCAGTCAGCCCACAATAAGCCAGAATCTTCAGCTTCGTCTGGCGCGCATACGATCAACCCTCGTTTAAAAAATCCCTTATTGTTTTTTGATACAGCAGCACCTTCTGATGATGCGGCGCCACCACCTTATTCTTTGCATGATCCACTCACGGGGCCACCATCGCCTACCTATGTACCCACTCCTCCAACACCGGAGCAGTTGCATGGTCCAAAACCCATGGATGTCCACACCTTGAGAAGCGCGATCACCAACGGACTGACGAAGGCGTTGCAGGGAGAGCGCGGCAATTTAATTGATAAAGAAGACATTCAAAAATTTTCAGACAATCTCAGTATCAGCCTGGGTTTAAATCAAGGGAAGTTATCTTTCGACCAGTACAGTGCAATGATCGTGATGAAATCAGAAATTGATGCTTTCCTGCTACCTGATGTGAAAAGTAATTTCGATAAATTAATGCTGAGCTTAGAAAATCAGCTAATGAACAGTTAGGACATGACGTAATAATCCTGTCATCCGGCTTTGCGCAGAAATTTCGATACAATGCCTCGAAAACATTGATCGAAAGCTCCGGATGAAACTCGTAACATGGAACGTCAACTCGCTCAAAGTACGCCTGCCACAAGTGCTGCAATGGCTGGAATCCAATCCGGTCGATGTGCTGTGCCTGCAGGAGACCAAGCTCACTGACGATAAATTTCCGGTCGCCGAAATCGAAGCGGCTGGTTATCAGGTCGTCTTCAGCGGCCAGAAAACCTATAACGGCGTAGCCATTCTGTCGCGTCACCCTATCACTGAAGTGATCAAGAATAATCCCTTATTCGAAGACGAACAGCAGCGCATCCTTGCCGCTACCATCGAGGGCATGCGCATTGTTTGCGCGTATGTGCCCAATGGTCAGGCGGTCGACTCGGATAAATATCAGTACAAATTACGTTGGCTGGATGCGCTGATACAGTGGCTGGGAACCGAACTCAAGCAGCATGAAAGTCTGGCTCTGCTGGGTGACTACAACATCGCACCGGCCGACGCTGACGTGCATGACCCGGCGGCATGGGAGGGGCAAGTGCTGGTGTCGGATGCAGAGCGTGCGATGTTCCAGCGGCTATGCGGCCTGAATCTGAGCGATGCGTTCCGCCTGTTTCCGCAGGCAGAAAAACTCTATAGCTGGTGGGATTACCGGCAGATGGCGTTTCGTCGAAACCGCGGCATGCGTATCGACCATATTTTGCTGTCGCCGCCGCTGGCCTCACGTTGCATTGCCTGTGAAATCGACAAGCTGCCGCGCAAGTGGGAGCAACCCTCCGACCATACGCCGGTGATTGCTACCCTCACTTAAAACTTCAATCAGCTGGCCAACGCTTCCCTGATCTGTACCAGCGAGGCCGGGTCTTCAATCGTGGTCAGATCACCCGGATCGCGTCCTTCACACAGCGCCTGTATCGAGCGACGCAGCAATTTTCCGGAACGCGTCTTCGGCAGCAAGTTCACGCAATGCACGCGTGAGGGACGCGCAACGGCACCGAGTTGCTTGTCGACGACGGCGAGGATTTCTTTTTCCAGCTGCTTGCGGGCTTCTGGCGTTGCTGCGGCATCGGCATGGCGCGGAATCACGAAGGCAACAGCGACCTGCCCTTTGAGTTTGTCTTCAACGCCAACCACGGCAACCTCGGACACATTCGGATGACTCGAAATGCTCTCTTCGATTTCACGCGTGCCCAGACGGTGACCTGCCACATTGATCACATCATCAGTGCGGCCAAGGATGAAGTAATAACCATCGCTGTCTCGTATGCCCCAGTCAAAGCTTGAATACACTTGCTCGGTAGCGAAGTTGGACCAGTAGGTATTGACGAAGCGTTTGTCGTCGCCAAAAATAGTTTGCATACAGCCCGGTGGCAACGGGCCTTCAATCACCACCACACCTTTTTCATTGTTGCCGCACAGCGCGCCTGTGCTTTCATTCAACAGCTTCAAACGATAGCCCGGCATCGGCACGCCGGGGCTGCCCAGCCGGGTCGGCTTGTCTTCGATTCCCTTGGCAATCGACAGCACCGGCCAGCCGGTTTCAGTCTGCCAGTAATTGTCGATGATGGACACACCGAGTTCGTTCGCTATCCATGACGATGTGCTTTCGTCCAGCGGTTCACCGGCCAGATACAAGGCCTTCAGTGATGAGACATCATATTTCTTCATCATTTCCGGCGGCTGTTTTTTCAGCACACGCACCGCTGTCGGCGCCGAGAACATGCGCGTGACTTTGTATTTTTCAACGATCTGCCACCAGATGCTGGCGTCCGGCCGCAGCGGCGTGCCTTCATACATGATGGTCGCCATGCCGGCAATCAGCGGGCCATAGACAATGTAGGAGTGACCGACCACCCAGCCAATGTCGGAGGTCGCAAAGTAGGTCTCGCCCGGCGTGGCGCAAAAAATCTGCTGCATCGACGAAGCCAGTGCGACCGCATAGCCGCCCACATCGCGCTGCACGCCTTTGGGTTTGCCGGTGGTGCCTGATGTGTAGAGGATATAAGAAATATCATCGGAGGCCAGCCAGGTGACCGGCACTTTGGCATGGATGAATTCCTCGCGCAGTGTCGCATAGTCGACATCACGTCCAGCCGTGATTTCCATTGCGGACAGGCCGCGATTAACCAGCAGCACATGCGCAGGCTTGTGCGTTGCCAGCCTGATCGCCTCATCCAGCAGCGGTTTGTAAGGGATCGCTTTGCCAGCTCGCGAACCGGCATCGGCCGATACAATCAACTTAGGCTTGGCATCGTCAATACGGGTTGCCAGACTGTTGGATGCGAAGCCACCAAAGACCACCGAATGAATCGCGCCAATGCGTGCGCAAGCCAGCATCGCAAACGTGGCTTCGGCAATCATCGGCATGTAGATCAGCACCATGTCGCCTTTGCCAACGCCGAGCGAAATCAGAATCGCGGCAGTACGCTCTACTTCAGCCTGCAGTTCACGAAAGCTCCAGGTTTTTTCGACTGGTGTGCCATCAACCGTCTCGGTAGAAATCGCAATCAGCGCCGGCTTGTCGCCCTGGGTGGCGACCCAGCGGTCGACCGCGTTATGGCACAGATTGGTTTCGCCACCGACGAACCAGTTTGCAAACGGCGGCTTGTTATAGTCAACGACCTGAGTAAAGGGCCGGTGCCAGTCTATGCGCTGCGCTTCCTTGCTCCAGTAGCCTTCCGGATCATCGATGGAATATTGGTAGTGATCAGCGTAGTTCATGGCAGTCCCCAGTATTAGTTTTGTATTTATTTTTTCAGAATGCGTCGGCCGGGACGCGAACGGCCCCTTCCATCAGCACCCGCGCACTACGGCTCATGCTGGCCTTGATCACGCTCCACTCTCCGTTGACCAAAGTCGCTTGCGCACCAACCCGCAAGGTGCCCGACGGATGACCGAAGCGCACGGCATCACGCTCGCCACCACCGGCAGCAAGATTGACGAGTGTGCCCGGTATCGCCGCAGCGGTACCGATGGCAACCGCTGCCGTACCCATCATCGCGTGATGCAGCTTGCCCATGGACATGGCGCGCACCAGCAAGTCGACATCCGTGGCACTGACCTGCTTGCCGCTGGAAGACACATAGGACGCCGGCTTGGCGACGATGGCCACCTTCGGCGTGTGCTGTCGCTTGGCCGCTTCTTCAATGTGCTTGATCAGACCCATGCGCACCGCACCGTAGGCGCGAATGGTTTCGAACAGCGCCAGCGCTTTCGGATCGCTGTTGATGTCATCCTGCAGCTCGGTGCCCTTGTAGCCGATTGCTTCGGCATTGATGAAGATAGTCGGTATGCCGGCATTGATCATCGTGGCCTTGAGTGTGCCAACACCGGGCACCTCCAGATCATCAAGCAATTGGCCAGTCGGGAACATCGCGCCACCGCCGCCCTCTTCTTCGGCGGCCGGGTCCATGAATTCGAGTTGCACTTCGGCGGCCGGGAATGTCACGCCGTCGAGTTCGAAATCACCGGTTTCCTGCACTTCACCATTCGTCATCGGCACATGCGCAATGATGGTCTTGGCGATGTTGGCTTGCCAGACGCGTACGACAGCGATGCCATCTTTAGGCACACGGCCGGGGTCAACCAGTCCACCACTGATGGCAAAAGCGCCGACGGCTGCCGACAGATTGCCGCAGTTGCCGCTCCAGTCTACGAAGGCTTTGTCGATGGCGACCTGACCGAACAGGTAATCGACATCATGATCCGGCACGCTGCTCTTGGAGAGGATAACTGTCTTGCTGGTGCTGGACGTTGCGCCACCCATGCCGTCAGTCTGCTTGCCATAGGGGTCGGGGCTGCCAATTACGCGCAGCAGCAGTGCATCGCGCGCCGCGCCCGGCACTTGGGCCGCAGCGGGCAAATCCTGCAGGCGAAAGAACACGCCTTTACTGGTGCCGCCGCGCATATACGTGGCAGGGATTTTGATTTGAGGTGCAAATGACATAAATAACTTTCTTCAACTGTTCTGAACCACAACGAAAGACACTGGATCCCGGCTTTCGCCGGGATGACGGTGGGAACTGTTAGGCCGCATCAACAACCTCCGTCGTTCCGGCGAAAGCCGGAACCCAGTGTCTTTCGACGATTACGAAAAATCCTCATCTTTGCAGTGAGTTTCGCTGGAACAACAGTTCGGGCTATTTGATTTACGCAGCCTTCGTTGATTCCAGGAAGTCTTGCGCAAAACGCTGCAACACGCCGCCGGCATCATAGATCGCCACTTCTTCCGCGGTATCGAGACGGCAGGTAACAGGCACCTCGACACGCTCGCCATTTTTGCGATGAATCACCAGCGTCAAGGTCGCGCGCGGTGTGCGGGTGCCAATCACGTCAAAGGTTTCGGTGCCGTCGAGTTGCAAAGTCAGGCGGTTCACGCCGGCCTTGAATTCCAGCGGCATGACGCCCATGCCAACCAGATTGGTACGGTGAATGCGCTCGAAGCCTTCGGCCACAATCGCTTCCACGCCAGCCAGACGCACGCCCTTGGCAGCCCAGTCACGCGAGGAACCTTGGCCATAGTCTGCGCCAGCGATGATGATGAGTGGCTGCTTGCGCTCCATATAAACTTCAATCGCTTCCCACATGCGCGAGACTTTGCCTTCGGGCTCAATCCGTGCCAGTGATCCGGCTTTGACTTTGCCGTCGACCTGCACCATTTCATTTTTCAATGTCGGATTGGCGAAGGTGGCGCGTTGCGCCGTCAGATGATCGCCGCGATGGGTGGCGTAGGAATTGAAGTCTTCTTCCGGCAAACCCATTTTCGCCAGATACACGCCCGCTGCGCTGTCGAGCATGATGGCGTTCGAGGGCGACAGATGGTCGGTGGTGATGTTGTCACCCAAAATCGCGAGTGGACGCATACCCTTCATCGTGCGCTCGCCTGCGAGTGCACCTTCCCAGTACGGCGGACGGCGGATGTAGGTGGTCTGTGGGCGCCAGTCATATAGCGGGCTGACCTTCTCGCCGTTGTCTGCCTGCACGGCAAACATCGGCGTATAGACCTTGCGGAATTGCTCTGGCTTGACGCTGGCGGCCACCACGGCATCAATCTCTGCGTCCGTTGGCCACAGGTCTTTGAGCGTAATTGGTTTGCCGCTGGCGTCAGTACCCAGCACATCTTTTTCGATATCGAAACGGATGGTGCCGGCAATCGCGTAAGCCACGACCAATGGTGGCGAGGCGAGGAAGGCTTGCTTCGCATACGGATGAATACGGCCGTCGAAGTTGCGGTTGCCGGAGAGGACAGCAGTTGCGTACAGATCACGATCCACGACTTCTTTCTGGATCACAGGATCAAGCGCACCACTCATGCCGTTGCAGGTGGTGCAGGCAAAGGCGACAACACCAAAGCCCAACTGTTCCAATTCGTCCATCAGGCCGGCTTCTTCCAGATACAGGGCTACCGTTTTGGAGCCAGGCGCAAGCGAGCTCTTGACCCACGGCTTGCGGGTCAGGCCAAGCTTGTTGGCGTTGCGCGCGATAAGGCCAGCGGCGATCATGTTGCGCGGGTTGTTGGTGTTGGTGCAGCTGGTAATCGCGGCGATGATGACAGCGCCGTCCGGCATTACGCCCGGCTCGTTTTCCACCACGCCGCTGATGCCGCGTGCCGCCAGATCGGAAGTCGATACACGGTTATGCGGATTCGACGGGCCGGCAATGCTGCGCACCACCGACGACAGATCAAATTTGAGTACACGCTCGTACTCGGCGTGCTTCAGGCTATCGGCCCACAGGCCGCTTGCTTTCGCGTAGGTTTCAACCAGTTTGACGAGTTCGTCGTCACGACCGGTCAGCTTCAGATACTTGATGGTCTGCTCGTCAATGTAGAACATCGCGGCAGTGGCGCCGAACTCGGGCGCCATGTTGGAGATAGTAGCGCGGTCGCCCAGTGTCAGTGCAGAAGCGCCTTCGCCGTAGAACTCAAGGTAGGAAGACACCACTTTTTGCTTGCGCAGGAATTCAGTCAGCGCCAGCACGATGTCGGTAGCAGTAATGCCCGCTTGCGGCTTGCCGCTCAGTTCGACACCAATGATATCCGGCAGTCGCATCCATGAAGCGCGACCCAGCATCACGGTTTCGGCTTCGAGGCCGCCGACGCCAATGGCGATCACGCCCAGCGCATCGACCATAGGGGTGTGACTGTCGGTACCAACCAAAGTATCAGGATAAGCGACGCCATCTTTCACCTGTATCACCGGGCTCATGCGCTCGAGATTGATCTGGTGCAGGATGCCGTTACCAGGCGGGATGACATCTACGTTTTTAAATGCTTTTTTGGTCCACTCGATAAAGTGGAAACGGTCTTCATTGCGACGGTCTTCGATGGCGCGGTTTTTGGTAAACGCATCGGGATCAAAACCACCGCATTCAACGGCCAGCGAGTGATCGACCACCAGCTGGGTTGGGACTACAGGATTGACCAGCGCCGGGTCGCCGCCCTGCTCGGCAATCGCGTCACGCAAACCGGCGAGGTCAACCAGTGCGGTCTGACCCAGAATGTCATGACACACCACGCGTGCCGGAAACCACGGGAAGTCCAGATCGCGTTTGCGTTCGATGAACTGCTTGAGGGAATCGGTCAGGGTCGCAGGATCACAGCGACGTACCAGATTCTCGGCCAGTACACGCGAGGTATACGGCAGCTTGTCATAGGCACCGGCCTCAATGGCATCGACCGCAGCGCGTGTGTCGAAGTAATCGAGTTTGGTGCCGGGCAGTGGTTTGCGGTTTGCGTTGTTCATGGATTATCAAATAAAAAAAGGTTGTGACGTAGAAAAAACCAACGCCACTGGATCCCGGCATGCGCCGGGAGCGTAGTGGGGAATTCGGACTGCATGCAGTCCGCCCACGCAGCAGTCATCACATGCAGGTGATGACGGTAGATATTTAGATAAGGTCTCACCTACTACCGTCATTCCGGCGCATGCCGGAATCCAGCGTCTTTGCCTGGTGTTACTTACGATCTTTGATAGGCACAAACTTCAGATCTTCAGGTCCGACATAATTAGCGCTAGGACGAATGATCTTGTTGTCGATGCGTTGCTCGATGATATGCGCAGCCCAACCCGAGGTACGTGCAATCACGAACAACGGCGTGAACATCGCTGTCGGCACACCCATCATGTGATACGACACAGCAGAGAACCAGTCCAGATTCGGGAACATTTTTTTAATATCCCACATCACTGTTTCCAGACGTTCAGCGATATCAAACATCTTGGTCGATCCCGCTTCTTTCGACAGCGCATGGGCGACTTCCTTGATGACTTTATTACGCGGATCGGAGATCGTGTAAACAGGGTGACCAAAGCCGATCACGACTTCCTTGTTCTCGACGCGTTTCTTGATGTCGGCTTCGGCTTCGTCCGGATTGTCGTAACGCTTCTGAATTTCAAACGCGACTTCATTTGCGCCACCATGCTTGGGACCACGCAGTGCACCGATGGCGCCGGTGATGGCCGAGTGCATGTCGGAGCCCGTGCCGGCGATCACGCGGCCGGTGAAGGTCGAGGCATTGAACTCGTGCTCTGCGTACAGAATCAGCGACACGTGCATCGCTTTTTCCCATGATGCCGATGGCTTCTTGCCGTGCAGCAGATGCAGGAAATGGCCACCTATGGATTCATCATCGGTCTCGACTTCGATGCGTTTGCCGTTGTGGCTGAAGTGATACCAATAGAGCAGCATGGAACCGAAAGACGCCATCAGACGGTCGGCGATATCGCGTGCGCCCGGGGTGTTGTGATCATCTTTCTCTGGCAGTACGCAACCCAAAGCCGAGACGCCGCAGCGCATCACATCCATAGGATGCGAAGAAGCTGGCAGAGCTTCGAGCACGGCTTTTACATTTGCCGGCAGGCCGCGCAGGGCCAGCAGTTTTTGTTTGTAGGCGCGCAGCTCATCAGCGGTCGGCAGTTTGCCGTGCACCAGCAGATGGGCGATTTCTTCGAATTCGCAAGCCTGGGCGACATCGAGAATGTCATAGCCGCGATAGTGCAAGTCATTGCCGGTTTTGCCAACGGTACAGAGTGCAGTGTTGCCGGCGGTGACGCCAGACAGTGCAACGGATTTTTTTGGTTTGAAGCCTGCTGCTTGTTCGGTCATTTTATTTTCCTTAAAATTATTTTGATTTTTGCTGGGCAAACAAGGCGTCCAGCTTTTGTTCGAATTCGTGATAACCAATACGGTCGTACAGCTCCATGCGGGTCTGCATGGTGTCGACCACGTTCTTTTGCGTGCCGTCGCGGCGCACTGCCATGTAAACGTTTTCGGCGGCTTTATTCATCGCGCGGAAAGCAGAGAGTGGATACAAGACCAGACCGCAATCTGCGTCACGCAGTTCATCGACTGTATACAGCGGCGTCGCACCGAACTCGGTGATGTTGGCAAGAATAGGCACCTTCACCGCAGCGGCGAATTGCTTGTACATGGACAGCTCGGTAATGGCTTCCGGGAAAATCATGTCGGCACCAGCTTCGACGCAAGCGATGGCACGCTCGAGTGCGGACTCCAGACCTTCGACTGCCAGCGCGTCGGTGCGCGCCATGATGACAAAGTTTTCATCGGTACGCGCATCAACGGCGGCCTTGATGCGGTCAACCATTTCCTGCTTGGTAACGATTTCTTTATTAGGACGATGGCCGCAGCGCTTGGCGCCGACCTGGTCTTCGATATGAATGGCAGCGGCGCCAAACTTGATCATCGACTTGACGGTGCGCGCGACATTAAAGGCCGACGAGCCGAAACCGGTATCGACATCAACCAGTAAAGGCAGATCGCAAACGTCAGTGATACGACGTACGTCGGTCAGCACATCATCCAGATTGGAAATACCGAGGTCAGGCAGACCGAGCGAGCCGGCAGCGACGCCGCCACCGGATAAATAGATGGCCTTGAAACCTGCGCGCTTGGCCAGCAGCGCATGATTGGCATTGATAGCGCCGATGACTTGCAGAGGCGATTCTTCTTTCATCGCCTGGCGAAATTTGGCACCTGCTGATTGCATGCTCATGGATGGTCCTTTTTGAAACTGTTTCAGGGTTTGAACTTACGGCACACATTTGCAAGGGGTGTGCCATATAGAAATGGCATAGTCAAATGACAAGTCTCACCGTATCTCGTTAGAAAAATCCTAGTTAAAACAAATCACTAAGAGTGCACGATCAAATTAACGGGATAAGATATTTGTCAAAACGTTTCAATTTATGTTTCAATGTGAATTCAATTTGAAACACAAGAAACAAGAACGAAACATGGCGAGCCCCCCTCTTCCCTTTCGCGACCCCGGCTACAAGCCCGTGTTCTGGTTTGTTTCCATCTCGCGGCTGTTCGATCTGTTTCGCGATATCACACTGGAATTTGATGACCGCGCCACCATTGAGCCTATCAATTTCGGGTTTGAAGATGCGGTCCAGCACATACGCGAACGCTTATTAACCGAACGCTGTGACGCGATCATCTCGGCCGGTTCAAATGGCGCTTATTTAAAAAGCCGGCTGGCGCTGCCAGTGGTGCTGGCCAAGGCCAGCGGTTTTGATCTGATGCAGGCGCTGGCGCGGGCGCGCAAGATCACCCCCGAGATAGGTCTGATCAACTATCAAGACCCGCTGCCGGAGCTGACTGATTTTCAGCAAACCTTCAATATCCAGATCATGCAGCGTACCTATGTGACGGAAGAAGACGCCCGCGCGCAAATCAATGAAATGAAATCGGCCGGCGTCAAGGCCATCGTTGGCGCCGGACTGATTACCGACCTGGCTGAAGAAGCCGGGTTGGCAGGCGTCTTTGTGTATTCGGCAGCGTCAATCCGGCATGCGTTCGAAGATGCGTTCGAGATCGCACGCGTGAGGCAGCTGGAAATGCCGCGCGGACGTCAGCAGCCGGTGGCAGATAGTCTGCGCGCCAAACATGGCATCAATGACTTGCGTGGCGATTCGGAGCAAATGCAGGTGCTGCGCCAGACGATTTCACTCTACGCAAAATCGCCGGCAACGGTGCTGATTCAAGGCGAGACCGGCACCGGCAAAGAGCTGGTTGCACAAGCCATTCACAGGGAAAGCGCGCAGGCGGCTGGTCCGGCCAAGCCTTTTGTCGCGGTCAATTGCGGCGCGATTGCCGAGTCGCTGCTGGAGTCTGAATTATTTGGCTATGAAGAAGGCGCGTTTACGGGCTCGCGCCGTGGTGGCCATGCGGGTTTGTTTGAAGCTGCGCATCGTGGCACACTGTTTCTCGACGAGATAGGCGAGATGCCTTTGAGCTTGCAGACACGGCTGTTGCGCGTACTGGAAGAAAAGGAAGTGGTACGAGTGGGCGGCACGCGGCCAATACCGGTTGATGTACGCATCATCAGCGCGACGCATTGCGATCTGGAGCAGCGCATCAAACAAGGTCTGTTTCGCGCCGACTTGTTTTACCGGCTGGGTGTATTGCGCATGAAGCTGCCACCTTTGCGCGAGCGCACCGACGATCTGGTGCCGCTGGCGAACTGGTGCCTGAAAAATGCGATGGCTGCAATGGGTGTGCGCTCGCACGCGAACCTGCTGGCTGAGCTGCACGCTTGTGCGCCGCTACTGCAAGCGTATGACTGGCCCGGCAATGTGCGCGAGCTGCGCAATCTGATGCAACGGGTCGCGCTCTTTCTGGCAGTGGAGCCCTTGCAGGCGCTGACGCCGGCGTTTGTGCTGAAGCTGGCGCCGGAATTAAGTGCCAACGCTGTCAACACGCAGCCTGCCTTGCCGTCCCTATCGACCGGAGTTGCACCGAAGGGGCAAGCCCATCTAGCACAGGTGCTGGCAGACTTCGATGGCAACCGCGCCGCGGCAGCGGAACATCTGGGCATCAGCCGCACGACGCTCTGGCGCAGGCTGAGCAAGCAGCTTGATAAAGACTGATAGCTTAACCTCGACATCAAACCAATGCTGTCGGCGCAAGCTCAGGCTGTTCTTTAAACTTCATCTCGGCTGCCCAGATATCAAGCGCTTCCTGCATACGCAGCCAGCTTTCCGGTGACCCCCCCTACTACCGTTGAGACCCTTACCGCCATCTCGGCAGTCATTGAGTGCTTCTCATGCAGCAAATCGGAAACCGTCAAACGACTCACGCCCAAATGACTGGCAAATTCCGCTTGCGCGATGCCAAGCTCAGGCAAGATATCTTCGCGGATTACAGCATCGGGGTGTGTAGGCCTGCGATCCGGATTTCTTTTTGAAGCACCCATCAGTGATAATCCTCCAGATTGACATTGATCGCATCCTGACCTTCAAATTAAAAAATCATGCGCAAGTTACCAGACACAGAAACCGCAAATACACCTTTTCCGCCCCCTTTTAGTGACAGCTTGTGCTCCATTTTGGCCAGCATTTCGTTGTGCGATATGGAGTGTCTGGAGCTAATTAATTAGCATAGCCCTCACGTTTCAAGTCCCGTAATTGCTGCGAGTAGCGATCTTCCCAGCGTTTGAGTTCTTCGAGCTGCCGGTCCTGGTCACGCACGTTGGCGAGTAACTCATTGCGGTCGGCCTCGCGTCGTTTGTCCTGCGCGACGGTGTCAATATTGACCTTGCGATCCTTGTTTCTGAGATCGCGCCGCATCGTCTCTTCAAGCGACTGCAGACGTTGCCCTGTCTGGTTACGTTTTTCAGAGAGCTTATTGATGTCAGACAAGGTGCGCTGATATTTTGCATTCATCTGTTCGTAATCCTGTCCCGCATCGTAAGTTCGCTTCAATGACAAACGACGCTCATTGCCGCAAACTTCAATGTTCATTGGCTGGCTTACCCTACCCATGGCAAAGGCATTTTCGTTATTGCAGTAACGCGCATGCTCGGCTTGCCATGCAGCGCGGTAGAGTTCGCGTGTCTGCTGGATGACGAACACACCATCGCGGCCGGCGCTGGCAATGCGTTGCTCAAGAAAATCCGGCCTACCCCATCCATCTTGTGCGCCTGCTTTGCTCCAGTATTCAATCAGACTGTTTTCCCAACTGGTCTGATAGGTCGTCTCCAGTATTTTCAGCCCTTTTTGCATGGCCTCTTTTTTACGCATCGCGAAATGTTTGCCGTTGACGGCATCCTCCATACCCAGATTCGACCAGTATTCAAGCAAACCATTTTCCCAACCAAGCCGATACGCAGCTTCATCGACAAACAAATCCAGGGCACGCGAGTCTTTCGCCCGGACGGGCAACAAAGTTGTGACCGGCTCGCCGCTGCGCGCGTCCCTGTGGCCCAATTCATTCCAGTAGCCCTGATTACCAATCCGCCATCCCTGTAGATAGCTGCTTTCACTGAAGCCCACACTGGCAGCCAGCGCAGCAGCGCGATGCGCTTCCTTTTGTTTTTCCGGCTGGCCTTCACGGCCATCCTTTTCACCTAAGGCCAACCAGTAATTCGCATTACCTTGCGTCCAGCCAGACTGATAAGCGGGCTGATTCAGCGGCGTGGCATTTGCCTTCATGAATTTGGTGCTGGCGTGAGCACTGTAATTACCTGCCGCCATACCCTTGAGACCATCTGCTTCACCGAGCCGGAACCAGAGTTGTTGATTACCCTTGGCCCAGCCGTTTGCATAATCCACTGCTGCCTGCGGTGTGCCGGGCGCATCCTGCTTGTCGCAAAATTCCTTGCGCTCGGTATAGCGCGCTGCATAGCCTTCCTGCCCGTCACGCTCGCCAATCTGCTGCCAGTTACCTATTTTGCAGGCTTTGATTTTTTCCTGATTGGACGCGCATCCCGTCACGGTGATGATTGCGGCCAAAATTAACAACATCAATTTTTTCATTTTCTATCCTTAACTGTGCGTGACTGCAGACTCAGTAACAGGAAGAAAAGCCGGAGTTCAAATGCAAAAGCAGTCCCACCGTCAAGGTAGGGACTGCTTACGGATGAATCAGGGATGCACTACGAACGCGTGGCAGCCAACAAGGATTGTTTAATCGTCTTTGCCACCTTCTATCCCCAGCTCCTGAATTTTGCGCGTGATGGTATTGCGGCCTATCCCCAAACGAACGGCGGCATCGTTCTTGCGGCCATGGGTGTGCTTGAGTGCGGTTTTGATCAAAGCAGATTCGAACTGCCGACCAAGTGCATCCATTACCTCCGGCTTGCCGGATGAAAGCATATTGGCGGCCTCTGCTTCTAGCAGTGCTATCCAGTTGCTACGCTCGGGAGAAGCTAGGGCCTGCGGTGCACCGACCATCTGCCCGGGCGCTGCTTCGCGTTCATATGCTTGCGCATGATCTGTCTGGCTATGAGTGGCAGTAACTGAGAGCGAGGGAATCACTTCGCCAGAGGTTAGCTCAGGTGGCAGGTCCTTGATTTCAACAGTTTGACCCGGCGCCATCACAGTGATCCAGTTGCAAAGATTTTCCAGCTGGCGCACATTGCCCGGCAAATCCAGACTGGCCAGAAATTGCATGGCCTGATCGGATACGCGCTTGGCTTCCACCCCCAGCTGCCTGGCACTTTGTGCAAGGAAGTGGCGCGTCAGGATGGCGATATCTTCCGGCCGCTCGCGCAGCGATGGCAGCCTGAGCCGGATGACATTAAGCCGATGGTACAAGTCTTCACGGAACAGGCCTTCACGCACCCGCTGCTCCAGATTTTGATGCGTAGCGGCGATGACGCGCACGTTGGCCTTCAATGATTGATGACCACCAACACGATAGAAATGACCATCCGACAGCACGCGCAAAAGACGCGTCTGCAAGTCGAATGGCATGTCGCCTATCTCGTCGAGAAACAAGGTGCCGCCTTCAGCCTGCTCAAAACGGCCGCGCCTTGTTGCCTGCGCGCCGGTGAAAGCGCCGCGCTCATGGCCAAACAATTCCGATTCCAGCAAATCTTTCGGAATCGCTGCGGTGTTCAATGCAATGAATGGCTGTGCAGCGCGCGGGCTATGCTTATGCAGTGCGCGTGCAACGAGTTCTTTGCCGGTACCGGATTCGCCAGTGATGAGCACCGTCACATTCGATTGCGACAGACGGCCGATAGCGCGAAATACATCCTGCATCGCCGCCGCCTGACCCAGAATTTCCGGTGTGTCTGCCACAGTTTGTTCAACGCCGGATTCACGCAGGCTTTCTTCGAGCGCGCGACGGATCAGCTCAACGGCTTTATCAAGATCGAAGGGCTTGGCCAGGTATTCAAATGCACCACCCTGAAAGGCGGCCACGGCAGAATCGAGGTCGGAAAAAGCGGTCATCACGATGACGGGCAAGCCCGGATGCATAGTCCTGACGACCTGCAGCAGCTCCAGGCCTGATTCTCCCGGCATGCGAATGTCCGACACCAGCACTTGCGGAGTCGAAGTCTTGAGCGCCTCAACGACATCACGCACATTGGAGAAGCTCCGGGTAGCGAGGCTCTCGCGCGCCAGTGCTTTCTCCAGCACCCAGCGGATTGATTCGTCGTCGTCTACTATCCAGATTGGTTTCATTGATTGTGCGTTCGTGAATTTCGTAGCAAGCACCAAAACGGTGCCATTCATGTTTTCCTGCTGCCGGTCTTGCACTCAAAGCCAGCCCTGCACGAGATCAGGGCAAAGCAATCAGAATACGAAAGTCGGTACAACCTGGCCGGCTGTCACATTCGATCACGCCCATATGCTGCTGCACGAAGGTTTGCGCCAGAGTTAAGCCCAGACCGCTGCCGCCATCCCTGCCGGAGACCAGAGGATAAAAAATTCTGTCCTTTAGGTCAGCCGGTATGCCGGGACCGTTATCAATGATATGCAAGTCTAGTGCCAGCCGATAACGCACCTTGACCAGCGTGACAGAGCGCACGATGCGGCTGCTGAAAATCAGTTCGGCATCGCCGGTTTTGATGCGTTCAGCCAGCGCATGCGCAGCGTTGTGCGCGATATTGAGCACTGCCTGAATCAACTGCTCTTTATCGCCGCGAAATTCAGGCAATGACAAATCATAGTCACGCCGTATTGACAGCCCCGTGGGGAATTCCGCCATGATCAGGCTGCGTACACGTTCGAAGACTTCATGAATATTGACGTCACCAACGATGTGGGGGCGGCGGTGTGGCGCCAGCAATCGGTCTACCAGTGTCTGCAGACGATCTGACTCTTTGATGATCACCTGCGTGTATTCACGCAGTTCTTTCAGGTGCCGGTCCGGCAGTTCCAACTCCAGCAATTGCGCAGCGCCGCGTATCCCGCCCAGCGGATTTTTGATTTCATGCGCGAGGTTGCGAATCAGTTCTTTGTTGGCCTGAGTCTGATCAAGAATGCGTTCTTCGCGGTCGAGTTTGAGTTGCTGCACGTTCTCGCGCAATTCGATCAGAATAGGGTTAGCCGGATCATCAATGGCCGTGACGATCATGTTGACTTGCAGCGGTAGCCTGCCTATGCGTTCGAGTACCAGGTCGCCGCGCTTGTCGTCGAATTCACGCTTGCGCGCCTGACCGAAAATCACCGCCAGCTTGTCGCCATTGATGAACATGTCCGCCAGCCGCTGATGTTGCAGTACCTTGAATGAATTCTCCAGCAGGGTTTCGGCAGCAGCATTGGCATAGGCAATGCGATCTTCTGCATCGAGAACCAGTATGGCTGATGCGAGCAGGTCCAGTCCGCCCAGCGAGTTAGTTAGTATATTCACAATGATCAGAAAAAATAAGGGCCGCAGCGCGGCCCATTGTGCATCAGAAGCGTTGCACGCTATTTTAAATTACTGATCTCGCGTTTTAACGCCTCGATATTTTTTTCGGTACGCGCGACTTCATCTTTGAGCATCGCAACGCGCTCCTGGTACTTTGCATAGTTACGCTCATTGCCCTGCCGCTCGGGCTCACCGTTCTGGTATTCCTTTTTCAGGACCGAGAGTTTTTCTTCTTCAGTGCGCACTTCGTCCATCAGAATTTGCATCCTGTCCTGATCACGGCGTTTTTGGGTGAAGCTGTCTATCTTCGGAAACACGGTATCGGTTCCGTCATTGGCCTTGGCCACCTGGCTGCGCGGCGAAGGAACCGTTGAGACTTCCGGCAGATCGAGTTTTTTGCATGAGCGCGTATCACCAGTGTTGCGGTATTCGCGGGTACCGTTCGGCTGCATGCATACGAAGATACTGCTTTCGGCATAGCAATTTAGCGCCGTTAAAAACAGTAGCAGCAGTAGCGCAGGAAGTGTTTTTTGCATGGCGTTGCTCCGGAAATGCTTGCTTCAGGTCTTGTCCATAGTATTTTAGTTTTGCTTTTATGGCAACTAACAAGACAAAAAAGAGGCGGCTTGCGCCGCCTCTTTCATCACTGATTGCCTAAACTCAAATTACAGCGAGTAGTACATGTCGAATTCGACTGGGTGCGTGGTCATGCGGAAGCGCGTGACTTCTTGCATTTTCAGTTCGATGTAAGCATCGATCATGCTGTCGCTGAATACGCCACCACGGGTCAGGAATTCGCGATCCTTGTCCAGATACTCGAGCGCCTGGTCGAGCGACGAGCAAACGGTTGGGATCAGTGCGTCTTCCTCCGGTGGCAGATGGTACAAGTCTTTCGATGCGGCTTCACCTGGATGAATCTTGTTCTGCACGCCATCGAGACCTGCCATCAGCAGTGCTGCGAAGCACAGGTATGGATTTGCCAGAGGATCCGGGAAACGGGTCTCGATACGACGGCCTTTTGGATTCGGCACATGTGGAATACGGATCGAAGCCGAACGGTTACGAGCCGAGTAAGCCAGCTTGACCGGTGCTTCATAGCCTGGGACCAGACGCTTGTACGAGTTGGTGCCCGGGTTGGTGATCGCATTCAGCGCGCGTGCGTGCTTGATGATGCCGCCGATGTAGTACAGCGCGAACTCGGACAGACCAGCATAGCCGTCGCCTGCGAACAGGTTCTTGCCATCTTTCCAGACTGACTGGTGAACGTGCATGCCGGAACCGTTGTCGCCAACGATAGGCTTAGGCATGAAGGTAGCCGTTTTGCCATAGGTATGCGCCACGTTTTGCACGACGTATTTCAGGTTCTGCGTCCAGTCGGCGCGCTCGACCAGGGTCGAGAATTTGGTGCCGATTTCGTTCTGGCCAGCGCCAGCAACTTCGTGGTGGTGCACTTCAACCGGAATACCCAGGGCTTCAAGAATCAGGCACATTTCGGAACGCATGTCCTGGAAGCTGTCGACTGGAGGAACCGGGAAATAGCCACCCTTGACGGTAGGACGATGGCCGCTGTTGCCGCCTTCGAGTTTTTCGCCGGTTGACCATGACGCTTCTTCCGAATCGATCTTGACGAAGCAACCGGACATATCGATGTTCCAGCGCACGCTGTCAAAGATGAAGAATTCTGGCTCAGGACCGAAGTAGGCGGTGTCGCCCAGACCGGAAGATTTCAGATAGGCCTCAGCGCGCTTGGCGATGGAACGCGGATCGCGGTCATAGCCTTTGCCATCGCCTGGTTCGATCACGTCGCACTGCATGAACAATGTGGTTTCTTCAAAAAACGGATCGATGTTGGCCGTGCTTGGGTCCGGCATCAGGATCATGTCGGAAGCTTCAATACCTTTCCAGCCAGCGATGGAAGAGCCGTCAAATGCGTGACCTGACTCAAATTTGTCCATATCAAAGTGGGAAACCGGAACGGATACATGCTGTTCCTTGCCTCGTGTATCTGTAAAGCGGAAATCAACGAATTTGACTTCGTTGTCCTTCACCATCTTCAATACTTCTGCGGCCGTCCTTGCCATGCGAATCTCCTAAAATGAGCGATATAAAATTTTGGGTGCTGCGTTTTGAGTATTGCGACCGAGCCGACTCAATGCGTACGCTGAAAAACCGTTGCAAAGGCAATGTCTATTGACTGAAACTCAGTCCGAAATGATAGCAGATTCCATGCCATCAACACTATTGTTCATCCGGAGACGCCAGGACAAGAGATTCAAACAAATTCTTTGTTATTCATGCCATCTGCAGTCTTTTTACATGTATTTGACTATGACCATACGGCATCTAAACTAGTGCACTATTTTTTTTGGTTTATTTTGGTGCAATTTATAAATTAAATCTATTTTTTGCACTGTTAAGGTGCAAATAGAGGTCAAACACAGAAAGCCCGCTATAATTTTTTGATGTTGGTTCACCAGCGCCTTTACTTGCTAACCTACTCATGACGACAACAGAAGCATTATTAGCAGCAGCCAGACAGCGACAACTCGAGCAAAACTTAGCTTATGCAGGTGCCGTCACACCGCAAGAAGCCCATGCGTTGTTGCAGGCTGATACGCGAGTCAAATTGATTGACGTGAGAACGCAGGCTGAACGCGACTGGGTCGGGCGTGTCATTTTGCCTGACTCGCAGCACCACGCTGTGCAATGGAGCTTGTATCCGGGTGGCTTGCCCAACCCTGCTTTTATGGAGCAATTGGCGCAAGTAGCGCGCCCCGATGACGTGCTGCTATTTCTATGTCGCTCCGGTGTGCGCTCGCGCCATGCGGCCAAGCTGGCAGCGGAAAACGCTTACGCCAACTGCTTTGACATTCTCGAAGGATTCGAAGGCGATCGCGATGCACAAGGTCATCGTAAAACTCTGGCAGGCTGGTGCAAGGCCAAGCTGCCATGGGTGGGCGCCTGATCAGGCCGCGCTCTTCCTGATGAGCCAGTCAATACGCTTGCGCACAAAGTCTATATGGCTGCGCAGGCGATACAGCTCCTCGGCAAACGACAATGGAATCGTCAGCTGATTGACACGCTGCTCAATGTCATTGAGCCGCGCAAGCTGTTCCTTGTAAACCGCATCGCGGCGCTCTGTCGTAGCTTCTTCCACTGCCTGCTCCACCAGATGCTCGACATTGCGAAGCTTTCCATACCAACGGTAAATGCGTGAACGCACTTTCCATACATAAAGCGGTGGAACGATGCGCGACAGCGGCAGAATCAATGCGCCCAGCGCGACAATGACAATCCACATCCGATCGAAAAAATTCGCCAGCCTGAATGACATATAGCGCTGCAATAGCGGAGGACCATTCCGGTAAAATTTTTCTGCAGCTTGCGCCACCGGTATTTCGGTATAACGCGCCGATGGAAATTCGCCATGTCGCTGAAACCATCCCGCGCCGCCATGAATTTCCGCAGCAGCTTGCACAAATAATTCTACTAACGCAGGATGCAAATCTTCACGTGCAACCAAGGTCGCAGTGGGCGCGATCAGATGATAGTCATGCAGCGGAATATCGCGGCCAAAATCGACAATGCCGCGAGATAATGTCACGTTGGATAAAAAAGGAAAACGACGCGTATAAGCTTCGGCTTGCGGAAAATTGAATAATTTTATGCCGGGCGTTTGCAACAGCATTTGAATGAGCAGGCCATCCGCTGCAGAGCTGAACACTATGCCATCGATTTTTCCATTCAGCAGGGCAACCGTTGCTGGCGTGTCTTCGAGCGCAGAAAGCTTCAGCTTGTTAGCCGCGATACCATTAGCATCAAGAATTTTTTCGAAAAGCTGAGGCACACCCGTGCCGTTCGGGCCGACATTGATTCTTAGCCCAGACAAATCCTGCAACTGCCGGACCCGCCTGGATTCCCGATAAAACAGCCACACAGGCTCAGTGAACAAGCTGCCAAGCGAAATCAATCCATTTCGTTCTGCGTTGGCCAGATTGGTAGAACCACTCTGCACAAATGCAATATCAATACCGGAATCCGGATCCCGCAATCTCTGCAAATTTTCTATCGATCCTTGCGAGCGTTTTTGCCTGACTTGAATTCCCTGGCGTGCCAATATGCTTGTGTAACGTTTGGCCAGTTGTTCATAAGCGCTATTTTCCTGACCGGTTGAGATCGTAACGATCTTCGGCGGGAAAGGATCAATGATTTTGTAAGCGATGACACTGAGGCCCGCCAGCAGCAATAAAACCGGCGCAAACGTAACGATCAGGTCGCGCGCAGAGAGCGTAGTGAACTTGAATATTTTTGGCATGGTTGCACCAGCAAATGATATTGCTCAACCATGCCAAACAATGCGGGGTCTTGCAAGACATTACGGCGCAGACCGCGCAAGAAAACTATTCTTCTTCGATTTGAACTGGTGGCACAACCGTACGCCCTGTCTTTTGGTCATAGGACATAAAGCTGGCGGCAATGCCGAACCAGGCATCGCTGGGAATTACACGTTCTGCAATCTGCACCAACTCATCTTCCTTGTTGAGGCGCTTATAAAAATTCGAGCAGCACTGCTCCAATGAAGTGCAGACCTCTTCGATCTTGAGTGCGCCTTGCCTGAGCGCCTCCTGCAATTTTTCTCGCAACGAGCGCAACATCGCCAGGCTCAGCGAACTCAAGGACTCCAGTTCATCCAGCAAAGAATCTGCTTCATGCGTAATTTTTCGCAAGGCAGGAATGACAAAAATTTCCATTTTTCGCTGATGGCAATATTTTTCGAATTGTGACAAGCGGTTCAGCATCAACTCCAGATCGAGACCACTGGCGCTCTTGAGGTTTCTGACACTATTTGAAATGTATTGCTGCAACGCCGTGATATTCCAGCGCGCTCTCTTTTGCTCAAGCTTCAATGCAACGATTGAATATGTAGCGGTCAGCATGTCTGCCCCTGAAAAAAATCGTGATGCTAAAAATTTGATTACCAAGCTGGACTTAGTATAGGGACAAGCAAAATGAGATACTTGAGGCAACGCAAAAATGCACCGCTCTTCAGGGAACGTAATCAAGGATTAGTAAGCCTGAAAAAAAAGACCAATGCAATTGGTCTTTTTTCGATTAACTGACTTTCACAGCATGCTCTCGCGTGGAATGGAAGGTGACCCCGGGCCAACGTTCTTGTGTCAATTTCAAGTTGACGCCCGAACTCGCCAGATAAGCCAGGTTGCCGGCCGCATCATGCGCAAGATTGCCGCCGGCTGATGATTTTTCGAAATCAGCCAGCATGCGTTTGTCATCGCAGGATATCCAGCGCGCGCTGCTGATGCTGGTGCCTTCAAAGACGGCATCGACACCGTATTCATTCATCAGGCGGCTGGCCACGACTTCAAACTGCAGCACACCGACAGCACCCAGCACCAGGTCGCCACCATGCACAGGTTTGAACACCTGCACAGCGCCCTCTTCGCCCAACTGCTGCAAACCCTTATGCAGTTGCTTGATCTTGAGCGGATTGCGAATACGTACGGAGCGGAAAAAATCAGGCGCAAAATACGGAATGCCGGTGAACTGCAAAGGCTCGCCTTCAGAAAAGGTGTCGCCGATTTGCATATTGCCGTGGTTAGGCAGGCCAATGATATCGCCAGCGAAGGCTTCTTCGACCTGCTCGCGGCTCGACGCCATGAAGGTCACCACTGACGAGACTTTGATATCACGGTTCAGACGCAAATGCTTGAGCTTCATCCCGCGCTCGAAGTGTCCCGAGCAGACCCGCAGGAACGCAATCCGGTCACGATGCGCCGGGTCCATATTGGCCTGAATCTTGAACACGAAACCGGAAAAGGATGCCTCGTCCGGCTGCACCACACGCACAGTCGCATCACGCTCGCGTGGAGGCTGCGCCCAGTCAAGCAAGGCATCGAGAATTTCGCGCACGCCGAAGTTATTGATCGCCGAGCCAAAAAATACCGGCGTCAGCGTGCCAGCCAGGAAAGCGTCAAGGCTGAACGGATGCGACGCGCCATGCACCAGTTCGACTTCCATTTTCAGCTGCTCGATCTCAAGCGGGAACATCTCTGCCAGTCGCGGATTGTCGATGCCCTTGATGATCTCGAAAGTCTGATCTGCCTTTTCGCTACCGGCGGCAAACAGCATAATCTCGTCGCGCAGCAGGTGATACACACCGCGAAAAGTCTTGCCCATGCCGATAGGCCAGGTCACGGGTGCGCACTGGATCTCCAGTACAGACTCGAGCTCGTCGAGCAGTTCAAGCGGATCGCGCGTTTCGCGGTCCATCTTGTTCATGAAAGTGATGATAGGTGTATTGCGCATGCGGCAGACGTTGAGCAGCTTGATTGTCTGCGCCTCGACGCCCTTGGCAGCATCAATCACCATCAGCGCGGAATCGACAGCTGTCAGCACCCGATACGTATCTTCCGAAAAGTCCTGGTGCCCGGGGGTGTCGAGCAAATTGACAACGTGATCGCGGTACTCGAACTGCATCACCGAGCTGGCCACCGAAATGCCGCGCTGCTTTTCGATCTCCATCCAGTCGGAAGTGGCATGCCGGCCGCTCTTGCGCGCCTTGACCGTACCGGCAAGCTGGATCGCACCCGAGAACAGCAGCAGCTTTTCAGTCAGTGTGGTCTTGCCGGCATCCGGGTGGGAAATAATGCCAAATGTGCGCCGTCGTGCGACTTCACGCGCGATCTGTTCGCGCGACACGTTGTTTATTTCAGTCTGTTCGCCGTCGTTTTCTGACATGGAGGAATCGAGGTTGCTGGCCATTGGGGCAGTGGGGAAAAAGCCCTAGAGTCTAGCGGCTTTGACCCGTGAAGTCTAATCACGCTGCCAATTGCCAAATATTTGCAGCCGCTGAAACTATTAACATTTTTTTAATTACAAAGAGCCGAAGCCCTGCTGAAGTCGGCCCTTATATTTCTTTCGCTAATTTATCAACAGGTAGATACCTAACCATAAACCCGGCTAAACCGCATCATGCACAAGTGGCCGCAAACTTGATGCAGATTCCGCCAAAGGCAGGCAGGCTGAACTTAGAGAGCTTCCGTGATTCCATAGAAATAGACGACTCAGTGAAAACATATGCAACAGGAAGCCATCACTATAGCTTGCTATCCGAGTCAGATTCCGCGCTTTGCCGAGCGCGCGATCGAAACTCTGTATGGCAGTCTTTACAGTTCAGTGCTGCATCTGCGCTTGCAAGGCGCACTCGACACTGCTCATACCTATGCTGCCTGGCGCGATGGTGAACTCGTCGCGATACTGCTATTTCGCCGGCAAGGGAGCAAAATCATCGTGCTCAATGAAGGCATGCGGCTTACCAGTGACGATATCGCTGCCTTTGCCAACTATGTGTTCGGCAAACTGAAAGACGCCACCAGCATTCACTTCCATGCAATTATTGTCGAAAGTGTTCAGCACGACTATCCAGCGCTGCTTTTACCTTGCACTGAAGACATCGTCATTGCCCTTCCAAAGACTGAAGAAGACTATCTTGCCAGCCTGGGCAAATCGACCCGAAAGAACATACGCCAAAGTTTCGCACGCCTGCAACGCACACTGCCCGAATTCAGCCATGAAATCAGGCCAGGCAGTGCCGTACCCGAAGCACTCATGCGCGACATAATTGGTTTTAATCATGCTCGTATGGCAAGTAAGCAGCGTGCTTCGGCTCTCAACACCGAGACCAGTGACAAATTGATTTCGCTGATCAGCAAGCGCGGCATGGTCGGTATGGCCAGCATAAACGGCAGACTGTGCGGCGGCACACTCGCCTGCCGTATTGGTGACGACCTCTATTCGCTCGTCAATTCGCACGAACCCGCTTATGACGCATTCAGTCTGGGCAGCGTATGCCGTCACCTGATGATTACTGACGCCATCAAAATGCAGGCGCAGCGATTTCACTTGCTCGGCGGGCAGTTCGCAACCAAAAAAACGGTTCTGGGGAAAAGGCAGCAGCTTGATCATTTGGCTCTCTATCGCTCGCGCATGCAGCAGATATTGCATACCGGAGAAATAGCGCAACTGGCTTGGCGCAGTGCCATGTATCAGTCACAAACGTGGCTCGAGCATCAAGCCAGCTTGCGGGACAAAACTTTGCTGTCAAAAACGGCAGCGCTCGCGTTCACTTTTATGCGTTCAGTTAAACGCCAGCTGCTCGATCTCTTGCAAGCCTGGCATGCGAACCCACGCCCATAAATTATTTTGCTGGTTCCGGGTCGGACGCAACCAGCAAACTGCATCGCAATTTTTCAACCAGCAGGGCATCAGTGTTGCCACGCCACCAGCGCAGCGCAATCGGTTTGTGGCGCGAGTGACCTACGATGACGAGCTGAACCTTTAGCTGATTTGCCTGCTCCTCGATCACGCTGACGGGCTCGCCGACCTCCAGATGCTGAATCACCGCCAGACCGGCAGCTTGCAATAGTGCAGCACCGGCATTGAGTCTCTCTTGCATCAGCTGTTTCTCTTCGGCCAAGCCCTCCTCGACGCTAAGCACTGCTGCAGCGGCGAATTCCCCCACCAGCAAATACGGCGGCGGGCTGACGACTGCAAGCAAATGCACCTGAGCCACCGAACCGGGGGCCAGACGTATGCACTCCTGAAGCGCCACCTCACTTTCAGGCGTACCGTTGTATGCCACCAATATGTTTTGGTACATGCGTATCTCCTTGTTTTGCCTGAACGAATGAAAATAACATATCAAACTTACACCACTAGTCAGTGATCGGCAATCCGTCAAGTAAAAAAGCTTGCATTTGAGTTGCGCACAAAATCAGTGGACAGCCCTGTGGATAAGCCTGGGCAATCTTGCTTAAGCGATTGATTTTTATAGCTTCTTTTCACTTGATTTAAATCAGGGCAAGTGTGTACAGGCGAAAAAAAACCCGACTAGGTTTGCACCTGTCGGGCTTAAATCCATCCTTTTGGAAGGCTGGAGGAGACGGGTTAAACTATATCAACCGCCCAATCCCTTGTCTGCTTTTGATTTGTGATGGTAGATATAAGTTTTGGTGATACTTGCCGGTTGTTATATCAACTTCACTAAATGTCATTCAGGATTTATCAAAAGCAAGCCCGCCAGGATGACTCGTGGCGGGCTTATGTCCCCTCTCTCGCTTTACCGGAGATAGATTTATTTTTTTAATGCCGACGCATAGTGCGCCAGTTTTTTCAGCCTGTCATCTTGCGCCGCACAAAAATAAAGTGCCATTCGATTTCAAAACAATAACTTATTGGCGACCCAGCCAGAAACGCTTTGTCAGCAAAGGACTAACACGGTAGCGCTCGCTTCGGTAAGCGGCAAATAAATTATCGAGCATAGTCACAATCTCTGCCACGCCGACTTGCTGCAGCCATTCAAACGGGCCGGCTGGATAGTTAGTGCCCAACTTCATTGCCAGATCAGCGGCCTCTTCGGTGCAGACACCCTGCCAGACCGCATCAGCAGCTTCGTTGACCAGCATCGCAATCGTGCGCGCCACCAGCAAGCCCGGCACGTCACGCAGCACCACAGGCTGCAAACCGCAATGAATCAGCGTTGCTTCAACAGTATGGCGGTCGGCGTCGCCCAACTGCGGCCCATAAGCCAGCGCCAGCGCATCGCTTTTTGCCGACAGTAAAGGCAGATCGAGCAACGCGAGTTTCTTCAAGCCCAGCTCGACAGCAACTTGTGCCGCAGTACGTCCATCGCTGACAGGCATGCTCACTTCGCCTATCTGCAAGCCATACCAGCTTGAACCCGTATTGCGCTTGAAATCAATGCCACGGCTTTGCAAGACATCTGCCAGCCGCTGCGCGAGGGCAGATTCACCCACCACGCTAATAGCCGCCGGTGTTGTCACAGCAAGCTGATTCGTCGGCGCTACCGGCAAGCCCTCATAAAAACCTTTGCCAGCCTTGCGACCCAGCCGGCCGCCATCGACCAGCGCCTTTTGCACCAGCGAAGGCTGGTAGCGCTTGTCGCCATAGTTGGCGTCAAACACCGAGGTCGTGACCGAATAGTTAATGTCGTGCCCAATCAAATCCATCAGCTCGCAAGGGCCCATGCGAAAGCCTGCGCTTTTCATCGCGCGATCAAATTGCGCCGGCGTGCCGGCCTGCTCTTGCAATAACTGCAGCGTCTCTGCATAGAACGGGCGCGCAATGCGGTTGACGATAAAGCCTGGCGTGGATGCTGCATGTACGGCTGTTTTGCCCCAAGCCTGCGACAAAGCAAATACTGCATCCGCGACACCGGCATCGGTCTCGGCACCGGACACAACTTCCACCAGTTTCATCAGCGGCACAGGATTAAAGAAATGCATGCCGACCACGCGCTGCGGATGCTGCAATCCATTCGCGATGGCCGTAATCGAAATCGAGGACGTATTCGACGCCAGCACTGCGTCAACGCTGACATGCTGTTCGAGCTCGCGCAGCAGCGCTTGTTTTGCTTCGAGTTTTTCGACAATCACTTCGACGGCGAGCGCCACATCAGACAAGTCAGACAGCGTCTGCACCGGCAAAATCCGCGTCAGGATCGCGTCTTTGTCGGCATCTGCCATACGACCTTTAGCCACCAGTGAAGCCAGCGCAGAGGCAACGCCATCACGCGCCGCCGCCGCCGCGCCTTCGCGCACGTCGAGCAATTTAACAGTGTGGCCGGCCGCAGCAGCGACCTGTGCAATGCCGGCGCCCATAGTACCGGCTCCGATCACGCCTATGGTGGCGGGAGCGGAGAGAGAAAGAGGTGTCATTGAAGTAGGAAGTTTCGTCAGTAAGTTTCGACGTGGAAGCGGCCTTCGGCCACCATGCGTGCATGCAGCGACGGCCAATCCAGGCCGGCACTGATGCCGAGATCGCGCAAGGCTTCCATCACGCCTGCCTCCATGCCTTTAAGGCCACAGATATAGACGTATGTATCGCCCTTGAGTAATTCAGCCACGGCAGGACCCGCTTCGCGCAGCTTGTCCTGCACATACGCGCGTGGCTCGCCTTCGACCCGCGAGAAAGCCAGGTGCATGTCGATGAAGCTGGCAGGCAGTTTTAACAGCGGCCCGAAATAAGGCAGCTCTTGCGGTTTGCGTGCGCCAAAAAACAGCATCAGCTTGCCATCGACGGGCTTGCCATTGGCGGACAGGCGACGGCGGTATTCCGTCATTGCGCGCATTGGTGCCGCGCCGGTGCCGGTGCAAATCATCAGGATGTTCGAGCCTGCATGGTTAGGCATCAGGTAGCTGGCACCGAACGGGCCGGTGATCTCAACCTTGTCGCCCTTTTGCAGGTCACACAAATAATTGGAACCTACGCCTCTGGCCGGTTTGCCGTCATGGTCTGTGACGACACGCTTTACCGTCAATGACAGATTGTTGTACGACTCGCGCTCGCCATCACGCGGGCTGGCCACTGAATACATGCGCAAATAATGCGGCTTGCCCGACGCATCGGTGCCAGGCGGAATAACGCCGATCGACTGTCCTTCGAGCACCGGGAAAAACTGGTTGCCGAAGTCAAGCACGATATGCCTGATGTCGCTCTCCGCATCCTTGTCGGTGAGTCTGAAATTACCGGCGACAGTCGCTGTCACCGGTTTTTTCAAGCCATACAAATTCAGATACGGATGCGCAGCAGACCACGGCGCGTTCAGCGACGTGGTCGACACGGCTGCATTGTGCTGTGGTGCTTCGGCTTCATCTGCTGCAGCTGCGTCTGCGTCGGCAGACAGCGCATCGTCTGCCGGCAGTGCCATCGGCGCCGGCAATTCGTCCCAACCGAGCTGCGCTTCTATCGAATACGCATCAGCCTTCGGCATCATGTGCCAATGGTCAATCGAGCCGGTCGGGCATGGTGGCACACAGGCATTGCAGCCGTTGCAGATGTCAGGGTTCACCACATAGTTGCGGTCATCATGCGTGATCGCACCGATCGGACAAGTGTCTTCACACGTATTGCAACGTATGCAGATCTCGGGATCAATTAAATGCTGCTTGATCAGCACGATGGCTTCAGTGGCGCCCATGACTCTCTCAGTTAAAACGAACGTAATCGAAATCGACTGGCTGGCGGTTAATGCCAACCGGCGGCGGTGCAATCCAGTTCGCCATCTTACCCGGCTCGATCACGCGGCCCATCAGTGACGCAACATAGGCGCGATCTTCTTCAGACGGCAACCAGTTGTTCACATTGGCAGCCCACTCGGCTTCTGACAGCAGCTGGCCATCCGGCGACACCTTGATACCGGCGAAGGTGCCGATATGACGGTTGAATGCCTTGTGCGGTGCCGACAGGCGGAACGACAGACCTGCCTTTTCGATCACGCGATTCCAGCGGCCGATGCCGGCGATAGAGTCGCGGATGTAATCGTCGCGCAGCACTTCATTGAGCGAATTCAGCATCGGCACTTCACGTTCGACCAGCTGGCCGTTCGACACTTCAAGAATCTTGTAGTGATCGTTCTTGAGCACGTGGTCGTCAGTGCGCTTGGTTTCTTCGTAACGGCCTTTCAGACCGGCACTGTAAAACAGCGCCGCATTCGAAGACTGGTCAGCACCGAACAGATCGATGGTGACACTGAAATGGAAATTCAGGTAACGCTGAATGGTCGGCAGGTCAATCACGCCTTTGGCGCGCACTTGCGCAGGATCTTCGATACCGTACTGCTTCATGATCTCGCAGGTGCGCTGGATGGTGCGCGAGATTCCGGACTCGCCGACGAACATGTGATGCGCTTCTTCGGTCAGCATGAAACGGCAGGTACGCGACAGCGGATCAAAGCCGGATTCAGCCAATGCATTGAGCTGGAACTTGCCGTCACGGTCGGTGAAGTACGTAAACATGTAGAAGGCCAGCCAGTCCGGCGTCTCTTCATTGAAGGCTTCCAGAATGCGCGGCTTGTCGGCATCGCCTGAATTACGCTGCAACAGCGCTTCCGCTTCTTCGCGTCCGTCACGGCCAAAGTGTTTGTGCAGCAGATAGACCATTGCCCACAGGTGACGGCCCTCTTCCACATTGATCTGGAACAGATTGCGCAAGTCATATTGCGAAGGCGCAGTCAGACCCAGATGACGCTGCTGCTCGACCGATGCCGGCTCGGTGTCACCCTGCGTAACAATGATGCGGCGCAGGTTGGCGCGGTGTTCGCCAGGCACGTCCTGCCAAGCGTCCATACCCTTGTTTTCGCCGAAATTCACCTTGCGGTTCTCATCTTGCTGCGTGAGGAAAATGCCCCAGCGGTAGTCAGGCATCTTCACGTGACCAAACTGCGCCCAGCCTTCAGGCGTCGTGTTGACCGCAGTACGCAGGTAGACATCGTAGCCTTGCGATTCGTCCGGACCCATGTCTTTCCACCAGTTCAGGTAGTTGGGCTGCCAGTGCTCAAGCGCGCGTTGCAGTGCACGGTCTTCTGACAGATTGACGTTGTTAGGTATTTTATCGTTGTAGTTAATCGAGCTCACAATGCGTCCCTTAGTAAAATTAAAGTGGAGTTGGAGAAAAATTTATTTTTAAAATTTAAACGTAAAAAACAACAATCTTAAACACGGCCGAAATCAAATTTTGCTTTGTTGCCACTGCCGTAAACTTTCAATGCGCCAGCTTCACCGACTGCATTCGGGCGAATGAAAATCCAGTTCTGCCACGCAGACAGACGACCAAAAATACGGGTTGCCATGTTTTCTTTGCCATTGAAGCGCAGGTTCGCTTCGAGACCAGTCAAGGCATCTGGCGACATGCTCGCACGCTCTTCCAGCATCATGCGGATCTCATCGGCCCAGTCGATATCGTCTGGCGCGGCAGTAACCAGACCCAGCGCCATCGCGGCATCGGCATCGAGTGGCTGTCCCAGCGCGGCCTTGACGGCGGCAAGCTGTTTTTCATCTTCGTAAAAGCGACGTGCCAGACGCGTCTGCCCCGTAATCATTGGCAGCGCGCCAAAGTTCATCACCGACAGCGTGATGTTTGGCGCCTGCTCCGGCGTATCCGGCAGTGCCAGCATGTAAGTACGGTCGGCTGCGAAAGCGAGCTCCGCCATGGTGCCGGCAAAACAAGATCCTTCATCAACCAGTGCAAACAGACTGCGCGAAGACACGTCAATGCGCGCCAGCGTGCGGCGCAGCATGCCTATGGTTTCACGCACCAGCCAGTGTGACTGGTTTGCATGCATCGTTGCATCAGAATCCAGCACCGCTTGCGCATCGCCAGCGGTCTTCAACAGCCAGGTGCCGATCTCGGTTTCGTTGGTGCGCAGATGCAGGATCGCGTCATCGAGCTCGCGCACCATCTGCAGCGGCCACCAATTGATACCAGCCGCTTGAATGCCGGCGATATCGGTTGGCTGCGGGCTGTTAGGCGCCAGCACGGTGATAGTTGCATTCCGCGCTTTGCGGTCGAACACGACCGAGACGAACTCATAGTCCAGCGAATCATCTGCATGTTTGCGCTTCAGCGGTGACAGCTTGACGCCTTTGCCATCTGCTGGCCGGTCGCTGCCGGCAGCCAGTGCCAGCGCGCGGTCTTGCACGACTTGCTGGAACACGGCCGGCTTGGCCACTTCATCAACCAGTTTCCATTCTTTGGCGCGCTCGCCGCGAATGCCTTCAGAGGTAGTGCAGAAAATATCGGCGTGGTCGTGACGTACTTTGCGCTTGTCTGTCAGACGGGTCAGGCCACCGGTACCCGGCAACACACCCAGCAACGGCACTTCAGGCAGGCTGACTGACGAAGAACGATCGTCCACCAAAATGATTTCATCGCAAGCCGCCGCCAGTTCATAACCACCGCCGGCGCAAGCGCCATTCACCGCAGCAATGAATTTCAGGCCTGAATGCGCGCTCGAATCTTCGAGGCCGTTACGGGTCTCGTTAGTGAATTTACAGAAATTGACTTTCCACGCATGGGTAGATTTACCCAACATGAAAATATTGGCGCCGGAACAGAAAATGCGGTCGCGGCTACTGGTCAGCACGACAGTGCGGACTTCAGGATGCTCGAAGCGAATGCGCTGCACGGCATCATTCAATTCGATATCGACACCGAGGTCATAGGAATTGAGCTTGAGCTTGTAGCCCTCTTTGAGGCCGCCGTCTTCATCAACCTTCATGGTCAGCGTGGCGACAGGACCAGCAGTCGTCAGCGTCCAGTGACGGTATTGTTCTGGTGAAGTTTCGTAATTGACGATGAAGGGGGTAGACATTGGCGCTCCTGATTGCAATATGGTGCATTGATTTAATGACGTACGCACTATATTGCATAAAAGCAGAAGGGTCAATCCAGAATTTATCCGGCCTGCCCGTTCCTGATCTGCTCCCGCAGCATCGCAAAAGCCGCTTCATGCGACAGTTCACTGGTATCGACGATCTTGTCGGCCTTGGAATAGAACTGCGCACGACTCTCCAGAATCCGTTTCAGGTCTTCCATTGCCTCGCGATTACCCGACATCGGACGCCTGTCACCCTGCGCCAGCACCCGCCCCATATGCTCCTCCGGCGACGCTTTCAGCCAGACTGTATAACAATGCGACAGCAACAGATTGAAGGTCGCCGGCTCGGACACAATACCGCCAGGCGTGGCGATGACGACACGCGGATAATGCCGGATGAGCTCTTCGAGCGCTCGCTGCTCATAGCGCCGGTACGCACCCTGCCCGTAGAGTGCATGTATCTCGGCAATGCTGCAGCCCGCCAGTTGTTCTATATGCGTGGACAGCTCTATGAAAGGCGCATTGATTTCGTCGGCCAGCAAGCGTCCAAGGCTGGACTTGCCGGCGCCACGCAACCCGATCAGGGCAATGCGCTGGCGACGCGCGGTTTCACTGACAGGTGACTCAAACAATTCACCCAGCACCGAGCGCGCGCGCGCAAGCTCTTCTTCATTGCGCCCGCGCAGGATTTCACGAATCATCAACCAGTCCGGCGTCGACGCCGTCTCGTCGCCGGTCATCTCGGCCAGCGAACAATTCAATACACTGCACAACTGGCGCAGGAACTGCACCGACGCATTGCCGACACCGGTTTCAACATTGGCAAGATGCCGTTCGGATACGTCGGCCAGTTGCGCTAGCGCCTTGCGGGTCAGGCCGCGACGGGCGCGCAAGAGCTTGAGACGCTCACCCAGGGCGGTCAGGAAAGGATCTTTTTCGGCTTCGGTTGTGGCAGTCACGTTTATTCGGCAATCCTGATGAGTATTCTTGACGCACGCAAGATATTGCATTTACACTCGCATGACGATGCATTATAAGTTCAGATTCACAAAATTTCTACGCATCTCCTTATTGCACTGACCGGAGACACTATTGATCCAAGAACAATTCCAGCAACTGATTGCCGGCCTGACCGCCGAAATCGCCACGCTGCCTCTAGATAGCACCCTCGCCCACTACCTGAATAACAAACACGGTGCAAGCAGTCCGCTCTTCCAAAGCCTATTCGCAGCCTGCCAGGCAGGTATTAAAGACGGCTGGATGTGCAAACATGAAGGCGGCGGCATTCGTTACGGCCGCGTGATCAAGGCCACCGATGCTACCCATGGCTTTTCTGTCGATGTCGTCGACATGAACAACATCGCCGGCCCGCATCACGTGCATCCTGAAGGCGAAATCGATTTGATCATGCCACTGACCGACGGAGCGCAGTTCGACGGCCACCCTGCCGGCTGGTGTGTCTACGGCCCCGGCAGTGCGCATGCGCCTACAGTCACAGCCGGGCGTGCGCTGGTGCTTTATCTGTTGCCACAAGGCGCTATCCAATTCACTGCAGCAGCGAAGTAATCAGCTAACCAAGCTGCAAGCTAAGCTGCTACCCAAGCTGCAACCTAAGCTGAACCAACTTTTTTGATCGGCCTGATATGACTACCTTTCTGAATAACCATTTAAGCGGCCAGTGGCAATCCGGCGCGCAAGCTGTGCACAAGTTGCTCGACCCCGTCACCGGCGAAGAACTCGCAGCCACCGGCGGCGCAGCTGAAGGACTAAAGGAGGGCTTTGCGTTTGCCCGCAACGAAGGCGCGCGCGCCTTGCAAGCCATGACCTACGGGCAGCGTGCCGCCATGCTGGCCGAAGCAGTTAAAGTCATGCAAGCCAAACGCGACGACTACTACGCTATCTCGCTGGCCAATTCCGGCACGACCAAAGCTGACTCCGGTGTTGACGTCGACGGCGGCATATTCACGCTCGGCTATTACGCCAAGCTCGGCGCTGCCTACGGCGACGCGCGCATGCTGACCGATGGCGCCGCAGCCGTGATGTCGAAAGACCAGCTATTCCAGTCGCAGCACATCATGGTGCCGGTCAAGGGACTGGCGCTGTTCATCAACGCATTCAATTTCCCCAGCTGGGGCTTGTGGGAAAAAGCCGCACCGGCTTTGCTGTCAGGCGTGCCTGTCGTCATCAAGCCCGGCACAGTCACCGCGTGGCTCACGCATCGCATGGTGTCCGATGTGATAGCTGCCGGCATCTTGCCGCCGGGCGCGTTATCGATAGTTTGCGGCAGCTCTGCCGGCCTGCTCGATGCGCTCACCCCATTCGATGTGATGTCCTTTACCGGCTCGGCCGATACCGCTGCAACTATCCGTAGCCACCCTGCCATCGCGCGCGACTCCGTGCGCGTCAACATCGAAGCCGATAGCCTGAACTCCACTATCCTGGGTGAAGATGCCGCACCAGGCAGCGCCGCATTTGATTTGTTCGTCGACAATCTGGTGCGCGATATGACCATCAAGAGCGGACAACGCTGCACCGCACCGCGCCGCGCGCTGGTGCCCAAACAACTGTTTCACGCCGTGGCAGAAGCTGCCGCCGGCAAGCTTGCCGCGATCCGCGTCGGCAATCCGCGCAATGCCGACGTCAATATGGGCTCACTAGTCAGCCGTGCACAATTCGACAGCGTGCAGGAAGGCCTGGCGCTGCTGAAAACCGAAGGCAGCCTGCTGTTTGACGGCAGCGCCCAGCCGCTGCTGGATGCAGACGAGCGTTCGGCCTGCGTCGCGCCTACCCTGCTCGGCGTTCGTGATGCAGACAGCGCCGCGCTGGTGCATCGTCATGAAGTGTTCGGTCCGGTCTCTTCCCTGATGGGCTACCGCGACACCGCGCATGCGATTGCACTCGCGCACCGCGGTGAAGGCTCGCTGGTGGCATCCGTTTACAGTGACGACCCTGCATTGCAAGCACATGCTGCGCGTGAACTCGCTGCGTCACATGGCCGCGTGCATCTGGTCAGCGCCGATGTGGGCAAGACTCACACCGGCCACGGCAATGTGATGCCGGCGTCGGTTCATGGCGGCCCTGGTCGCGCCGGTGGCGGCGAAGAACTTGGTGGTATGCGCGCGCTCGGTTTTTATCACCGCCGCAGCGCGGTTCAAGGTTCATCTGTGGCATTGGCAGAATTGGCAAAAGACAGCGGCGCTTACAAGATTTAAAAAATTAATAAAAAAGTGGCAGCTACCAAAATAAAATCAAGCTGCCACGGCATAAGGGAGACGAGAATGCACACAGAGCACGGCGCGCTGCCGGAGCGCTTTAATTTTGCGCGCCATATTCTGGCGCTGAACCAGACAAGAAAAAACAAACTTGCCTACCGCGACGATCAGCATGATCTGAGCTACGGCGAACTCGACGAACGCGTGCGACGCTTCGCAGCGGGTCTGTTGCAGCAAGGTGTGCAGCCGGAGCAGCGTGTGTTGCTGGTCATGCTCGACACCATCGACATGCCCGTCGCCTTTCTCGGCGCGCTGTTCGCCGGCGTGGTGCCAGTGCCAGTCAATACGCTGCTACCTGCGGATAACTACGCGTACATGCTCAAGCACAGCGACGCCAGGCTCGTCATTGCCTCCGATGCCTTGCTGCCGGTCGTGCAGCAGGCACTGACCGTGTCCGGTCGCAAGTTGCCATTGTTCGTCTCCGGCCAGCCAGTTGCCGGCGCTGCCGCATTTGATGATCTGCTCGCAGACTCGCCACTGGCTGCTGACGGCAATGCGGACACGCATGCTGATCATTTCGCTTTCTGGCTCTATTCCAGCGGATCTACCGGCCAACCGAAAGGCACGGTGCATTCGCATGCCAACCTGTACTGGACCGCCGAGTTGTATGGCAAACCGGTGCTTGGGATGCGCGAAGAAGATGTCGTTTTCTCTGCCGCCAAACTATTCTTTGCCTACGGGCTGGGCAATGGCCTGACCTTCCCGCTGTCGGTCGGCGCCACCACCATCTTGATGGCAGAACGTCCGACGCCGGCCGCCGTGTTTGCACGCCTGACACAACAGCGCGCCACGCTTTTTTGCGGCGTACCGACTTTGTATGTCGGCATGCTGGCCTCTGCCGACTTGCCGCCACGCGACAAGGTCGCATTGCGCATCTGCGCATCGGCTGGTGAATCATTGCCGCGCGAAATCGGCGAGAAATTCAGCGCACACTTTGGCTGCGATATTCTCGACGGGCTGGGCTCGACCGAGATGCTGCACATCTTTTTGTCGAACCGTGCCGATGACTTGCGCTATGGCTCTACTGGCAAACCGGTGCCCGGTTACCAGGTCGCATTGCGTGATGAATCTGGTGCGCCGGTCGCACCAGATGAAGTCGGTGACCTCTACATTCAAGGACCGAGTGCAGCGCTGCTGTACTGGGGTAACCGTGAAAAAACGCAGGCTACCTTTCAGGGCACATGGGTCAAGAGCGGTGACAAATATCTGCTTGATGCCGATGGCTACTATCACTATGCAGGTCGCAGTGATGACATGCTCAAAGTCAGCGGCCAGTATGTATCGCCGATCGAAGTGGAATCCGCTCTCATGGGCCATGCAGCCGTGCTCGAATGCGCGGTGGTGGGCAAGCCCGACGACACGGGCCTGATAAAGACGGTGGCCTATGTCGTGCTGCGCGATGCCGCCCAGGCTGGCGCAACAATGGAAGCCGACTTGAAAGCCTTTGTCAAAACGCGACTGACTCCGCACAAATATCCGCGTGAAATTATTTTTGTCGCTGACTTGCCCAAGACAGCCACTGGAAAAATCCAGCGCTTCAAATTGCGCGAACTCGCTGCACCGCATGCACACTGAAATCGAGATTGATGTACAAGGCCGCACGCTACAGCTGGAAATAGCGTGGGTCGGCAATCAGGAACCGACAGCGCCGGTCATGGTGTTTCTGCATGAAGGACTAGGATCGGTCGCGATGTGGAAAGACTTCCCGGACACACTATGTCGCACACTGAACATGCGCGGCCTGGTTTACTCACGGCCCGGCTATGGCGCCTCCACGCCGCGCGCGGCAGATGAGCAGTGGAAGGTGGACTTCATGCACCGCCAGGCACAGGAAATTTTGCCGGCGCTGCTCAGCAAACTCAACATACAAAACCCCTGGCTGTTCGGACACAGCGATGGCGGCTCGATCGCGCTACTGTTTGCTGCGCACTTCCCCACCGTGCCAAGTGGCGTCATTGCGGTGGCACCGCACATCATGGTTGAAGACATCAGCATTGACAGCATACGCGTGGCACGCGAAGCCTATTTGCAGCACAAGTTACGTGAGCGGCTGGCGCGCTACCATCGCAATGTGGACTCAGCTTTTTTTGGCTGGAACGATATCTGGCTCTCGGCCGCTTTCCGGAACTGGAATATAGCAGCAGAAATCGCCGCTATCCGCTGCCCGCTGCTGGCGATTCAGGGCGCAGAGGATGAGTACGGCAGCCTGCAACAAATATTCGGCATACGCGACAAGGTGCCGGCAACGCAAGTGGTCGTGCTACCGGCTTGCGGACACTCGCCGCAGCGCGACCAGCCGGAAAAATTATCCGCAGCGGTTCAGCAATTCATGGCCCAAGTTTCGTAAAATAAGGTCAAACAAAGACTCAGCGACCATGAATCCTCATTTCCTCAACAAACGTCTGTCGCATCAGCTTGCTTTCGCCGGCCTGATTCCTTTTTTTCTAATGATGCTCGGCACATGGTTGGCCGACCCGTCCTGGATGGACGATTTCATTCGCGGCCAACTCGCGTATGCGATCGTGATTTTGTCTTTTCTGGGTGGCGTGCACTGGGGCGCAGCCATGCTATGTCAGGGTCTTTCGCTGACTGATACCAAAAAGGCGCTATTGTGGGGAGTCACGCCCTCAATCATCGCGTGGAGCGCAACCTTGTTTGGCGGATTTGGATTTGCAGTCCTGATGGCCGGCTTCATCGCGGCATGGCAGGTAGACAAGCGTCTGTTCGCACGCTACGGCATGCCGGGCTGGCTGATACCCTTGCGCTTGCGACTGACTGTTGCGGTCGTCTTGATGCTGGCTGCAACCGTCATTGGCGCCAATTTGCGGGGCTGACAGCACAAACTAACTGTGCTGCCAACTACACCGCTAACCGGAAAAATTATTCCTGGTTGTCTTCGATGGTGCGCGGACGCCCATCAACTTCGCTAATACGCACACGCTTGCGACGGTCGCCCATGAGGTCACGCAAGTCACGAATACTGAGGTCAGTCACTTCATGCATGCGAATCAGCAGTGAAGCGCCTACCGGCAATGTGCGGTGACGGATTTTGCTGATTACGGGTGGACGCACTTCCAAAGCACGCGACAAGGCTGCATCGTTTTTCAAATTCAATTTTTGAATCAACGCGTCCAGCAAGCGATTCGGATCGTAGCCTTCTTGCGAAACCAGTGGATGTTGCTCCATGGTGCCTCTCCCGTTATAAATTAATGTATTGCAATGCCTTATTTCAAAGCTTTGCTTCAGTGAAATTACTCGAATGTTAATTTATATGTCATCGCAGCAACATTTTCAAGCGTTTCATTACATTTACCGTACTTATTTACAGATTCTTAGTTTTAGTTATTTCATTAATAATTACTTTGCTGACAAACCGGCAACAATCCAACCAAAACTTTCATTCTCTTTCACATAAAAAATGCCCGCTTGAAGCGGGCATTTAAACCTTTAAACGAACGTATTTTTAACGGCTGGCAGCTTTCGCTTCTTCTAATAACCGCTTGCCATCTAAGCCTTTGGCGTTCATATCCTTGACCCATTCGTCTGCCACTGACGATGTCGCCTTTACCCAGCGAGCCAGTTCAGCTGCCGGCAATACATAGAAATTATTCTTCAAAGCTTCAGCAGACTTGCGACCCGGTGCTGCATCTTCGGCAAAGATCTTGCCGACCCATGCAGAAGGTTCTGCGCCGCTATTGGCATCGATGACCTTCTTCAGATCAGGCGGCAGGCTGTCGTACTTGGCCTGATTCATCCCGAAGATAAAGACCGTATTCAACATCTGCGGCGAACCGGCAGCGACTTCGGTATGGTTTTTGGCGATTTCCTGGAATTTCATCGAAGGTATAACTTCCCATGGAATCAGCGCGCCATCGATCACGCCTTTGGCCAGTGCTTCGGCTGCTTGCGGCAGCGGCATTGGAACTGGTGTGGCGCCGAGTGTCGTAACCATCTTCGTCCCCTGACGAGTCGGAGCGCGCACTTTCAGGCCCTTGAAATCTTCCAGCGTCTTGATATGTTTTTTGGTGGAGTGAATCAGCGAGCCATCATGCACATGGAACAGAATAGGCTTGACGCCCTTGTAGTCCGACATGGCGTTTTTGGTCGCGTAATGCCACAGCCCGCGGCTGGCATTCTCGGACGAGTAGACCATGAAAGGCAACTCGAAGGCTTCCGTGATCGGGAAGCGGCCGGCCTGATAGCCGGGCACGGTCCACACGATGTCGGCCACGCCGTCTTTGGCCTGGTCGAACAGCTGCTGTGGCGTGCCGCCCATCTGCATGCTTGGATAAATCTGGCACTTCATCTTGCCGCCAGAATCTTTGGCGATCTTGTCGCACCAAGGCACCATGAAATTCATGTGCGCAGTCGAACCTGCCGGCAGAAAGTGATGCAATTTCAAAGTAACCGTCTGGGCCGATGCAAAGCCGGCCGAGAACAGCAATGCCGCCGCTGCTATCTGTTTTGTGATCTTCATCTTTGTCATCCTAAGTCTTATAGATACTAAAAATTTATCCGCCAAACGTATGCACCAGATACAGCGAAATAATCGGGAAAAATACCAGCAAAATAATCCGCATCAAATCCGACAGCAGGAACGGTATCACGCCGCGGAAGGTTTCCATGATTGGCACATCTTTGGCAATCCGGTTAATGATGTAAATATTCATGCCGACCGGCGGGTGCACCAGGCCGATCTCGACGACCATCAGTGCAAGAATACCGAACCATAGCGATTTGTCCGGCACCGACATGCCCCAGAAATCAAGACCGATGACGATAGGATAAAAAATCGGAATGGTCAGCAGGATCATTGCCAGCGAATCCATCACGCAACCCAGCAAAATATAAACCAGCAGGATCGCAAAAATCACTGACAACGGCGGCATTCCGCTATTGCTCACCCACAGAGCCAGCTCGGCCGGCATTTGCGTAATGGCCAGGCCGGAATTGAGCATGTCGGCGCCCAGCAGCACCAGAAAAATCATCGCCGTCGCTTGAGCGGTGCCGACCAGGCTCTTGATGATGCCTTCGGTACGCATGCCGCCCGTAATCACGGCCAGAATACCGCAGGCTGCAGCGCCGATAGACGCAGCTTCTGTCGGATTGGCCCAGCCACCGTAAATACCGACAATCACCACCAGGAACACCATCAATATAGGAAAAACGCCCAGCAGCGAACGCAACGATGTCGCCAGTGGCACTCGTGCGCCGGCCGGACCGGCTGCCGGATTGATCGCCACGACAATGCGGATCACCAGCATGTAACCGAACATCGCAAGCATGCCCGGGATGATGGCAGCCATGAACAGCTTGCCTATCGACTCTTGCGTCAGCACCGCATAAATCACCAGCGGCACGGAAGGTGGAATCATGATGCCGAGCGTGCCACCTGCAGCCAGCGCACCGGTGGCCAGCGAACCCGAGTACTTGTAGCGCTTGAGTTCAGGCAGCGCGACTTGCCCCATGGTTGCCGCCGTAGCCAAGGACGAACCGCAGATCGCACCAAACGCAGCGCAAGCACCAACAGCCGCCATCGCCACGCCGCCGCGGAAATGACCCACGAAATTATTCACGCAAGTGAACAGCGCACGCGACAGGCCGCCATTAGTCGCAAACTGACCCATGAGCATGAAGAGCGGGATTACTGCCAGGTCGTAATTCGAGAAACGCGCATAGGCGAGATTCTTCAGCGAATTCAAAAGCGGCAACCATGAAAAATCATTCATCACGACGAAACCGCCGGCACCGACGATGAACATCGCTACCCCGATCTGCACGCGCATAGCCAGTATCAGCAGCAGAATGGCGAACATGATCAAACCAATTGCCATACCGCTCATGCTGCCACCTCTTTGGAACCTGCAGACGCCCAGAATTGTCCGGCATTATAAAAACCAGCCAATGCCAGCACTGCAAAGCTAGGTACCAGCAGCGCGACTGCCGGCCATACCGGCCACGACAACATCATCGAGATTTCACCGGCCTCCTTGAGCGAGATGGCGGCAACCGTAGTGCGCCATGCCATGACGACGCTGACCAGCGCAATCAGCAAATGCGCAAACGCGTCAAGCTTGTCCCTGTGTTTTTTTGCGAGTTTGGTGGTGAAAAAATCAACGCGCAAATGATGACGCGTCATTTCACAATAAGCCAGCATCATCGCCGAGCCGACTGCAGTACCCATCTGCATGACTTCGATATCGCCCGGTACCGGTGCTGATACCAGCTTGCGACCAACGATAGAGATAATCGACATCGTAACGAGAGCCACAAACACCAAGCCACCGGTAATCGCAAAGGCTTTGGTCAACGCGAGCAAGCGCCGCCCCCAAGGGCCGTGCTCAGCATCATGCTGCGCGTCCTGTTCATCAATGAACTCTGCTTCGTGCATTACTTGATCTCCCTGTAAATCCGCGCGGGTTTGTCCCATCTTGAAAGCGCCATCATACCTGCTGCGCTTACCCTATGGAAAGCACTTTGCTGCTGCTAGCTTCTGGCTGGCAGCACCTTGCCTGTGACTGCGCCAAAACCGATCCGATAGCCGTTACCCTGACACCAGCCACGCATCGTCACGCTGTCACCATCTTGCAGAAAACTGCGCTGCGTGACGCCGTCAGCCAAGGTCAGCGGCTTCTGCCCGTTCCAGCTCAATTCGAGCAGGCTGCCAAACGAATCCGGTGTGCTGCCGCTGATCGTGCCGGAACCCATCACGTCACCCACGCGCAGATTGCAACCCGATACCGTGTGGTGAGCCAGCTGCTGCGCCATACTCCAGTACATCGCGCCATAGTTGGTCTTGCAGATGGTGGTTGCCGTCGTCGCCTGTGCAGGCTTGAGCAGCACTTCAAGCGCGATGTCAAAGCTGTGCGCGCCGCTCTGCTGCAAATAAGGCAGAGGCTGCGGCTCTTGCGCCGGACCGGCTACGCGGAATGGTTCAAGCGCATCCATCGTCACAATCCACGGCGAGATCGACGTTGCGAAGGTCTTCGCATTGAAAGGACCTAGCGGCACGTACTCCCATTGCTGAATATCGCGCGCGCTCCAGTCATTCAACAGCACCATGCCGAACATCAGGTCTTCGGCGTGGTTCACATCGACCGCTTCGCCCAGTTGCGTATTCGCGCCGACGATAAAAGCTGTCTCGAGTTCAAAGTCCATCTTCGCGCAGGCAGCAAACGAAGGTTGCTCAGCGCTTGGCGGCTTGACCTGACCCATTGGACGTTGCACGTCAGTGCCGCTGATGACCACTGAACTGGCACGGCCGTTATAACCGACCGGCAGATGCAGCCAGTTCGGCAGCAAGGCATTGGCGGGATCGCGGAACATCATGCCGACATTGGTCGCGTGTTCTTTGGATGAATAAAAATCGGTGTAGCCAGTAATTTGCACTGGCAAGTGCATCTGCGCTTGCGCCATCGGCACCAATGCTTGCGTCCGCAAAGTAGCGTCATCGCGCAAGCGTGGCTGATCGTGCTGCAGCAGTGCGCTGATGGCTGAACGCGTCGCGCGCCAGCTATCCTTGCCCATAGCGATGAAGGCATTCAGCGTTGGCTGGCTGAACACGGCATCGGTGCCCGGGTTCAGCAAACCAGCTGTTTGCAGCACCGCCAAATCCAGCACATAGTCGCCAATCGCGACACCGGCGCGCGGTGTTGCTTGGGCAGCGGTGCTGAAGATGCCGAACGGTAGATTCTGGATAGGGAAATCGGAGTCGGCTGCGACTTCGATGAAGGAGCGCAGGGTGGGATCGTTAGGATTCATTTGCGTTGTAAGTCAGTGAAAGACGCTGGGTTCCGGCCTGCGCCGGAACGACGGTGAAAAGTGAGACGCCATCTAAATATCTACTGTCATTCCGGCGCAGGCCGGGATCCAGTGACTTGATTTACATCCCGCCGGTAAAATTTTTCTTCAAGCCATGCCAGCACTGCACATAATCAGTCTGCAACTGCGGCGCGGCCAGAGCAGCGGATGTCGGACGAATCAAAAAGCGGGTCTCGAACATGAAGGCCAATGTCTTATCGAGCTTGTGCGGCGCCAGCGTCGCATTGCTCGCAGTCTCAAAAGTTGCCGCATCCGGCCCGTGGCCAGTCATGCAGTTATGCAAGCTGCCACCACCCGGCAAAAAGCCTTCGGCTTTCGCATCATAGGCGCCATGCACCAGGCCCATGTATTCGCTCATCACATTGCGATGGAACCAGGGCGGACGGAAGGTGTGCTCGGCTACCATCCAGCGCGGCGGGAAAATCACGAAGTCCACATTCGCCGTACCAGCAGTGTCCGAAGGCGCGGTCAACACGGTAAAGATGGAGGGGTCGGCATGGTCGAAGCTGACCGAGTTCATCGCATTGAAATGCGCAAGATCATATTTGTACGGCGTGTAATTGCCATGCCACGCGACGACGTCCAGCGGTGAATGCGCAATCTCTGCAGCCCACAGCTTGCCGCCAAATTTGGCCAGCAACTGAAAGGCGCCTTCCTTGTCTTCAAACGCTGCCACCGGTGCGAGAAAGTCGCGCGCATTGGCCAAGCCATTCGCGCCTATAGGTCCCAGATCCGGCAGACGGAACAAGGCGCCATAATTTTCGCAGACATAACCGCGCGCAGTACCGTCCGGCAGATCCACAGTGAAGCGCACGCCACGCGGCACCACGGCGATTTCGCCGGGAGCGACATCCACCACGCCGCATTCGGTGCGCAGTGTCAGCGCACCTTGCTGCGGCACGAACAGCATTTCGCCGTCGGCGTTATAGAAGAAGCGATCCGTCATCGCGCAATTGGCTGCGTACACATGAATCGCCATGCCGCTCTGGCTATCAGGACTGCCGTTGCCGCCGATCGTGATCAGTCCCTGAATAAAATCGGTGGGCGCTGCTGGTATCGGAAACGGATTCCAGCGCAACTGGTTCGGGTTGGCCGCAATCGCATCGAACGGTCCGCTTTGCAGCAAACCAGACGCGACTTCGACAAAGGGCTGGTGCATCGCGCCGGGCCGAATGCGGTATAGCCATGATCGTTTATTCTCTGCGCGCGGCGCAGTAAAGGCCGTCCCGGAGAGTTGTTCGGCATACAGGCCGTAAGCGACTTTTTGCGGCGAGTTTTGCCCGACAGGCAAAACACCGGGCAGCGCCTCGCTACTGAATTCATTACCAAAGCCGGATTGATATTGGCGCGTTGAAGTTTTCGTCATCTGCACTTCCTGTGCTGGTATGAATATTAAAGATCGGCGCGCGCAGCTGCCATTGCAGCACGCAGCACGTCAGGGTCACCGATGTGATTGGCCAACAGCAGAATCAGTCTGGCGTTCGCCATATGACTTTGCTCTTCCGACAGATCCTGATGCAGCGCGATCAGGTCTTCATAGAAATCATCCGGATTGGCGAAATTCGGCTCAGTCTGTAGTTTGCTCAATGTGGTGTTCATGCGGCTCCCAGATTACAAGTAGCACGCAGCAATGCATGCCGCACCTGCTGCGAATCAAAAGAACGCCAGCGCGCAGCAATATGCTGGTCCGGTCGCATCAGGTAAGTGGTGCCGGCTTTTGCATCAAAGCGCTTTGCAAGCAAGCCTTCGCTGTCCACGATGCTGCGCAGCGCGCTAGTAGTTGTTGTACCTGCAGGCAGCACCAGCACTGTCTCGATATTGTCGATCGCGCGCACCGCTTCCAGCATGGAAGCCGACGGGCCGCTGGCGTCGCAGAACAGTAGCGTGCAAAATTGTCCGCCCAGCTGCGGCAGGAACCAGGCAGGCTCGCCGTCAACCATGACCGGTGCATCGGCAGAAGGTGCACCCGGCCGCATCAAGCCGTCGAACAAGTCAGCGTCAGCGGTATTGAGCGGTGAATTGAAATACGTCGATGGCAAGGACAGACGACCGCTGTTGACGAGCCGGCGTGCAAACGCATGCTCTTTCGACAGCGACAACACCGCATTGCGAAACAGTTTGCTGATGGCGCTTTTCGGTGTGATGAAGTCAGTCGAACGAGTCGAATTGAGAATGTTTTCATCGGCCGCATATTCGCGTTCTATGCAATACGAATCCAGCAGCGCCAGCGGCGCTTGCCCGGTCAACACCAAGCCCAATTTCCAGCCGAGGTTGTCAGCATCCTGCACACCGCTGTTGGCGCCGCGCGCGCCGAAGGGCGACACGCCATGTGCCGAGTCGCCGGCAAAAATCACGCGGCCGTGACGGAATTTGTCCATGCGCATGCAGGCAAACGTATAGACGCTAACCCACTCGAGTTCGAATTCGACATCATCACCAAGCAATGCACGCACGCGCGGTATGACTCTTTCCGGCGTCTTTTCCAGCACCGGATCCGCATCCCAGCCGAGCTGAAAATCAATCCGCCAGACATCATCGGGTTCACGATGCAACAGCACCGACTGGTTAGGATGAAACGGCGGATCGAACCAGAACCAGCGCTCGGTCGGGAACGCCGCCTTCATTTTTACGTCCGCAATCAGGAAACGATCCTGAAATACCCTGCCCTTGCTTTCCAGCCCCAGCATGCCGCGCACCGGACTGCGCGATCCATCACAGGCAACCAGATAAGCTGCCGCGATCTGGTAGCGCCCTTCCGGTGTATCGACCGTCAGCAAGACTTCGCCGTCGTCATTGCTGATGCCGACGAGTTTGCTTTTCCAGCGAATTTCAAGGTTCGGATATTGCAGTGCGCATTCGTGCAAATAGCCTTCCACATAATATTGCTGAAGATTGACGAAGGCTGGCCGCTGATGCCCGCTTTCTGGCAGCAGGTTGAAACTGTAGACTGGCTTGTCCTTGAAAAATACCTTGCCGACATTCCAAGACACACCCTTGTCCGCGATGCGATCACCACAACCCAGACGGTCGAAAATTTCCAGTGTGCGCTTGGCAAAACACAAGGCACGCGAACCTATCGACAGGCAATCATCGTCATCCAGCAAGACGACTTCCAAACCTTGCCGCGCCAGGTCAATCGCCGTACTTAAACCGACCGGACCGGCACCGGCAATGACGACAGGATGCATGGCCGGCTTTGTTTGTTCGAAGTCGACCGGACGTGTGTAGTCAAATTTCAGCGCCTGATAATTCTGTTCCATCATCGTTCCTGTCGTGGTCGATGCCATCAGCAATCAGTCCTGCAGCGCGTGCCACATTTCCTTGTCACGTTCGGCAGTCCAGATGCGCGGATGCTTGATGCCGCTGGCCTCGTCCACTGCACGGGTCACGTCAAATGGCAGGCAGTGTTCGTAGATGAAGACATGGCCAAATTTGCTGTCCATATGGCTGCGAACGTGCGCCATGGCGCCCTTCAAGTCCTTGCCTGCGGCGACAGCTTCGCGCGCACTCATCAGCAAGGTGGAAACGAATTCTTTCGTGTAGTCGAGACCCTTGCCGACTTCAGCCGGATTGAGCAATGCAGGGCCGCGACCAGGCACCATTTTTTCGGCACCCATGGCGCGCAGTACTTCCAGTGTCGCTGGCCACTCTTCGAGTTGTGCATCGCCCGTGTAAGCAGCGGCATCGTATTCAACCAGATCACCGGAGAACAAGACTTTTTGCGACGGGATCCATACGATGGTGTCGCCCTTGGTGTGACCCATGCCGACATGCATGATCCTGACTTCGAGCTTGCCCATAAAAACAGTCAGCTCCTTTTCAAACACCAGCGTCGGCCAGGTCAGGCCCGGCACCGTTTCAACACCGGCAAACAGGCGCGGAAAGCGTTCAATCTCGGACTGCATATCTTGCGCACCGCGCTCAACGATCAGCTCGTAGGTGCCGCGCGAAGCAATGACCTGCTCGGCGCCCTCTTTGAAATAAGCCGAAGCGCCCAGCACGCGCACTGCATGATAGTGACTCAACGTGACGTACTTGATAGGCAGATCGGTAATGGCGCGAATATGACGGATCAGCTCTTGCGCCATCAACGGCGTAGCCGTGGTGTCAATCACCATCACCGAATCGTCACCGATGATGACGCCCGAATTCGGGTCACCCTCTGCGGTATAGGCATACGCATTTTCGGAGAGTTTGATGAAGCTGGTTTTTTTGACCTGCAGGTCGGCTTGCGAGGCGAATTGTTTGACGCTCATGACATCTCCGAAAGTAAAATCTTGAAGGAAGAGAATAGTGCGATATTCGTTTTCAGTCAATTGATTCAACATAGACGAATGATTTACAATCACCAAATGCATCTTTAATATGACAACAACCTCTTTCTGCTGACTGATTTGAACACTCCAATAGAAAAAAACCGGCGCGGTATACAGTCCATAGAAATCGGCGGCCGCCTGCTGACCGCCCTGGTTGAAGCAGGCGGTCCGCTGAACCTTGGCGACCTGGCCAAGAAAGCCGGCATGCCGGCAGCCAAAGCGCATCCGTATCTGGTCAGCTATGGCAGCTTCGGCTTGATCGAACAAAACCCGCTGACGGGGCGCTACGAGCTGGGCCCATTTGCGCTGCAAATGGGACTGATCAGCCTGCACCTGCTTGATCCGGTACGTATTGCGATTCCGCTCATTACGCAACTGGCAGCAGACATTGACCAGACCGTGGGTTTATCCGTGCTGGGCAATCAGGGGCCGACGATCATTTACATCAGCGAATCGAGCTATCCGATTCACGTCAATATGCGTACCGGCACAGTGATGTCGATCCAGAGCACGGCCACCGGCCGCGTGTTTGCAGCCTTCCTGCCAATCAGGCAAGTCGAGCGAATGATAGAAAAAGAAAATAAGAGCGGGGTTGCGGCCGGCTTTGGGGCCGTAGGCCAGAAGGCGCAAGAACTGGAAAAAATGCTGACTGAAATCCGCAAGCGCGGCATGGCGCGTGTATTGGGCGAACCGATACCGGGCATTAATGCGATCTGCGCGCCAGTGTTCGAGCATACCGGCGCCATCGCGCTGGGTGTAACGGCTATTGGTCCGTCCGGCAGCTTTGACGCCAACTGGAACGGCAACATCGCCAGCAAAGTCAGCGATTGCGCGTTGGCCATCTCGGCGCGGCTGGGCTACGTTGATGCGCGCTCGCATACAAAAGGGCTTGAACGGTGAGGATCTGCCGAATCCGGTACTATTATTAAAAAAATGTGTCTGTACCGGAGACCAGAATGAAAAAAAACCTGTTGGCCTTGACCCTCGCCATATTGAGCTGCCCCGCCTGGAGTGCGGATTGGGCATTGATATCCGAGACTGAAGACCCTGAAAAAATTACCAGCTGGTATGTGGATATGACCAGCATTGTCCATGAAGACGATTACATGCGCGCCTTCTTGCGCACCTCATGGTCAGCACCGCAATTCGGACCGGACAAGACCGCCTACCAATCATCGACTTACCTGAATTATTTTGATTGCGATGCTCGGAAGATCGCCTTCACTGCCAACACTTACTTCAGTAGTACTGAACCGGTCGGCACACCGATCCATCAGGAAGCAGAACGCAAGCTCGACAAGCTGACATTCCAGCCGGTCGTACCGGGCTCAGCCGGTGAAAGCCGCTTGCAGTTTGTCTGCAAATTCCGCTCGAAAAACTTCCTTACGCAGCATAGTTCACATACGACTGCAGCGGGTTGAGTCAATATTTTTCGGGTTGACGAGTACAGTTAAAACGCTGGGTCCCCAGAAGGATCCAGCGTTTTTTTAACGGGAAAAATCTACTGTGCTTCCGAAAAAATAATCGAGTCGCAATCACCAGCGTCGTATTCCATCCTCTAAAGCCTACTGCGCTTTCAAAGCATCAAGCACTCAAAGCCACCGGCATGCTTTTAGCCAGTGCGGTGGAAAGCTGGATATCGCCAGAAACCTGACCGCCTTCTTCTATGACCAGCTTACCGTAACGAATTTTTCCATTGACGCGCCCACTAGAATAAACAACCAATTTTTGGCGCACGATCAGATCACCCTGAAATTCACCTCGAATCTCGGCGATATCGAACTCGGCATTGCCAATGAAAGCGCCTGTTTCAGAAATCTGAATAACACGCGAATCAATCGTCGCTTCGACACGGCCCTCAACAACCAGCGTATCGCAATCCGTTATCTCCAATCCTTTCAATTTGATGTTGGGGCCGACCGTGAGTTTGCTGCCCGTTTCGTTGGAGCCGACGACGTTAGAAGCGCTAAAGCCGCTGTTCATGGGATTGGCGATTGATGCCGGCACAACGCGCGACATGACCTGCCCATTTGATGTGGTGGCAACGGCGCTGTTAGAAGAAGGGTTAAGCGCTTTTTCGGGGAGCGGCTCTGTGAGGCGGGGTTCAGCAATGGCGGTATCGCGCTTGCCAAAAAATTTTTCGGATTTAAGCATGGAATCTCCTGGGTGTTTGTCCAGCGCGCAGCAAGCAGAGGCTGCACACTCAGGTCTTTGGCTGTTGATCAGAGCCAAAGTTCCCGCCAGTAAGTGAATTGTTTTCCAGACCAAAATTCTTAACGGCGAAAAAAAACGCCGCCAGCTGACGCTGCGGCGTTTCATGAAACACGAGCTAAATTACTTGGTACGGCTCTTGTATTCGCCGGTACGGGTGTCGATCTCGATCTTGTCGCCTTGCGACACGAACAACGGCACTGAAACCAGAAAGCCGGTAGCGATCTTCGCTGGCTTCAATACCTTGCCTGATGTGTCCCCTTTGACAGCCGGTTCAGTGTAGACCACTTCACGCACGACGGTGGTTGGCAGTTCCACCGAGATCGCTTTCTCGTTGTAGAAAACAACTTCGCAGGCCATGCCGTCTTCAAGGTAGTTGATCGCTTCGCCCAGATTTTCGGCTTCGACTTCATACTGGTTATAGTCGGTGTCCATGAACACATACAGCGGATCGGCAAAGTAGGAATAGGTCGCTTCTTTACGGTCCAGCGTCACAACGTCGAACTTGTCATCCGAACGGAACACGGTTTCCTGTCCGGCTTCGGTCAGCAGGTTTTTCATTTTCAGCTTGACCACGGAGGCGTTGCGGCCAGACTTCGTGTATTCGGCTTTGAGGACAACCATAGGCTCGCCTGCAACCATGACGACATTACCAACGCGAACTTCTTGTGCGGTTTTCATAACAGTATTAACTCGGAAAAATAGGGTATGGGAACAGGCGCCGCGCCACAAAATTTTGATTTGAATCAGCGCACCAAAATCAGAACGACGAATTCTACCCGATTTTGCCGGCGAACTCGACCAGGCCGCGCGCCAACTCTCCGTGCGCAGCCAGTTGCGCACCCCAGCTTGCATTGTGCGCGCGCAGTGGTAGCAAGCTTGCCGACCATGCGGGCCAATCGAATCCGGCTCCTTCCGCAGCATTCCAGAAATGCCAGCAGCGCTCGACAGTGGTAGCCAAAGGAGCGGGCATAGCCGCGGTGTAGCGCGACAAAAATGCACCAAGCTTGTCAAAATGTGCATTCTCTTCCTGCGCATACAATTGCCATACAAACGGCCGGCCGGACCAGTTTGCGCGTACCAGCGAATCTTCGCCGCGCACGAAATTCAAGTCGCAGCACCATAACAGTCGATCATAATCGTCCGGCTCCAGGAACGGTATTACGGCAACGCTTAACTGGCCGTGGGTAGCACGCGCACCAGCGAGTGCCGGCTGCTGCAAAAATCGCGACACCGCTTCGGCTGCCACGCCTTGCGGCACCAGACATAACACCGGCCCGCCCGACTGCATTGCTGCAAACAGCGCATCGACCGGTGCCGACGGATAGCAAAACAGTGAAACCAGTGCGGTATCTGATGCGACGCTCACATGCAGCGACTGTAGAAACGCAGCGCGCACGGCTTCATCCTGTTGAAGCGCGCTACGGCTGGCATCAAGCCACGGCTCTTTCAACAAACCGCCGGTAAGCTCTGAAAAACCTGGAAAATAAAAATATTTGGTCAGCGGCAGAGTCCTGTGCGGCGAACTCAAGCGGTGACACCCGTCGACCCAAACTTCAGCGCTCAGGTATTCGAGGTTGATCCACACAGGTGGCAATGCTTGTTGAGCCATAGCCTGAACGACCTGCTCGGGCAACTTGCAGCCAAAGGCTTCAATTACCAGTTCAGCAGGCTGGTAGTCCGTATAGTCCGCACCGGCTTGCCAGTCGCGCACCGCAAAACCATCAGACTGCTGACGCAGTGCGCGGGCATCGATAGCGGGCCGCAGATGCTTGAGGCGTGCCAGATCATTCACCCACAAAGTAACGCTCAACTTCTCTTGCTGCGCCAGCTGGCGTGCAAGGCGCCAGCACACACCGATGTCGCCGAAATTATCGATGACCTCGCAAAAGATATCGGCTGAACCTACAGATCGCATACAAGTTTCATTTTTTCAGCGTTGATGAATTTTGTTGAACGCTCATGTCTGCGTTCAACAGGATGACCGAAGACTACGCACGGGTGAAAAGAATTGCAATGGCAGGCATTGCGGCAAGCCTTTCTCCATCGTCATTGCTTGAACAGACCGGATTCCAAGTTAAAGCGCAATGGTTTTCAATTCGATAATTAAATTCACATTGATGCCTAACTTTCAAAAAACAATGCAATATAGAATTTTTGTTTAAAGCAAATTTCTATGTTTCAACCAATTGATCCTCCAGATACAGCTAGAAACCAGCCGCCCTCAAGCGTAGAGCAATTGCCAAACTGGGCTGAAAAACGCTACTCAGAAAAAAAGCGCCTATATCTGCGAGTCGGTATGAAATTCGGCATTTCCATGCTGATCGCAAGCTTGTGGGCTGTATTTTCGGCGTGGCTTGCGCAAAGCTGGATCGATGAGCTGGCACTACATACGGGTCGGCCTCTGGCATGGGCAATTGTTGCCGGCATTGCGCTCATACCCGGATTCATGAACGCTTTTTTACTGGTCAGTCTGGGCATGGATAACAGACCGGGACATGTACAACTGCTTCGTTATCCGGGACTTACGATTCTGGTTGCTGCATATAACGAGCAAGAGACTATTGTCCAGACTTTGCAAAGCATCAGCCTGCAAGAGTACCCGGGCCCTCTCGAAGTCATCGTCATCAATGATGGCTCTAAAGACAATACCGCCGCTCTGGTGCAGGAACAGCTGCCGCTGTATCCGTGGCTACGACTGCTTGATCTGCCCAAGAATGTGGGTAAGGCCAACGCACTGAACGAAGCGCTGAAAGAGGCCAGCTTCAATCTGGTCGCCACCGTCGATGCCGATTCCTGGCTGTTCCGGAATGCGCTGACGCATATCGTCGAACGCTACTTTCAAGACCCGACCAATACTCGCGCAGTAGCAGGGGCGGTCCTGGTGCGCAATTCGCGTGTGAGCTGGATGACGCGCGCGCAGGAGTGGGATTATTTTCAGGGCATCGCGGCCATCAAGCGGGTGCAGTCACTGTATCAGGGCACGATGGTCGCGCAAGGCGCGTTTTCCCTTTATGACAAAGCTACACTGCTCAAGGTGGGTGGGTGGCCCGACTGCATCGGCGAGGATATCGTGCTGTCGTGGAGTTTTTTAATGCAAGGTCATCGCATAGGTCATTGCGAAGATGCGCTGCTATTTACGAATGCACCTACGACGCTGGGCCAGTTCAGCAAGCAGCGTCAACGCTGGTCGCGCGGCATGATTGAAGCGTTCAAGCGGCACCCGCGCATTCTGCTGCAGCGCCGTTTGTCCACCGTTTTTGTTTACTGGAACTTGCTGTTTCCGTTCCTTGACCTGACATTCACGATCGTGTTCATACCCGGAATCGTGGCTGCGCTGTTTGGCTATTTCTGGATCGTCGGACCCATCACACTGGCGCTGCTGCCTATGGCGATGCTGATGAATTATTTCATGTACCGGATAGGTAAACGCACGTTCAGGGACTTAGGCCTGCAGGTCCGGTTCAACCCTTCCGGCTTTTTCATTTACTCCCTGCTCTACAGTATGATCATGCAGCCGGTTTCCTTGTTGGGTTATGTTGCTGAAGTACTTAATTTTCGTAAATCATGGGGCACGAAATGAAGAAAATGGCACCGCTGGTCATTCTTCTGGCAAGCAGCATAGCCAGTCATGCGACCGCTGCTGAAACTGCCGGTTCAAAAGCAGCAGGCGGCACGCTATATTTTTCTTCTGATAGCGAAAAATTTACCAGCCGCCGCACAGGTGTGGATTTCATGACGAATTTTTCGCATCTCGATGGTAAAACCGGCGTGCGTTATACCGACTATTATTTTGAAAAAAATAATTGGTCGCGTCAGGGGCAACAATTAAACATCATGCATGCCAATGTCGATAAAGTGACGCGTGACGGCTGGATGATTGATGCCGGACTGTTCCGACAAAACGCACATGATCTGGTCACATTAAACAGCAGCTACCGCAAGACACTCAGGCCCCAGGTGGCCGTTGAATTGTTCGCCACCCGCGACTACATTGAAACGGCCACGGCGCTCGACAACGGCAGCTACTTCAACTTTGCAGGCGCCAGCGCTGATTTTATTGTGACGCCAAAAATCACGGTCATCGGGCTGCTTGGACAGCAATCTTTTTCCGATGGCAATCGCCGCAACCATGCACGTACCCGCTTGATTTACCAGCCGAATCTGGATCTGGGGCTGACATTACAGGCACGCTATCGCTACTTTGACAGCAGCAAGAGCGATGTCGGTGGCGCTTACTTCAATCCTGATCGTTACGACGAGTCCATGCTCGCAGTCGGCTGGCGTCAGCGCACAGGCAACTGGCGCACCAACCTGACAGCCGGCATCGGCACCCAACAAATCAACAGCGACCCGCATTCAAGCACCCAGCTGCTCGAAGCCGGCGCAGAAAAACAGGAGCGTAGTTATGCAGTGCGTGTGCGCGGCGGATACAGCCGCAGCGCCTCGTTTGGCGGGCCGGATTATCGCTACAGTTACGTCAGCTCGGAGTTGTTGATTCCATTTTAACAAGCAAAAATTTTGCGTTCAAACATGGAATTACACAACATGGCAAACTGCTTGCGATTAATAAATAAAACCAAACCCGGAGGAAGTCGCAATGAAGCATTTCAAACTGTTTACCCTGATGGTTGGCTTAGTGATTGCCGGCAGCGCTGCGGCAAAAGACGGTCCTGATTTATGCGGTCAGTACACCAGCGTTGATGTAGATGAAAAATTCATCGACATGGGCAACAACACACGCTTCATGAGCTTCAGTTCTTCGACGCAGATGAATGCAGAAGAAGGCTCTAAATATAATCAGCTCAGCGGTCAATGCACCGGCGGTGCAGTGATTTACGCCGACGGCACCATTGATGCCGAAGGCATGTGTGCTGTCAGTGACGTTGGCGGCGACGTGTTGACCTATACCTTCACACAAGCGCGTGGCGCGAAAGAAGGTAAGTACCAGCGCAAAGGCGGCACCGGCAAATTCACTGCATCGAAAGACAGTGGCTGGTACAGAGCCGTTAGTCTGAATGGCGAGGTCACCACTGGAAACTGGGGCGGTAAAGGCGGTTGCAAGTAAATTCGCAGGCTTTGAGACTGCGGAGAAATTTTACGGAATAACTAGAGACTCTGATTCCGGTCTGGTGCCAGTACTATCCGAAAGATTTTGACGCACGTTGTTTTTGATTCTGAGCTTTACGATTGATTACCTGCAATGGAATCGTTTTTTCGTGATCAACGAAAGACGCTGGGTTCCGGCTTACGCCGGAACGACGGTAGGGGTTGAAGCGCTCTCAACTTTACTACCGTCATCCCAGCGTACGCTGGGATCCAGTGTCATTCGTTGTGTCCCAGAAAAAAATGCTTGGCTGAGCATACAAATCAATTCGATTTAGAATCAAGCTGCGCCATCTCAATCAGCCCTTCACTCCCATTCCAGCACCGGATACAACACCGCAGCATTGCGCGAATTGACAGTGCCGAACAATATCCACTTCTTCTCTTCAGCACGCGCCGCATTCGATAGCGTTTCCGTCATTGTCCGCCCCTCTTTTATCCCGCGGCGCACATCATCCAGCAGCGTCTGCAAATACATCCGCTGTTTTTCCAGCGCAGTATTTTTATCGGCACTGACCTGGCCGTGACCCGGAATGACCAGCCGCGCCGGCATTGTCGCCAGTTCTTGGATGACGGCCAGCCAGCCAAGAATATCCCCATCTATCGACGGAGTGCGTTCGCAAAAAAGCAAGTCACCTGTCCACAGCGTGCCGCTGCGCTCGTCCATGACCGTCAGATCGCTATCTGTATGCGCAACAGGCCAGGCGCGCAGCACAAGCTTGCGGCTACCCAAATCCAGCGTCAGCACGGACTCGACCAACCGTGACGGCGGCACCAGCCGGCTGCCATTGGCTGCCTCGCCGAGCATGGTCGTGAGATTGGCCAGATAGGATTCGGCACGTTGCTTGATGGCGCGTGGAAGCAGATGGTGGCCGATGTACTCAGGCTTGTCTTCTGCGAACGCAGCATTACCGAATATGTGATCGGAATGCACATGCGTATTGATCACGTAGCGTACAGGTAGTGCAGTACGCAGTCTGATCGCTTCACGCAATGCCTTGCCGACGGCGTAAGTCCCACCGCTGTCAATGACGGCCACGGCATCCTGACCGATCACGAATCCGATATTGGCAATATCACCGTGATAGTGCTCGCCAAAATCTTCATGCACGCCCTGATGCACGAAGATGCCCGGTGAGACTTCCGTCACTTCCAGTGGCGTGGCGCCAGCGACGCGGGCCAGCAGTACCGCCGCAATCAGTAAGCTCTGCCTGAGCATGAAAGCGCGTGCTTACTGGACGCCGGCGAGCTGGCGCAGCGCCCGCTCGAACGTATCAACAGGCTGGCCGCCCTGAATCAGATGCTGTTCATTGAAAATAACGGATGGCACCGAGTTAATACCCTGCGACAGGTAAAACTGTTCGCGCTCGCGCACGTCGGCTGCATAAGTATCACCCGCCAGAATGGCAGCAGCACGCGTGCGGTCCAGACCTGACTTTTCAACCGCATCAAGCAACACGGCATGGCTGGACGGGTCTTGCCCTTCAGTAAAATAAGCTTCCAGCAGTGCCCGTTTAAGCACATGCTGACGACTGCCCTGCTCTTCGGTTTCTGCCCAATGCAGCAGGCGATGCGCATCGAAAGTATTGTAGGTGCGCTTGCGACCATCCATGTTGAAACGGAAACCCACGTCAGCACCGCGCTCACGAATATGTTCCTGATTCTGCGCGACCTGCTCGGCCGACATTCTGTATTTCTGTGTCAGATGCTCGATAATGTCCTGCCCTTCCGGCGGCATCTTGGGGTTCAGTTCAAACGGCTGGAAATGCAGTTCGACCCTGACTTCATCCTTCACCCTGTCAATTGCCTGCTCCAGCGCAGCCAGGCCAACGGCGCACCATGGGCACGCGATATCTGAAACAAAATCAATTTTAATGGTGTGCATAATGTAAAGCGCCATAGCTAATTAAAATTTGATGCTATCACGACAGCTCCAGCTGCTTGCACAAAGGAGATGTTGTCGTTTCATCACCGTGTGTTAGGCTTGGCATAATTTGATGACAACCCGCGTTTTCATAAATGAAATCTTCATCACATCGCAAGACGCTGCAAAACTTCGATTCCATCGTTGGCACTGCCACGCGTATCGAAGGCGATCTGCATGTCGATGAAAGCCTGCGCATAGACGGCAAGCTCAATGGCAACCTGATTCAGGTAGTCGGCAAGGCACGCTGGATCATCATCGGCTCTTCCGGTGAAATCAATGGCGATATCCGAGCGCAAAATGTCTGCGTATCAGGAAAAGTGATCGGTAATATTTTTGCCACTGAAAGCATAGAACTACTTGATGGCTGCGAAGTGCGCGGCAATATTACCCACAAATCCATCACCGTCGAACCCGGCGCCAGCGTACATGGCCAGCTAATTGCCAATAGCAAGGATGACAGCGAAGCGGCTGCTATGCGTGTGATTGCAACTGCCCGCACTACTTCTTCCTGAACGTCATTCTCTGCGTCACTAGCGCCTGAGATTTTTCCATGCATCTGCATACCCAGACCACGATCTTCATGATCTGCATGGCCTATCTGGTCTTACATGCTGTCATCTGGGTTGCCCTTTCCGAACACAACAATAAACAGGTTGCACTCTGGTGCTCATCGGGGCTCGTCAGCGGTGTAGCGGTTGTGTTGCTTACCTTGCGCGATAGCGTGGGCGAATTCGTGTTTATCTATGTGGGTCAGTTGCTGATGCTAATAGGGACGATAGGAAGGCTTGTCGCATTGCGGCTTTATCTGCAAGACTTGGTTGCGCGGCCCCTTATGATTTATGGGTTCATTGGCGCCCTGTTCTACCTTCCCTTTTCACTCGCTCATGCGCTTGGCATGCCGGACGAGCCGCTGATCCTGTTCTTTTTCAGCTTTTACGGCATTTTCTGTGCAGAGTTTTTCCTCATTGGCCTCGCTATAAACAAAACATTGCCAACGCTGGGTTCCAGACTGGTAATCATTGCCGGCTTATCCTTTTCTATCTCGCTCAGCCTGAAAGCAATTCTGGTCGCGCTTGGCTATGGCGCAGTTGATTTGTATGGGCCGGGCATTGACCAGGTCATCATGATCCTCGGTCAGTTTGTCGCCATCACGCTTAGTAATATCGGTTTTCTACGCATTTTTCTGGAGCGAAATGAGCAAAGCAAACTGCAGATTCAGCGCAACCTGGCGGCCTCGGAAGAAATCACTTCGCTGCTGACGCAACACAAAAGCGAACTGCAAAATTTGCTGGTGGAACGCGAAGAAATCATCCGTCAACTGACTTTGTCCAATAAAACAGCCGGCATGGGTGCCTTGGTTGCCAGTATTGCGCATGAATTGAATCAACCGCTGTGTGCAATCCGGCTGAATGCCACAATGGTTGAGCGAAAATTAAATGAGCCAGCGATAGATACGCACACTGCCAAGAAATTTCTCAACTCTGTCCTCACCGATAACCGCCGCGCAGCCGACATCATCTCTAAATTGCGCAGCATGTTCGACGGCGGTGAGCGTAAGCATGGCGATATTGATTTTGACGCATTGGTACGAGACACTGTTTCCTTAGTCATGCCCCGCGCCAAAGAAGAGCATATTCTTATCCTTCTCAAGTTGAATGGGAAAATTCGATTCTACGGCGACCAGACCCAGCTACAGCAAGTCATACTCAACCTGCTCAATAACGCTGTTGAATCTTTTTCAGGACTCAAGCTTCCAGAAAAATGTATTACGGTCCAGACTCGGACCGAGAGTAGTCAACTTCTACTGAGCGTGGAAGACAATGGCGCTGGCATTGCCGAGGAATTGCGGCAATCCGTATTCGAACTCTTCAAGACCACCAAAGCGCAAGGCATGGGTGTGGGCCTGTGGCTGTCCAAAGCAGTCGTGAATGCACACGAGGGTGACATCATTTTCAATAGCGCAACCGGACAAGGTACGCGCTTCGAAGTGCGGCTGCCGCTGGCCTGATTTTCATTGCATATGCGTTAAGCGCATAAACAATCGCGAACATATTCGTTCCGTTTGAATCAGCATAAAACTAAGATTCTTCGACCGTTCAATCATTGTCGAGGAAGCCATGTCACCAAAAAAAATCATTCTTACCGCTTTGTTGCTGGCTGTCGTTGCCACACCCGCTTTTTCCGCTGACGTCTCGCTGCTCAATGTTTCCTATGACCCTACGCGCGAGCTTTATCAGGATTTCAACAAGGCCTTTGCCGCACATTGGAAAAGCAAAAGCGGTGACGACCTGAAGGTGAAGCAATCGCATGGCGGCTCCGGCAAGCAGGCGCGCGGCGTCATTGACGGCCTTGGTGCCGATGTCGTTACCTTGGCTCTTGCTTATGACATCGATGAAATTGCCAATCGCGGACTTATCGCCAAAGACTGGCAAAAACGTTTGCCGCATCGCAGCGCGCCCTACACCTCCACCATTGTTTTCCTGGTTCGCAAGGGCAATCCGAAAGCCATCAAAGACTGGAATGACTTGGCCCGCCCCGGCGTTGCCGTCATCACGCCCAATCCGAAAACATCCGGTGGCGCGCGCTGGAATCATTTGGCAGCGTGGGGCTATGCATTGAAGCAGCCAGGTGGTAGTGAAAAAACTGCGCAAGAATTTCTCGGCAAAGTCTACAAGAACGTTCCGGTGCTGGACTCCGGTGCGCGCGGCGCAACCACCACTTTTGTCGAGCGCGGCATCGGCGACGTTCTGGTCACCTGGGAAAACGAAGCCCTGCTAGCCATCAAAGAGCTCGGTCCGGACAGAGTAGAGATCGTCGCGCCATCAGTCAGCATTCTGGCCGAGCCACCGGTTACCGTCGTTGACAAAGTTGTTGATCGTCGCGGCACCCGTAAGCTGGCAGAAGCGTATTTGCAATATCTGTATAGCGATGAAGGTCAGGAGATCGCCGCAAAAAATTACTACCGTCCGACCAATGAAAAAATTGCGCAGAAATATGCGTCGCAATATCCGAAGCTGAAACTCTTTACCGTCGATGAAGTAGCAGGCGGCTGGACCAAGGCACAGAAAATGCATTTCGCGGACGGTGGCATTTTTGACCAGATTTATCTGCCCGGAAGGTAAAGGCAGCATCTACTCTCACAGATAAAAATGAAAAAACATCATGGACTTAAAGAAAAATATTTTACAGACTCTGCTTCTGCCGCTTCTTATCGGCGGCCTGACAGCGACGCCTGCACCGGCCAGCGCCAACGATCAAGATGAAATTGAAAGGCTCAAAGCCCTTATCAATGAACTGGACCAGCGCGTAAAAATACTGGACCGCAAACAGGAAATCGCAGCCGAAGAATCAGCGGCAAGACAAAAATCCGCTGTCCTCGTCAATGCCAGCGACAAAGGCTTCAACCTCAAATCTGCCGACAGCCAGTTTGAATACAAGCTGCGCGGCCTGGTGCAACTTGATTACCGCAGCTTTGACGGCGACGCCTACCCGAATGCCGTTGAGGGCTTTCTGGCGCGGCGTATCCGGCCTACTCTGGAAGGCACCGTATTCGGCAAATATGGATTTCGCTTCACACCGGAATTTGGCGAAAGCGGCGATGGCACCTCAGCGACCAATAAGGCGCGCGTTATTGATGCCTATCTGGAAGCACGTCTCGACCCGCGCTTCCAGATCCGTGCCGGTAAATTCAAACCCTTTGTCGGCCTCGAACGCCTGCAAGCGGGCGGTGATATCAAGTTCATCGAACGCAGCTATGTGAGCAACAATATCTTGCCGAACCGCGACCTAGGCATAAGCGTGCAGGGTGATGTACTCGACAAAAAACTCAACTATGCAGTGGGGGTTTTCAATGGCGTTGCCGATGGGAGTGAAAGCTCGACTGCGCAAGACAGCAATAGCGGCAAGGACCTCACCGCTCGCCTGTTTGCTACGCCGTTCAATGAAGATGACAGCGCACTGGCGGGACTGGGCTTCGGTCTGGCCGCAACTGTTGGCAACAGCAATGGCAATGCGCTCAATTCTTACAAGACGCCGGGGCAATCGAATAATTATTTTAACTACGCAAGTGGCGTGACCAGCAACGGCCAGCGCACCCGGCTGAGCCCGCAAGCCTACTATTACAACGGGCCATTCGGGCTGCTGGCTGAGTATGCGTCCTCCCGGCAAGAGGCCATCAAGTCCGGTGCCAGCGCGATTACTTTTAAAAATGACGCGTGGCATATCACCGGTTCGTGGCTGCTGACCGGGGAGAGCGCGTCTTTTAAAGGTGTCAAACCATACAGTGCCTTCTCGACAGGTGGCGAGGGCGGCTGGGGGGCGCTGGAATTGTTGGCACGCTATCAGGCCGCGAACATCGACCCGTCGATTCCTGCCGCTTACAAGGGCAGTAGTTATGCGCTGGCGGCAAAGTCCTGGGCGCTGGGACTGAACTGGTATCTGAATGAAGCCGCGAGGTTGGCGCTGAACTACGAGCAAACCCGCCTTGAAGGCGGCACTCTGGACAACAAGACCGAGAACTTGATGGTGGCGCGCTACCAGCTTGCGTTCTGATTTTTACATTCAAGACAAAACGCCGGATTCCTTGCACGGCGCGGTTGGGCTTGCAAGCCCATACCGCTCCGCAGCAGGTCGCAGCGCCCTGAAACGCTGCTGCATTGCGCTAATAGACGTCAGAAGCTAGCCCTTTATTCCTACGCGACTGAGATGCGGCGGCTTCGCTTTTCCTTTATCCGCCCTGTCCTTCATCCCCCCTTTTACTAACCCATTCCTATATTTGAATTTCATCTATCGACATGCCGAAAGATTCGTTCTGTTCATAACGAATTGATGGAATTATCAGGGCTTGTCAGGTTTAAAAAACATAACAAACAACGCCATGCACGCCTTTGCCTTTAACAAACCGACAACAGCAGGCCGGGTAATCCCCGGCTTTTCCTTGTCGCTGGGTTTTACGCTGCTGTACCTGAGCCTGATCGTACTGATCCCGTTGTCGGCAGTCGTCGTCAATACCCTTTCCATGACTTGGGAAGCATTCTGGCGTGCAGTCAGCTCGGACCGTGTGGTCGCGTCTTACCAGTTGAGCTTTGGCGCGTCACTGATTGCGGCTTTGATTAACCTCGTTTTCGGCACCATTCTCGCTTGGGTGCTGGTGCGCTATCAGTTCGCTGGCAAGCGCCTGCTCGACGCACTGGTCGATTTACCCTTTGCCTTGCCAACCGCCGTGGCTGGCATTGCGCTGACTGCGCTGTACTCGACCAATGGCTGGATCGGTCGCTATATCGAACCGCTAGGCATCAAGGTCGCCTTCACGCCGGTGGGCATTACTATTGCGCTGATTTTCATCGGCTTGCCCTTTGTCGTACGCACTGTACAACCTGTAATGGAAGACGCAGAACGCGAGCTTGAAGAAGCGGCAGCCAGCTTGGGAGCGAGCCGCTTGCAGACTTTCAGGCATGTGATCCTGCCAACGATCGCCCCTGCGCTGCTGACCGGTTTTGCATTGGCCTTTGCACGCGCGCTGGGAGAATACGGCTCGGTGATTTTCATAGCAGGCAATCTGCCTATGGTGTCGGAAATCACGCCGCTGTTCATCATCACCAAGCTGGAACAATACGACTACGCAGGCGCAACCGCAATTGCCGTCGTGATGTTGACAGCCTCTTTCCTGATGCTGCTGACCATTAACCTGTTGCAGGCCTGGACCCGTTCGCGCAGCACCAAAGAAAGGTCCGCACCATGAGTGCTGCCACCACCCTGACTGTCCGTCATGAGCCGCCGTTTACGCCTGGCGCGACTCTGGAGCCCTTGTGGGTACGCGCGCTGCTGATAACTGTGGCGCTGAGCTTTGCTGCACTGTTCCTGCTGGTGCCGCTACTGGCCGTGTTTGCCGAAGCCTTTCGCAAAGGCTGGCATGCCTATGTGGCCGCCATCATTGATCCGGATGCCTTGTCGGCGATACGCCTGACCTTGCTCACTGCGGCTATTGCGGTGCCGCTGAATCTGGTATTTGGCGTGGCTGCCGCATGGTCGATTGCGAAATTTGAATTCCGTGGCAAGAGCCTGCTGCTGACCCTGATCGATCTGCCGTTCTCGGTGTCTCCGGTCATCTCGGGCCTGATTTATGTGCTGCTGTTTGGCGCGCATGGCTGGTTCGGCGCCTGGCTGATCGAGCATGACGTACAAATTTTGTTTGCCGTGCCGGGTATCGTGCTGGCAACCATCTTTGTGACTTTTCCATTCGTAGCCCGCGAGCTGATCCCGCTGATGCAGTCACAAGGCAATGAAGAAGAGGAAGCTGCGCTGGTACTGGGCGCTTCCGGCTGGCGCACTTTCTGGCATGTGACGCTACCGAATATCAAATGGGGCCTGCTGTATGGCGTCATTTTGTGCAATGCACGCGCAATGGGCGAGTTCGGTGCGGTGTCGGTTGTATCAGGCCACATACGCGGCGAGACCAACACTATGCCGCTGCAAGTTGAAATTCTTTACAACGAATACAACTTCGCGGCCGCCTTTTCCGTCGCTTCGTTATTGGCGCTGCTGGCGCTGGTGACGCTGGCGCTCAAGTCCCTGATCGAATGGCGCGTGCGTCACAGCGTCGATACTGCACTGCAGGAGAATCCGTCATGAGTATAGAAGTACGCAACATACAAAAACATTTTGGCGGTTTCGTCGCGCTTGACGATGTGTCGCTCAATTTCGGCAGCGGCGAATTGACTGCGCTGCTAGGCCCTTCCGGTTGCGGCAAGACCACGCTGCTGCGCATCATCGCCGGTCTTGAACAGCTTGATGCGGGCCAGGTTCTGCTCGATGGTGAAGATGCCTCTGCGCGCCATGTGCGCGAGCGGCAAGTCGGCTTCGTGTTCCAGCACTATGCGCTGTTCAAGCACATGACCGTATTTGAAAATATTGCTTTCGGCTTGCGCGTGAAGCCACGACATCTGCGGCCGACTGAGGCACAAATTCGCGACAAAGTGCATCGCCTGCTTGATCTGGTGCAGCTCGACTGGCTGGCCGACCGCTACCCGCCGCAGCTCTCCGGCGGTCAGCGCCAGCGCATTGCACTCGCGCGCGCGCTCGCAGTCGAACCGCGCGTGCTGCTGCTTGACGAACCTTTTGGCGCGCTCGACGCCAAGGTACGCAAGGAATTGCGCCGCTGGCTGCGCCGCCTGCATGATGATTTGCATGTGACGAGCATCTTCGTCACGCATGACCAGGAAGAGGCACTCGAGGTATCCGACAATATCGTGCTGATGAACAAGGGCAGAGTTGAACAGACCGGCACACCGGACGCCGTCTACAATCATCCGGCCACACCTTTCGTGTATGGTTTTCTGGGCAACGTGAACCTGTTTCACGGCCGGGTGCATGAAGGCGTGCTGGACACGGCCGGTTCCCGGCTAGAAGCGCCGGAGCATAGCGCCACGCAAGACACGCAAGGCATCGGCTTTGTGCGGCCGCATGAAATTGATATCGAGCGTTATGCGCCGGGGGCGCAAGGCATTGTCGTCAAGCTGCAGCGTGCGCACGCAATCGGGCCGCTAGCGCAACTCGAACTCGAGCGCGAAGACAATGCGCAAATCATTGAAGCGCTGATTCCGAGTGAGCGCTTCATGCACATGAATCTGAAAGAAGGCGAAATACTGCTGGCGCGACCGAAACGCTTGCGCGTTTTCTTTGATGATGCGGTCTGATCAAAATAAGGTACAACCATGAACTTCCAGCAGCTGCGCTCCGTGCGCGAAACTGTGCGACGCGGCTTCAATCTGACCGAAGTCGCGAATGCCCTCTTTACGTCGCAGCCCGGCGTAAGCCGCCAGATCCGCGAACTCGAGGAAGAGCTAGGCGTAGACATTTTTGCGCGCAATGGCAAGCGCCTGACCGGCCTGACCGAACCGGGCAAGAATGTGCTGCCCATCATCGAGAAGTTATTACTTGAGTCGGAAAATTTGCAACAGGCTGGCAATGAGTATGCGGGCCTCAAAAACGGCACACTGTCTGTCGCTACCACCCATACGCAAGCGCGCTATGTGCTGCCGAAAGTGGTGCAGGCATTTCGCAGTGCGTTCCCCAATGTACGGGTCGCGTTGCAGCAAAGCGCGCCGGAACATATTGCAGAATGGGTTTTGTCGGGCAAGGCCGATATAGGCATTGCGACCGAAGGTCTGGCACAGTTTGATGGTCTTGCCTCGTTCCCTTGCTATCAGTGGCATCACGTTGTGGTGGTGCCGGACGCACATCCGCTCTTATCGAAAAAACTGCTGACGCTGGAAGACCTGGCTGCATGGCCGCTGATAACGTATGACCAGGGATTTACCGGCCGCGGTCACATTGATGACGCGTTTCGCGCGCAAGCGCTGGAAACCGATATCGTACTCACCGCAATGGATTCGGACGTGATCCAGCAGTATGTAGCGCTCGGCATGGGAGTCGGTATCGTTGCCTCGATGGCGGTTGAACACAATTTGAATAACGGTTTGCGTGCGCTGCCGGCCAGTCATTTGTTTGCACCGAACACCACCCGTGTCGCTGTACGCCGCGGCGCATACTTGCGCTCGTATGCATATGATTTTATTTTGCAGCTGGCGCCGCAGCTGAGCCGATCAGAGATTCACGCTGCCATTTGAACTCTGGCTTATTGCCAATCCGATAAGCAGACTATAGGGCTAGCTAGCCCTATAATAGTTGCCAACTCCAAGACCTAACGACAGGGTGGACAGGCGACATGTCTGACAATATTTATAAAATTTCCCGCGCTCTCGTCTTCATTGCTGCGACCGCCGGCGCGACCATGCCCGCCTTTGCGGCACGTTTCGAATGCACCACACCTGCAATGCGCGGCAATAAATGGATCTGCAACGAAGACCCGCAGCTTTGCAGCTTTATTTTTGCCGGCAACCAGCGCGATAAAACTTTGAAGCGCAAGGGGCGCGATGGCGAGCCCAATATCCAGATCGTTGTCGACAAGTGGGACGAGAAATTCGTCATTGCGCATGAAGACAGACCACGCATAGACAATCTCTTCATAGAACAATATTTTTACCGCATTGAACTCGACAGCGGCAATTTTTTTCTGGCGAATGACTATGTGACCAACAGCGGCCGCTACCTGAGCCGCGATGACTTGTCAGCGACAGACAAAAAACGTTTTTCTTATAATCCGCCAAAGTTCTTTAGCGAGCCAGGCACCTGCAAAATGAAAACACCATGATAAAAAAATTCCTGATCCTGACTGCACTACTGTCCTGTTCTGCCCATGCACAACTGGCCGAGAAAAAAATATTAACGCTGGAAGCTGCGAAAAAAATTACCGTCGCAGCCGAAGCTGAAGCAAGAAAAAACGGCTGGACCATGGCCATTGCCGTGGTCGACGAAGCCGGTCACCTGATGCATTTTGAGCGCATAGACGGCACCCAGACCGGCAGTATCGAGGTTGCCATTGCCAAGGCCAAGACTGCCGCCGCCTTCAAGCGACCGACCAAGCTTTTCGAGGAAGCCGCCAAGACCCGGCCCGCTGTCGTCACCCTGTCACCATCGGCAGTGATGATTGAAGGTGGCGTGCCGGTGTTCGTCGGCCAGCAATTAGTTGGTGCTGTCGGCGTCAGCGGCGCCTCTTCGCAGCAAGATGGCATCGTCGCCGAAGCCGGCATCGCCGCCCTTGAACTGAAATAGCTCACGTGATCACGAGCAGCACACGCCGCTATCGCTACTATGACTTGCTGCTGGCGGCATTTGTCACCGTACTGCTGTGCTCGAACCTGATCGGCGCCGGCAAGGCAGCGACCATCACCTTGCCTGTGCTGGGTCAGGTCACTTATGGCGCGGGCATCCTTTTCTTTCCGATCTCCTACCTGTTCGGCGACATCCTGACCGAAGTCTATGGTTATGCGCATGACCGGCGCGCTGTCTGGGCCGGCTTTGGCGCGCTGTTGTTTGCCGCGCTGATGTCCTTAGTGGTGCTGTCACTGACGCCTGCGAACAATGACTACATGACGCAGTATCAGCAGGGTCTGGAGACTGTGTTCGGCAATACCTGGCGCATCATCTTCGCGTCGATTACGGCATTCTGGGTCGGCAGTCTGGCCAATGCTTATGTGATGGCCAAGATGAAAATCTGGAGCAGCGGCAAACATCTGTGGCTGCGAACGATAGGCTCGACTGCTGTGGGTGAAGCGTTTGATTCAACCCTGTTTTACATGCTGGCCTTTTATGCGATCTGGCCCACGGAACAAGTGATTGCCGTCGCGATTGCGCAGTATTTTTTAAAGACTGGCTGGGAAGTGCTGATGACGCCGGTGACGTATCAGGTCGTTGGCTGGCTCAAGCGCAAAGAGCAGGAAGATTATATGGATATCGGGACGGACTTTACGCCGTTCAGCGTGCGCTTGTAAGCAAGTTGGCCGTTTTAACAGTTGAACTTATTCCGCAGCGATCAAGCAACTCAGCTGCCCCTGCGTTTCAATCAACAGCCCTGATTCAGGATCAGCGCGCCGGCCGCTAAACTGCATGCGGCCATTGCTGCGGTCTATGGTGAAATCTGCAGAGACCTCCTGCCCGCTGCGCGGATTCGATCCCAGACTGTGACAAGTTATTAGTTCCGCCCCCAAGTCACAACTGCAAATCTCGATCTGGCGGGTCATACAGCCGGCGGCCAGCTCCAGATTGCGTTTGACGTACTGGTGATCGAAGTTCACCACGATGTCATAGCGCTTGTTGCTGCTAACGGCACTACCTGCTGCAAATATATTTTCAGACTTGATGACGCCGCTGCACGTATAGCGGATCACGCCCGTTTCAGCTTTAACCGGCATGCAAAAAAGCAGAGCTGCCAGAGCTGGTATGGCTATCCGCATCAGCTGACCAGTGTTTCGTCGCTGCGGGTGTCGCCCAGATTGTCGCGCCAGCTCACTTCTATCCGGTCACCCTTGGCGGCACCCTTGAAGTTGAAGGCAATATAAGGATTCTGCGACACTGCCATACCGAGTTGCGCATCCAGCACGACTTTGTCATTGCAGCGCGCGACTAGTGTTTCGATGTAATGGGCCGGTATGTAATTACCGGATTCGTCCTTGCGCAGTCCGGTTTCCATGACGTGCTTTACCATCAGCTTGACTTCGACCACATCCTTGATCAGCATTGCGCGTATGCGCATTGGTTCGCTCATATTGCCTCCGTCTTTTTTATAATCTCAGCCGCAACCACCGCCGCCTGCGCGCACTTTGATCATGGTGCTACCGACGTAGAATTTTCCTTCGGCCTTTACCAATCCATAGATGGTGGATGTCTCGCCCATCTTGATACGGGTACTGATGACTGCATCGGTGCCGGGCGGAATGGTGAAAGTCGCCGTCATTGGCAGCGGATTTTTCTGCACCAGCACGGCCATGAATTCGGTTTGCGGAATCTTGCTTTCGAAAGACAAAGGCACGACGGCGCCACTGCTGACCATTTCGGGGCCGGACAGAATTACCGCGTCACTATTGACGACATTGGCAGCGCCCAGTTCAGCCAGCGCCTCTTTCAGGGTTTTGACATCAAACAGCCTGGTATTCCAGTCGGCCGCGAAAACGTCCGAAGGTTTTAGTATGCCTGCAGTAAACGCCAGGCCCAGCGCTGCGCTGATATGCAACAGATCACGTCGTTGTCGATCCATCTTGTCTCCTGCCAGTTTTATTTGAATTCGTTTTTTATTTTATTCGATAATAGAGACCGGCAGCATTATCGGCAAGCCAAAATAAACATGGCCTCCATACCATACGCCAGGCGTATGACATGGAGACCATTATTGAGGATACTGTTTGAAGATTAGTTAAGTTTGGCGAGTGCGCTGCTCAGATGCTCGACGGTGCGGTCTATATGCTGGAGTTTCTCCAGGCCAAACAGGCCAATACGGAAAGTCCTGAAATCTGCGCGTTCGCCACATTGCAACGGCACACCGGCTGCAGTCTGCAAACCCAGTGCGACAAACTTTTTACCGTTCTGGATGTCAGGGTCGGTCGTGTAACTGACCACCACGCATGGTGCCTGGAAGCCGGCCGCAGCGACACTCTTGAAACCTTTTTCTTCCATCAGCTGACGTACTTTGGTGCCGAGAATTTCCTGCTGCTTTTTCAGGTTGGCGAAACCATAGGACTGGGTTTCTTTCATCACGTCACGCAGCACTTTGAGAGAATCGGTCGGCATCGTGGTGTGATACACATGCGCGCCGCCTTCGTAAGTTTCCATGATCTGCAACCATTTTTTCAGGTCGCACGAATAGCTGGTGCTGGATGTGGCATCGATTTTCTGACGCGCACGCTCGCTCATGGCGATCAGTGCGCAGCAAGGTGAACTGCTCCAGCCTTTTTGCGGCGCACTGATGATGATGTCGACCTTGGTTGCAACCATGTCAACCCACATCGCGCCGGACGCGATGCAATCGAGCACGAAGAGACCATCAACAGACTCTACTGCCTCACCAACTGCACGCAGATAATCTGGCGGCAGAATCATGCCGGCCGATGTTTCAACGTGAGGCGCAAAAACCATGGCTGGTTTTTCTCGCTTGATCCAGGCGACGACTTCATCGATTGGAGGCGGCGCAAATGCACCTTCAAATTCGTCGCTAGCTTGCCTGCCTTGAATGACAGTGACATCCGAGGCGATTTTGCCGGCGTCAAAAATCTGCGTCCAGCGGAAACTGAACCAGCCATTACGGATTACCAGACATTTTTTATCGGTGGCGAACTGGCGCGCGACGGCTTCCATACCGTAGGTTCCGCTACCCGGCACAACTAACGCTGATTTGGCGTTATAGACTTCTTTAAGAACGGCCGAAATGTCGGTAATAATGCCTTTGAAAGCATTCGACATGTGGTTCAGCGAGCGATCGGTATAGACGACTGAAAATTCAAGCAGTCCATCCGGATCAACGTTGGGAAGCAAGCCGGGCATAGTTATTCCTGAAATGGTGAAAATGATTTTTGCATCGCTCTGTGACTGCCGTCGTGAGCAAATAAGTCGCTAAGTTTAACAGAGGTCTTCCTCTGCGATGTTTTACCCCTACCGCCAACATGCCGAGCCTGGCACCAAAAGTATTTACTACTTTGTTTTCTGCTTATGTTGTGTTTTATCTGTGTCACTATAAAATTGCGCCTTCAAATAAATCGTCCAGAAATCCGGGGAATGTATGCACAGCGATATCGAAATTGCACAAGTAGCAAGAATGAAAAAAATTACTGATATTGCAAGTGAGCTCGGCATTCCTGAAGAGTCGATAGAGCCATATGGTCATTACAAGGGCAAGATTGCGCTTGATTACCTCGATAGTCTTGAGCAAAAACCAGAAGGCAAATTGATTCTTGTGACAGCGATCAGCCCGACACCGGCTGGCGAAGGCAAGACCACCACCACGGTAGGACTGGGCGACGCGCTCAACCGCATTGGCAAAAAAACCATCATCTGCCTGCGCGAGCCTTCACTCGGCCCGGTCTTTGGTCTCAAAGGCGGCGCCACCGGTGGCGGCTATGCGCAAGTCGTGCCAATGGAAGACATCAACCTGCATTTCACCGGTGACTTTGCCGCCATTGCACTGGCCAACAATCTGCTGGCCGCTATGGTCGACAACCATATTCATCATGGCAATGCGCTCGACATTGATCCGCGCCGCGTTGCATTGAAGCGCGTGGTCGACATCAATGACCGTGCGCTGCGCAAGATCGTCGTCGGTCAGGGTGGCGTGGCGAACGGTTTTTTACGTGAAGATGGTTTCGATATCGTCGTCGCCTCCGAAGTCATGGCGATCTTTTGTCTCGCCACTTCCATTGACGATCTGAAGAACCGGCTCGGCGATATCGTTGTTGGATATACGCGTGCTGACAAGGCTGTCACGGCGCGCGAACTGAATGCGCATGGCGCAATGACCGTACTGCTGAAAAATGCGCTGAAACCGAACCTGGTGCAGACGCTGGAAAACAATCCGGCTTTCGTGCATGGTGGCCCGTTCGCCAATATTGCGCACGGTTGCAATTCACTGATCGCCACGCGCAGCGCTTTGAAGATGGCCGACTATGTCGTCACCGAAGCGGGCTTTGGCGCTGACCTCGGCGCAGAGAAATTCCTGAGCATTAAATGCCGCAAGTCCGGCCTGCAAGTCGCCGCCTGTGTGGTTGTGGCGACCATACGCGCATTGAAGTACCACGGCGGTGTCGATGTGGGCCACATCAACCAGGAAAATCTGGACGCGCTGCGGGGCGGACTGGTAAATCTGGAAAAGCATGTCACCAATATCAATGAGCATTACGGCGTGCCGGTCGTAGTGTCGATCAATCGCTTCAGCTTCGACACCGATGCCGAGATCGCCCTGCTCACAAAGCGCATGCAGGAAATCGGCGTCAAGATCGTGCTGGCAAATCATTGGGCCGAAGGCGGCGCTGGCGCAATAGAACTTGCAGAAGAAGTCGTGCGTATGGCCGAAAAGCCAAACACACAAAAATATTTATATGATGACGCCGACACGCTGTGGGAAAAGCTCAACAAGGTCGCCACCAAAGTCTACGGTGCGTCCGGCATTGCAGCAACCGCAAAGGTACGCCAGCAATTGCAGAAGTGGCAGGAACAAGGTTACGGGCATTACCCGATTTGCGTGGCCAAGACGCAGTCATCTTTTTCGACTGACCCGAACCTGCGTGGCGCACCGGTCGGCCACGTAGTCACCGTGCGTGAAGTCCGCCTCAACGCCGGCGCGCAATTCATTGTGATGGTGTGCGGCGACTTGATGACGATGCCGGGCCTGCCAAAAATTCCGAGCGCAGAAAAAATCGACATCGATGAATTAGGCAAAGTAGTCGGATTATTTTAAATTATTCAAGGCCAGCCATGCGCGCAGCAATCTACACCAGTAAGGGACCGGCAGCGGAAGTGCTGAAAGTCGTGAATATGCCAGTCCCGGAACCGGGCAATGCTGAAGTGCGCGTGAAGATCGCCTACAGCGGCGTCAATCCGTCTGATGTGAAATCACGCGCTGGCATCGCCAGCCGCACTGGCGGTTATCCGGAAGTCACGCCGCACAGCGACGGCGCCGGCGTGGTCGACAAACTGGGCCCAGGTGCGCCCGCCAGTTTGCTGGGCCAGCGGGTCTGGATTTTCAATGCGCAGTGGGATAGGCCATACGGCAGCGCAGCCGAATATGTGACGCTGCCTGCCGCGCAAGTTGTTCCCCTGCCTGACGCTGTGTCGTTTGAGACTGGCGCATCGATTGCGATTCCACTCATGACGGCGATGTATGCAGTACAAGCCTGCGGCTCGCTCGCCGGCAAAACCGTATTGATTCCGGGTGCTGCCGGCAGTGTCGGCTTTTATGCGGCGCAACTGGCCAGCCGCGCTGGTGCGCGCGTGATCGCTATTGTCAGCAGCGACGAGAAAGCTGCCATCGCTCGTGCCGCCGGTGCGGCTGCGGTCATCAACTATCGTAACGAAGATTTGGTGGCGCGTGTGCAGGCTTTGACTGATGGACGTGGTGCGGACTTCATCATCGAAGTTGATGCTGCTGCGCATGCTCCGCTGTACGGCAACCTGCTGGCGTTTGAAGGTAAAGCAATTATTTACGGCACCAACAATCCGCAGATTACGGCACCCTTTGGCCCGATGATCATCGGCTTTGTGACGATGGTATTTTTTATTGTCTATCGCTTGCCGCCGGCAGCACTGAAAAAAGTGATTGATGCCGTTGCAGAAGTATTGCTTCTTCCAGGCTTTCAGCATCCACCGACAGCGATTTATCCTCTGGAAGAAATCGCTGCCGCGCACCAGCAGGTTGAGCGCGGCGCGAATGCCAAAGTACTGATCCGTCTTTAACAATCCAGGCAATCGCTGCGGCGCGTAGCCGCATCATTCAAGTCTTCGCATAAGATTTTTATCGCGGGGCACGCCAAATGCGTGCCCCGCTTTCACTGCTTCAAAAATAGATAATCCAACCCAAAAAAAGAACGACTATTTTTACAGGTAATATGGCCGCGTAATACTGCAGGAGATTCTCATTATCTTAATAACAAGAGGAGACATCCATGAATTCTGCTTTAAAACTCGGCCTGCTGTTTTTTTCATTTGCACTTGCTGCATGCTCTACCTCCCCCACTGTACGTCCTCAAGCCTGGTCTACGCCTGAAGCAGTCGTTGCGCCGTCCTCTTTTAGTGGTGTTCACGGACTGGCGATTGATGCAAAAGGCCGCCTGCTGGCCGGCTCAGTGCTAGGCAATAGCATATGGGAAGTCGACCGCCAGACCGGCGCCGCACGTATCCTGATTGGCGGCCCCGAAGGTCAGGCGGACGATATCGCAATCGGCCCTAATGGCGAAATGGCGTGGACGTCATTTTTGCAAGGCGTGATCCGCTATCGCGAAAACGATGGCGCCGCGATCCGTGTGCTGGCCAAGGATCTGCCCGGCATCAATTCACTGGCTTTTGACCAGAAAAACGGCAAGCTCTATGCGAGCCAGGTTTTTCTGGGTGACGCAATGTGGGAAATTGATGTCGCCGGCAATCAGCCGCCACGCCAGATCGCCAAAGGCATGGGTGGCTTCAATGGTTTTGAAGTCGGACCGGACGGCATGATTTACGGCCCCTTGTGGTTCAAGGGCCAGGTCACCAAAATGAATCCGGCCGATGGCGCAATCACCATCATTGCCGACGGCTTCAAGGTGCCTGCTGCTGCCAATCTCGATGGCAAGGGCAATCTGTGGGTCGTTGATACGCGCGCCGGCGAACTATTGAAAGTGAATTTAGCCAGCGGCCAAAAAACGATGGTGCAAAAATTAAGCAGCGCCATCGATAACCTCGCCATTGCGCCAGAAGGCACGATCTATGTATCCAACATGGCAGACAACGGTGTGCAGGCGTTCGACCCTGCTACCGGTTCCTTGCGCCAGCTCACCAGTGGCAAGCTCGCGGTACCGGGCGGAATCAAGCTTGATGGCAAGCAGTTGTTTGTCGCCGATGTTTTCGGTTTCCGTCAGGTGGATATCAACAGCGGTGCCGTGCGCGATATTTTCCGTATGCAGGCCTCCGAGCTGGAGTATCCGTTTTCGGTCGGCCTGTCGGCAACGCACTATGCACTGACCTCATGGTTTACTGGTTCAGTTCAGATTGTGAATCGTGCCACGCAAAAAACCGTGGCGATGCTGCATGGCCTGAAGGCACCAATGGATGCGCAATTTCTGCCGGATGGCAGCGTGGTCTATGCAGAAATCGCGACTGGTACTATCACCCGCGCCAGCGGTGCCGATTTCAGCGAACGAAAAGTGATTGCCTCTGATCTGGCTGGTCCGGTACAGCTGCTGGTTGGTCCTAACAATGATCTGTACGTGACCGAAGCTGCCGGCAATCTGACGCGCATTCAACTTGCCGATGGCAGCAAGACCATCGTTGCCGACAAACTGGCCTTGCCCGAAGGACTCGCCTTCACCCCCTGGGGCAGTATCGTGGTCGCGGAAGCAGCGGCGCGCCGCCTGACTGAAATCGATTTGGCTACAGGCGCACGACACACCGTTGCCGAGAATCTGGCTATCGGACTCGAAGCCGGTCCGGGACTGCCACCACCGTATGTGGCCACCGGCGTAGCGGTAAGTGCGGATGGCACGGTGTATGTGAGTGCCGACCGTAACAATGCGATTTACAAGATCAGGCCGCGTTAATTATCTGCTGCATTTCAACTGGCGGCATCATTCTGAATAAGGGTGGTGCCGTTTTTTGGTTTAAATTCACTCCATAAAACAACATAAATTTGATCAAAAATACGGTTTTTGATAAAGTTTATGTATGTCCAAGCTTTCGCCGTCCCTCTCCAGCCTCCCGCCAGAGGTCACCAGTTCACTCGCCCGCATGGGTGAGAATCTGGCATTGGCGCGCGTGCGACGCAAGGAATCGCAACGTCAGTGGGCGCAGCGAATCGGTATTTCCGTACCCACCCTGATCAGGATGGAACGCGGCGACCCTGGTGTCAGTGCCGGTATCTACGCAACAGCACTATGGATGATGGGACGTTCGGCTGCCCTTGGCGAACTGGCTGACCCCGATAAAGATCTGGGCGCGCTCGAACTCGACGTTCGGGCTGCGACGCATACTCGCGCTGTAAGATCAAAAACATCAATCGCTGCCCGGCTGGCGAAGAAGCTTTCACCATGAATAGCGCGTCTTCGTATCCGGTGCCTGATACGCTTTTTCTTTGGTATCTGGGCGACCCAAAACTGCCGGTACTTGTTGGTGAAATCAAACTAGTCGTGTCCTTGCGAGGTGTGTCACTGCGCTATGCGCCCGGCTGGCTGCAATCCGGCTTCCCGTTGAGCGAGGATTTGCCGTTAATTGATATTGAACATATGCCACGCGAAAAAGAAACGGCTGCGGGAGCGGTCGATGATGCGCGACCGGATCGCTGGGGCGAACGCGTCATCCGCCTGATTGAATGGCCGCCGAGATTATCGCTGTTGGAAATGCTTTTTTTTGCTGGTGACAATCGCTTCGGCGCACTAGGTGTTTCGCAATCCCGTGACGTCTATGTTCCCAACAAAACCGAAGCTTTGCCCAAACTGGCGGATGTGAATGCTGTGCACGATGTGGTGCGCAAAGTGATTGCTGGTGAGTCTGTCAGTGAAAAATTCAGGCGACTGATCGCACCTGGAGCGACTATGGGTGGCGCCAGACCCAAAGCTCTCATAGAGATAGATGACGTGCAATGGGTATTGAAATTCGCTGAAGAACGCGGCTCACCCGACCCCTTGATTGAACATGCCAGCATGACACTGGCGGCACTGGCAGGCATCACCGTGGCCGAGACAAAACCCATCAAACTTGGACACGGCATGGCAGTTGCCATTAAAAGGTTTGACCGCGCTGGCAATCGGCGGCTGCATACATTGTCTGCGAATGTAGCGCTGAAATCAGCCGGATCCAGTTTGTCCTATCCTGCACTTGCCCAACTCTTACGCAGGCGCGGCGATAGTGACGGCAGCATTAATCAGCAACAGATGCGTGAGTTGTTCCGCCGGCTGATTTTCAATATCCTGATCGACAACACAGATGATCACGAAAAAAATCACGTATTACTTTTAACAGACTCTCAACATTATCTTCTGTCCCCTGCCTTCGATATCCTGCCAACAGGACATGCACTAGGCTATCAGGCTATGGATGTCGGCAAAGAAGGTGCCTTGTCGGATGTCGAGAATGCACTATCCATGTCGTCTTCTTACGGACTGAATCGGCATGAGGCGATAGCAGAGGCAAAGAGGGTATCTGGCATTGTTGATCAGTGGCAGTCACACTTTGCAAAAAATAATATTGATAAAAATACGATAGCTATGCTGGCCAATCAAATTGATCGGCCCCACCTGCTTGAACAGCGAAGTTCATTTTGAGGGAATGGCGATCTATGCCTATTAACACCTTGCAGCAGCTCACCAGCGCGCACCGCACCAGTCGCAGCAACTACCAGCTAGGCAGCTTTCTGGCCTTTATCGCCGGCGCCATCAACGCAGCTGGCTTTCTCGCGATCGGCCGCTACACCTCCCACATGAGCGGCATTATTTCTGCGATGGGTGATGACATGGCTTTGGGGAATCTGACTACCGTGCTGGCCGGATTTGCGCTGCTTGCTTCTTTTATTTTGGGGGCTGCCACGACCGCCATCCTGGTCAATTGGGGGCAACGCCGAAACATCCACAGTCGCTATGCCCTGCCTCTGCTGCTGGAAGCTTTTATCTTGCTATTGTTCGGAATCGTCGGTGCCAATCTATCGCTTTACGTACAACTGACAGTGCCCGTCATTGTTTTCCTGCTCTGCTATGTGATGGGCTTGCAAAACGCGATCATCACCAAAATCTCGAAAGCTGAAATCAGAACCACGCATATGACCGGTATCGTGACTGATATCGGCATTGAATTGGGAAAGCTGTTCTATTGGAACCGGTCCAAGAAACGTAATGAAGTGCATCTTGTTCTGCACAATAGCCAGAAGCTGAAAGATTACTTGCTGCTCTTAATGATGTTTACTGCCGGTGGCGTAATAGGTGCGGTCGCATTCAAGCAGCTTGGATTTATTTCGGTGCTACCGATCTCCATCGCGCTGATTGGTATCGCCATGGTGCAGATCTACAGAGACCTGAAAGTTCTGCCAGCGCGGCTTTGATAGCTTATTAGCTATATGTGTTGAACTGAAAAGATGCTGCGCAAAAGAAAAAGGCAGGTATCGTTTCCGATACCTGCCTTTAATCTGGCGTCCCCAC
>JAOAUN010000081.1 GCA_030157545.1 Burkholderiaceae bacterium
GGTTTGCTTGGTGTGGCACTCGGCACTATTCTGCTTCCGAGCTTGTCCAAAGCTCATGCCTGCGGCGATCACAACGAGTATTCCTCGCTGCTGGACTGGGGACTACGCCTGACGTTTTTACTGGCAATGCCGGCTGCAGTGGCCTTGATTGTGTTGGCAGAACCTATCACCACGACGCTATTTCATTACGGTAAATTTGATCCGCATTCGGTAACGATGACAGCACGCGCATTAATGGCTTATGGCGTCGGTTTAATGGGGCTGATTTTGGTAAAAATACTGGCACCCGGTTTTTATGCAAAACAAGATATCAGGACGCCTGTCAAAATCGGCGTTGGCGTACTGATCGCCACGCAGCTGATGAACCTGGCCTTTGTGCCGTGGATTGCCCATGCAGGCCTTGCGTTATCGATAGGAGTAGCTGCTACCGTGAATGCTGCATTCTTGTTCTTTATCCTGAAAAGCCGCGGTATCTACAAACCGGAACCGGGCTGGGGCGTATTCATGCTGCGTCTGATCGGCGCGCTGTTTTTACTGGCCGGCATAGGCATGTGGCTCTCGGCACAGTTTGACTGGCTCGAACTCAGCAGCACGCCGTTCATCCGGATTGCGGATCTGCTGCTGGTGGTGATAGCTTGCATTCTCAGTTATTTCGGTGCACTGTTGGCAATGGGATTTCGTTTTAGTCATTTCAAGCGAAATTCCGATTAGCTTTTTGAAGGCATTTATTTGCGATGATCAAGTCCCTCGATTATTTCGCTTCACTGGTACAGCAAGATAACGATATTCCGTTATTTGAAGCCGCGCTGACGATTGCGCAAGATGTTGAGCCCCGACTTGATCTGACAGCTTGTATGGTCGAGCTGGATAAATTTGCCGTCCGGCTCAAACGCCGGCTGCCGACCGACGTTGCGCAGATTGCCAAGCTGCGTCTATTGAATAATTTCTTCTATCAAGAACTGGGCTTTGCCGGCAACGTCAACGACTACTACGACCCTGACAATAGCTATCTGCACAAAGTCCTGTCGACACGGCGCGGCATACCGATTTCACTGGCCGTCATTTATATGGAGTTGGCCCAGCAAGTCGGGCTCGACATCAAGGGTATTTCTTTTCCCGGTCATTTCCTGATGAAGCTGACGGTACAAAGCGGTGACATTATTCTCGATCCATTCAATGGCGCGAGCTTGTCACGCGAAGAACTGGAAGAAAGGCTGGAGCCTTATTTCCGCATGCATCCGCCGCCGAATGATCCGCCATTGACCAGCTATCTGGCTGATGCCACTGCCCGAACGATTCTGGTTAGGATGCTGCGCAACCTGAAGACTTTATATGCCGAGCATCCGCACTGGCAGAAATTTTTGAATGTGCAGCAGCGTCTGGTCATACTGCTGCCGGACGAAGCCGAAGAGCGACGTGACCGCGGGCTTGCCTATGCTCATCTGGATTGCCCGCAGGCGGCGCTGCAGGATTTTGAAACTTATCTTAGTCAGTGTCCGCACGCTTCCGACGCCGAACTGCTACGCAGCCGGCTGCCGGAATTGCGCGCGGCTACGCGCAAGCTCAATTAACTCAACTAAGCGACTAGAACTAAACGAAAAAATTAAGCTTTAGTGCGCGCCTCAATCGCTTCCCACTTCTCCATACTTTCCATCAATAGCTCATCAATTTCTGCAAAGCGCTTGTTCAGCGTTTGCATTGCTTCAGGCTCTTTACGGTAGAGGTCAGGATCGGCAAGCTTGGTCGAAATGGCAGCCTGCTCTGCTTCCAAAGAGGCGATCAACTTCGGCAACTCATCAAGCTCGCGCTGCTCCTTGAAGCTGAGTTTTTTTTGCTTGGCTGGCGCAGCTGCTGCGACCGCTACTGCTTTAACTTCCGGTTTCGCAACGGCTTTAGTCTGCGGCTGCGCAGTGTGTCGCACCCGCTCCCAATCTGCATAGCCGCCGATATATTCGCGCCAATGCCCTTCACCTTCAGCCACGATCACCTGCGTGACAACGTTGTCGAGGAAGGTGCGGTCATGACTCACCAGAAAAACCGTGCCCTGATATTCTTCGAGCAGTTGTTCAAGCAATTCCAGCGTATCGATATCAAGGTCATTAGTCGGTTCATCGAGCACCAGTACATTCGCAGTCTTGGCAAACAGACGCGCAAGCAGCAAACGATTGCGCTCGCCGCCCGACAGCGACTTCACCGGCGAGCGTGCGCGCTCGGCTGCAAACAAGAAGTCACTCAGATAAGTCATCACATGCTTGCGCTGGCCGTTGACTTCAACCCAGTCGCTGCCTGGCGCAATGGTATCGGCCAGGCTGGCCTCTTCATTCAATTGCGCGCGCATCTGGTCAAAGTAGGCCACCTGCATCTTGCTGCCCTGTCGTACTGTACCGCCATCCGGCGACTCTTCGCCCAGAATGAGTTTCAGTAGCGTGGTCTTGCCCGCGCCATTGGCACCGATCAGACCAACCTTATCGCCACGCATGATCGTGGCACTGAAGTCGCGCACGATCTGCTTGCTGCCATATGCCTTACTGACGTTGAGCAGCTCGGCCACGATTTTGCCGGAGCGCTCACCAGCGCCAAGATCCATCTTGACCTGCCCCTGCTGCTCGCGACGGCGGCTGCGTTCTTCGCGCAAGGCTTCGAGCTGACGCACCCGCCCTTCATTACGCGTGCGCCGCGCCTTTACACCCTGGCGAATCCAGACTTCTTCCTGCGCCAGCACTTTATCGAACTTGGCGTTCTCGACATCCTCTATCGCTAGCTGCTCTGCTTTGCGGACCTGATAGGCGCTGAAATTGCCCGGATAGGACAGCAAGCGGCCGCGATCGAGTTCAATGATGCGGGTGGCAACGTTATCCAGAAAAGTACGGTCGTGGGTAATGAAAAGTACGCTGCCCTTGAAGTCGCGCAGCAGGCCTTCGAGCCAGCTGATGGAAGTGAAATCAAGATGATTGGTGGGCTCATCAAGCACCAGCACATCGGGAGCAGATACCAGCGCACGCGCCAGTGCAACACGCTTTTTCATACCACCGGAAAGCGTGCTCATGATGTTGTCAGCTTCGAGATTGAGTTTGTGCAGGGTGGTCTCGACACGATTATTCAGATTCCAGCCATCGACAACATCAAGCAGGGCCTGAATCTGCTGCATGCGCTCCATCAATTCGTCATCATTGCCATTACCAAACTGGCTGGTCAGGGCATCGTATTCCAACAACAAGGCTTGTGTGTCACCCATGCCGTCGGCTACGGCATTGAACACAGATACCGTCATATCAAAGACCGGCTCCTGATCAACATAGGCAATGCGCAGCCCCTGTTGCATCGTCAACAAGCCGTCATCGAGCTTGATATAGCCGGAAATAACCTTCAGCAGCGAGGATTTGCCGGTGCCGTTGCGGCCGATCAGGCCGACCCGTTCGCCGGTTTCAAGTGAAAATTCTGTGTGGTCGAGCAATGCAACGTGACCGAACGCGAGCTGAGCATCGCTAAGTGAAATAACTGCCATTGGATAGTGAGGGCTGTTGTTGGCCGCCCTGCTGGAAGATGAAATAAGCCGCTATTGTACCGACAGGAGTTGACTGATGCGAGTCAGCCACGATCTGAGTGTGGTCTGGGCTATAATTTGCCCCGTGTTGCAGTTATTTCTGCAGCAACCGCGTCTCGCCGTAGTTCAACGGATAGAACAAGTGCCTCCTAAGCGCTAGATACAGGTTCGATTCCTGTCGGCGGGACCAATGAAGACCTTATTTTAGAATCAGCCTTCATTGACATAGCTTTGCGATCAATACCTGATCTGCACTGTCAGCGCGAACTTTCGTCATGCGCAGCGTCGTCTCCATCGTCCCCACCAAAGCACCCTGCCCGTTTTTCTCAGCGTGCTTGGTCATTTTTTCCACACCAATTTTGTTTGCGCCGCAGTCGATGGTGGTCCATGACTTTTCCGAATAAAGCTCTTGTCCTTCAAGGCTCGTAATTGGAGCGGCATAATTCGTCAGCGTCCATAACTGGATTTTTCCCTGTTCACGCTTGACTGAAGTGGAATCAAAAAATTCTTCGGCGTCAGCATTGCGCTGGTAAGAAACCCAATCGGCATAAGCGGGCAAGCACATCAGCAATGACAGCAAGGCAAAACTAATTTTCTTCATGTTGTACTCAATTCAACTTGTGCGGCTTGCCGAAGTCGCCTTCTTTCGGAAAAAGGAAGGTCGTCTTGCTAGGCCCCATGCCGATGATCTGGACAATTGCACCTTCTTCACCGGCGCCATCGTAATGCACGCCACCTGCCGGGTGATACATGTAGCTGCCTGCTTTTAAGGCTTCGGTTGCCGCAGGATCCCAGCTGTCATCCTTACCCGCGTACCAAGTTCCCTGAATCACGGTAACGTGCCGCTCTTCGCCATGAAAATGCGGCGAGCTCATCACACCCGGAGGAAAATGGGCGCGCAATACATACTGCCCCGGCTTGGAAGGGTCGCCATAAATAACAGCGACCTTCACGCCCCTGCCCGCATCTTTCCAGACAATCTGTTCGGATTTCGTGATCTGGAAATCCTTCTCACTCGGCGCTGAAAAACTGGGAGATACAACAAGAGATGCTGTGAGTGCGAAAGCGGACAGCGTAAAAGCGGATTTTTTCATCATGAAATCGTTTTTTTAATTGATATTTATTAGGCAGCAAACGCAAATCGGAAGATAGCACAAGTCAGTTAAGCAACCAACGAATGAGCAAGACACTGATGATGGCAGAGGCGACGATACAAAGCACCGCCTGAAGTTTATTTTTGTTCATAAGTGTTAATTGGAACGGATACGAACCTCAGCTTGCCATAGGTAGAGCAATTTAGCACTCCAAGCGATTAGTATTGATTGCATACTCGACAGTTCATACCGGTGCTCTGAATGCATTACTGCCGCCAATAAAGCGACTGCAGGCGGAACAGGCGATGTCTGACTAATGGTGAATCATAGGCTCACCTGCCATTCAGAATGCCGTATTTCCTGTTGTTCAAATCAACGGCATAATTGGCAAGATAATTCCAAACCAAAAGGGACATCTAATGAAACTGGTACGTTATGGCCGCCCCGGTCGCGAAAAACCCGGAATGATTGATGCCGATGGCAAGCTGCGTGACTTGTCTTCCATCATTGACGATATCGGGCCGGATCAACTCGCCGACAAATCCCTGGCAAAGCTGGCCAAGATCAATCCGGCGCGGCTGCCGCTGGTAAGGGGCAAACCACGCTACGGCGTGCCGCTGGCACAAGTAGGCAAGTTCATCGGCATCGGCATGAACTATTCCGATCATGCAGCGGAAGTCGGCGCACCCATTCCAGCCGAACCCATTATTTTCATGAAAGCGATCACGTCGCTGGCTGGCGCAAACGATACGGTGATGCTGCCGAAAGGTTCCGAGAAATCAGATTGGGAAGTCGAACTCGGCGTGGTCATTGGCACCAAGGCGCAGTACGTCAGCGAAAAGCAGGCGCTCGATTATGTGGCTGGATATTGCGTGGTCAACGATCTGTCCGAGCGCGCCTTCCAGATGGAGCGCGGCACGCAGTGGGACAAGGGCAAAGGCTGTGACACCTTTGGTCCGGTGGGCCCATGGCTGGTTACGCGCGACGAAGTTCCCAATCCGCAAAGGCTGGCATTGTGGCTGGATCTGAACGGCAAGAGGCAGCAGACCGGCAGTACTCGCACGATGATTTTTTCAGTCGCTAAAATTATTAGTTACGTAAGCCGCTTCATGACGCTGATGCCGGGCGATATCATCGCAACCGGCACCCCACCCGGCGTAGGCTTGGGCATGAAGCCGCCGCGCTTTCTCACTGCCGGCGATGAGCTGCGGCTCGGCATTGAAGGCTTGGGCGAACAACATCAGCAGGTGGTGCGCTATCGTAAAGGCTGATTGACGCTACACCGGATGCTGACTTAGAGCTTCTAACAAAATACCGCTAATCTTAAAACTGTCGCCCCAGCTTTCGCTGGGACGACGGGGTGGGTCTTTTTGTTAGAGACTCTTAGTCAGTGACTTACTCGGCGTCCGGTTGTTTTGCCGGTGAAGCATTGATGAAAGCATCAAGCTGCATGCATTGCGAATGAATACGCAAAATCGTTGGCATGGACGTCAGATCACATTGCATGCGCTCGGCATTGGCTATTTGCGGAATTAAACAGCAATCGGCCAGCGTTGGTGAATCGCCATAACAGTAGCGGCCCACGCGCGCATCCTGCGCCAAGCTGGTTTCAATTGAAGCCAGCCCCTGCTCGCACCAGTGACGATACCAGCGGTTCTTGTCTTCTTCCGTGAGTTTCATCTCTTGCACCAGATAGCGCAGCACGCGCAAATTGTTGAGCGGATGAATATCGCAAGCGATCGATAGCGCAATACTGCGCACCCATGCGCGATCTGTTAAGTCGGCAGGCAAGAGCGCGGGATGCGGATATTTTTCTTCCAGATAGTCGATGATGGCCAGAGACTGCGTCAACGCATGACTGGCGTCGTCCTCGACCAGCGCGGGTACCAATCCATCCGGATTCAATGCGCGAAAAGCTGGTGTTAATTGTTCGCCCCCATCTTTCAACAGATGAACCGGCACCACCTCATAAGGCAAGCCTTTCAGGTTCAGCGCGATGCGCACGCGGTAGGAAGCGGAACTGCGAAAGTAGCTGTAAAGTTTCATCGAACCTGACCGGATTACATCCATAATTGGACAATTCCCAATTATGCCATCGGCCGACCAGCTAACCCTGAACCTAGTCGGCCAATCGGCATCTGAATAATGCGGAGGATAAAATTATGCGCATTAGCTTGTCAGGCAGACTCAAGGCGATCGCACCAAATTTACTTGTTGGCTGGTATGCGTGGCGTAATCCGGCAATGCCTTTGTACGGCAAAATTTTACTGCCGGGTTTGCTGCTGTATGTAATCAGCCCTGTCGATTTAGTCTCGGATTTCTTTCCTGTATTGGGCTGGCTGGACGATATGGTGCTGCTGGCATTTGCATTGCCCGCTTTGCTCAATTTATTGCCTGGCACAGTGATGAATCAGGCCAGACACCAAGCCAGTCTGCTGCGTGCTCGGTTTTCCATGAGGCGCCATTAAAGACTGACTGCGCATAACTCTGTTGTGAGTTCGGACAAACGCACTTTCTATCCAAAAATCGTGTCACCGGAATTGTTATGCCCCGCGTCGCATCGCACTTGGCTCGCCCGCTTTAACCACCCAGATAAGCTTCGACTACTCGCGGATCATGCAATAACTTGTCTGCGGTGTCAGTCAATACTATCCGTCCCGTTTCCATCACATAGCCGCGCTGCGCAATGCGCAGCGCTTGCCTGACATTCTGTTCAACCAGCAGGATGGTCACGCCTTGTGCAGCAACGCTCTTGATGACACCAAAAATATGCTCGACCATGATAGGCGCCAGTCCCATTGATGGTTCATCGAGCAACAATAATTGTGGATGGCTCATCAGCGCGCGCGCCATCGCCAGCATTTGCTGCTCGCCGCCCGACAGAGTTCCGGCCAATTGTGAAGCCCGCTCTTTCAGGCGCGGGAAGATGGCAAACCACTTGTCGATGTCATCGTCAATTGCGGCATGATCATCGCGTGAGTAAGCACCCATCAACAGATTTTCACGTATCGACATGCGGGTAAAGACACCGCGACCTTCCGGCACCATCGCCAGCTTGCGCTGCACCAGACTGAAAGCGGGCTTGCCATCAATACTTTCCCCTGCATACGCAATACTGCCACTCACGCGGGCAGACGGCAGGGTGCCGGTGATGGCTTTCAAGGTCGTCGTTTTGCCGGCGCCGTTGGCACCGATCAGAGTCACCAATTCGCCGGCGGCCACATCGAGATCAATGCCCTTGACCGCTTCGATGCCACCATAGGCAACACTGAGTCCCCTGATTGTCAGCAGCGTTGAACTCACGCGAGCTCTCCACCCAGATAGGCCGCAATGACTGCCGGATCTTGCTGTACTTCAGCTGGCGTTCCTTCCGCGATGATCTTGCCGTAGTCAAGCACGGTAATGCGATCGCATAGTCCCATCACCAGCTTGACATCATGCTCGATTAACAAGATCGTGGTTCCTTGTTCTTTAATTTTTAAAAGCAGCGATCGCAGACTTTCTTTCTCTGACGCGTTCATGCCAGCTGCTGGCTCATCGAGCGCCAGCAGCAGCGGCTCAGTGGCCAGTGCGCGCGCGATTTCAAGCCGCCGCTGGTCGCCATAGGACAGGTGACGTGCAGTACGCTGCGCAAATTGTGGAATGCCGACAAACTCAAGTAAAGCCAGCGCATGCGCTTTTATAGCCGCTTCTTCTCTGCGCGCAGCACGGTTACGCAACACCGCACCCAGCACGCCTTGGTGCGTGCGCACATGGCGGCCAACCATGACATTTTCCAGCGCCGTCATGTCGCCGAACAATCGAATATTTTGAAACGTGCGGGCGATACCGGCGCGCGCCACTTCGTGCGGCGTCGACGGCGAATAAGTTTTGCCGACCAGACTGAAGCTGCCGCTATCAGGCTGATACAAGCCCGTGATGACATTGAAAAAAGTGGTCTTGCCAGCGCCGTTGGGCCCGATCAAGCCAACGATCTGGCCGTGCTCTATCGACATACCGACATTTGACAAGGCCTGCAGTCCGCCGAAGCGTTTGCTGACATTATCGATCTGTAACACCGGAGTCTCTTTCATGAACGCGCTCCACTGCCGGCCGCGATCAGCCTGTCTTCCGGTCGTGGAGACGGCCAGATTCCGGCTGGGCGTTTCAGCATGATGAGCACCAGTGCCAGTCCATACAAAAGCTGACGCAGGACTTCTGCCTCTATCCATATCTGACCCAGCAAAGCCATTTGCAGCGGTGCCACTGTATGACGCAATATTTCAGGCAGCGCCGCGAGCAGCACCGCACCGAGCACGACACCGGGGATGTGACCGATACCGCCCAACACCACCATCGCCAGCACGGCAATCGACTCGGTCAGTGAAAAAGATTCGGGCGAGATAAAGCCTTGAAATGACGCAAACATCGCACCGGCAACGCCACCGAATGACGCACCCATCGCAAAGGCCAGCAGCTTGATGTTGCGGACATTGATACCCATTGCCTTGGCAGCGATTTCATCTTCCCGAATCGCGACCCAGGCGCGTCCCAGTCGCGAATGTTGCAAACGGCGCGATACGAAGACAGTAGCGACACACAAGATCAGAAACAGAAAATAATAGGCATTCACCGAAGGCATGCTGATGCCGACAACATGCACAATTGCGCCGGAGTCGGCTTCGCCAGACAGCGAAACGCCCGCGATGCGAACAGGATCAATCAGGTTGATGCCCTGCGGGCCGTTGGTAATATTGATCGGGCCGTTGAGGTTGTTCATGAAAATGCGGATGATCTCGCCGAATCCCAGCGTGACAATTGCCAGGTAATCACCGCGCAGTTTCAGCGTCGGCGCGCCAAGCAAAGCACCAAACAAACCGGCAACTGCAGCACTCAACGGTACGATCAGCCACACCGACAAATGCACGCCGTTGGCGACAACATCCGGCCCGCACAGGCTGACCAGATACTCGCCAACGACCGGGTACTCCATCAGTAGCGACTCCAGCACGACGGCGAATTGCGGCGACGCCAGCAAACCAGCCATATAGGCGCCGATCGCAAAGAAAGCGATGTAACCCAGATCAAGCAGCCCGGCGAAGCCGACGACGATATTGAGACCTAGCGCCAGCATAATGTACAGCAGCGCAATGTCGATGATGCGAACCCATGAATTGCCGAACTGCGCAGCGACAAAAGGAAACGCAAGCACCAGGAACAGCAGTAATGCTGTTGCTATTTTTGATTTGGGCACGGATGGCTTCATGCGGCACCTGTCACGCGCGGTCTGCCACACGCTCACCCATGATGCCGGACGGCCGTAAAGTCAACACGATAATCAAAACAATGAAAGCAAAGATGTCCTGATAATGGCTGCCAAGGATGCCACCGGTCAGGTCGCCGATATAACCTGCACCCAAGCTCTCTATAAGGCCGAGCAATAAACCGCCCAGCATGGCACCGTAAATATTGCCGATCCCACCCAGCACCGCTGCCGAGAAAGCTTTCAGTCCCGGCGTAAATCCCATCGCAAATTGGGCAGATGCATAATTCGCCGCCCACATCACGCCGGCAATCGCTGCCAGCGTTGCGCCAATGGCAAAGGTAAATACAATCACGCGATTCGCGTCCACACCCATCAAGGCAGCTACGCGCGGGTTTTCAGCGACTGCACGCATTGCACGGCCCAGACGCGTTTTTTGCACTATCAGCGCCAAGCCCAGCATGGCCATCACTGCAAGTGCCAACAGAAGAATTTGGGTGGGTGTGATCAGTGCGCCGGCCAACTGTATAGGTGCAGTCGGCAAGACCTGCGGAAACGGTAAGGGATTGCGACCCCAGATAATCATCGCGAAGGTCTGCAGCAAAATGGAGATGCCAATAGCAGTAATGAGCGGCGCGAGACGCGGTGCATTACGCAGCGGACGGTAAGCTATGCGTTCAATCAGGATACTGACAAGCACACAGACAGGTATCGCTCCCGCGATAACCAGCATCAATTGCACAATGCCTGGCAAACCGGGGGCATAGTGCTGGAGCAGTTGCAGCAGACTCAGCCCTACCATTGCCCCTATCATCAAAATTTCGCCATGCGCAAAGTTGATCAGGTTGAGCACACCATAAACCATCGTGTAGCCCAATGCGACCAGTGCGTACATACTGCCAAGTACCAGGCCATTGATTACTTGCTGTATGAAGATATCCATCGGTCAGGCAGCTGCCGCTCGAGGATTGAGTCCCTTGGGAAGCGGAAAGGTCACGTTCTCCTCGACGCCATCGAGTTCGCGCACACTGACACCGCCGAGCGACTTCAGGCGCGCAACAACTTGCTGCACCAGGATTTCCGGGGCCGAAGCGCCGGCTGTGACACCGATGCGTTGCTTACCTGCGATCCATGACGGATCAATCTGTTCAGCGCTATCAACCATGTAGGCTGTAGCGCCCTTTTTTTCGGCGACTTCGCGCAAGCGTGTGGAATTTGAACTGCTGGGGCTGCCGACCACAATCACCAGTTCGGCTTGCGTAGCCATAAATTTTACTGCCTGCTGTCTATTCGTCGTCGCATAACAAATATCGCCCTTCTTCGGCTCGGCTATGCTCGGGAAACGCGCTTTCAAAGCCGCGATGATTTCCTCCGTATCGTCCACCGATAGCGTCGTCTGCGATACATAGGCGAGCCTGTCGGGGGCCGCCACTTGCAGATGCATCACATCTGCGACGGTCTCCACCAGATACATGCCGGCTTCACTCTGCCCCATCGTGCCTTCAACTTCAGGATGGCCCTGGTGTCCGATCATGATGATTTCGCGTCCTTCGCTGCGCATCTTTGCCACTTCGATATGCACTTTTGTAACAAGAGGACAGGTCGCATCAAACACCTTCAGCCCGCGTGCTTCAGCTTCAGCCTTGATCGCCTTCGACACACCATGCGCAGAGAAAACCAGATGATTCCCTGCCGGGACGTCATCGAGTTCTTCGATGAAAATGGCACCCTTGCGACGCAAGTCTTCGACCACGTACGCGTTATGCACGATTTCGTGGCGCACATAAATCGGCGCGCCAAACTGTGCGAGCGCACGCTCAACGATTTCTATTGCACGGTCAACACCGGCACAAAAGCCGCGTGGCTGGGCCAGCAAAATTTCTTTATCCATGTTTGTCTTTCCTTTGCTTGCAGCGCTGCCCGCCTCTACATGACACCAATAATGCGAACCTCGAATTTTACGTGCTGGCCAGCTAATGGATGGTTGAAATCAAAGAGCGCATCCTGTTCACCCATTTCACGCAACACACCGGCAAAGCGCCCGCCACCAGGTGCTGAGAAGTCAACCAGGTCACCGATTTCGTAAGCTGCCCCTTCTTCCGAATTTTGTTCCAGGGTTGACAGTGACACGCGCTGCAAAAGATCAGGATTACGAGGACCAAATGCCTGCTCGGGCGTGAACTCGAAAACTTTGTGTGCCCCCTCGGTAAGACCTATCAGGCTGGCTTCCAGAAAAGGCGCGAGTTGACCGCCGCCTAATTGCAGAGTGGCCGGATTTTCATCGAAGGTTGTGACAATGTCCTGCCCATCCAGCGCCGACAAGCGGTAATGCAAAGTCAGGAACGCGCCGTCAGTAATCGTGACTTGTGGTTTATTCAACATGAATTTTCCAGCTAATTGGGAATGACGCTATTGTAAGCCACCACGTAGAACGCATTGCATCTTGACGCTGCCGATTGTTCTTATGATTGCCGACCACTCTGGCAATGGTAAAAAAGGAGTATGCAATGGCTATTTCTGACTGGCCGCTAGACCAGCGACCGCGTGAACGACTATTTTCCTCCGGCGCACAGTCGCTATCGGATCCAGAACTGCTGGCTCTATTTTTACGCACAGGGGTGAACGGTAAAAGCGCCATTGATCTCGGGCGGGATTTACTGACGCACTTCGGCTCATTGGCAAAATTGTTTACCGCCAACCAGCAAGAGATGAAGCACATCAAAGGCATAGGGCCAGCCAAACAGGCATTGATGCAAGCAGTGCTGGAACTGGCGCGCCGTATATTTGTTGAAGAATTACGCGCCGGGCCTGCGATGCACTCGCCACAGGCTGTCAGTCAGTATCTGCAATTACATTTCGCGGGTCAGCAGTCCGAAAGTTTCGTTGCACTTTTTTTCGATGTGCAAAACCGTCTGATTGCTTGTGAGTCTCTATTCCACGGCACACTGACCCGCACCAGCGTTTATCCTCGCGAAATCGTCAAACTGGGGCTATTTCACAATGCAGCCGCGGTGGTTTTTGCGCACAACCACCCTTCAGGCTGCCCTGAGCCTAGTGCACTGGACAAGGCGCTGACCAAAAAATTGAAGCAGATTATGGATTCAGTCGAGATAAGCATGATCGACCACATCATTGTTTGCGGACCGCAGATATGGTCATTCCTCGAAAACGGTGAGTGCTAAGCTACTGTTTTTACAGCGCTTCCATCCAAAGTTCGTGTTCACGACCCAAATTGTTAAATTAATTAACGAGATGGAGACACAATTGTTTTTCGCAAGTCATTGAATACTTGGATTTTTTTCGCTATACTCGCTTTTTTTCCAATTTCTGGAATCTTTAAGGAGTACGCCGTGGCACGTGTTTGCCAAGTTACAGGGAAAAAGCCGATGGTCGGCAATAACGTATCCCACGCTAACAATAAAACGAAGCGCCGTTTTTTGCCTAACCTGCAAAAGCGTCGTTTTTTTAGTGAATCATTGAATCGCTGGGTTTCCCTGCGTTTATCGAATGCTGGTCTGCGCGTCATCGACAAGCTCGGCCTTGATGCCGTGCTGGCCGATCTGGCTGCTCGCGGCGAAAAATTCTAATAGCAGAATCCGCTCAGTAAAGGACATATCATGGCTAAATCAGGCCGAGACAAAATCAAGCTGGAATCGACCGCAGGTACCGGTCACTTCTACACCACGACCAAAAACAAGCGCACCATGCCCGAGAAAATGGAGATCATGAAGTTCGATCCTAAAGCTCGCAAGCACGTCGCTTACAAAGAGACCAAGATCAAGTAATTGATGCTTCGTTAAACAAAAAGCCCCGCAGTGCAAACTGCGGGGCTTTTTGTTTTGTGCTTCTGTTGTGCTGGTGGGTTTCGCTGCGCTCTACCCACCCTACTTATCTTTGCATGCTACGGACTGTAGGGTGGGTAGAGCGCAGCGATACCCACCAAACACTGCCAACAAAACAGGCTCTGCAGCCTTAAGCGTAGCTACGCAAACGCAACGAGAACTCTTGCAGCGAGCGTATGCCCGATGCTTCGGCGCGTGCACACCAGTCACGCAATTGCAGCAGCAGCTGGTCACTGCTCGAGTGTGAGCGCTCCCAGATGGCCGACAATTCAATGCGCATTTCATGCATGGTCTTCAGGGCCTTGCTGTGCTTGAACAGCTCTGACAGTTGCTGTTGTTGCGTGCTGAGCAGCGTAGCCGGCTCGCGCTCCAACAGCTTCTTCGATGACTTAAGGAAGTTCGCTTCAAACGACGACTTCTGCTTGATTTCATCAAGTTCATCATGCCAGGTACGCTTGAGGGAACGTGCATATTTGGCCATTACATCGTAGCGGTTGGCGACGACAGAATGCAAAGTATTCAAATCGCACACCAGCTTTTGCCTGTCGAATTTCGGCTCAGGCGCGACCTTCTTCACCGTTGCCAGACCGAGCGCAGCCAAAATGGAAATGTACATCCAGCCTATGTCGAACTCATACCATTTCGACGACAACTTGGCCGATGTACCAAAGGTGTGGTGATTGTTATGCAGCTCTTCGCCACCAATGAGGATACCGATAGGCAGCACGTTGGTTGAAGCATCCTTGCAATCGTAATTGCGGTAGCCCCAGTAGTGACCGATGCCGTTGATGATGCCGGCAGCAGTAATCGGAATCCACAGCATTTGCACAGCCCACACGGTGATGCCGATGACGCCGAACAGCAATACGTCTATGACCAGCATCATCGATACGCCCAGCGCGGAATGCTTAGTGTACAGGTTGCGTTCGATCCAGTCATCCGGTGTGCCGTGACCGTATTTTTCAACGGTCTCGCGATTCTTGGATTCGGCGCGATACAGCTCTGCACCTTCGAACAACACTTTTTTGATACCGCGCGTCACAGGGCTATGCGGATCTTCTTCGGTTTCGCATTTGGCGTGATGCTTGCGATGAATCGCTGCCCACTCCTTGGTCACCATACCGGTGGTCATCCACAGCCAGAAGCGGAAAAAATGACTAGGGATGGCATGCAGCTCCAACGCACGGTGTGCCTGGCAGCGGTGCAGGAAGATAGTGACGGCAGCGATGGTGATGTGGGTCATGACCATCGTCGCGATGAACACTTGCCAGCCTGTGGCACGCGTAACACCGTTGGAAAGGAAGTCTAAAATCAGGTCCAGCGTTGAAGACAAATTCATTTTTTCTCCAAAAAGATCCGGGGATGACTATCGCGGCGAAAGAAAACCCGGCGAAAAGTTCAATCAAACCTCAAGATTGTACGATATTTTAAGCCTCAGAAGCTTATCAGCCCACAGCAAAATTGGCTAAATATATGTTTAATAAGACTTTTTTCATTTCATCAGAAATTCACAACTTCTTCTGCAGATAAGGTGTCTCAACATTCAACTCTTGCAAGAGCCTCCAGATTGCTCGATTTACTTCTGATACGCTCAGCGCACCATCTTTTTCCGAATCGCTCACCCAGAATCTAACCTCAAGTTCCAGTCCGTTCGCACCAAAGCAACTCAGAAACGCGGACGGTGCAGGGTTTGCAAGAACACAAGGAAGTAATGCCACCGCTTGCTCGAGCTTGGGGAATAGCCAGGCAATATCAGTTTCGAAAGAAACCGTGATGCGCGCAGAGAGGTACAAATTACGATCAGTCAGCGATAAATTCTGCACCGGACTCGAGACCAGCATTTCGTTGGGAATCACGGACTCGGTGCCATCAGCGCTGCGCAGTATGGTGTAGCGTGTTTTGATCTGTTGAACGCGGCCACTAAATTTGTCGACTGTCACCATGTCACCAATAGTCAAACTACGCTCAAGCAAAATCACAAAGCCCGAAACATAGCTACTGACCAGTTTTTGCAGGCCGAGGCCAATACCTACACCCAATGCGCCACCGAAAACCGACAATACAGTCAAATCCAGTCCCACCAATGACAGACTGACCAGCACTGCGACCAAAATCAGAATCGCCTTGGCTGTCCGAGCCAGGACAGCACGCAAGGATAAATGGATGGAATCCATCTTCATTAAGCGCTGTTCCAACGTAGTGGCTGCCCACAAAGCAAGAATCAGGGTAACAACTACAGACAGTACAGCCTGCATGATCACTAACAGCGATTCCTGATGGCGCCCGATAGGCAGCGTTGTGTGTTCCAGAAATTGCGTGATTGCCGGCCACATGCCGGTGATATACAGCGCGACTGAAATCCAGACAATCAGTGAAAAAATTTTCTCCGATGCCCGCAGAAAATTGCCAGCATTGCCGTCCATTGCGAAGATGCGCCGCAACAGGAAAAATACCAGACGAATCAGCACATACGAAGTAAGTATCGGCAATGCCACTCGGATCAATCCGACATGCTGCCAGCGACCTACAACGGGAATGGCAATGACGAGCAACATCAGCGATAGGAGTGGAGAGAGCACATGCAAAAAACTATCGACGCTTGCATGCCTCGCGACGAGACGCTCACCATTGACAACTAACATCGATGCCATCAAACGCGACAACAGCCAGCCCGCTCCCAGACACGCAACAACGGCGAGCATCTGCAAGAGCAGACCGGGATCACTCAAGTCGGCCAATAAATCAGGCAGCATGGTGTGAGGAGTGGTCAGATTCATGGCGAATAGAAAACGAAAGAAATCTGCTGTTATTTTTTACGTTCCAATACCGCTGCAAAAAATCCATCGGTTTGATGCAGTTGCGGCACTAACTTCAGGTAGTCGCCCATTACCAATTCAATTTTCTGTTCAGCCAGCACTTCGTGCATGGGAATCAACACGAAATCCGCATGCGCAGCGAGAAACTGACTGACGATTGCATCATTTTCTTCATCGAGCAAACTGCAGGTTGCATAAACCAGTCTTCCACCCGGCTTTACCAAACGCGCAGCACCCGTCAAGATCGAAATCTGCTTGACGTTGAGTTCACCTATGCCTTCCAGTGTCTGCCGCCATTTGACATCCGGGTTACGGCGCAGCGTGCCCAAACCGCTGCACGGCGCATCAACCAGAACACGGTCTATCTTGCCTGCCAGGCGTTTTACCTTCGCATCGTTTTCATGCGCAATCACAACCGGATGTACATTGGACAGATTACTGCGAGCCAGGCGCGGCTTGAGTTTTGCCAGCCGCTTTTCTGAAATATCGAATGCATATAGCCTGCCCGTGTTCCGCATGAGGGCACCCAGCGCCAAGGTCTTGCCGCCGGCACCGGCGCAGAAATCCACCACCATCTCGCCGCGTTTGGCGCCGACAATTTGCGCGAGCAGCTGGCTGCCTTCATCCTGCACTTCAATAGCGCCTTCTTTAAACAAGGGCATGTTTTGCAGCGCGGGTTTTTTTAGCAGACGCAGACCAAGTGGCGCATATGGCGTCGGCAGTGGTGCAAGGCCGGCATGGGTCAATGCCGACACGACATCTTCGCGGGTGGCCTTGATGCTGTTGACGCGCAAGTCCAGCGGTGCAGGTGCGTTCAATGCATCGGCCAATTCAAGCGCACCGCTCTCGCCATACTGTGCGACCAGCCGTTCGAATATCCATTCTGGCATATTGGTGCGCTGCAGTTGCGACAGGTTGCTGCGGTCAATTTCCATCACACGCTGCAGCCAGTGCTGCTCCGGCTCGGAGAGGCCGCCCAAGGCATCAACGCTGACTGCATCGGCCAGACCCAGCAAAGCCATACGGCGCATCATCGAACCTGCGCCTGATTCGGCAAAACTGGTGTAAGTCGCCTTATTGCGCAGCAATCCGTAAACAGCCTCCGCAACGACACCACGCTCGCGCGCGCCCAGGCGTGGATGATCGCGAAAATAGCGCGACAAGGTACTGTCTGCTGGTGCGGTAAAACGTAATACTTCACGCAGCACTTCTTCTGTGCTGCCTATGATTGCGGGTGGCAATCTCATGCGTTGTCCTTGATGGGTGATCGAATTAAAACGCGCTGCCAGCGCGTCCGGAATGGTTCAAATTGGTGTAGCAGGGCCTTGCACCACCCTGCCGTCTACAATGCGCAGCCTGCCTTCAATAAAACTGCGCACTGCACGCGGATAAATAATATGCTCCTGTGCCAGCACGCGTGCAGCCAGCGTAGCTTCAGTATCATCATCTCGCACCTGCACTATCGCTTGTTCGACGATGGGTCCATGGTCAAGATCAGGCGTCACAAAGTGGACGGTTGCGCCATGCTCACTGACGCCGGCGGCCAGTGCCTGCCTGTGCGTGGCCAAACCGGGAAAACTGGGTAGCAGCGACGGATGAATATTGAGCATTCGACCGCGGTAATGCTCAACAAAACCAGCCGTCAAAATACGCAGGAAACCTGCCAGAAGTACCAGATCAGGCGCAAACTGGTCGATCGCTGCCGATAGCGCTGCATCAAATTCTGCACGATCCGGATATCCCTGATGATCGACGACGACGACGGGAATGCCGGCTTCAGCCGCAGCTTGCAGACCAGCTGCCTGCGGACGATTGCTGATGACTGCAGCAATACGGGCCGGCCATTTTTCTGCCGCTGCTGCGCGCATGATCGCTTGCATATTGCTTCCGCGGCCGGAAATCAGGATCACTATGCTTTTCATGGCGCGCATTTTACCAGCGCCCCGCATACAAATTATAGTGATTCAGCTGGCTTGCCGAAACAAAAGGCAAAGTCTATTGGAATGAAAAGAAAACCCGGAACGCGACTTTTTTCTCGCTCCAGTAATCGGCCGCATCACGGAAAACGTCCAGCAGGTTTTCGCGAGCTTCCTTGTCGAATTTTGGCGTGTTAGGCAATTGTTCGAGAACGACGAGAAAACCGGGCTGATCGCTTGCCTTATGAAACATACTCGTCAGGCATTCAGATAAGGCATCATAATTTTTGCCAACGTGCTTAGGCACATGAAATGACTCGGCTATCGCTGCAAGAACCTGCTGACGTGTAGTCGCCTCCGCGCAATGCGCATACAGGAAATGCTGGCCAAGTCGCATCGCCTCGGACTGCAGATCAGTGACGCGGAAAGCGCGAATCGACTGCACCACATTCCTGGGCACAGTTCGTAGCAGACTAGCGTCTGCACTCGATTCCTGAGTCTCTTCGTCGCTCGACTGAGGTGCGTTAAGCGTGTAAATATTCACGATAATATCGAAACAATCAAAAACGCATGAAATCTGCGTGGCTTATATTTTTTGCAAAATTTCGCGAACGCCAGCTTCAAACAGAAGGAAAGCAAGTTATCAGGCCTGCCGCGCAAACGAATTTTCAACTGGGATTTTTGAATGATAACCGCCCTTTGGCTCTGGCAAAACCCCTACATGAATGCCAGCCCCGGCGAATTCGGTAGCAAAAAATCAATGATTGTTCAGTAATTACCGTAACTTTCTTTATTTTCTGTTTACTGGCCAACATTAGCAGGGAAAATTTGAATATCGTGTATTTGAGTGATTTGCCAATCAAAATACGCTTGAGACCTGTGCAACAGTTTGCCCCGCGGTCTTATCGGCTTCAGCAACACCAAAAAACTTTAAAACTTCTTCGCGCCGGGAAAAAGTATCGATCTGCCCCAACTCGATCAGTGCACGCGTATAGCTTGATTCAAATAACAAATAGGAAGCCAGCGCAGCACCGCGCCGTTCGGTTGCACCAATTGCCGACAACAAGGTACGGATTGCCAGAGGCAGGCTGCCAACATGACGGCTCGCGATTAATTCCAGGGGCTGGGAAGGCGTGATGGCCAGCATTTCAACGGGCCGCAATTCTGTTTTGCTACGCTGCTCGGGTGTCAGCAGCGACAAGGTTGCATTGATACGCGAGAGCCTTTCAATATCAACTGACAAACTGTCGAGAAAGATACTCGACATCGCATGACCGGCAACCTGCGCGAGGCTTGGATAACCGGAAAATTCTTTCATATCGCGCAGCGGCCCTCCCATACTACCCGCCCCGATCACCAGCACTTTGCTGGCGCCAAGATGGATGGCAGGTGAAATTGGTGCGACCTCCCGCATCGAACCATCACCGAAATATTCGCATTGGCCATTGCAGTACAGCGGCATCGCAGGAAAAATCAGTGGTATCGCTGACGAAGCCAGCAGATGATCTACCCCGATTTGCTGCTGCGTGGCCTGTCGTTGCGTCCGGCTCCATGAAGGGATATCTCTTGCAGACTGATAAAAAGTCATATGCCGGCCGGCCGTATAAGACGACGCCGAGACTGACAGCGCATGCAAGGCACCGCTCTCGAGCGCGGCATCCAGCCGCGGCAAATCCAGCATCCGGTGCAGTAAACTGACCAGCGGTGAGTTATCCAGCAGGGAATTGGGCGGATTAGCCTTCCACTTGCGCAGCAGCCAACCAAACGAAAACAGCGACAACCAGCGGGCGCCGGACCGGATCACCCCGAAAGAGTCGGCGCGATAGACCTGCTCGACTTCAAGCCCGCGCCACACTTTGAGCAGGTGCGTTACGCTCTCTTCAAAATTATCAGCACGACACGCAAAGGCAGTGGCGTTGATAGCGCCGGCCGAGGTGCCGCAGACAATATCAAACGGATTTTTCTCGGCCGGCCAGCCCGTCTCGCTCAACAAGGAAAAAACTGCCTGCAGCACGCCGACCTGATAGGCAGCGCGAGCGCCACCACCAGTGAGAAACAGTGCTGTTTTCTGCGGCGAAGTCATAGCTGCAGATTACCAGCAGGCAAAGCTCTAGCACAACACTCAGCCGCAGTTTTTACCTCGCAAATAATGAGAATGATCAAATTTACTTCGGCTGCATGCGAATGGCGCCATCCAGACGGATAGTCTCGCCATTCAACATCGCGTTTTCAATGATGCTTTTGGCGAGTTGCGCGTATTCGGCAGGCTTGCCCAGACGCGATGGGAAAGGCACCATCCTGCCAAGTGCGTCCTGCACTTCCTGCGGCATGGTCAACAACATCGGCGTCTCGAAAATGCCAGGCGCAATGGTCATGACGCGAATGCCGCTGCGCGCGAGGTCGCGGGCCATTGGCAAAGTCAGGCCAACGACGCCGGCCTTTGATGAACCGTAGGCAGCTTGTCCAATCTGCCCGTCATACGCTGCGACCGAGGCGGTGTTGATAATCACGCCACGCTCGCCACCCGCATTAGCTTCACCGTTGCCCATTGCAGCCGCCGCCAGACGCGACATATTGAAGGTGCCAACCAGATTGATATTGATCACGCGCTGGAATACTTCCAGCGGATGCGGGCCGTCCTTGCCGACGGTCTTGACAGCCGGCGCGACGCCAGCGCAATTGATCAGGCCAGCCAGCTGGCCCAAGGATTCAGCAGCAGCCACGACAGCCAAACCATCGGCTTCCGAGGTCACATCACACTTGACGAATTTGCCATGCAATTCAGCGGCCAGTTTTTCACCTGCCTCAACCTGCACATCGGCCAGCACTACCTTGCCGCCGTTGTCGACGATCATGCGCGCAGTTGCCGCGCCCAGTCCGGATGCGCCGCCGGTGATGATGAATACCCTGTTCTTGATTTCCATTCTTGCTCCAGATTGATAAGTAGATAAAAAACCAGCGGCAAGCATAACGAATAGCTGTGGTTTTTGACAATTAAATCTGCAAATGAAAAAGGCAGCCGAAGCTGCCTTTTCAAGTTGAAAAGTTTATTTATCCGAGCATGCCATTCGTCGACAGCAGCGGCACGATCAGCAACGCGACAATATTGATGATCTTGATGAGCGGATTAACGGCCGGACCAGCGGTGTCTTTATACGGATCACCAACCGTGTCTCCAGTCACAGCTGCCTTGTGTGCTTCGCTGCCTTTGCCGCCGTGATGGCCATCTTCAATATACTTCTTCGCATTGTCCCAGGCGCCGCCGCCGGTACACATGGAGATCGCGACGAACAGGCCGGTGACGATAGTGCCCATCAGCAGGCCACCCAAGGCTTTGGGTCCAAGGACCAGACCGACGACGATAGGCACCACAACTGGCAGCAAGGACGGAATCATCATTTCCTTGATCGCTGCAGCAGTGAGCATATCAACTGCTCTGCCGTATTCCGGTTTGGCCGTACCTTCCATGATGCCGGCAATTTCGCGGAACTGGCGACGCACTTCTTCGACTACTGCGCCAGCAGCACGGCCCACCGCTTCCATCGCCATCGCGCCGAACAGGAAAGGAATCAGGCCGCCAATAAACAGGCCGACGATGACCATCGGATCGGACAGATCGAAACTAATCGAGATGCCGCGATCTTTCAGCGCATGTGTGTAGTCTGCAAACAGGACCAGCGCTGCCAGACCGGCAGAACCAATTGCATAGCCTTTGGTGACTGCCTTGGTAGTGTTGCCGACTGCATCAAGCGGGTCGGTGATGTTGCGCACGCTCTCGGGCAAATTCGCCATCTCTGCAATGCCGCCGGCATTGTCCGTGATCGGCCCGTATGCATCGAGCGCGACAACAATACCGGCCATGCTCAACATAGAAGTCGCTGCAACGGCAATGCCGTACAGGCCCGCCATCATGTTCGAGAGCAGAATAGCAACGCAGACAAACAGTACTGGCCACGCCGTGGATTTCATCGAGATACCGATGCCGGCAATGATGTTGGTTGCGTGACCCGTGGTGGATGCCTGAGCAATATGCTTGACCGGTGCGAAATCGGTGCCAGTGTAGTACTCGGTGATCCACACTAGTGCCGCTGTGAGCACCAGACCAACGACGCAGGAACCAAAGAGCGCCATTGCCGACACGGTCTCGTCGCCCGCCATCATCAGCGGCTCGGGGAAGAGCATGGTGGTGACGAAGTAGAACGCGATCAGCGACAGGCCACCGGCGACGATCAGCCCGCGATACAGCGCCGGCATCACGTTGCGCATGTCGGGACTGGCTTTCACGAAGGACACACCAATGATGGAAGCAATGATGGAGACTCCACCAAGGATAAGCGGATAGACAACTGCCATACCGGGTGCCGACACCACCATCAATGCGCCCAGCGCCATGGTGGCAATCAGCGTCACTGCATAGGTTTCGAACAGGTCCGCGGCCATGCCGGCGCAGTCGCCGACATTGTCGCCGACGTTGTCGGCAATGACAGCCGGATTGCGTGGATCATCTTCCGGAATGCCGGCTTCAACCTTGCCGACCAGATCGGCGCCGACATCGGCGCCCTTGGTGAAGATACCGCCGCCGAGTCGCGCAAAGATCGAAATCAGAGACGAACCGAAGGCCAGCCCCAGCAAAGGTTTCAAGGTGGCGGAATCTGGCGTATCAAGCCCGCCTATTAAAAAGAAAAACACCGACACACCCAAAAGGCCAAGCCCGACCACCAGCATGCCGGTGATGGCGCCGCCGCGGAAGGCCACGTCCAGCGCCGGCCCGATGCCGTGTGTAGCTGCCTGCGCAGTACGCACATTGGCGCGTACCGACACATTCATGCCGATGAAGCCGCAGGCGCCGGACAGTACCGCACCGATTACGAAACCAGCTGCGGTCATTCGGTCAAGGAAGATGCCGATCAGGATAGCCAGCACGACACCGACTATCGCGATCGTTCGGTATTGTCTTGCCAGATAAGCCGCTGCTCCCTGCTGAATGGCAGCTGCGATTTCCTGCATGCGGGGATTGCCGGGGTCCTGTTTCAGGATCCAGCTTCGGGAAATTAATCCGTATATAACGGCGATGAAACCGCAAATTACGGCAAACCACAAGCCTGTTGAAGCCATATGTCTCCTCCAAAAGTTCACGTCAGTTTATTAACTTCTTCAACCGTCCCGCTACAGACAGCCGTTTGCTACAAACTTGTCGTTACTACCCAGCGCTATTTTTTATTATCCGCCGGACTTGTCTTCGGGTGTTGTCAATTGCTTAATCAGTTTTCAAGTTGTTCGTTTTATTAGTAGCCCATAAAAAAAGGCGGACTAGCTGTCCGCCTTTTATTTTTCCTTAGTCCGCCAGCGCCGCAAATGCACTATCGCGGATTGCCTCGACAGGTCCAACACCAGCAATCTTCCGGTACTTGGGTGCGCCCGGCTTGCCGGAATCAGCCCAGTCGTTGTAATAACCGACGAGTACTTTCGTTTGCTCATGATAGATCTGCAGACGCTTTTTAACCGTCTCTTCGCGATCATCGTCACGCTGTATTAATTCTTCGCCCGTAAGGTCATCCTTGCCCGCTGTTTTCGGCGGATTGAATTTCACGTGATACGTACGGCCAGAAGCAGGATGCACACGACGGCCGCTCATGCGTTCGATGATAGCTTCGTCGGGCACATCAATTTCGAGTACATAGTCAATCGCCACGCCGGCATCTTTCATGGCGTCGGCTTGCGGCAGCGTGCGCGGAAAACCGTCGAACAGATAACCATTGGCGCAATCCGGTTCTTTCAGGCGGTCTTTCACCAGACCGATAATGATGTCGTCCGACACCAGCCCGCCCGCATCCATCACCTGCTTGGCCGCCAGGCCAAGGGGCGAACCGGCCTTGACCGCTGCACGCAGCATGTCACCGGTTGAAATCTGGGGAATATTGAAACGTTCTTTTATGTAAGCCGCTTGCGTGCC
>JAOAUN010000082.1 GCA_030157545.1 Burkholderiaceae bacterium
GCATCTTGCTGATTGTGGACGAAGTACAGGCCGGCATGGCGCGTACCGGTAAGCTGTTCGCCTATGAATTGTCCGGCATCGAGCCCGATATCATGACCTTGGGTAAAGGCATAGGCGGTGGCATACCGCTGGCCGCGCTGTTGTGCAAGGAAGCGTTTGCGTGCTTCGTGCCGGGCGATCAGGGTGGCACGTATAACGGCAATCCGTTAATGACGGCAGTTGGCGTCGCGGTGCTGCAGACCTTGCTGTCGCCGGGCTTTTTGCAGTCCGTGGTTGAACAGGGCAACTACCTCAAAGCCGGGCTGGAAGCATTGTCTGCAAAACATGGACTGGAAGGCGAGCGTGGCGAAGGCTTGTTACGTGCATTGAAGTTGGGCTCACCGATTGGCGGCAAGATCGTCGAGATCGCCCGCGACCTCGAACCAGTGGGTCTTCTATTGAATTCACCACGGCCGGATTTGCTGCGTTTCATGCCGGCGCTGAATGTGACGAAGGCAGAAATTGACCAGATGCTGATGATGCTGTCGGGTGTTATCGAACAGATTAAATAAAACTGCAAACAGACTTCATCTCGGGAATACCCCAGTGCCGTCATCGTCTGAAGAGTTTTCCTCTTCAGACGTTTTGTTTAGCGCCATTGCCACGACAGCCGGATCGACGGTCAATTCTTCGTCGTCACTGTCAGAATCGCTTTCGTCTTCCAGTACAAATTTCTTCTGCTGCACGGCGTAGCTGGACTTCAGGCGGGCGATCAAATTTTCGTCTGTACTGGCGATAGTCACATGCAGTTTTTTGCCTTCCTCAGCAGCCTCAGCTACAGCATCGATTATCGACTGCATCATCATCTTCAAACCCTTGTCGCTGAACGTGGCCCATGTTCCGTTTTTATCGCGTTTGAACTGATCGGGAAACGGCTCCATAACCAAGGTACCCGTTTTTCCTTTTAGCGCCTTCTCATACTTCAGTTTTAACTGGTCCGGTTGAATCGCCAGCTCACCTTCCGAGCCTACATTGGGTTTCAAGTCCGGCAGCACCATAACGGAAGGAGTCGTCAGGAGCAAATCTGTCATAGTGAGCTGCTCATGCGGCCCGCCCTGCGTCCCGATACTTTTGCGCTTCATATCAACCAATGATATGACGCTCTGAACCTTGTCGGCCACATTTGCCAACTCAGGATTTGCCTGCAATGCTGTCAACAGTGTGGACGACCGCAATACAGCGTTGTCAGCCTCAACCCGCATCGGCGAGACCGACATGAGGTTGATGCCCGATTCCGCCTTGCGGGACGCGGCCACCGGTCCTCCCTTCAGTGGATCAACCGTATTCTTAGAAGTAAGAAGGTGCTTCATCTCCTCTGCTACGACGCTACCCGTAAAGCTTTTCTGCCGGTTGGCCTCAGTCCGGATGTTTAATATGGCCTGACGTTTTTGGGTGGAACCTGCGCCTGCAGGCGCGTGTTTATCGAGAAAACCTTCGATCAATTGGAGCGCTTCATCTGCATGCCTTTGCCGGGTCTCCGCATCAATTCCAAGGAAATCCTTGACGCTCTCAACGAAAGTACGCTCACGCAAAAAGACGGCTTCTGTTCCTTCTGTGTTTGTGCGTTTACTTACCCGAAGTTCGCCTGTTCCTTGCAAGGCAAGTGCTAGAGCTTTTGCAGAATCGAGTTGTGAAATATCAATCCGGTTGATATGACCCATATCGTCTTTCTCCATTCAAGATGAGAAAACTTGTTAAGTTGCAGCCATCAGAACAGATCGCAATGTTCACGGTTCAATGACGAAACTTGCAGTCGAGTTAGTCCCCGCGACAGCGTCTAGCCTCTTTGATCATGACGGCAAAGCTTATTTCATTGAATGAACGCCACAACGCACCATGGCAAGCCATATAGATAAAGTCACGCACGGGCTGAAGGTGTTCCGGAATGCGCGCTTCGTAGTACAGCTCAGATGCAAAAAACAGGCTTTGGATTTGCAGCAATGCGATGCGCATTGCGTTAGCTGGCAATGGCGTGCTCTTGAGCGAATGACGAATAAAAAAAATGCGCCGCAGAGTGCGGCGCATGAGACTTATTTTTTCGGGATATAGAGATCGGTAATGCTGCCCAACCCCATCTCTGCCGCAAACATCGGCGTCTCCGACAAGGTCGGATGTGCATGTACTGTCAGCGCCAGATCCTCAAGGTCGGCTCCCATCTCCATTGCCAGCACGGTCTCGGCCAGCAATTCACCCGCATTCACGCCAACGATACCGGCGCCGATAATGCGTTTGGTTTGTGGATCCCAAAGCAGCTTGGTGATGCCATCGTCACGCCCCATCGCCAGTGCGCGACCAGAAGCGGCCCACGGGAAACTGGCTTTTTCGAACGGGATGCCCTTGGCCTTGGCTTCGGTTTCAGTCACGCCCATCCACGCAATTTCTGGATCGGTGTAGGCGACTGACGGAATCGTCATCGCATCGAACTCCACCTTGTGGCCGGCAATGACTTCAGCGGCAACCTTGGCTTCGTTGGTTGCTTTGTGCGCGAGCATAGGATCGCCACAGATGTCGCCGATAGCAAAGATATGCGGCACATTGGTACGCTGTTGACGGTCCACCGGAATGAAGCCGCGCTCATTCACAATGACGCCAGCCTTGTCGGCGCCGACATCGCGCCCGTTCGGGCGACGACCCACTGCCATCAGAACCATGTCGTACAGTTGCGGGTCGGCCGGAGCAGCCTCGCCTTCGAAGCTAGCCAGCAAGCCATTGGCACGTGCTTCGAGCTTGGTGACTTTGGTCTTCAGGTAAATCGCTTCATACCGCTTTTCTATGCGCTTGGTCAGTGGCTTGACGATGTCGCGGTCCGCGGCCGGAATCAGGCCGTCGGCGAATTCCACGACCGTGACCTTAGTGCCGAGCGCGTCATACACACAAGCCATCTCCAGACCAATGATGCCGCCGCCAATGACGAGCATGCGTTTCGGTATCTGGCGCAGTTCAAGTGCGCCGGTCGAATCGATCAGACGCGGATCGTCATACGGAAAGCCAGGGATTTTTACGACGGAAGAACCGGCGGCAATGATCGCATTGCGAAATGCAATCACCTTGCTGCCTTCAGCAGTCTCGACGGTGAGCGTTTGCGGTGACGTGAAACTTGCCTTGCCGTGCACGGTTTGTACCTTGCGCGCCTTGGCCAGTCCTGTGAGGCCGCCAGTCAGTTTCTTGATGACGCCGTCTTTCCAGCCGCGTAAAGCATTGATGTCGATTTCAGGCTTCGACATCTTCACGCCGAAATGCGCCATCTCTTCGGCTTCGGTAATGACTTTAGCTGCATGCAGCAGCGCCTTCGATGGAATGCAACCGACATTGAGGCAGACACCGCCTAATGACGGAAAGCGTTCGACCAGCACAACTTTCTGACCAAGGTCGGCGGCACGGAAGGCGGCGGTGTAACCACCGGGGCCGGCACCGAGCACGAGCGTGTCGCATTCAATATCGGCTTTGCCGGCAAAACTGGCGGCGACAGGTGCTGCAATAGATGCGGCGGCTGGCGCTGCAGGTGCAGGTGCTTGTACGGCAGCAGGTGCTGCAGCAGGCGCTGCGAATGCAGCGTCTGCGCTCGGCTCCAGCAACAGCAACAGCGAACCTTCAGCGACTTTGTCACCCAGTTTGACTTTCAGCTCTTTGACCACGCCGGCCTGACTGCATGGAATTTCCATGCTGGCCTTATCGGATTCCACAGTGATCAGCGACTGGTCAGCCTTGACGCTGTCGCCCGGCTTGACCAGCAATTCGATGACTTCGACTTCTTTAAAGTCACCGATATCGGGGACTTTGATTTCTACCAGACTCATATTATTTGCTCCGTTTTTGCATCGTCGGAAAACAGCGCTCTCAGAGCAATGTCTTGCGCATGTCAGCCAGCACTTCAGCCAGATAGACAGTGAAACGCGCGCCCATAGCGCCATCGATCACGCGATGGTCATAGGACAGCGACATCGGCATCATCAGGCGCGGTACAAATTGCTTGCCGTCCCACACCGGTTTCATCGCCGCCTTGGACAAGCCAAGAATCGCGACCTCGGGTGCGTTGATGATAGGCGTGAACGCGGTACCACCAATGCCGCCCAAAGACGAAATCGTGAAGCTCGCGCCCTGCATATCGGCCGGCTTCAGCTTGCCTTCGCGTGCCTGCGCCGACAGCTCGCCCATTTCCTGCGCGATTTGCGCAATGCCTTTCTGGTCGGCGTTTTTCACAACCGGCACAACCAGACCGTTCGGCGTATCGGCTGCAAAGCCAATGTTGTAATACTGTTTCAGGATCAGGTTCTCGCCGCTCGCATCGAGCGACGCATTGAAAGCGGGCAGCTTCTTCAAAGCCGCGACGCTGGCCTTGATCACAAACGCCAGCATGGTCAGCTTGACGCCGGATTTCGCCAGCGACTCGTTGGCGCTCTTGCGGAATTCTTCCAGCTCGGTGATGTCGGCTTCATCGAACTGCGTTACATGCGGCATCATCACCCAGTTACGGTGCAAGTTCGGGCCGCTGATTTTCTTGATGCGTGACAGCGGCTGCAATTCAGTCGCGCCAAATTTCGAGAAATCGAGCGAAGGCCAGGGCAGCATCGAAAGACCCATGCCACTGCCGCTTGCTGCTGGTGTGGCAGACCCGCCGCCAGCCATGACGCCTTTGACGAATCCTTGCACATCTTCCAGTAATACACGGCCTTTCGGGCCGCTGCCTGTGACTCGCGTCAAGTCCACGCCGAGTTCGCGGGCAAACTTGCGTATCGATGGCGAAGCATGCGCCTTGCTGCTTGTTGCAGGGGCAGCTGACGGCATGGCCGCCGGCGCACTTACTGCGGCATTGAATGGCGCTGAGACTGGAGCGGATACGGGAGCGGCAACTGGCGTCGGCGCTGCTGGTGCTGCAGATGGCGTCGCCGGCGAGGATGCAGCCGCAGGGGCTGTAGCTGCGGCATCACTGGCTTCCAGCATCAGCATCAACGAGCCTTCGGCAACCTTGTCGCCGATCTTTACTTTGATTTCCTTGACGACACCAGCATGACTACTCGGTATCTCCATGCTGGCCTTGTCGGATTCAACCGTGATCAAGGACTGCTCTGCCTTGACGGTGTCACCGGGCTTGACCAGCATTTCAATGACTTCGACTTCTTTGAAGTCGCCGATGTCGGGGACTTTTATTTCGATCAGGCTCATGTTGTCAGCTCCATTCTTCCGCAGGTGAATGCAGCGGAAGTTTCAGTTTTATTTGATTGTTGTTTTACAGGGCCACAGGATTTGGCTTGTTCGGATCGATGCCGTATTTTTCAATTGCCTGCGCCACCAGCGACACATCAATGCTGCCTGCATCGGCGAGCGACTTGAGTGCAGCAATAGTCACGAAATAACGATTGACTTCGAAGAACTCGCGTAGCTTGGCGCGCGAATCCGAGCGGCCAAAGCCGTCGGTGCCGAGCACTTTGTAGCTGCGACCATTTGGCATGAAGGCGCGAATCTGTTCGGCATAGGTGCGCATGTAGTCTGTTGCCGCAATCACCGGGCCTTCGCTGTCAGCCAGACATTCGGTCACGTAGGCGACACGCGGTTTTTTGGCGGTTGGATTGAGCATGTTCCAGCGCTCGGTATCCTGACCGTCACGCGCCAGCAGTGTGAATGAAGGTGCAGACCAGATATCGGCTGCAATGCCCCAGTCATTTTCCAGCAGCTCGGCGCCCGCAATCACTTCGCGCAAGATGGTGCCGGAGCCCATCAGCTGCACGCGCAACTTGGATTTTTTCTTGCTCTGCTGCAGACGATACAGGCCCTTCAGAATACCGTCTTCCTGACCGTCGACCAGACCAGGGTGGCTGTAGTTCTCGTTCATGATGGTGATGTAATAGAACACATCTTCCTGCTTCTCCACCATGCGCACCAAACCATCATGCAGGATGACAGCGACTTCATGCGCGAAGGTCGGGTCATACGGCATGCAGTTCGGAATGGTTGACGCCATCACATGACTGTGACCATCTTCATGCTGCAGGCCTTCGCCGTTCAGCGTCGTGCGACCGGCAGTGCCCGCCATCAGGAAGCCGCGTGCGCGCATGTCGCCGGCAGCCCATGCCAGGTCACCGATACGCTGCAAACCAAACATGGAATAGAACGTATAGAACGGAATCATGGCGCGGTTGTTCGTCGAGTATGACGTCGCCGCAGCAATCCACGAACTCATGGCCCCGGCTTCGTTAATACCTTCCTGCAGAATCTGGCCGGCCTTGTCTTCACGGTAGTAGCTGACCTGATCTTTATCAACCGGCTCATACAGTTGGCCTTGCTGACTGAAGATGCCGATCTGGCGGAACAGACCTTCCATACCAAAGGTGCGCGCTTCATCGACGAGAATCGGCACGACGCGCTTGCCCACCGCTTCGTCACGCAGCAGGATAGTCAGCATGCGCACATAGGCTTGCGTGGTCGAGATCTCGCGACCTTCGGCGGTCGCGTCCAGCACGGCTTTGAAGGTCGACAGTGGCGGGATCGTGAATGCATCGTCGGCTTTGCGGCGACGCTGCGGCAGATAGCCGCCGAGCTGCTTGCGGCGCTCGTGCAGGTAAATCATTTCTGGTGAATCAGCGGCTGGCATAAAGAATGGCACTTCATGCAATTGCTCATCCGACACCGGGATGCCAAAGCGGTCGCGCATTTCGCGGATCGCATCATCGTCGAGCTTCTTGGTCTGGTGCGCGGTGTTGCGCGCCTCGCCGGATTTGCCCATGCCGTAACCTTTAACGGTTTTGACCAGCAGCACGGTTGGTTGGCCTTTGTGTTCTTGCGCAGTTTTGAAGCCGGCGTAAATCTTGTGCGGATCATGACCGCCACGGGTCAGACGCCAGATGTCGTCATCCGACATATTGGCGACCATCTCCAGCAGCTTCGGATGCTTGCCAAAGAAATGCTTGCGCACATAGGCGCCGTCCTTGGCTTTGTAATTCTGGTATTCGCCATCGACGGTTTCCATCATCACGCGCTGCAAGATACCTTCCTTGTCTTGCGCGAGCAGATCATCCCAGCCCGGGCCCCAGATGACTTTAATAACATTCCAGCCAGCGCCGCGGAAGTCGGCTTCGAGTTCCTGAATGATTTTGCCGTTGCCGCGCACCGGACCATCAAGGCGCTGCAGGTTGCAGTTGACGACGAAAATCAGGTTGTCGAGCATTTCGCGGCCGGCCATGCCGATCGCACCCATTGATTCCGGCTCGTCCATTTCACCATCGCCGCAGAAGGCCCAGACCTTGCGCGGAGCGGTGTCGGCGATCTGGCGTGCGTGCAGGTATTTCAGGAAGCGCGCCTGATAAATTGCCATCAGCGGTCCGAGACCCATAGACACGGTCGGGAATTGCCAGAAGTCCGGCATCAGTTTCGGATGCGGGTAGGAAGACAGGCCCTTGCCGTCGACTTCGCGGCGGAAATTCAGCATTTGCTCTTCTGTCAAACGGCCTTCGAGGAAGGCCCGCGCATAGACGCCCGGCGACGAGTGGCCCTGTATGTAAAGCAAGTCACCGCCATGATGCTCGGTCGGCGCGTGCCAGAAATGATTGAAGCCTATGCCCAGCATATTGGCCAGTGACGCAAAGCTGGAGATATGACCGCCAAGGTCGCCATCGGCGCGGTTGGCCTTGACCACCATTGCCATGGCGTTCCAGCGCATCCACGACCGCAGCCGCTCTTCGTATTCAAGATTGCCCGGGCAGTGCTCGCCCAGATGTGCGGGGATGGTGTTGACATAGGCGGTGTTGCTGGAGAACGGTATGTGGGCGCCACGGCGGCGCGCCAGGTCAACCATGCGCTCCAAAAGATAATGCGCGCGCTCCGGACCTTCATGATCGAGCACCGCTTCGAGAGCATCAAGCCACTCCTGCGTTTCCATGACATCGGGATCATTGGCGGCTTGCGCCAGAATTACGTCGAGCTGAGCTGACATGCTGAGAGTCTCCATCTGTGTTTTTCTGGGCAGGTTTATCGCGACCGTCTGGCATGACGATACCCCTTAAACGACGCGATTTCCTAACGAAACGAAAGTTTATCAGGACTTAAAGAATTTTCAAAATACGATATTCAATTTCATAATACGAAATATAAACTACGGGTAAATTATCCGGAGCTCTACTTTAGTTTGGCTTTGGCACCCGAAAAGTCGGGAACACAACAGCTTTGCCCGGCATCAAACTGACTGCGACTTATAATCGTGGTTTGTTCTTATTTGCTTTTATCCCATGCCTGCCCAAATCATTAACGGAACCCTGCTTTCGAAACAATTGCGCGCCGATGTAGCCCGCCGCGCTGCCGCTCTCACCGCAGCCGGCAAACAGCCGGGGCTGGCGGTCATTCTGGTGGGCGACAGTGCAGCGTCGCAGGTCTATGTGCGCAACAAGGTGAAGGCTTGCGAAGAAAACGGCATTCACTCTATTTTTGAAAAATATGATGCCAGCCTGAGCGAAGAAGCACTGCTTACGCGCATTGACAGCCTGAACCGTGACCCATCTATTCACGGCATTCTGGTGCAGTTGCCGCTGCCGGCACATATCGATGCGCACAAAGTCATTGAAGCGATCGCCGCGGAAAAAGACGTCGATGGCTTCCACATTAGCAATGCGGGTTTGCTCATGACGGGCCAGCCGCTGTTCCGGCCCTGCACACCTTACGGCGTGATGAAAATGCTCGAATCAATAGCCTATCCGGTGCGCGGCGCCAATGCAGTCGTGGTCGGCGCATCCAATATTGTCGGCAAGCCGCAGGCGATGCTGCTCTTGCAAGCGGGCGCCACCGTCACCATCTGCAATTCCAAGACACGCGATCTGGCGCATCACACACGCGGCGCCGACATACTGGTCGTGGCCACCGGCAAGCGCAATATTGTTACCGCCGATATGATCAAGCCCGGTGCCGTCGTCATTGATGTCGGCATGAACCGCGATGACGAAGGCAAACTGTGCGGCGACGTCGATTATGCGGGTGCACTCGAAGTCGCCGGCTGGATCACCCCCGTGCCCGGCGGCGTCGGACCAATGACGATCACGATGCTGCTGGTGAATACAATAGAAGCTGCGGAAAGAACCTGAAAGAATCATGATGACAACTGCTAATCCCCTGCTCGATTTTTCCGACCTTCCTCGCTTTGATGCGTTCCGTCCGGAGCATGTATCACCGGCCATTGACACGCTGCTCGACGCTGCACGCAAAGTTGTGCAAGCACTTGAAGCGCCAGCCGCACAAGTTGAATGGGATGATTTTGTCGTACCGCTGGAAAACGCTGCCGAACGGCTGGGTCGCGCATGGAGCGTAGTCGGCCATTTAAACGCAGTGGTGGATACCCCCGAGCTGCGCGCGGTTTATAACGAAAACCAGCCCAAGGTCACCGAGTTCTGGACCGAGCTTGGACAAAACCTGGCCTTGTTCGACAAGTACAAGGCTTTGAAAGCCAGCCCGGCCTATGCAGGCCTGTCGTCCACACGCAAGAAAATCATCGAGAATGCGCTGCGCGATTTCCGTCTGGGTGGAGCCGAATTACCGGACGCACAAAAATCCCGCTTTGCTGAAATTCAGGAACAACAGGCTGCACTGTCGACCAAGTTTTCCGAGAACGTGCTGGATGCGACCAACGCGTATGAATTGCTGGTCGATGATGTCGCGCGTCTTGCAGGCCTGCCCGACGATGTGATTCAGGCTGCACAGGCATCAGCAGAGAAGGCTGGCAAAACTGGCTACCGTTTTACGCTGCATTTTCCTTCGTACTTTCCTGTCCTGCAGTACGCAAACGACCGCGCATTGCGCGAAACCATTTACACGGCCAACGCAACCAAGGCTTCCGAGCTGGGTGCGAAACCGGAATGGGACAATACGCAAAATATCATTGATATTTTGAAGCTGCGTGATGAAGAAGCCAAAATACTTGGCTATCAAAACTTTGCCGAAGTCTCGCTGGTGCCGAAGATGGCAACCGAGCCTAAACAAGTCAACCAGTTTCTTGATGACCTTGCCGTGCGTGCGCGACCATTTGCCGAGAATGATCTGGCCGAACTGAAAGCCTTTGCCAAATCCGAACTCGGCATAGACAAGCTGGAAGCATGGGACTTCACTTATGCTGCAGAAAAACTGCGCGAGCAACGCTATGCGTTCTCCGAACAGGAAGTCAAACTCTATTTCCCCGAGCCGAAAGTCGTTGGCGGCCTGTTCCGGCTGGTGCAGAACATGTTCGGCGTGACCATCAAGGCCGACACCGGCCCGGTATGGCATGAAGATGTGCAGTTCTACCGCATAGAAAAAAACGGCCATCTGATCGGGCAGTTTTATCTGGACCTGTATGCGCGCAGCGGCAAGCGCGGCGGCGCGTGGATGGATGATGCACGCGGCCGCAAATCACTGGCTGAAGCAGTGCAAACGCCGGTTGCCTACCTGACGTGTAATTTCACTGAACCTGCCGTAGTCGATGGCGTGAAAAAGCCCGCTTACTTCACACATGATGAAGTCATTACGCTGTTCCATGAATTCGGTCACGGCCTGCACCACATGCTGACAGCAGTCGACGAACTCGGTGTGTCCGGCATCTCCGGCGTGGAATGGGATGCGGTTGAACTGCCTTCTCAGTTCATGGAAAACTTTTGCTGGGAATGGGAAGTGCTGCAGCACATGACGGCGCATGCCGATACCGGCGCCACCTTGCCACGCGCCTTGTATGACAAGATGATTGCGGCCAAAAATTTCCAGTCGGGTTTGCAAATGCTGCGCCAGGTTGAATTCTCGTTGTTCGATATGCACCTGCATTTTGATTACAACCCGTATGGCACAAAGACCGTCGCTGATGTCCTGGCTGAAGTCAGGCATCGCGTCGCTGTCGTGATACCGCCAGCTTTCAACCGCTTCCAGAATTCTTTCTCGCATGTGTTCGCTGGTGGGTATGCAGCGGGCTATTACAGCTACAAATGGGCCGAGGTGCTATCTGCCGATGCGTATGGCGCATTCGAGGAAGCACAGGGCGATCCGAACCGGCTCGCCGAAACGGGTCTGGCATTTCAGCGCGAAATTCTGTCCGTGGGCGGTTCACGTCCGGCGCTGGAATCTTTCACCGCTTTCCGCGGTCGCGAGCCCAGCATTGATGCACTGCTGCGCCACAATGGCATGAGCAGTTAAGTGTCATGACGCGCATCGATTTTCACAGCAATGTGCCGGATAAATTTGCCTATGCATGCCGGCTGATCCGCAAGGCGCGCGCCGGCAAGTCGCAGGTGGTGGTGTTCTTGCAAAATGATGCGCAGCTGAAGGCATTTGACACTGCGCTGTGGACATTTTCCGATCACGACTTCCTGCCGCATGTAGTCGCCGGCGATGCGCTTGCGTCACAAACGCCCATCATTCTGACCGATGACGCCACACAGGAAGTGCCGCATCATCAGGTATTGATTAACCTGTCGTCGCAAACACCCGACTACTTCGCACGCTTTGAGCGGCTGATCGAAGTCCTCTCGGATGATGAACAAGATCTGGCAGCAGGACGCGAACGCTACAAGTCATATAAACAACGCGGCTATCCGTTAGAACTTTTTGGCGCTAAAAAAACATGAATCCAATCACTGACGATACCGACATTCCCGTGCTGACCGAAATTGTAGAGCCTGATGTCGTCAATACAATTGACGATACGGCTGACGATGCGATTGACGATGAATTGGCGTTGCAGCAGCTCGAAGACGAGCTCGCTGCGCGGCTGATGGCGCAGCTGTCGAGCACGATGCCGGTGTTGCTGGAGTCGGCCCTGCGTGAGCACTTGCCCGACTTGATCGGCGCACGCTTGCAGACTGCCATCATGGCAGCGCTGGCCACTGCGCTACCGGCCGCTGCACAGAGTGCGACCAAAGAGTTATGCACGCAGCTGGCATTTGAAATCAGCAATAGCCTGCAACAGCAGCTGGAATATGAGGTCAAGCGCGCGGTATCAGAAGAGCTGGCCAGACTGTAGACTTTGCAAAACAAAATTCTGTGTCGTTTTTTTGCGTATTCAAAAGTCCGAACAGACACAACTTTCAAAAATAAAATTTCGGCCAGCCCGAATGACTGCCCAAACATGATCTGTCTTTTTACAATCTCTGCATTGGCAAATCTGGCTGCAAAGCCGGCACTGCTTCACTGTTCCGGAGATTGCACATGAAAGTTATCGTCCTTGGCGCCGGCATTATCGGCACGGCATCGGCCTGGTTTTTAAACAAGGCCGGCCACGACGTCACCGTCATCGAGCGCCAGCCGGGTGCGGCACAGGAAACCAGTTTCGCCAATGGCTGCCAGATTTCAGTCTCCCACGCCGAACCCTGGGCCAATCCGGCCGCACCACTGAAAATACTCAAGTGGCTGGGCAAGGAAGATGCACCGCTGCTCTTTCGCTTCCGTCCCGAATGGCTGCAATGGCGCTGGGGCATGGAATTCCTGCGTCAGTGCACGCCTTCGCGCACCGCAGACAATATCCGCCAGATCGTGTCCATTGCCGAGTACAGCCGGCAGACCTTGCAAGCCGTGCGCGCCGAAACGGGCGTTGACTATGATTGCCAGACCAAGGGCATCCTGCATTTCTACACTGACGAAACGGAATTCCAGCAGTCACTGCCGGCGGCCGGGCTGATGCGTGAGCTGGGTTGCCCGCGCAACACGATCACGACGGATGAAGTCATCAGCATCGAACCCTCACTGGCCAGCATGCGCGACAAAATTGTCGGCGGCGATTTCACCGCTACCGATGAATCCGGCGACGTCTATAAATTCACCACCGGGCTGGCGGCGAAGGCAGCCGAAGCCGGCGTTAATTTCCGCTTCAACACAACCGTCACGCGGCTGCTAACTGAAGGAAGTGGCTCTGCTGCCCGCATCACCGGCGTGGAAGTGATTGATGCAACGGGCCGCCATCAAGTCTTGCGTGCCGATGCGTTCGTGCTGGCGATGGGCAGTTTCTCGGTACAACTGACCAAGCCGCTAGGCATTGACCTGATGATCTATCCGGGCAAAGGCTATTCGGCCACCTATCAAGTCACCAATCCGGAACGCGCACCGACGGTATCGCTGACGGATGACGGCTACAAGCTGGTCATTTCACGGCTGGGTGACCGTCTGCGGGTAGCCGGCACTTGCGAGATCAATGGCTATACGCGCGAACTGAACATGACACGCTGCGAAGCAATTACGCGCCGCACGCGCGAACTGTTTCCGGACGCGTGTGATTATGAAAATCCGGTCTACTGGACCGGTTTGCGGCCGCTTACGCCGTCGAATGTCCCGTATATAGGCAAGAGCAAAATCTCCAACCTGTTCCTGAATACCGGGCACGGCACTTTAGGCTGGACCATGGGCTGCGGATCCGGTCGTGCAATTGCCGAGATTGTGTCGGGGCGTATTCCGGATGTGAACTTCGCGTTTACCGGCATGAAACGGCACAGGCCTGTGCCGGTTACGGTGACGGCGCCATTGCGAGCATAATTCTGCAGTACGGTTAAAGACGCTGGGTATCCAGCGTCTTTCGCTTTACGCCACAAAATTCTTACTTCTCCACCCGCACCACCAACTCCGCCGCTTTTTCATCAAACGCTATCTTTGCTGAAAACTTTACGCGCTTCATAGGAAAGCGCGACTGAAAATGCCGCACATTGCCGGAAGCCGATATCGCGCGACGCACGAACTGATAATAAGCATCCATGTCGGTCACATGGACGACCAGAAAATAATCATAGTCACCTGACACGAAATAACATTGCATGACGGCGCTTTCCTTCGCCATGCGCGTCTCGAATGCCTGCATCTGCTGATCAGACTGATCAGTCAGCGACACTTCAATAAAAGCCAGCATGCCGTAGCCGAGGGCGATCGGGTCGACCATCGAAACATCGGCATTGATAACACCAGATTCGCGCAGTTCGCGAATGCGGCGCAAGCAAGTCGGCTGCGACGTATGCGACTTTTCTGCCAGCACACGGGTTGGCTGCTGATTATCCTTTTGTAAAAGATTGAGCAGCTTGCGATCGGTTTTATCGAGCGTATAGGTTTTAGACATAGTCACTCTGCGAGAATTTTGCGCATACCGGCAAGATCTCTTTCCGGCTCAGTGTTTTTATTGTACCGTCTTGCTTGTTTAGTCATTTACGCTTTTTCAGGAGAGTATCCATGCAGTTCATCAAGCACAGTCTGTCCGTCACGCTGCTGTTGACAGTTGCAGGCCTTGTTCAAGCCGAAGACCAGACCGTCAGGATCGGCCACGTCGCTCCACTGTCCGGACAAATCGCCCATTTGGGCAAGGACAATGAAAATGGCGCGCGCATGGCCATTGATACCCTCAACGCCAAAGGCATCACCATCGCCGGCAAAAAGGTGACCTTCGTGCTGCTACCTGAAGATGACGCAGCCAATCCACAGCAGGCAACGGCTGTCGCGCAAAAGCTGGTTGATGCCAAGGTTAACGGCGTCATTGGTCACCTTAATTCCGGCACCACGATACCGGCCTCCAAAATTTATCACGATGCCGGCATTCCACAAATTTCACCATCAGCGACAAACCCGAAATATACGCAGCAAGGTTTCAAGGGCGCCTTTCGCGTTGTCGCCAATGATGGTCAGCTCGGCGGCACACTAGGACGCTATGCAGCCGCCAACCTGCAAGCTAAAAAAGTCGCCGTCATTGATGACCGTACCGCTTACGGACAGGGCGTCGCCGACGAATTTGCAAAGGCTGCGAAAGCGGCGGGCGTGACCGTAGTCAGCCGGCAGTATACGAACGATAAGGCCACTGATTTCAATGCGATCCTGACGACCATCAAAGGAAAGAGCCCCGACCTGATATTTTTTGGCGGCATGGATGCGGTCGGCGGCCCGATGCTGCGTCAGATGAAGCAACTGGGTATCTCTGCGAAGTTCATGGGCGGTGACGGCATCTGTACCGAGCAGTTGCCTGCTCTGGCTGGCGACGGCATGGCGGATGGCCAGGTCGTTTGTGCCGAGGCAGGTGGTGTCGAAGAAAACCAGAAAAAGGCAGTCGAAGATTTCCGCACGACCTACCGCAAAAAATTTGGTGTCGACGTCAAATTATATGCACCCTATGTGTATGACGCTGTCATGGTGATGGCAGCCGCCATGCAAAAAGCCAACTCAACCGAGCCGGCGAAGTATCTGCCCGAACTGGCCAAGATCAACTACAAGGGTGTCACTGGTGCTATCGAGTTCGATACGCGCGGCGATATCAAGAACGGCACGCTGACGTTGTACACCTACAAAGGTGGCAAGCGCGCACAGATCGCCGTGATGAAATAGGAAACAATAAATAAACTCCTGAAGAAAAAGAATGCCCTCCTTCAGGAGGGCATTCTGGCACGACATTTACGCGATCAACACCACGCCCCACAAGCATTCCCAAGCTTGCAATGCCCCGGAAGGCATGTTCTAATTCCCAATCTGACGAGGTTTGATTCCCAATTGGACGGGACTTCATTCCCAATTAGACGAAGTTTAATTCCCAAATGGACGGGACTTAATTCCCAATTGGACGAGCTTTAAATCCCCATCAGACAGTACGCAAACTCTACCATCGTCACTTGGACTCGCGCCTGCGCGAAGCGCTGCAGGACACTCCTGCTGTCCTGATAAACGGGCCGAGATAGTGCGGCAAAACCACCTTGGTCAGACAGTACGAGAATGAAATGCCTTATTTCACTCTCGACGATCCCACCTTACTGGAATCGGTTCGGACAGATCCGACAGGATTTCTCAAGCATCTTGATCGCGCCATCATTGATGAGGTACAGCGCGCACCGCAATTGCTACTGGCCCTCAAGCTCTCCATTGACAAAGATCGCCGGCCCGGCCGATTCCTCTTAACCGGATCGGCCAATCTGATGTCATTACCCCAAATAGCCGATAGCCTTGCCGGCCGTATCGAAATCCATACCTTACTACCCCTTTCCCAGTCGGAAATGGCAGGGCGACCTTGCCGCTTCATTCAACAAGTACTGGAGCAGGATTGGTCTTCCGTGCCGGCAGGCGGAGAGCAAGACATCGTTCAACACGTGTTGACCGGTGGTTATCCTGAAATACAGCATCGCAGAAACCCGGATCGCAGGCAGGCTTGGGCTCGCTCCTACCTGACAAGCTTGATGGAACGCGACATACAAGATATTGCGCAGATTGAGCAAATCCACCAAGTACCAAAGCTGCTGGATATTGCCGCTGAAATGAGCGGGCAGTTACTTAATCTCAGTCGGATCGGCGGGCAAATCAATCTCGATCACAAAACCGTCAGCAAATACATAGACATACTCGAGAAGATGTTTCTGGTACGCCGGCTTCCTGCATGGAGCCGCAATGAACTCAGCAGACTTATCAAGACACCGAAAATACATTTCCTGGATGCGGGCTTGCAGTCGACCCTCACGCGCCTGTCATTCGATCGGGTATTAAAAGACAGAATCCGGTTCGGCGCCACACTTGAGACTTGGGTATATGGGGAGCTGCTGAAGATTTTGAGCGTGACCCCAGAACATTGGTACATGTCCCACTATCGGGACAAGACTCAGAACGAAGTTGACTTTGTTCTTGAATCTCCACTGCGCGAAGTCATTGGCATCGAGGTCAAGGCCGCAGCTAGCGTCGAAGCCAAAGACTTCAAAGGACTGCGCGCCTTGCGCGAGGCAGCCGGCAAGGAATTCATAACGGGCATCATCCTCTACACCGGTGACATAGCATTACCCTTCGGTGATGGTATGTGGGCAGTGCCGCTGCATCTACTATGAACTCCGGCAGAACCAGCTTGTGCTGACTTACAGATGATTACTTAAATCTGAGACTACTTCCCAAAATAGAAAATGCAGTACAAAAAAAACGCTCGCTGGTTTGACCAGCGAGCGTTTTTTTGCAGGCAAACAGCTTACTTCAAAGACAGAATCCACTTGGCCAGCGTGTGGGCTTCAGCTTCCGAGACTTGCGGATTGGCTGGCATAGGGATAGGGCCCCAAACGCCACTGCCACCCTTCAAAATCTTTTGCACAATCTTGCCTTCGGCTGTTTTGTCACCCTTGTATTTGGCAGCGACTTCCTTGTAACCAGGGCCAACCAGCTTGGCATCAACAGCGTGGCAAGCGAGGCAGTTTTTTTCTTTTGCCAATTCTGCATTGGCGAATGCAGCATTGGAAGCCAAAGCACTCAGTGCTACAGCAGCAAGCAATACACGTTTCATTTGAATCTCCAAAAATTAAACAACCGGAAAATTTTACCTTGTTTTGCCAGGCTCTTCACACAGTGACAGCCTAGCACCAGTGAATTCTGTGCAAACGCTATCTTTACACTTGTTCACAATAATCGACAGACAGATTAGTCAGTCACAGCGCCCTTGCTGGCAGTTGATGCCAATTTGCCAAATTTTGCCAGCACGCCGCGTGTATAACGCGCCTTCGGCGGCTGCCATGCCGCGCGACGGCGGGCGATTTCGTCGTCAGGGACGTTCAATTGAATCAACAGCTGGTGCGCATCAATCGTGACCGAGTCGCCTTCTTGTACCAGACCGATCAGGCCACCAACAATCGCTTCCGGTGACACGTGACCCACCACCATGCCCCAGGTACCACCTGAGAAACGGCCATCCGTCACCAGTCCGACTGATTCGCCCAGGCCTTTACCAATCAGCGCCGAAGTCGGCGCGAGCATTTCCGGCATGCCGGGGCCGCCTTTAGGGCCGAGGTAGCGCATCACCAGCACATCGCCGGCTTTGATGCTGTCGGAGAGGATCGCTGTCATTGCCGATTGTTCATCATCAAACACACGCGCCGGTCCGGTAATGACCGGATTTTTCAGACCCGTGATTTTCGCTACGCAGCCTTCCGGTGACAGATTGCCTTTCAGGATGGCGAGGTGACCTTCCTTGTACAGCGCGCGGTCGATTGGACGAATCACGTCCTGATCTGCACGCGGCTCGTCAGGTACATGGGCCAGTTCTTCAGCCAGCGTCTTGCCGGTGATCGTGATGCAATCGCCATGCAACAGACCGGCATTCAGCAGCAGCTTCATGACTTGCGGCACGCCGCCGGCTTTGTGCAGGTCGGTCGCGACATATTCGCCCGATGGTTTCAGGTTGCAGATGACTGGCACTTTCTTGCGCATGCGCTCGAAGTCGTCAATGGTCCACTCGACTTCTGCGGAATGGGCAATCGCCAGATAATGCAGCACGGCGTTGGTGGAACCGCCGGTTGCCATGATGACGGCCACCGCGTTCTCTATCGATTTGCGGGTGATGATGTCGCGCGGCTTGAGGTCACGCTTGACGGCTTCGACCAGCACGCGTGCCGACTGCGCAGCGGAGCCGACTTTTTCATCATCAGGATTGGCCATGGTCGACGAATACAGCAGCGACATGCCAAGCGCTTCGAATGAAGACGACATGGTGTTGGCGGTGTACATGCCACCGCAAGAACCGGTCGACGGGCATGCGTGCTGTTCGATGCCGTCAAAGTCTTCCTGTTTCATGATGCCGGCGGTGAATTTGCCGACCGCTTCAAATGCCGACACGATAGTCAGGTCTTCACCTTTCCAGTTGCCCGGCTTGATGGTGCCGCCATAAACATAAATGCTGGGTACATTGGTACGCGCCATCGCGATCATCCCGCCCGGCATATTCTTGTCGCAGCCACCGATGACGACTACGCCATCCATCCACTGGCCATTAACGCAGGTTTCAATACAGTCGGCGATGACTTCGCGTGAAATCAGCGAATATTTCATGCCTTCGGTGCCCATCGACATGCCGTCCGAAATGGTCGGCGTGCCAAACACTTGCGGATTGGCGCCGGCTTCTTTGGTCGCCAGAATTGCGATGTCGGCCAGCTTTTGCAGACCGGAGTTGCAAGGCGTGATGGTCGAGTGGCCATTGGCAATACCAATCATGGGCTTGTCGAAATCGGCAGTCTCATAGCCCATCGCGTAATACATGGCGCGGTTCGGGCTGCGTGCTACACCTTGGGTAATATTTTTCGAGCGGCGATTGGCTGCCATAGGGTCTCCGGAATGAGTGGGTGAATTGCAAAGCGCATACAGTGCCTTGCGCTATGTCGTCTGTCAAATATATCATTCGGTCATTATTGATATTTTTTACATATAACAAATCCAGATGAACATAGAGCTGCGCCCGCTGCGCTATTTTGTCGCCGTTGCCGAAGAAATGCACTTCGGTCGCGCCGCCGTGCGGCTGCACATGACGCAGCCGCCGCTGTCGCAAACCATACAGGCGCTGGAAGCCCAGCTTGGTACTGCACTGTTTACCCGCACCAAGCGCAGCGTAACGCTGACGGCTGCCGGTCGCGCGCTGCTGCCGGAAGCGCAGCGCCTGCTACTGCAAGCCGAAGCACTGCCGGAGCTGGTGCAGCGTGCAGCCGCCGGCGAATCAGGCCGACTGGTGCTGGCTTTTGTATCCAGCGGCGACTACAGCGTGTTGCCTACAGCCTTAAGAGAATTTCGCGCTGCGTATCCATCGGTACAGATAGCCTTGCTGGAAGCCACCACCGACTTGCAACTCGATTATCTGGCCGCCGGCAGCATTGACCTCGGCATCTTGATACCGCCGCTACCGGACAAACTCAAAACCGAACTCGATTATCTGACTGTGCTGACCGAACCACTGGTGCTGGCCATACCCGAAGGCAGTAAACCCGCTGCCAGCCAGCGCAAGGTGTCACTGAAAAACTGTACAGATCTGCCGCTGATTATTTTTCCGCGCCGCTTGGCGCCCACTTTTCATGACCAGATACTGGGCTGCTTTCGCGCAGCGGGCGTGACGCCACATATTGGGCAGGAAGCGAATCAGATGCAGACCATAATCGGGCTGGTTTCAGCCGGCATGGGCATGGCGCTTGTGCCACAATCGGTGTCAAATTTGAAGCGGCCCGGCGTGGAATATCGTGCGCTGAAAGATGCCAGCCCGCTGGTAGAAACAGGTCTGGCCTGGCGGCGCGATAACGCATCGCCGGTGCTGCGCGCCTTCCTTGAACTGATGCGAAAGAAAACCTGATGCTGATCCATCCTATGCCTGACCCGATTGCGATCTCCATCGGCCCGCTATCCATCCATTGGTACGGGCTGATGTATTTGCTGGCCTTTGGCCTGTTCGTGCTGCTCGGCCGCTTGCGCATCAGGCAGCCGCATATGGCGGCAGCAGGATGGCGCGCCGAAGACATCGAAGACATGCTGTTCTATGGTGTGCTGGGCGTGATCATCGGCGGCAGGCTCGGTGAGGTACTGTTTTATCACCCCGACTATTATTTTGCGCATCCACTGGAAATTGCCGCGATCTGGAAAGGCGGCATGTCCTTTCATGGCGGCTTTCTCGGTGTGCTGGCAGCGATGGCGATCTGGGGTCGCAAGCATGGACGGCGGCTGATGGATGTGATGGACTTCATCGCGCCGCTGGTGCCACTCGGTTATGCTGCCGGCCGCATCGGCAACTTCATCAACGCCGAACTGCCGGGACGCGTTGCCGATGCAAGCCTGCCGTGGGCAATGATCTGGCCGAATGTGGATAGTCTGCCGCGTCATCCCTCGCCGATTTACCAGGCGCTGGTTGATGGCGTGCTGCTCTTTATCGTACTCTGGCTCTATGCGAAGAAGCCGCGGCCGTATCTGGCTGTCAGCGGCATGTTCGCACTCGGCTATGGCTGTGCGCGCTTCTTCACCGAATACTTTCGCATGCCGGACTATGAAGTCAGCTTTGCTGGCTGGACCATCTCTGCCGGCCAGATGCTGTCGCTGCCCATGATAGTTCTTGGTTTGATTCTCTTGTTTATCGCTTACCGTAAACCCGCATCCGTATGAACGCGAATCTCTACGCGCTGTTCCAGTCGCGCTATCCCGAGGATTTAAATAACTGCTGGATTGAAACCGACGATGGTCGATATTACAGCTGGCTTGACCTCGAGCGCGGTAGCGCGAAGCTGGCCAATTTGTTGACGAGCCTGAATCTTCCGCAAGGCTCACGCATTGCGGTACAGGTTGAAAAATCACCGGAAGCCTTGATGCTGTACCTGGCATCAGTACGTGCCGGCTTTGTCTACCTACCCTTGAACACCGCATACCGCGCCGCCGAAATGGCGTACTTCATCGCGAATGCCTCGCCTGCGGTGGTCGTCTGTTCACCGCAAAATTTTGGCTGGATTACGCAGATCGCTTTCAAGGCTGGCACTGCACATGTGTTCACGCTGGATGAAGCGCGCGATGGAAAAAACAGCGGCTCGCTGTTGACGCGTGCACTGCATCACCGTGACGAGTTCGAGACCGTACACAAAGAGCCGGATGAGCTGGCTGCAATTCTGTATACATCCGGCACCACCGGCCGCAGCAAAGGCGCGATGCTCAGTCATGGCAATCTGGCATCCAATATTCGCGTGCTACAAGAGTTGTGGCAATGGCGTGCCGGTGACGTGCTGCTGCATGCGCTCCCGCTATTCCATATTCATGGCCTGTTTGTCGCCGCCCATGGTGCGCTGATGAATGGCAGCAAAATGATTTTTCTGTCGAAGTTCGATAGCGCCAGCGTGATTCGCCATCTGCCCCGCAGCACAGTCTTCATGGGCGTGCCGACTTATTATGTGCGGCTTCTTGCCGATGCAGCTTTCGAGCGTACGCTTTGTACATCTGTCAGGCTGTTCATTTCCGGCTCGGCGCCCTTGCTGGCAGAAACTTTCGACAGTTTTGCTGAGCGTAGCGGCCACACCATACTCGAACGTTACGGCATGAGCGAGACGGCGATGCTGACGTCGAATCCTTATGATGGTGTTCGCAAATCCGGTACGGTCGGCGAACCCTTGCCCGGTGTTTCTGTGCGCGTGGTCCGTAGTGACGGACACGCATGCGCAAGCAATGAAATCGGCGACATACAGGTACAAGGTCCCAATGTATTTGGCGGCTATTGGCAAATGCCGGACAAGACGGCTGAAGAGTTTACTTCAGACGGGTTTTTCAAAACAGGCGACGTCGGCCGCTTTGATGAAGACGGCTATCTGACTATCGTTGGCCGCAGCAAGGACCTGATCATTTCAGGCGGCTATAACGTCTACCCGAAAGAAATCGAATCCGTCATTGACGCCATGGATGGCGTAATGGAATCAGCGGTCATAGGCGTCCCGGATGCCGACTTTGGCGAAGCGGTAACGGCCGTGATTGTGGAGCGCAAAGTGGGGACGCTGTCAGCTGCGCGTGTGATCGATCAATTGAAATCCTTGATCGCAAATTTCAAAGTGCCAAAGCAAATACATTTTGTCGATGAGTTACCGCGTAATGCGATGGGCAAGGTGCAGAAAAATGTGTTGAGGGAGATGTTCAGCAAGGATTGATCTGCGCACGAAGAAAGTCAATGGGTTCCAGCGACTTTCAACTCATACTAACGCAATGCCTTATAGAGCATGTAAGCGGCCAGCAAATACAAAATAATCGCGAAAACTTTTTTCAGTGACTTGACCGGCAAAGCATGCGCAACTTTGGCACCGAGAGGCGCAGTGGTCACACTGGCCAGCGATACCACCAGCAGCGCAGGTAAATAAATATAGCCCAAGGCACCGGGCGGCAGATCCGGGATATTCCAGCCAAAATAAATATTCGATAGCGTGCCAGCAAGCGCGATTGGAAAACCCAGCGCTGCACTGGTGGCAACAGCGTTGTGTATTTTGACGTTACACCAGGTCATGAAAGGCACGGACACAAAGCCGCCGCCTGCACCGACCAGCCCTGACAAAACACCGATGACGGAACCAGCCGCCAGCATTCCAGCAGACTGCGGCAATTCGCGCGTCGCTGCCGGCTTTTTGTCCAGCAGCATCTGCGTGGCGGACAGGCCGACGAACACTGCAAAAAATAGCGCGAGACCCGATGAATTCAGTTGCGTGCCTATCCATGGCCCTATCCATGAGCCAATCAGGATACCCGGCGCCAGCAGTTTCACTACAGGCCACAGCACAGCGCCGCGGCTGTGATGCGCGCGCACAGAAGACAAGGACGTGAACATGATGGTCGAGAGCGATGTGGCAATGGCCATATGCACAATGAGCTCTACCGGAAAATGATATAGCGTCAGCATCATCGTCATGAACGGCACCAGCAACATGCCGCCGCCTACGCCGAGCAAGCCGGCGGCAAAACCGGTTGCTGCGCCCATCGCCAGAAATGCCACGATCAGATTGAATTCCATACTGCTGCCTTTTTATTTATCGATGAGTTTTTGTATGCACTGCCATTCGCCTTCCGACACCGGCGTGATGGACAAGCGATTGCCTTTTTTAAGCAGAAGCATAGCAGCCAGTTCAGGCTCGGCGCGTAATGCGGGCAGCGTTATCAGGGGGATTTTGCGCAATGCGCGCACGTCCACCAACAGCCAGCGCGGATTGGCCGAATCGGATTTCGGATCGTAATAAGGACTGCGCGGTTCGAACTGGGTCGGGTCCGGATAAGCTGTGCTGGCGACTTCGGCCAAACCTGCAATGCCGGGCA
>JAOAUN010000083.1 GCA_030157545.1 Burkholderiaceae bacterium
TGGTTTTTGTGGAAAACATTGCCGACATGCCTGACACACTGCTGCAACTGGCCAAGGATGGCGACGTGGTGGTGACGATGGGAGCAGGATCGATTTCGAATGTGCCAGCGCAGCTGGTGCAGATGACAGGGAAGAAGTAAGCATGGCAACAGAATTGAAACAGGAATTTGGAAAAGTCGGCGTGCTGTTCGGCGGCCGCTCGGCCGAGCGCGAAGTGTCGCTGATGTCGGGCAGCGGTGTGCTGGCTGCGCTGCAATCAAAAGGGATTGATGCGCATGCATTCGATCCGGCCGAACGCTCGCTGGCTGATCTGGCCACTGAAAAATTTGACCGCGTCTTCATCGCGCTGCACGGCCGTTTTGGCGAAGACGGCACCTTGCAAGGCGCGCTCGAGCAAATGGGCATTCCATACACCGGCCCCGGCGTGCTGGCCTCTGCCATTGCAATGGACAAGGCAATGACCAAGCGCGTCTGGCTGTTCAATGGCCTGTCGACGCCGCGCTTTGAAATGCTGAATGCGCGCAGTGACTGGCACAAAATCGCCGCTACGCTGGGCTTGCCCTTGATCGTCAAGCCTGCGCACGAAGGATCGACCCTGGGTCTGACTAAAGTGAGCGAAGCCAGTCAGCTTGAAGCCGCATATCAGCTGGCAGCAAAGTACGACCGCGCGGTAATGGCCGAAGAATTCATCAGCGGCATGGAGCTGACCTGTCCGGTACTGGGGGCGGGCGACGACGCTTATGCCTTACCTGTCATTCGCATCGTCGCGCCGGACGCAAACTACGACTACCAGAATAAATATTTTTCAAACGACACCAAATATCTGTGCCCGAGCGAATTGCCGCCGGAGCAGGAAAAGCAGATTCAGGAACTGGTGCTGGCAAGTTACCGCACGCTTGGTTGCCGCGGCTGGAGTCGCGCCGATGTGATGGTGCGCGCGTCTGACAACAAGCCTTTCCTGCTGGAGATCAATACCTCGCCCGGCATGACCAGCCATTCACTGGTGCCGATGGCGGCGCAGGCAACCGGTATGTCCTATGAAGATTTGTGCGTCACGATCCTGCGCATGGCGGCGCTGGATTTGCAGCCAACTAAAGACTGGCAGCAAAAGCCATAGCAGCGAAAAAAACAGGGCGACATTATGTGGAATGACATCAGGATGCTGAACGCGATTACCCGGGCCATGCTCGGGTTGTTCGTGCTCGTCCTGTTGTCGGGCGCGTTCAAATGGTTTGCGCGCCAGCCGTACTTTGATTTGCGCGTGGTGCAGTTAGAGGGCGCTGCACAGCCACTGCGCTATGTTGATGGCGCTACCGTAAGAAGTACGGCCTTGCCGCGCATACGCGGGAATTTTTTCACGGCCGACCTGAATGCGGTCCGGCTTGCCTTCGAGACGGTGCCCTGGGTGCATCACGCATCAGTGCGGCGTGAATGGCCGAACAAATTAATCGTCGGGCTTGATGAGTACGTGGCGCTTGGCACCTGGGGTAGCGATGACGACCGCTTGCTGTCAGTCGAAGGCATCGTCTTTACCGCCAACCTCGATGAAGCCGAACAGGAAGGCAAGCTGCTGGTGCTGGGTGGCCCGGACGACAGCGCGCAGGAAGTCGCGGCGCGGCTGGCAGACCTGCGCAGCTGGCTCGCGCCTATCAGGCTTGCGCCGCGCGAACTGATTTTGTCCGACCGTTATGCGTGGACGGCAAAGCTTGATAACGGCATCACATTGAAACTTGGCCGTGAACATAGCCGCGACGCGCTGAGGATGCGGGTCGAACGATTTGTCAGCGTCTATCCTCAGCTTGCGGCGCGACTGGCTGACCGTATTGAAGTGGTGGATATGCGTTACCCGAATGGACTGGCGCTGCGCGCGCGTGGACTGGCTTTGCCACCCGTGCCGCGTGCAACACCGGACGCGACTTGAAAATTTGTGCCGACTCAAGAACCTAAATCAATAATCTTAAGATAAGAAGCTAATAATACTTATGACAAAAGACGCGAAAAACCTGATCGTCGGACTCGACATCGGCACGTCGAAAGTGGTCGCGGTCGTTGCCGAGATCATGCCCAACGGTCGCCACGAAGTCATCGGCCTCGGGCAGCATGAATCGAAAGGCTTGAAAAAAGGCGTGGTGGTCAATATCGAGGCCACGGTTGAGTCGATACAGCGCGCGCTCGAAGAAGCCGAGCTGATGGCCGACTGCCAGATCCGTTATGTCTGGACCGGCATCGCCGGCAACCATATACGCAGCTTCAACTCCAGCGGCATGGTCGCCATCAAGGACAAGGAAGTCACCGCCGCTGACGTGGCGCGCGTGATCGAGACGGCCAAGGCAGTCAATATTCCGACCGACCAGCAACTGCTGCATACGGTGCCGCAGGAGTTTATCGTCGACAACCAGGAAGACGTGCGCGAGCCTATAGGCATGAGCGGCATTCGTCTTGAAGTCAAAGTGCATATTGTTACCGGCGCTGTGTCGGCGGTGCAGAACATTGTCAAATGCGTGCGCCGCTGCGGGCTCGAAGTCTCCGACCTGACGCTGCAGCCTATGGCCTCGGCTGATGCGGTGCTGACGGCGGACGAAAAAGAACTCGGTGTCGTGCTCATTGATATCGGCGGCGGCACCACCGACGTGGCGATCTTCACCGAAGGCGCGATTCGTCATACCGCCGTCATTCCAATTGCCGGCGACCAGATCACCAACGACATCGCCATGGCCTTGCGCACGCCGACGGCAGAAGCCGAAGAAATCAAGGTGCGCTATGGCGCAGCCAAGCAAGTGCTGGCCGACCCCGGCGAGACTTTCGATGTGCCGGGGCTGGGCGACCGCGCGGCGCGCTCGCTGTCGCGTCAGGCGCTGGCGGCCGTGATCGAGCCACGCGTTGAAGAATTATTCTCGCTGGTGCATCAGGTCGTGCGCGAATCCGGTTTCGAAGAAGTGCTGTCTTCCGGCGTGGTGCTGACCGGTGGCAGCGCGATGATGCCCGGCATGATGGAACTCGCCGAAGATATTTTTCTGAAGCCTGCCCGTCTCGGCATTCCCGAGTACAGCGGTCAGCTGGCCGATGTGGTGAAGAGCCCGCGTTATTCGACGGTGCTGGGTTTGTTGATGGAAGCGAAGCGACAGTATTTGCGTGGCCAGGTAGTGCATCGTCAGGGTGGGTCGGCGAAGGCAGTCTGGCAACGCATGAAGGAGTGGTTCCTCGGGAATTTCTGATCCCTCTCCTGCTAAAGGAACCTGCAGCAAAGTTAGTTTTTTAGTCTTTTAGTTTTATAAATTTTCAAATCTTTTTTATTTGAATTAATCTGCAGTTGTTAGTTGCTAGCCGTCACGCCAAGTGATGGTTAACGACTAAAAACTGCTTCACAAAGGGAGTCATCATGGAAATCGATATGCTGGAAAATACCAAGGGAACCGTGATTAAAGTGGTAGGTGTCGGTGGCGCTGGCGGCAATGCAGTGCAGCACATGATTAACAAGGGTGTGTCAGGCGTCGAGTTCATCGTTGCCAATACCGATGCGCAAGCCTTGCAGCTGTCGAAGGCGCATAACGTGATTCAGATCGGCGAGACCGGTCTGGGCGCAGGCATGAAGCCGGCAGTCGGCCGCCAGCTGGCCGAAGAAACCCGTAGCCGTATCGAAGACGCATTGCGCGGCGCGCACATGGTCTTCATCGCGGCCGGCATGGGCGGCGGCACCGGCACCGGTGCAGCACCAGTGGTCGCACAAGTAGCCAAGGAAATGGGCGCGCTGACCGTGGCTGTCGTCTCCAAGCCGTTTTCGTACGAAGGCCAGAAGTGCATGGACATCGCCAACGAAGGGCTGGAAGAGCTCGGCCAGCATGTGGACTCGCTGATCGTGATCCTCAACGAAAAGCTCGAAGACATCTATGAAGATGACAGCATGATGGAATGGCTGCAGCATGCCGACGACGTGCTCAACAACGCAGTGGCCGGCATTGCAGAGATCATCAACGTGCCCGGTCATATCAACGTCGACTTCAATGACGTCAAAACCATCATGAGCGAGCAGGGCAAGGCGATGATGGGTACCGCCGTTGCTTCTGGCATTGACCGCGCGCGTATCGCAGCAGAACAAGCCGTGGCGTCGCCGCTGCTGGATGGTATTGATTTGTCCGGCGCGCGCGGCGTGCTGGTCAACGTTACTGCCAGCCGTTCGCTCAAGGGTAAAGAGATCAAGGAAGTCATGGCAACCGTGCGCGCATTCGCAGCGCCTGATGCATCGATTGCGCAAGGTATCGCGTATGACGACGCCATGGGCGATGAAATTCGCGTCACTGTCGTGGCAACTGGTCTGGGCCGTGCGCGCAAGCCGTAACTGGTGTCGACCCCTATGCCTATGCTTAAGACCGGTACCTACAACGAGCCTATGGCAGTTGGTGGCATGGTCGAGACCACGTCGCAACCTATCGAAGCGATCCGCACGCCGGCCGTATGGCGTCGTGAATCGGCTTCCGAGACGGTACGCGCGATGGAACGCAATGGCACGGAAACCTATGACATTCCTGCCTTCTTGCGCCGTCAGGCGGACTAATCCTGCAAGGAAATTGCAGGCACGGCATACTGTAGCCCAAGAACCGCGTCCGCGAGGCGCGGTTTTTTATAGCCATGACGCTAACAACTAAAACGAAGGAAAAACCCCATGACAATTAAAATTGGCGACCATCTGCCGGAAGGCAAGCTTGCAGAATTCATCGAGACCGAGACCGCAGGCTGCTCGCTCGGACCTAACACTTTCACCGTGGCTGACCTGACCAAGGGCAAGACCATTGCCATCTTCGGTCTGCCTGGTGCTTACACCCCGACTTGCTCGGCGCAGCACGTGCCTGGTTATGTGCAGCACGCGAAGGAATTGCAAGCCAAGGGCGTCGATGAAATCTGGTGCATTTCAGTCAATGACGCCTTCGTCATGGGCGCATGGGGCCGCGAACTGCACGCCACCGGCGTCGTGCGCATGATGGCAGATGGTAATGCCGATTTCAGCAAGGCGCTCGGCCTGTCGGCTGACTTCAGTGGCTATGGCATGGGCACCCGCTCACAGCGCTATTCGATGCTGGTCAAGGACGGTGTGGTTACGCAGCTGAATGTGGAAGCTGCTGGTAAGTTTGAAGTCTCGAATGTTGAGACGATGCTGGGTCAGCTGTAAGTTGAAGAAAGACGCTGGATCCCAGCGTTCGCTGGGATGACGTTTGATATCTTGATGCCGTCTCACTTACTACCGTCATCCTGACGAAAGTCAGGATCCAGTGACTTTCGTAAAAAAACATAAATACTTTGCCAAGCTTATAATTTCCGCATGATCAAGCAACGCACGCTCAAGCAAACCATACAAACAACCGGCGTCGGCCTGCATTGCGGCACACGCGTAGAGTTGCGCTTGCGGCCGGCGGCGGTGGATACCGGCATCATGTTTCGTCGCGTTGATCTCGATCCCGTTGTCGAATTGCCCGCGTCAGCGATGGGTGTCGGCGACACGCGTATGGCTTCGGTGCTGGAAAAAGACGGCGTGCGCGTTTCCACGGTCGAGCATTTGCTGTCTGCATGCGCGGGGCTTGGCATTGACAATCTGATCGTGGAACTGAACGCCGAAGAAATTCCGATCATGGACGGCTCGGCGGCCTCTTTTGTGTTTTTGTTGCAGCAGGCCGGTTATGCCGAGCAGGACGCTGCAAAAAAATTCATTCGTGTGCTCAAGCCGGTGGAAGTGCGCGAAGGCACCGGCGCTCAGGAAAAATGGGCGCGGCTCGATCCCTGGGATGGTTTTCGCCTGAAGTTTTTTATCGAATTCAATCACCCTGCCATTGATGGCAGCGGCCAGACCGCCGAAGTCGATCTGGGCCTGGAGTCTTACATTCAAGAGATTGCGCGCGCGCGCACCTTCGGCTTCATGCAGGATGTCGAAACCCTGCGCGGCATGGGGCTGGCACGTGGCGGCTCGCTCGAAAACGCGATTGTGATGGATGAGTTCCGCATTCTGAACGCCGGCGGCCTGCGCTACCGGAATGAATTCGTGCGCCACAAGATCCTGGATGCGATGGGCGATCTGTATCTGATTGGCCATCCGCTGCTGACCAGCTATACGGCCCACAAATCGGGGCATGCGATGAACAACAAGCTCTTGCGCGCCTTGCTCGCTGAGCCGGATGCGTATGAAATCGTTAGTTTTGATGGAACGGCGGCGTCTGCGCCGACCGCCTATGCGAACCAGCTGAGAGAAGAGTGGGCAGCAGTATAACGAAGCGCTGGTAAAGCGCGGCCGCCAAGCCTACACTGGCCAGACAGGGAGGGACTATGAGCATAGTTCTGGGTGATCTGTTAGTCAAAGAGAGCTTGATCAGTGTCGCGCAACGCGACACGGCACTGGCCAGACAAAAAACTTCTGGCGGTCGATTGGGCGAAGTGCTGATCGAGCTGGGCTATCTGAGCGCCGAGGCGCTGCACCAGGTTTTTCATCAAGTGCCGCTGGCGCCGCGCACCATCGCCAAGACCGGATTGACGGAATTATTTCTGGTCGAGCTGATGCTGAAGATTGCTTATTTCAGCGGCCAGATATTTTCGGCGCGCGAGATGTGCGGCAAATTGTGCCTGGCGCAGGTGGTGGTCGATGCGTTAGCCGAAGCAGCCAAAAAAGACCGGCTGCTCGAAGTGCGCTCCGCTTCCGGCCCGCTCCAGTCCAGCTATATTTTTGCCTTGACCGAGCTCGGCCGCGAGCGCGCCGAAATGGCTTTGCGCCTGTCCCAGTATGCGGGGCCGGCACCGGTCACGCTGGAAGCTTATACGAATATGGTGCAGCACCAGACGGTCAGGCAAATCGAGATCGATGCGGCGTGGGTCAGGCGGGCCATGAGCGGGCTGGTCATCGGCGACGCCTTGCTGGACCGGCTTGGGCCGGCGTTCAATTCGGGTCGCTCCATCTTTATTTACGGGCCGCCCGGCAGCGGCAAGTCATCGATTGCCGAAGCAGTCGGGCGTGCATTGCCCGACGAAGTCTTTGTGCCGCATGCCGTCATCGTTGACGAGCAGATCATTCGCCTTTTTGATCCCACGCTGCATGTGCTGATCCAGTCGGAAGGTTCAGGCAGCGACGCGGGCATCGACACCATCACCAGCAAGCAGCAGGACCTGCGCTGGCAGCGCTGCCGCCGGCCTGTCGTCATGGTCGGTGGTGAACTGACGCTCGATAGCCTGAACCTTGAGTATGACCCGATCAGTAAGTTCTATGAAGGGCCGCCGCACATGAAGGCTGCCAATGGCATGTTTATCATTGACGACTTCGGACGGCAGCAAGTGCCGGTCAGCCAATTGCTCAATCGCTGGATCGTGCCGCTGGAACGCGGCACCGACTTCCTGAAGCTCCACACCGGCAAAACGCTGGAAATCCCGTTCGACCAGATCACGGTCTTTTGTACCAACATGAATCCGGCCGGACTGGTAGACCTGGCCTTCCTGCGCCGCATTCGGCACAAGATTCTGATCCCGAACCAGACCGAAGCGGAGTTCATCAAGACTCTGGAGCGGGTTTGCGCGAAGCAGGGCATCAATTTTGAGCCGCAGGCCGCCGCCTATCTGGTCAAGACCTATTATCAAGACAAGGGACGGGCATTCACCGGCAGTCACCCGCGCGATCTGGTCGAGCAGATCATCGACCGCGCCCGTTACCTGCGAGAGTTTCCGGTGCTGACGGAGGCAGCGATCGATGCCGCGGCGGCGAATTATTTTGTCGAGATGTGATGCCGCTTATTTTTTGCCGGTACGCCGCGCCACCAGCGCCCGTATCGCTTCCTTCAGCGCCGCATTGCGCGGATGCGTCTCCAGACTGAGATCGAGCGCGGCGAAGGAAGTCAGCGCGCCACCGGGCAAGGAGAGATCACGCACGGCCCTGGGCAAAGGCGGTGCGATCACCTGGATCTTCAGTTTGATGCCCTGAATCTGCCAACCCTTCTCGATCAGCCCGGAATGCAATTTCGGCAATAATTGTTTGACCCTCGTTGCCAGCGCCGCATTCGGTACCGCTACCGTCAATTGCCCGTCCGTGATCTGCAGCACCGTGCAATGGATAAACTGGGTCGGCAAGAGCTTCACGCATTCGCGTTGCAAGTCCGCTAATCGTGCGGCCGCAGGCAAAAGACTCGCTAGCTTTTCATTGCCTTGTAAAAAATCAGACGCATCACGCGCAACTGGTCGCTGAGCGGGATTGCGCGCAGGCCTGAATGTGGACGACGTTTTGGACATAGGGCAACCTTACCATAGCGCTGCAGGCTGCTGCTGCAGGAAGCTTGATAAAAAGGTCTGCATGATAGAATCTCGCCTTTGGCAAAACCGGCCTTGCTGGCGTTTTTTTTAACGCCATCCAGGTGATCGTGCAGCCTTTCTCTTACCAGCCATTCAAGCATGTCTTTACTGACTCAAATTTTCGGCAGCCGCAACCAGCGCCTGCTCAAGAAACTGCAGAAAAATGTCCAGGCAATCAATGCGCTCGAACCCGCGCTTGAACAATTGTCGGACGCTGAACTGAAAGCCAAAACACCTGAATTGCAGGCGCGGCTCGCGGCCGGTGCGACCACGGACGATATTCTGGTCGAAGCCTTTGCTGTCTGCCGCGAGGCCAGCAAGCGCGTGCTGAAGATGCGGCACTTCGATGTGCAACTCATCGGCGGCATGGTTCTGCATCAAGGCAAAATCGCCGAGATGGGTACCGGCGAAGGCAAGACCCTGATGTCGACACTGCCGGCCTACCTGAATGCGTTAACTGGCAAGGGCGTGCACGTCGTCACCGTCAACGACTACCTCGCACAGCGCGACGCCGAATGGATGGGGCGCCTGTATGGCTGGCTGGGTCTGACGACCGGCATTAACCTGTCGCAAGCCGACCATGCGACCAAACAGGCCGGTTATGCTGCCGACATCACCTACGGCACCAACAACGAATTCGGTTTCGACTACCTGCGCGACAACATGGTCTATGAAGCGTCGGGGCGCGTGCAGCGCGGGCTGGCCTTTGCCATCGTCGATGAAGTCGACTCCATCCTGATCGACGAAGCGCGTACGCCACTGATCATTTCCGGTCAGGCAGAAGACCATACCGAGATGTACCGCAAGATGAACGCGGTGCCGCCACTGCTGACCTTGCAGGTCGGCGAAGAGACGCCGGATGGCAAAGGCAAGATTGAAATTCCCGGTGACTACACCAAGGACGAGAAGTCGCATCAGGTCTTGCTGACGGAAGCCGGCCACGAAAAGGCCGAGCAGATCCTGACCAATATGGGTCTGCTGGCCGAAGGCGCGTCTTTGTACGACGCTGCCAACATTACGCTGATTCACCACCTGTACGCGGCACTGCGTGCGCACACGCTGTATTACAAAGACCAGCAGTACGTGGTGCAGGACAATGAAGTCGTGATCGTCGACGAATTCACCGGCCGCCTGATGGCCGGTCGCCGCTGGTCCGATGGCCTGCATCAGGCGGTTGAAGCCAAAGAAGGCGTGCGCATCCAGAACGAGAACCAGACACTGGCCTCGATCACGTTCCAGAATTACTTCCGCATGTACGGCAAGCTGTCCGGCATGACCGGTACGGCCGACACCGAAGCGTTCGAGTTCCAGGAAATTTATGGACTCGAAACAGTCGTCATTCCGCCGAATCGCCCGAGCAGGCGCACCGACAAGCAAGACCAGATTTTCAAGAACTCGCAGGGCAAGTACAACGCCGTGCTCGCCGACATACGCGACTGCTACGAGCGCGGCCAGCCGGTGCTGGTCGGTACGACCTCGATTGAAAATTCCGAGCTGATCTCCGGCATCCTGACCGAAGCCAAGCTGCCGCATAACGTGCTCAACGCCAAGCAGCATGCGCGCGAAGCCGAGATCATTGCGCAGGCCGGCAGGCCGCAAATGATCACCATCGCTACCAACATGGCCGGTCGCGGTACCGACATCGTTTTGGGTGGCAATGTCGAGCGCCAGATTCAGGTCATCGAAGCCGACGCCAGTGTTGCTGACGCAGACAAGCTCACCCGCGCGCAGACACTGCGCGATGAATGGCAGTCGCTGCATGAGCAAGTCGTCGCTGCCGGCGGCCTGCATATCATCGGTACCGAGCGTCACGAATCACGCCGCATCGACAACCAGTTGCGCGGCCGTGCAGGCCGTCAGGGCGACCCGGGCTCGTCGCGTTTCTATCTGTCGCTGGACGATTCGCTGCTGCGCATTTTTGCGGGTGACCGCGTGCGCGCCGTGATGGAACGCCTGAACATGCCGGAAGACGAACCGATTGAAGCCGGCATCGTGTCGCGTTCTATCGAATCGGCGCAGCGCAAAGTTGAGGCGCGCAACTTCGACATTCGCAAGCAACTGCTTGAGTATGATGACGTCGCCAATGACCAGCGCAAAGTGATTTACCAGCAGCGCAATGAATTGCTCGAGTCGGTCGACATGACGGAGATGAGCGCGTCGCTGCGCGAAGGTGTCTTTACCGAACTGTTCCAGACCCACGTGCCGCCGGAGTCAATGGAAGAGCAGTGGGATATTCCCGGATTGCAGAACACGCTGGCCGGCGAATGGCTGCTGGACTTGCCGCTGGTCGACATGCTCAAAGCCGAGCCGGACCTGACCGAGGAAGACTTGCTCGCACGCGTGCTGGAAGCGGCGAACGACGCGCATGAAATCAAGACTGCGGTGGTCGGCAAGGATTCATTCGGCGGCTTCGAGCGCAATGTCATGCTGCAGAGCATAGACACGCACTGGCGCGAACACCTCGCGGCGCTGGACCATCTGCGCCAGGGCATTCATCTGCGCGGTTATGCGCAGAAAAACCCGAAGCAGGAATACAAGCGTGAAGCATTCGAATTGTTTGCCCAAATGCTGGACATGATTCGCAACGACGTCGTGCGCGTGGTGATGACGGTACGCATTCAGTCGCAGGATGAAATCGAAGCGGCCGAGAAGCAGATGGCGCAGTCGCATGTTGAGAACGTCAACTACCAGCATGCCGATTTCAATCCCGCACAATCGCCGGAAGAATTGCTGGCGCCAACGGCGCTGGCAGATGAGCCGCGCGCGCAGCCGCAGGTCAACGCGGTGGCCAAGGTTGGCCGCAATGATCCTTGTCCTTGCGGCAGCGGTAAAAAATACAAGCAGTGCCACGGGCAGTTGGCCTGATCTGGTTCGACGTATTTACGTATAAAACCAAGCCGCTGGATCCCGGCCTGCGCCGGGATGACGTTTGAGTTTTAGGTGACATTCAAACTACTACCGTCATCCCGGCGCAGGCCGGGATCCAGTGTCGTTTCGCTGTTTAACCTGAAATTCACTCTGTTATGGCCGTCAATTCCCCACTCCCCCTCGCCGCCAACCTGACGCCTGTCGCAGGCCTCGAGCTAGGCTATGCCGAAGCCGGCATTAAAAAACCAAACCGCAAGGACCTGCTGGTGTTCAAGCTCGCGCCGACCGCAACAGTCGCCGGCGTCTTCACCACCAACCGTTTTTGCGCCGCGCCCGTGCAGTTGTCCAAAGCGCATCTGGCCACCGGCAAGCCCATCAAGGCATTGGTGATTAATACCGGTAACGCCAACGCTGGCACCGGCGAAGCCGGCCTGGCGAACGCGAACGCGACCTGTGCCGAGCTGGCGGCGCTGTTGCATTGTGATGCAGACCAGATACTGCCGTTTTCAACCGGCGTCATTCTCGAACCGTTGCCAGTTGAAAAAATTATCGCCGGCCTGCCGGCTGCGCTAAGCAAGTTGAAAGCCGACAACTGGTTGAATGCTGCCGAAGCGATCATGACCACCGACACCCAGCCGAAAGCGGCGTCGAAGACGGTCACTATTGCCGGCAAGAGCGTGACCCTGACCGGCATCTCGAAAGGCGCCGGCATGATCAAGCCGAACATGGCCACCATGCTAGGCTTCGTCGCTTGCGATGCGACTGTGCCGCAGCCGCTGTTGAACGACATGGTGAAGCAGGCTGCGAATGCGTCGTTCAATTGCATCACCATCGACGGTGATACCTCGACCAATGATTCTTTTATTCTGATGGCCACCGGCGCCGGTGAACTGGTTGTATCCGATAGCGCTTCGGCTGAATACACTGCGCTGGCGCAGGCCGTCACTGAGCTATCGCAAACGCTCGCGCAAATGATTGTGCGCGACGGTGAAGGCGCAACCAAGTTCATCACCATCAAAATCGAAGGCGGCAACAGCGTCGAAGAATGCCGCAAGATCGGTTATGCAATCGGCCATTCACCGTTGGTGAAAACCGCGTTCTTTGCGTCCGACCCGAATCTGGGCCGCATTCTGGCCGCTATTGGTTACGCCGGTGTTGATGATCTTGATGTCAGCAAGCTCGACCTGTATCTCGACGACGTGCATGTCGCCAAAAGCGGCGGTCGTAATCCTGCTTACCGCGAAGAAGACGGCCAGCGCGTGATGCAGCAAAGCGAGATCACCGTGCGCGTGACGCTGGCACGCGGCGCAGCCGCTGCCACGATCTGGACCTGCGACTTGTCGCATGAGTACGTCACCATCAACGCAGACTACAGGTCTTGATCCGGTATGAAAGAACTTGAACAATTTCTCATTCGTGCCGAAGCGCTGCTGGCGCGCATTGAGCCCTTGCTGCCGGCAGCCCCTGCCGACGTTGACTGGAACGCCGCCACAGCCTTTCGCTGGCGCGTCAGTCGCGATGGTCGCGGTCGTCTGCAGGCAGTCGGCAATGCCGGACGCATACGCCTTGATGACTTGCGCAACATCAGCGTGCAAAAAGAACAGATAGAACAAAACACGCTGCAGTTCGTCGCCGGCAAACCTGCCAACAACGTCTTGCTGACCGGCGCGCGCGGCACCGGGAAATCGTCATTGATCAAAGCCTGCCTGAATCAGTATGCGGAGCAGGGCTTGCGCTTGATTGAAGTCGACAAGGAGCATCTGGCCGACTTGCCCGATATTGTTGATCTGGTTGCAAAACGTCCCGAGCGTTTCATTATTTTTTGCGACGACTTGTCGTTTGAAGAAGGCGAGAGCGGCTACAAGGCGCTGAAGGTCGCGCTGGACGGTAGCATCGCGACGCAGTCTGACAATGTGCTGATCTACGCGACTTCGAACCGCCGTCACTTGCTACCCGAGCGCATGTCGGACAACACCGGCTATACGCATGGCGACGATGGCGATTTGCATCCGGGCGAAACGGTGGAAGAAAAAATCTCCTTGTCCGAGCGCTTCGGTTTGTGGGTGTCGTTCTATCCGTTCAAACAGGATGATTATCTCGACATCGTTCATTCCTGGCTGCTGCACTTTGGCGTGGCTGCGACGCAGCACGCTGCCGCGGATGCCGATGCGCTGCGCTGGGCCTTGCAGCGCGGCTCGCGCTCGGGGCGTATCGCGTGGCAGTTTGCGCGCGATTACGCAGGTAAGCAGTAGTGACGCAAGCGGCGCAGCCGATTGATGTCGTCGTCGGCATTCTGATGAAGCCGAATGGCGATGTGCTGTTAGCCTCACGGCCTGAAGGTAAACCGTATGCGGGATACTGGGAATTCCCGGGCGGTAAAGTAGAAGCGGGTGAGTCTGTATTCGCGGCCTTGCAGCGGGAATTTGAGGAAGAGATCGGTGTGCGTATTGTGAGCGCCGACGAATGGTGCGGCGTTGAGCATGTCTACGAGCATGCGCATGTGCGGCTGCATTTCTTCATTAGCCGCGACTGGCAGGGAGAGCCTGCTGCACTTGAAGGTCAGCAGCTGGCCTGGCAGGGGAGTGTGGCTGTTGAGCCTGTGTTGCCGGCTACGATACCGTTGCTGGAGTGGCTGGATCGGTTGCGGTTTGAATTGAGTTAAGAACAAAGACACTGGGTCCCAGCGTCTTTATTGCCCCTCAAGATCCTCATCATCCACCGGCAACGCGCCCGGGATCACATACTTCTCTTCCGCCCAGGCGCCCAGATCAATCTGCTTGCAGCGCTCGGAGCAAAACGGGCGATATTTATTCGCTTCCGTCCATTCGACTTTTTTGCCGCAGGTCGGGCAATCAACTTTGGTGACCATGGTGGTGATGCAATCAGAAGTTACAGAGGGTCAGCTCGAACGGTACGTCACCTTCGAAAGCTTTCGGCTTCAAGTCGCCGCCTTGACTAGTGAAGCGTATCCACAGCACGTATTTGTTGGCCGAGATTTCAGGGATGGCGCCAAGCCGCTCGTCTATAGACACGCGCAGCATTTGATAGGTTCGGCCCTGCAGCATTTGCTGGTAGCTGCCGGCATTGGCGATGATATGCGTGGCGCGGCCTGACTCGCGCAGCAGGCGCAGGATGATGGTGATGGCCGAGAACAGCGGCGCCAGCGGCGCAAACCATTGCAGGATGTCAGCGCGGCGCTGCTCAGAAGGCCAGTGCTGCCAGGCGTGATAGGACGGCAAGTCAAATTCGCAGGCGCCGCCCGGAATGATGGTGCGGCCGCGTATGCTCATCAGCCATTCGTTTTCACGGATGTGCTGGCCGGTTTTGCCTTGGGTCGCGATCAGTGCGCTGCTGGCTTTTTCCATGTCGGACAGCACGGCATCAAGACGGCCGGTTTCGACGTTGGGATTCGATTTGAAGCCAAGCAGGGTTTGCCTCTGGCGTTCTAATTCTTGCAATAAATCGGATTTGAGATCGGCGCGGCCCGCGACTTCCAGCATTTCAAAAATGGTCGTCAAGGCGACATGATGCTGAAGGGGGTGGTCCTGTGCGACGAAAAAACGGAATTTCTCGTAAAGGTCTTCCAACCGCAGCAAGGTGCGAATACGCTCGTTGAAAGGGTATTCGTAAACAGTCAAAGCGACATCCTTATTGGTTGACCAGAAATTAACTTGTGTGATTCTGACCGAAGCTGTCTAAAAATACAAACATCTTGCCGAGTTTTACGCTTATTTTTTTGCGGCGAGCGCCAGATAGTGCTGATGCAGGCGTTCAACCTCATCTTCCAGCGCTGCGGTTTCGGCTTCGTTCACAATCACATCATCGGCCGCTGCCAGTCTGTCGCTACGTGTGGCTTGCGCTGCCATGATCGTCTGGACTTGTTTTGCAGCGAGCTGATTGCGCCGCATGACGCGCTCAAGTTGCAAGGCTTCATTGCAGTCGACCACCAATATCCTGTCAACCAATTGCCGCCAGCGACCTGACTCCACCAGCAAGGGCACGACAAAAATTAGATAGGGTCCGGTGGCGACAGTTGCAGCTGCCGCCGTTTCTTTGCCTATTAACGGATGCAGGATGGCTTCGAGCTGGCGTTTCGCAGCCGGATCGGTAAACACCCGCTCGCGCATGGCGGCACGGTCGAGTGCGCCGTTAGCAGTTAGAAAACCGTCGCCAAAGGCCGCGTGTATTGCAGGCATCGCGCTGCCACCTGCTGCGGTCAGGCTATGGGCGATCTGGTCTGTATCAATGATGGCTGCGCCACGTGCGGCAAACAAATCAGCGACTAATGACTTGCCGCTGCCGATGCCGCCGGTCAGCCCGATGGAGAATTTGTCTTGCATTACAAAACTGTCATAAAGGCGTGCCCAGATAAAGCTGCACGATAGGTCTGCCGTAGAGCAGGGCGATCAGGCCGGCCATGGCCAGAAAAGGGCCGAACGGAATTGGTTTGTCGCGCTGATGACGCCGGATGGCAATGAGGAAGAGGCCGATGAAAGCGCCGACAGCGGAAGACAGCAGCACGATCAGGGGCAGCATCATCCAGCCCAGCCATGCGCCCAGCGCCGCCAGCAGCTTGAAGTCACCGTAGCCCATGCCTTCCTTGCCGGTTGCGAAGCGGAACAGCCAGTAGACCGTCCATAGCGACAGGTAACCGGCAGCAGCACCAATGACGGCATCGGTCAGCGGCACGAAGGTGCCATTCAGGTTCACCAGCAAGCCCAGCCACATCAGCGGCAGGGTCAGGTCATCCGGCAGCAGCTGCGTATCCAGGTCGATGAAGGTCATCGCCACCAGCATCCAAACCATTACAAGGGCTGCGATGCCGGCCGGCTGGCTACCGAGTTGCCATACCACCAGCGCCGACAGGCCGGCGGTGGCCAGTTCCACGACCGGATAGCGCGCGGAAATCGGGGCGCGGCAATGGCGGCAACGGCCGCGCAGCCACAGGTAACTCAACAGCGGAATATTTTCAATGCTGGCCAGCTGATGGCCGCAGGCGGGGCAGCCCGAGCGTGGCACGAACAGGTTGTATCGGGCCGTGTGCGGCGGCGGCTCGTCGTTTTCCATCGCCATGTAGTTTTCAGTTTCATGCTGCATCATCAACGGCATGCGGTGGATGACGACATTCAGGAAGCTGCCGACCACCAGCCCGACGACAGCCCACGCCAGCACGGCATCGAGGCTGCCGGGCGGGGCTATGAAAACAGGCAGCATGGAAAGCAAGGCATCATTCATCAGACCACCGAACCCAGTTTGAAAATTGGCATGTACATTGCAATCACCAGTCCCCCTATCAGCACACCCAGTATCACCATGATGAGGGGCTCAAGGAGCGAAGACAGTGCCGCGACTTCCGCATCGACTTCCTCTTCATGAAATTCGGCGACCTTGCCCAGCATCTGGTCAAGCGCGCCGGATTCTTCGCCTATGGCCACCATCTGCGTGACCATGGACGGAAATACCTGTGCATTTTGCATCGCTATCGTCAGGCTGCTGCCGCTGGTGACGGCAGCGATTATTTTGCGCGTGGCCACATGGTACACCGCATTGCCGGCAACGCCGCCGACAGATTCCAGCGATTCTACCAAGGGTACGCCAGCTGCAAACATGGTCGACAGCGTGCGGGTCCAGCGGGCAATGATGGCCTTGCGCATGACGCTGCCGAATATCGGCAGGCGCAGTACTAGCCTGTCTGTGGCTGCCTGCATAGCCGGCGAGCGTTTCCACGCGCGCGCGAACAGGCTAACGCTGATGACGATGACGGCCGCCAGCCCGTACCAGTAGCGCACGAACTGATCCGACAGCCAGATGACCGCCTGTGTCGGCAAGGGCAAGTCGGCGCCGAAACTGGAAAACACGCTTTTGAATGCAGGCACCACCCAGATCATGATGATGGCTGTGACAATAAATGCGACCGCGAGGACGGCTGCCGGATAGAACATCGCCGCCCGTATCTTGCCTTTGATGGCGAGCGTTTTTTCTTTGTACAGCGCCAGCCGCGCAAGCAAATTTTCCAGAATGCCGGCCTGCTCGCCGGCAGCGACGAGGTTACAAAACAGCGCATCGAAATATTGCGGATAGCGACGAAAAGCCTGCTGCAGGCTGGTGCCGGTTTCGACGTCGGCGCGGATGTCGAGCAGCAGCCGCGACACGGACGGGTTCGCATGGCCGCGCGCGACGATGTCGAAGCTTTGTAGCAGCGGCACCCCGGCTTTCATCATGGTGGCTAACTGGCGGGTAAACAAGCAGAGTTCTTTTTCGGTGATTTTTTTCATGCGCGCAAAATGTTTCTTGCGAATGCGCGTCGTCATTACCCCTTGCCGGCGCAGCGCGACGCTGACGCCGGCCACGCCGCTGGCGCGCAGCTCGCCTTGTACCGGACGGCCTTGCTTGTCCTTGCCTTCCCAGCGATAAATTGCTTCGGTACCGGACTGCTTCGCGGACGCTGTTGCCATTGGACGCTCCTGTAATGGAAATTCAATAATTTGTGCAGGCGAGGACTTCTGCCAGGCTGGTCAGTCCTTGCCGCACTTTCAGTAAGCCGGATTCGCGCAAGGTCTTGACACCTTCGCGGCGGGATTGCGCTTCGATTTCCATTGCGTTGCCGTGCGCAAGAATGATGTTTTGTATCGCGTCGGAGATAGGCATGACCTGATAAATGCCGACCCGCCCCTTGTAACCACTGCCATTGCAGCGTTCGCAACCGGCTGGCTGGTATGGCACCCAATTTGCATCGAGATCGGCTTCGGCAAAGCCGGCTTCAAGCAGCGCATTGTGTGAAATATCGGCCGGCTGTTTGCAGTTACAGAGCCGTCGCGTCAGTCGTTGCGCCGTAATCAGCGAGACCGCTGAAGCAATATTGAAAGGCGCAACGCCCATGTTGAGCAGCCGCGTGAGTGTCGCTGGCGCGTCGTTTGTATGCAGCGTGGAAAACACCATATGGCCAGTTTGTGCGGCCTTGATCGCAATATCGGCAGTTTCCAGGTCGCGGATTTCACCGACCATGATGATGTCCGGGTCTTGCCGCAGGAAGGCTTTCAGCGCGACCGGAAAAGTCAGCCCGGCGCGGTCATTGATGTTGACCTGATTCACGCCGGGCAGGTTGATCTCGGCAGGGTCTTCGGCTGTCGCGATATTGATGCCGGGCCGGTTCAGAATATTGAGGCAGGTATAGAGCGACACGGTCTTGCCGGAGCCGGTTGGGCCGGTGACGAGAACCATCCCGTAGGGTCGCTGTATCGCCTCGAGCAGTACCGTTTTTTGTGCGGCTTCGTAGCCGAGGGCGTCGATGCCAAGCTGCGCCTGACTGCCATCGAGTATGCGCATGACGATTTTTTCGCCGAACAATGTCGGCAGGGTCGACACGCGAAAATCAATGCTGCGCGTCTGTGAAACGGCCAGCTTCATGCGGCCGTCTTGCGGCACGCGCTTTTCTGAGATGTCGAGCCGTGAAATAACTTTGATGCGTGACGCCAGCTTGTCCTTGATCGCCAGCGGCGGTTGCGCAATTTCGCGCAATTCGCCGTCAACACGAAAGCGGATGCGGTAAAACTTTTCGAATGGCTCGAAATGCAAATCCGATGCACCCATATTGATCGCATCGGTCAGTATCTTTTGCAGGAAGCGTACGACGGGCGCGTCGTCAATATCATTAGCACCTGCATCGGTCGTGTTGGCAATGGCGGCTTCATCGACGAGTGCAATACTGTCGAGATCGTCGCCGATCAGTTCGGATAAGTTTTGTTCGGCGCTTTGTCCCAGCCGTCCAACAAAGTCAAGTAACTGCGGAAGCGGCACGACCACTGCCACTACGCTTAATCCGGTGCGGAATTTGACTTCATCCAACGCTTGCGTCTGCGTCGGGTCGGCGACGCCGACGGTGAGCCGGTTGCCGCGTTTGGACAGCGCGATAATGCGTTGACTTTGCATTAACTTCGCATCTATCAGTTGCTGCGGTAACGATTGCGGATTGACTGCAGTCAGATCCAGCAGGGGGCAGGAAAAAGTTTGTGAACAAAACTGCGCCAGTGCCAAGGCATCCAGCAGGCCACTTTTTAGCAACGCATCAATGAAAAGGATTTTCTCGGCGCTGGCGCTGCGCGTTAATGTGTCGACCTGTTGTGCGTTCAGTAGACCGGCGTGCTGCAATGCGCGCGCCAAGCCTGCTGTGGCGCCGGCAGGGAGAGCAGGATTGAGTTGTGTCGCTGACATGGCATCAACAGTAGTGCGTGCAGCGTGGTCAGGGTAATTTGACGCTGCGCAAATTGCAGTTCAAGCTGTCAGCAGGGGTCGCATCGGGGCGGGGTTGACGCAGGCCTGCAACAGCGAGGCATCCTCAGCGTTTGGTTTAGCGTTTCTGCCGCTGCAGCTTAACTACCTTGATAGCCTGGTTCTGCACCTGCACGATTTCGATCACGCAATCCGCGACCTTCAGGCTAACGCTTGCCTCCGGAATGTCCTGCAGGATTTCCAGCAACAAGCCATTCAGGGTTTTCGGACCGTCAAGCGGCAGGTTCAGATCCAGCCGCTTATTGACGTCACGCAGCGAGATGCTGCCTTCGAGCAGGCATTCGCCTTGTTTGTCCCAGCCGAACTGCTCGGCGCGACTGGCGCCCGGCGTCGAGGTCGTAAATTCGCCGACCATTTCTTCGATGATGTCATCCAGCGTAACAAGACCCTGCACTTCGCCGTACTCGTCAACAATCACGCCCAAGCGTTCGTGATTTTCCTGAAAATACTGCAGCTGGGTAAATAGATTGGTTTCAGCCGGTATGAAATAAGGTGATGTCAGCAGCGCACGGAAATGCTCGACCGTCAGGTCCGCTTCCTGGTTCAGCAGCGCCATCGCCTTGCGTACGTGCAGGATACCGACAATCTGATTGATCTCCCCTTCATGCACCAGTAATTTATTGTGATAACAAGTCACCAGCTGATTTTTTATTTCAGACACCGGCACCGACAAATTCAGCGATTCAATTTGCGCGCGCGGCGTCATCACGTCTTCAACAGTGACCTGTTCGAGGTCGAACAGATTGAGCAAAATACTTTTATGTTTGACGGGGATGAAATTGCCACCTTCGAGCACCATAGAACGCAGTTCTTCCGGTGACAGTCGCTGGTCACGCGCGCCGCGGCCGGTCTTGATGCGCAAAGATTTTAGTAAGGCGCTGACGAACAGATTGACGAACCAGATCAGCGGCGTAGCCAGCCACATCAGGGGTTTAATGATGAACGATGCCGACAGCGCAATGCGTTCCGGATAGGTTGCCCCAATGACTTTGGGCGTGATCTCGGCAAAAATAATCAGCAAGAACGCGACCACACCGGTAGCGATGGTGATGACTTGTTCGTTATTGCCGAAGGCGGAAATGGCCAGCGCCGTGACCAGCGCAGTTGTCAGCGCATTGAGGACGGTGTTGGCGATCAGGATCAACGACAGCATGCGGTCGGTGCGGTCCAGCAGCCATAGCGTGATTTGCGCAAGCCGCGAGCCGCGTCGCGCAAGATGCTTGACGCGATGACGGTTCAGCGCCATGAGCGCCGTCTCGGAAATCGAGAAGAAAGCAGACAGTAAAATCAGTGTTGCTAGTGCGAGCAGTTGCACCCACAAGGGCACGGTATCCATTGGTCACCGTAAAAAAGGTAAAGGGATAACAAAGAAGCAGGATCCTGAATTGCGTCAGGATGACGGTAGATAAAAAAATTGTCGTCCCGGCGCAGGCCGGGACCCAGCGTCTTTTATTGCATATCAAGCATAAAAGTATAACTCACGCAGTGCCAGTATCAATGATGCTCGCTTGGCGCGTGTTCATGCTCTTCATGCAAGCTCCAGATCGCATGCGTGTCAAGCAGCAGACGTGACCAGGTTTGCAGCGCGCTGATCTGCGCTTGCTCGGCGTTGGCCAGTGCTTCGATCGCATGCCGGCGCGCCAGCAAGGTATCGGACAACGGCGCTTCACCCAGCGCATACGCGCGCGAAGCCAGTGCGGCATTGGCATCAGTTTGCTGCGCGACATCGGCCAGCCCTCGCCACAGAGACCACGCAGAGTGCGCTGCCAGTGCTACTTGCTGCGCATTGCTTTCGACCCTGATGCGGGTTTCGTTTGCCATTTCTTCAGCCACCTGTGCGCGTGCGAATGCAACTTCTGTCTGTTTGCGCCGGTATTGTCCGGGTAAAGGCATCATCACGGTAAAGCCAATGATGCGTTCGTCGCCGCCTCGCTCGGACGCCACGCGCACCCCGAACGTCGGATCGGGACGCTGCTCAAGGGCGATACGCTCGGCGACAAGTTTCTCCTGTTTGGCACCAAATTCAGCTAACTCCAGCTCATGATTGTCAGTCAGGATTTTTTGTTGCCAGAGTGCTGTCTCACCTTTCAGCGGTTGTGGTGGCGGCAGCATGGCTGGCATGGTGGCGACAACGCCCGGAAATTTTTTGCTGATCTCCGCAGCAATCAGTCGCGCGCGCTGCGCTGCCTGTGCCTGACTTGCGCTTGCCTTGGCCAGCTCGGTTTCCGCCAACATGACGTCCATGCGTGGTGCGTCGCCTGCCTTGAAACGCTGCTGCACGATGTCCAGCTCGCGTGCCAGTACTTGCGCATAATCTTGCAGCCGCAATGCGTTGCGTTCTTCGCGCAGCCAGTCAAACCAAAGCGCCATTAATGCGCGTGCTGATTCGTGCCAGTTATCCGCCAGCGCGGCACCGGAATACAAGATGCCGTTTTCACCCAATGCATAATCTTTATCAACCTTGCCGCTCCAGCGCACCGCCCGCTCGAACATGATTTCATTCTCGACATAATTGCGGCCTATGCGTTCGCTGCGCTGTTGCAATCCTGCGCGCGCAGACCATTCGTGGCTGCCGGCCTGCAGGCGAGCGGCGTTTGCCTGTTCCGCGCGCACGGCCGCACGGCTGGCGCGTAACTGCGGCAAATCTTCAAGCGCCTTCTGCACTTGCGCTGCCGGCGGCAGCCATGCCGGATAATTTTCTGCGGTATCAGCGAGGACAGGACCCGCGCAAAGCAAGCTGAGCACGTAAAACACAATACGTAACTTCATGATGATTTTTCCATCCCAAAACGCCGGAACAAGCCGGGCAGCAAGACCAGAGTCAGCAAGGTCGAGCTGAACAGCCCGCCAATGACGACGATTGCCAGCGGACGCTGAATTTCAGAGCCCGGGCCGGTCTGCAACAGCAGCGGCAGCAGGCCGAAGGCAGCGATGCTGGCCGTCATCAGCA
>JAOAUN010000084.1:0-274 GCA_030157545.1 Burkholderiaceae bacterium
TCAGCGAGGCTCTTTCAGACGGGAATCGAACCCGGGTCCACACCCACCACCAAAATTAAACAGCCACCCGGTTTTTAGGGTGGCTTTTTAATTTTGATCGCAGTTTGCGGAAATTGAAGCAGCGGGACGCGGGGCGAGCAGGGAATTCACGCCGCATGCGGCGTGCCTGCGAGCGGATTCGCGCTTGCAAGCGCGAAGACCGGGAGATTCCCGCCGCCTCCACCAAAATTAAACAGCCACCCGGTTTTTAGGGTGGCTTTTTAATTTTGATCGC
>JAOAUN010000084.1:374-79264 GCA_030157545.1 Burkholderiaceae bacterium
GAAGACCGGGAGATTCCCGCCGCCTCCACCAAAATTAAACAGCCACCCGGTTTTTGAACTGCACCCCAAAAGTGTGGACGGGTGTCCAACTTTTGGGGTGCAGTTCACTTTCCATGCTTGGTCAAATTGGCCCGCACGCGTGGCGCCTTGTCGCGATGAACGAGATGAGCCACGTGCTGAGTTCGAATCAGCGCACCTTCTGGCTGCGCATCGATCCATCGGCTCATGACTTCGGCTGACATTGGCTGCGACTCCGGCGGGCTCGGTGGTCGACACCTGCAGGCACGATTCCTCGTAGGATTCGATGTCGACTTGCCGGTACAGTACGCGCCCCTTCAGCTTCATGAATTTCAGCCCTATGCCTTCGCTGCGCCAGCGTTCAAGGCAGGCCTCGCTGAGATGCCAGCGCGTGCAGTTGTTTTTGGTTGAGGTGAACGACTTCCATCTTGGTCTCCTTCCGAATGGGTTGGCAAGAGTCCATGAACGCACTGTTTGGCCCACCAGCCAAGCGATAGGTGCGCCGATCTACTCTCCGCAAAGAAAAAGTAATGGCGCAGTCCGGGCATGCGACGGGCGAACTGCGCCACAAATTGGCGCGGTTCTGAAAATCGCGCAACATTGGATGTAAATGGGTATCGAATTGGAAGCTAGACAGGAAAATATTTCCCGATCAGGAAATATACAGTCCATCAGAGGACTAACCACACCGAACATTCCCGATCGGGAAATATCGCTTGCAAATAGTCCAATTGCGGCTGATAATTTCCCGAACGGGAAACTGAGTAAGCCATGACATCCATTCGATCACCTCAACAACTCGGCGATATACTGCGTGCCGCTCGCAAGCAACTCGGGCTGACACAGCCTCAGTTGGCGCTGGCAGCAGGGGTGGGTGTGCGCTTCATTGTCGAACTTGAAGCAGGCAAACCCACCTTAAGACTAGAGAACGTACTGCGGGTCATTGATGCCTTGGGTGGCGAGATCCAGTTGAGCGGGTTGCCATCATCCGTGGCCAACGATCAACGCGAGGGGGACAACCATGGCACATGAGCTGGAAGTCTGGCTTTTCGCCGAACGTGTCGGCACGTTGGCACTGGTCGATGGGCGGCTAAATTTTTGCTACGCACCCGATTGGCTGTCACACAAAGACGCCGTTACCTTGTCCGCCTCGCTGCCCCTGCAAGCGGAGCCGTTCGACGATCGCAAAACGCGTCCATTCTTCGCTGGTCTTCTACCCGAAGGGCAAATGCGCCGCCTGATTGCGCAGCAGTTTCAGGTGTCTGGCCAGAACGACTTTGCGCTGCTGGACCACATCGGCGGCGAATGCGCCGGGGCCGTGACCTTCCATGAACCAGGGCAGGCTTTGCCTGTGCCGACACGCAGCAATGACGTTCAATGGCTGAGCGACCAGGAGGTCGTTGCTATCCTGGATGAATTGCCGCGTCGCCCCATGCTGGCGGGCAAAGACGGTTTGCGGCTTTCTTTGGCGGGAGCCCAGGACAAACTGCCGGTGGTGTTTGATGGTGCGCGCATTGGACTACCCCTTAATGGCACACCCAGCTCCCACATCCTGAAACCGGCCATCCACGCCGTTGACGACAGTGTGATCAACGAAGGGTTTTGCATGGCGCTGGCTGAGGCCATGCAACTCAAGCCAGCGAAATCGAAAGTTCACTTTGTGCTGGATCGCTCGTTTCTGCTAGTTGAGCGCTACGACCGACTGATTGACGCCCAGGGGCACCGGCAACGGCTTCATCAAGAGGACTTCTGCCAGGTACTTGGCGTGGTGCCCGAAATGAAGTACCAGAATGAAGGTGGTCCGGATCTGGTGCAGTGTTTTGATCTGGTGCGCAGTGCGACGCGCCCCAGTGCGCCGCAAGTCCTGCGACTGCTCGACTACGTGATCTTCAATGCGCTGATTGGCAATCATGATGCGCACGCCAAGAATTTCTCTCTGCTGTACTCAGGCAAGGCCCCCGTTCTGGCACCGTTCTACGACACGCTGTCGACGGCGGTGTATCCAACACTGACGCAGAAGATGGCGATGAAAATCGGCAGCAAGTACAAATTCAGCGAAGTTCAGGCGCGGCACTGGGAGCAGTTTGCCGAAGGCGTCGGCTTTACCAAAGCGCAGGCCAAACGGCGCATTCTGGAGTTGGCAAAGTTACTGCCAGCGACGGCGCGCAAGCTCCAGTCTGACCCTGGACACAGTTTTGCTGGCAATCCAGTGGTTGAGCAAATCAATACCTTGATTGAACAACGCTGCGCCCTGACGATTCGGCGGCTCACCAATCCCGCCGCCGAAAATGACGCAGCCGCCGAACCCCTGGTCTGAACCATCATGCGGACACAGGTTCAATCCCGAGCTTGGTGATCTGCATCCCAAGTTAGTCTGGAATTGACATAGAGCCTGCAGTTGAATCGATTTATGATCGAATTTGGTGATCGGCTCCGCGGCCATCAATAACTGCTTTGCCAGTATTTATACAGAATAATTTACAGGCTCGCTGAAATTGTTGGGTGAGTACTCAGTGTGCCGCCGCCTCATCCAAAAGGGCGCAGCGAGGGATTGAATCAAGTCGTTTACCTAATTCTCGACGAGCGACCTGCGTATCGTGGTGCGATTGCACGGCTAACCACCAGCCATCACTCAGCCCAAAATACCGGCACAGCAACAAATCTGTTTCCGCTGTCACAGCGCGTTTGCCAGACACAATGTCGTAGACGCGTGTTGCAGGTACATCAATGTCTTTTGCCAGTCGATACGGGGTCAACCCCAAAGGTTTTAGGAATTCTTCCTGCAACATTTCGCCAGGAGACACTGGTGCAATTTTGGTCATGATCAAACTCCTTTAGTGGTAATCGACGATTTCCACATCATGGGCACGGTCATCAGCCCATATGAAACAGACCCGCCACTGATCGTTGATACGGATGCTGTGCTGTCCCGCCCGATCTCCTCGCAAGGACTCCAGGCGATTGCCCGGGGGAACCCGAAGATCCTCCAAACGCGAAGATACTGCCAGTTGAGTGAGCTTGCGCAGGGCTGCCCGCTCAATGTTGACCCAACGAGAAACGCGCTCGCCACGGTAGAGAGCGGCCGTGTCGGCACATCGGAAGGATTGGATCGGCATACCCAATATTACCGAGTTGCGTTAATAACGTCAAACAGGAATAGTCTGGGAATTTCCATAGTGGCAAAACTTACCTATGCCGCCGCTGCCAAACACTATGCCGAACAGGTGGTTGGGGTCGATCCGAGCGCTATGTTCAAGCATCCTCATCGTGGATGTTTCGAGATCAGCTGGCAGAGGATAAACATTACCTGCTTCGATGTCTCGGTCGAGCTTTGCCAGTTTGATGGCGACCATGTCGTTTCTTTTACTATGCTCATTTCCAGACCTCGTACCAAGCACGAAATTCGCTGGGCCTTAGGCGGTATCGGGCAATGTTGCCCTCATGAAGACTGAGCAGTTGGTTCTCTACCACTTCAATGAATCGTTCGCGATCCGGGGTCTCGATCTGCTCTTGTGCAAAGAGGTGGATGTGACTGATGGCCTGTGCCTTGCTCAGCTTTTCTCGCACCACAGTCGCGACTGCTTTGGTGATGTACTGCCTGTGCTGCAAACGGAAGGGGTCAGGGTCGCCTAACGACTGGCGCACAGCGGAATAGCGCGCGCAGGAACGTTTGTAGGCCCAGACGAACACATCGCGCAAAAGCTCAACTCGGTTGGCTTCATAAATGCCCAGCATGGCGCTGATGTAGGTGCTCTGCGACACATCGACAAAGGACAGTGGGCACAGATTGCGTTGAATCAGCGGAATGTTGGCGGCCAGGCGTGATACCCGTTTGTTGACGTCCTCAAAAGGCTGCAAATACGGCAAATGCACCATCGCAAAAAACGCCTGTTCGAAGGGGTCTCGTATGGCAGCGGCCGTATCCAGTACCTGTTGGAAACATTCCTCGATCCGTTGCGGCCCTTCCAACGGCAAGAAGGTAGTTTGGCCAATGCCAACAGCGATGGTGCGCAAGCGACCACTGGCGGTGGGATCGTCCAGCAAGTTGTCTGACAGCAGGGCGTGCAGGTTAAGCAGGGTATAGCGGTTGAAGCCAATCTCCCCGGCTGAATCGATCAAGAACTCAATGGCTTCCTTGTGATTCAGAATCATCTGCGCCTCGAGTGCATCCTTGCCGGATGCGGCCTCGCCAGCCGAAATCAATCGTTCTGTTTCCAGCAGGGAATAGGTGTTGCCCTCCAGCCGACTGGAGTTCCATGACAGGTCGATCAGTAGTCGATGGGCCAGCTGGCGGGCGTAGGTTCCTGCCGGTTCATTGCTGCTGACGGCTTGTCCCTTTGACAGCAGTTCGTCTCGAATTGCTTGGCTGAGGTAAAAGGTTTCATTAGGTCGGTAGTTATCTAGAAATGCCCGGTTGTAGCCTACTGGCTTGCGCAGCATCAAGGGGCGTCGCACCTGCTGCTCGACCTCTTTCGCTTCTGGCGACATGGGGATCAGGATTTCAGCGTGAGCGCTTACGGTTGCCTTTGCGACGATATTGACCTGCGCGCTCACCACCTTGTCGCGAAGATATTTGATCGCGCGACCTTGACCCTCACGACGGACTCGCTCCTGAGCAATCAGGCTGTTGAGCCAGCGCTGCAGTGTTCGACGGTTAGGCGGCGCCGTCAGCGTTTCTTCAATCTGCTCGATGCTGGCGCCGCCAGGAAAGCGAGCAATGGCTTCAATCACCTCGTCATAGGTGTCTGTCGGGATAAGTCTGGCCATGGTCTCTCCTGTCGCGCATTCGTTGAATAGCGACACTAAGCACGTCAAAGTGTCGCGAAAATATTATCGCGACATTAATGGTGTCGCGCAAGACTTTTCCCGACATAAAGGAGGTTGTTATGCCAGCCATCACGCGCCTAGGCGCCTAGCTCTCTTTCCGGCACATTCTCTCTAGCGCTCTTGCGAGAAGCAATACCCCAGAGTCCGGAAGGCAGGCGTAATCGACTCAATAAAATCAACAACTTACGTGCGGAAGAATCGATCGGTTTTTTTTATCGATTTGATAGGGTGCACATGGTCAACCATCGAGCACACCAATGGGATGCTAAATTGACTTTCATCTGAATTATTGGCATATTATGCCAATCAAGCTTTCGAGAGCTCAGTATGCCCACACGCAATGTTGTACTAACCGATCATCAAGCCTCGCTGGTCGAGCACCTGGTTGCCAGCGGCCGTTATCAAAATGCTAGCGAGGTTCTTCGAGAGGGTCTTCGCCTCGTCGAGCAACGCGAGGCCGAAGATGCTTATCGTCTTGAGGCACTTCGGTCCGCCGTGAAGGTTGGCGTCGAAGACATCGCAGCCGGAAAATTCAAGGCTTTTGAGAAAAAAGAGTCGCTGCGGGCTCACCTGAAATCCATCACTGACAAAGCGATTTCTGGCAGATGAGCTTGGCTTGGCATATTCGCCTGGCAGATCAAGCCGAAAAAGATTTGCTCGATATCACCCGATGGACGGTTGAGAATTTCGGTACGCGGCAAGCCGAGCACTACGCTGAAACCATCGCGCTTGCAATTGAGGCTTTGCATCACGGTCCAGATATTTTGGGAGCCAAAGTACGGGACGATATTGGTACGGGGATTCGCACCTTACATGTGGCACGGCAAGGCAGAAAAGGACGCCATTTCGTGACCTTCTCCGTTTCGGATGGGCACATCATCAATGTCCTTCGATTACTGCATCACTGCATAGATTTGACCACGTATCTTCCGGAAGATCACAATGAACCGCATTAGAGATGATCAATTCAACCTAAATTATGTTTAATAAAGCTCTGAGCTACGGGACCAATCACACGAATCCTTCCTTATCACCCATAACGATTACATATGCGCTTTGAGACCAAATTAGATTCCGGGTTCGTCCTCACCACCAAAAATTAACAAGCCACCCAGTTTTTCGGGTGGCTTGTTAATTTTTGATCGCAGTTTGTGAGAATTGAATTGGCGGGACGAGGAGCAAGCAGGGAATTCACGCCGCATGCGGCGTGCCTGCGAGCGGATTCACGCTTGCAAGCGCGAAGATCGGGAGATTCCCGTAAGCTCTGGATTCCCCCCCAAGCCTAGCCTGTCCACCTGTTGTTCACGACCGTTCATGCCGCTGAATTCGGCACGTCAAACATGAACATGCCACTACCAATCTTAAGTTTCGACTCAAGCGGCACTTGCGAGCCAGTAGCTAAGCAAAAAATCAACCAAAGAGCGGAAAGGTCTTGAAATCTCCACCCAGCAGCGACTTGCTGTCATGCTTCAGCCAGCCTTCGATCAGGCTCGCGTACACACGCCTGAAATCGGTCGTGAATTTCAAGTTGCCGCCTTCGTCGAGATTGGTCAGCGACGGCGCGTCGCCGTAGTGGCCGCCTTTCACCGGTTTGCCGATTACATACATGTGGTTCGCAGTGCCATGGTCGGTGCCCAAACTCGTGTTCTCGGCGGCGCGGCGACCGAATTCGGAAAACACCATCAAGGTCACATCATCGGCGCGGCCGATACGCTCCATGTCTTTCATGAAACCGGCAATCGCATCCGACGCATAGGACAGCAGGCGGCCATGCTGCTCGTTCTGCTGCACATGCGTATCGAAAGCATTGTGGCGAAACGCAACGTGGAATAGCTGGCTTGGCAGTCCTGCATTGATGATCGCGGCGACCTTGTTCAAATCAAGTGCTTGGATGCCGTAGTCAACCGGCGTCTTGTAACCGTTCCACGCGGCACTCACCAGCTTCGATGCTTCGCGCGCGCTCGCGGCGACGTCGTCAAGATACTTGCGCGACGCATTATGCCCGTCAGCAGCAGCCGGATTGTCGAGCAGAGAGCGACTCTGCAGCAAGCCTTTGCGCGCGAAGCGTTCGGGATCGTCGAACACCACCGGCACATGGTGTTCGGACTGCACGGCGAGTGACTGGCGCTCGTCGATGTTGATCAGGAAGTTGGGCGTCAGCTTAGGATCGATCGCATCTGCGACCCGGCCCAGCCAGCCGAAGCGTTCGCCGCCGTTCGGCACACCGGTGTGCCAGTAAGCCATAGACTGAAAATGCGACAGCGACTGCTGCGGATAGCCGCAACCGTGCACGATCGCCATCTTCCCATCTTTGTACAGCCGCTCGAAACCCAGCATGCCGGGATTGAATCCATAGTGGTCGTCAATCTTGCGCACCTTGTTGGCGGGCAGGCCGATGCGCGGACGCAGACGATAGTATTCATCGTCCGCGTAGGGCACCAGCGTGTTCAGTCCATCGTTCGCGCCTGACATTTCGACTACGACGAGAATGCGTTTGTCGTTGCTGGCCGCGGCCAGCGCCGGCGACAGCGGCAAGCCGGCGGTGATGCCGAGTGCGCCAAGCGTCTTCAACAGGTCGCGACGCGTTGCGTTGATATGTGTGTGTTCCATAGTCTTCATCCCAGCTGGTAGGCAGGCAGCGACAGGATCACGTGCAGCGCATTGCGCAACGCATCCTCCATATAGCTGTCAGCATGTTTCAAGTCGGCAGTGCCAAGATCGGATTCGAGCAGTGCGCCGATCTTCATGCGTGTTTCCGCATCGACCGGCACCGACAGGAAGCGCATCAGCAGATGATCAACTGCCTGCTGCGCACTCACGCATCCAGCGTTGCGCACCATCTGTGACAGGTCTATGCGTGCCGGCATGCGCGGTATCGCCTTCACCTTCTCAATCGCCTTGCGCCACGCGTGATAGCTGGCGAGGCGCGTATTGAAATCTTCGTCGCGGTCGTTCTGCATCGACATCGATGTTACTTCTTTGTAGACAGGCTTGGTCGCAGTCGTGACGTCCATGCCCATAGCGACTTTCTCGGCGACTGGCGCGATGCCGTAGCGATCGTCGGCGACACGATCAGGCGCGACGAAATTCACTGAAGGGAAAACGGTGTCATAGACGAAGTTGCCACGCACGAGCAGAAGACCAGGCGTGATCCAGCTTTTTCCGCTGGTCCAGCCAGCCACATTCGGCGGATTCAACAATTTTTGTCCCATCGATTCGGTCAGCACGTTGAAGTCCGGAATGCCCGGCACTTCCGTCAAGCCCAGCTTGCGATAAGTTGAAACTGTCAGCTCCACCGGCGGCTTGATGCGCGTGCCGACCGATGCATCGCTGTAGAAGTCACGCGACTCGAATACCGCTTCGAGGAAAGGGGCGACCTCGAATTTTTTGTCGCGAAGCAGCTTGCCAAGCTTCACGCGCATTGCCGGCGTCACGTCTTCACGCACAAAATAGCGATACAGCTTAGACGCGATGTATTCCGAAGTCACCTGCTTGGCAAGGATGATGTCGATCACTTGAACGCCGTCAAAATTGCCGCTGTTGCCCAGCACCGTCTTGACGCCATCGTCATGCTGCTGCGGGTTCACGACATACTTGAGGCCCTTATAATTCCAGCCGGTGAATGCGCGCGCCGCTTCCTGAATGTCTTTTTCGGTGTAATTGCCGACACCCATCGTGAACAGCTCCATGATCTCGCGCGCGAAGTTCTCGTTCGGCGCGCCCTTCACGTTCACGCCGGCATCGAGCGACGCCAGCATCGCCGGATCTTGCGACACCGAGATCAGCAGATCACGGAAATTGCCGGTCGCTTTCGCGCGCAACAGTTCGTTCTGCTTCAACATCTTGCGGTAATCCTGCACCTTCTCATCGCCGGTCGCGAAATGGCCATGCCAGAAAAGCGCCATCTTCTCTTCCAGCGGGCGCTTGGTCGCTACCATGCGATTGGCCCACCAGTAGCCGATACGCTCCGTCTCGAGTTTGGTCACGCGCTTCCAGTAAAGGAAGCGATCGGCGACCTGCTGTAGCTTGCGGTTGCCGGCAGGCTTGGCCTTCACACCAAGCGCCTCACCAGTTGCCTTCGCCAGGTCGGTTGCGGCCGGTCGCGAAGGTGCGAACGGCTCAAGACCCGGGTCAAATGCACCGGAATCTTCAAAGGGCGGCAGCGGATTGCGGATCGACTGGTAATACACCAGCGAACGCACCGCTTGTTTCGGCGACATCGCCGCTAGTCGCGACACTTCGGCCGGTGTGCCGCCGAAGCCGGCACGCTCAAGCAAGTGGGCGGCGCGCTCGCGATTCCATTCGGGGGACGGTAACGGTTCAAGACTATCTTGCCATGCGACGGGGGCCGCATGAGCCATCAGGCCCGTACCAGCAAACAGTACGGTGAGGGCTAATTTTGGAAGTATTTTCATGAAGAGAGTGACTGCTGACAGCAGGTCAATGCAGGTAGCGAGGCTGGATGCGAAAGCTATAAGCCGGGCTAATGTTTTATTAAAAGTATTCAGTGGCCTGACTCTAGGCCTGAGCATGCCGGCTTGGCAATACGTTAAATCATGATTTTCTGGCGCAAGGTTCCAGCACCACTTATCATTTGGGGATCACGCAGTCGCACTTCCCTGATTAATCATCTGAAAGAAACAGAACTGCAAAACGACATACTGACCATCACCAAAATTAATCAGTCATCCGACTTTTCGATGGACTTGTTCATGTGACTTGGTACACGATCAGCGCAACAAAACAAACACGATTCAAATGCAGTACTGCAGCGCCGTTGCGCTAGTGACATGATTGCTCCCGGCCTGTTATTTTTCATAAGCCGTCCAATACTTGAAAAATTCGTGGCAATAGAGGTTTGCCGGCAAAGGCACTGATTGCGTAGAGGATTCACCACAAAATAAATACATTCCAAACTCATCAGACAAGCTCGCTAAAGCCATAAGGGGGCAGTGAATGCCTTATGCTACGGGGAGATTGCACTCCCAAAAAAGAAAGGGCTACTCAAATGAACGTCATAGCGGAATTCAAGCAATTCGCCATCAAGGGCAACGTCATTGATCTGGCAGTGGGCGTGATAATAGGTGGCGCTTTCGGCAAGATCGTCAGCTCGCTGGTAGAGGACATCATCATGCCCGTCGTCGGCAAGCTGGCTGGCAATCTGGATTTTTCGAATTTATTTATTTTGCTCGGCGATGTGCCAGCCGGGACAGTGCGCACTCTGTCCGAATTGAAAAAAGCGGGTGTGCCTGTCCTTGCTTACGGCAATTTTCTCTCCGTGGCACTGAATTTCCTGATCCTTGCTTTTGTGATTTTCATGATGGTCAAGCAGATTAACCGGTTGAAAATTGCAGAACCGGAAGTGGCAACTGTTATGCCACCGCCGATACAAGAGGACATTGTGCTGCTACGAGAAATTCGCGACGCGCTCAAAAAATAAGCAGCGAACTCAGGCTTGCGTATGCTGGCACCGCAAAGCTCGAACAGCAGATCTGGCTTTCAGGATCTTCTTTCGAACGACTCTGCAGCAATCAGGGTGTCATCAGACAGGCCTTAGCGGCCTTGGCCACCGCAGCACGGTAGCGCTTCGCCAATGCCAGCACATCGTCTCCGCGCAGCGCGCTGCCACGCTCGCCTGCAATGGATGACGCGTGGGCGGCAGTGGCGACATCGGTATAGTCCGAATACGGAATCTCCCCGGCCAGACTATCAAGCATGCACGAGCATTTATAGACCATTTCCTGCCGCAGTCTTTCCGGATGCGCTTGTATGCATTCTTCGATGAAGAGAATGCGATCCAGAGTCGGGTAGTCGATGATTTGTGCATGACTCGCCTGCGCAATGACGCAGCCGGCCATCAATAAGGTGGAGATCATCATTCGCCGGATCATAATAAGCCTCATTTTCTTATTTTTTATTTTGCATGGAATCGGTCAGTGTCAGATGCTGTGTTTGCGGCTGATCCCTTAGCGGCACATGATATTGAGTGAGGATATTGCGTATCTCTGCCTGATTGTCATCAATCAGTGTTTGTACCTTTTCCTTCCATGCTTTATCTTCCTGGCGCACGCCCATCGCAATGCCGAAATCAAGTTGATTGCCAATGACGGAATGCAGAGGAATCACGGCCAGTGGTTTTGAGTTAACCCGGCCTGAAAAAAATCCGGCGATAGGCCCCCACAACAAAACAGCATCTATTTTGCCGCCGGCCAGATCACGCTCGACAATCTGGCCCGCATAATATTCAGGGTCGGCGTTCAGCATGGGATAGGCCACGGCTTGCTCCAGCAGCCCGTTTTGCATTAGCCACAATGCGGCAGGTGACTGTACTTGCACGCCAATTTTCATCGATTCGAGCGCAGGTTTTGGCAGCGCAAGGAACTCCGCTTCACTGCTGATACCGGCCGTGGCCTTTTCATTTGACACCACGATCGCATACGCAGAATGGAAGTAAGGCCTGGTCGGTGAGGCCTGATCATAGTCGGCAGGAATACCCATCACCAGATCGCAGCTGAAGCGCTCGCCGGGCAATTTGAAACGCAAGGTATTGCGAATGAAGCCCATCCTTTGTGGGAAGTAAATGTACTCCAGTTTCCATCCCAGCCTCTGCGCAAACAGCTCAGCAATTTTATTCTCAAAGCCCTCTCCTTTTTTATTGGAGAACGGCAGATTATTCGGGTCACTGCAGACCCTCAGCACCCCATCCGGCATGAACTGTTCGCCAGCAACAGCAACATGGCCGGCGAAAAATGATGTCGATAACAGCAAGAATAAAAATAGTTTCAGTGGATGGCATCGCTCCATGACAATTCCTCTTTGTATTTTTTATGGATGGATCAATCGATACTCTCGACCTTAGCCCTGACAATGTCGCCATTCGAGCGCCCCTTCAGGTAGCGATACAGTTGCTCGATATTGTCAGTCACCTGCTTGTTCTCTTTGAATGTCGGCATGCCTTTATCCAGACGCCCGTCCGTCACCGTATGGATGAATTCTTCGCGACTGATTCTCTTCAGGCTTTCCAGCAGCGATGGTCCCACCAAACCTTCCTGATTGGCACCATGGCAACGGTCGCAGGCAGCAGCACGCCAGGTACGAAATCCGGTGAGGGTATTGCCGTCAACTTTCGTACCGTCGACAACTGTGTAGAGCTCGTTCTTGATTTCGCCTGCTTGCACAGCACTTGCAAGCAACAAGGCAATGATAAAAAATGGGTGAACTTTCACGGCATGGCTCTCCGAAAAAATGAGCTTGCTGAAGATAGGTATCCCGGAAGACCGGGATACCTGAGCCTTGAACAGCGTCGTTTTATTCCAGAGTAAAAACCGTCAGTGTTCCACCGAGATCGGTGTAGTTTTTCAACTCTTTGTAGCCACCCACAGCGCCGAGGCCATCGCTATCTTTTTCAAGACCAGCTGCCATACCGATTCCAGCCCAGCCACCGATGCCAGAGAAGACACCGACATACTGTTTACCCGCATGCATATAGGTAAATACGTTGCCAATGATGCCGGACGGCGTCTTGAACTTGAAAAGCTCCTTGCCGTTTAGGTCTACGGCCTTCAGGTAGCCTTCCAGCGTGCCATAGAACACGACGTCACCTGCCGTTGACAGTGCGCCAGACCAGACAGAAAATTTCTCTGGCTTGGACCAGACGATCTTACCGGTGCCAGCATCCCATGCAATGAAATTACCCATGCCGCCATGGCTTTTCGGTGCAGGGAACATAGACAGCGTGGCGCCAACATACGGCTGGCCGGCAACATAATCAACTTTGAACGGTTCATAGTTCATGCAGACATGATTGGTCGGCACATAAAACAAGCCGGTCTTGGGGTTGAAGGATGCAGGTTGCTGGTCTTTGGAACCCAGGGCGGCTGGACAGACACCTTTGGTATCAACATCAGGGCCATTGAGAGCAGTCGAATAGCGTGGATCAACTTGCGGACGGCCGGATTTCATGTCGACGTGCGTGGCCCAGTTGACTGCGGGGTCGAATTTCTCGGCCACCAGCAATTCACCCGTTACGCGATCCAGCGTGTAACCAAAGCCGTTGCGGTCGAAGTGCACCAAAGCCTTGCGCATCTGTCCCTTGTGCTTGATATCGGCCAGGATCATTTCGTTGATGCCGTCGAAATCCCACTGGTCAAATGGCGTCATTTGATAAACCCATTTAACTTTGCCGGTGTCGAGGTCGCGCGCCCAAATCGCCATTGACCATTTGTTGTCGCCAGGGCGCTGCGCAGGATTCCAGGTTGAAGGATTACCACTGCCGTAGTAAAGAAGGTTACTGGCCTTGTCCCAGCTGTACCATCCCCAAGTCGTGCCGCCACCTATTTTCCACTGGTCTGCTTTCCAGGTTTTCAGGGAAGAGTCTTTACCGACCGGGGTGACTTTGCCATCGGCCCAAGTAGTAGTGACATTGGGATCAATCAGCATTTCCTCATCGGGACCCACACTGTACCCACGCCAGACCAGTTTGCCGTCAGAGAGTTTGTAGGCACTGATATAGCCGCGCACGCCCCACTCACCCCCAGATATGCCCGTAATAACTTTATCGCCAAAAATATGTGGCGCGTTGGTGTTGACGGCACCCAGTTTCGAATCACCGTTTTTCACTTTCCAAACAACTTTGCCAGTATTGGCATCCAGCGCCACCAGCATGCTGTCTGCCTGTTGGAGAATGACTTTACCGTCCGCATAGGCTAGTCCGCGATTGACTGTGTCGCAGCACATTTGTGCGATGACGGAGGTATCCTGTTTAGGCTCAAATTTCCATTTAATCTCTTGCGTAGCCACATCTACTGCGAATACCTTGTTCGGGAAAGCGCTATGCAAATACATCATATTGCCAATGACCAGAGGCGACCCTTCGTGTCCACGCAATACACCCGTAGACATCATCCAGGCAACCTTCAGCTTTTTGACATTTGATTTATTAATCTGACTTAGCTCGCTGTATCGATGATTGGCAAAGTCGCCTGCCTGCATGGCCCAGTTTGCGGGATTCGCGCTCAGCTTGGCTAATTCATCGTTTGCAACGACGGTATCTGCGAGCATGCTGGTGGCTAGTGCACCTAGCCAAAGTAGCCTGAAGACTTTCATAGTGGGTCTCTCCTCATTATTAGATTTCAAATGCTGCTATTGACCGAACATCCCGTGCCACTTAATTAATCAAATGACAATGCATGTTCTATCAGCAGACATTAATGAAATCAATAACGTTTGGATTAACTAGTACATCAGCGTTGTAAGCAAGTTGAATCCGTCCATACGCGACAACACATTTATTCGCTTTTATAGTGCAAATAAATCAGTGATTCATGCCACGCACAGATCGCGCGTTTACAGCTCAAGGGCTCGACTGCACTGAATGCCGTTTGATCAGGGTCACCACCAATTCGGTCACGAAAGGCAATATGCCAGTCTGATTATCGTGCGAGGGGTTGTATTCGACGAGTTCAATGGCCAACAGTGCCGGATGTGCGCCAAGCAGCATCAGCGCTTCAAGTAAAGCGGCTTGCCGAATACCACCTGCCACGGGTGAGCCAACCGCCGGCGTTTCGTCCGGATCCAACGCGTCCAAATCGATAGTGATGCCAAAGCCGACCGTGCCGGTCTGCGCAATGCGTAGCGCGTCGCGCATAACGGCATCGAGTCCGCGCTCTGCCACTTCATCCATATGAAAAATACGCACGCCCAGTGCAGCCAGCAGCGCTTCTTCGCCGGCCTCGAAGCTGCGCACCCCAATAAGACAAACACGGCGCGGGTCGAGACTGACGCCGCCGCCAATGCCGGTGAGCTCGGGTGCGCCATGACCTAACAGGCAAGCCAGCGGCATGCCGTGCAAGGCACCGCTGGGTGAGGTATGAACAGTGTGCGCATCCATGTGAGCATCAATCCATATCAGCCCGATCGGCTCAGTCGTGCTGAGCGTCTGTGCCACGCCTTTCCAGGTGCCGATTGCGCATGAATGGTCGCCGCCCAGCACCAGTGGAAAGCCCCCCTCTTTTATAACAGCGCTGACTTGCCCGGCCAATTTTGTACAGATGGCGCTGACGACGCTAAGCTCATCACCTGCTTGCGGCTGCAGCATGGCACGCCAATGCACATCCATGCCGCGCCCTGCCAATTGGGCAGCCAATCCGCCTTCGCACAAAACCTCCGGCCCGGACGCGCAACCCCGGTCCTGCGCGCCATGGCCGCTTGCCACGCCGATTATCTGTACCGGCTTGAACCGATGAAGCGATGCTGCCTTGGGATTATTCATCGCACACGCTCCGTATCTGCCAAGCAAAAATTGGCAATCTCCTGCTTTGACAATCTCCCGGCTGAATTGCTCACGATATTCAACATTGCTGATGCTATGCGTGCAGGCCTATAATAAATTCGTCATTAAAATTTAACCGAAGGAGCCAGCATCATGAGCAAAAGCCAGGACAGTAAAAAAGCGGTTAAGAAAGAACCGTTGAAGACGCCTAAGGAAAAGAAAGAAGCCAAAAAAATCAAAAAAGAGGCATCGAAGCGTCAATAATTTTTTTGCGCAGGGGCAGACCTTACAAAATGTGGCAGCCCCTGTTTGCCATTACTTCTTTTGCGGTGCGCTGCGTTTGGGCGGAGTGTGAGGGCGGGATTTGTTTTTTTGTTCGAAAATAGTTTTTGCATCTGCCTCGGCGCGTTCCAGTGTGCGCATGGCGGGATCATCATCATGCCGCGTAAAAAAATCAGCGGCCTGCGCGCGCATCACATGCTTGATCGCGTCTTCGTCTGACAGGTCATAAATTTCTGTCATCAGTGTCGTGACTTCATCCAGGTATTCTTCATACGTCATCTGTTCCCCCATCTTTCATTCCGTATTTAATCAATCGGCGCGTATGCCTGCATGACCTTGCCGGCAAGTTTCCTGCCGCTCAACCACGCGCCCTCCACTTTGCCACCATGGAGCCAGTCGCCGCACAGACCCAAAGCATGTTCGGTTGACCACGCACAAGCTTGTTGCATTGCCGGTCCGGTATTGGCGTAGCGCCAGCGGTGAGCCAGCCAAGTCTGTGGAGCAGGTGCACCGAGTTCGGCAAAAGCCGCGAGCAGTTCTTTGGCAACGCTCTCCGCATCCTGTTCCAGATGTGTCTGACTCCATTCCGCGCTCGCGTGCAGCAGCCAAGTCTCTTGTGATCCACGGCCCGGTTTGCTGTTATCGCGCGCAATCCAGCGCAACGGCCCTTGATTGACGAACGCGGCATCAAACGGCAGGGACAGTGGCGCGGCATACTGCAGCATCAGCGCCCAGCTTGCCTGCATGGTCGCGCTTTCAGCGAGCTCTGCCAGGTCGGGAACATGCGGCCGGACCAGTGGCAGTGCCTGCGGTGCCGGTACCGCGAGCAGCACGACATCGAAGCGCTGCGTATGCCAGCCATGTTCTTCCGATTGCAATTGCCAGCCTGACGCATCCTGTTGTAAAGCGCGCACCGTACATTGCGTTTCCACCTGCAGACTCTCGGCCATCAAGCGAGCCGGTGCGGTCATGCGTGGCACGCCGACAAAACGTTCGACGCTCGGGTCGGGTCTGCTTGCCGGATTGTTTACTCTGTCTCCGATAACCTGCAAGCGCGGCGACCATAATTGCGCAACACCGGCTTGCTGCCATTGCGCGAGCGCCACACGAAACGCGGGGTCGTTCGCCGTAAAGTATTGCGCACCATGGTCACACTGCCAGTCATCAACACGGCGCGTGCTCATGCGTCCTGCTACGCCGCGGCTTTTTTCAAATACGGTAACCAGCATGCCATGCTGCTGCAGATGTGTAGCGCAAGAAAGGCCGGCCATGCCTGCGCCGATCACGGCAATTTGCAGGGGAGAATCCGGTTTCAAGCTGTTCGCTATCACAGCCACCCCTGCAACCACTTGCTGCGATCAGACAACTCAAGCCACGGCAATACCAATACCCGCCGCGAATGCAGCGCTTCCAGTTCTATGCTCTCTATGGCATGCAAGGGCGTCTCCGGTTCGACTACTTTGGTCACGATAAAATGCTTTTCCTTGTTGCGTGGCTGCGCCGCTGTCCACTTGCTGCGCAAGAGTTTTTTCGGATTCAGGCGCAGCGTATTCCGGGAAGACATTTATGTTCCTGCTGCTTCCGGCACCACCAGCTTTGGCGCACCCTTAATTTCGGATTCAAACGCACGCAGCCGTTTGTAGACAGAAATAAGCTCGACAATAGTTCCCCAGCTGCGCACCAGAAATTGAAATGACATTTCGACCCGGCCAAAAGCACGTACGATCTGCTGCATCACGCCAAGTGTGATGGCACCGGCGACGACTGTCGGGCCGAGTGCGATGTAGGGCACCAGCACGCCGAATTGCAGATAAGTGAATTTGGCAACATCAAAATACATGTAGTGGAAAAACAGGCGGAAATAATTTTTCCGCACTTGAGAGAATAAATCCTGGACCACGGATTCTGATCCGCGCAGGTGATCGTCTTCTGCCAGCACCAGTTCCTTGCGATACGCTGCTTCGACTCTCTGGTTGTTGAATTCCAGTCCCGGCAGCTTGATACCAACAAAAGCCAGCACCACCGTGCCCAGTAACGCAAACAATACCGCCACATAAACTAACGCATGGTCGACAGCGCCCAAAAACGGGACTTCACCGATTTTTTCCGACAACGTCCACAGAATAGGCAGGAAAGCAACCAGGGTCATCACGGAATCGAGCATGTTTGCGCCCAGCGATTCCATAATGTTTGCGAAACGCTTGGTATCTTCCTGCACGCGCTGGCTCGACCCTTCGATATGACGCAGCTTTTGCCAATGCGACATGTAAAAATCATTCATCGCCTGACGCCAGCGAAATACCCAGTGTTTGGTAAAAAACGTCAGCAGCACGGCCACCAGCACATAGGTACCGGCAAGTCGGCCAAAGCTCATCAGGAAACTAAAAAATTCCGGCAAGGTCACCGCGCCCGGCTTGCTCAATGCTTTTTGCACCAGATCGTAGAAGCCGCCGAACCAGTCATTAATGGCGACATCAATCTGTACCTGATACCAGGTGCCGCCAAAAATCACGGCCGCACCCAGCCAGGCCCACAGAGCGAGTTGTCGGGAAAAGAAAAAAGATTTGAACATGGGGTGTCTCTTTCTATTTTTTTAGTTTGAAGTTTTCACAAGGATCGGGACGTTCAATTGCATCGGTAAACCAGACATAATCGTATCTGCCAGCGAGCGCAGGCAGCATCTCTGCCAAAGCTGCGGTGCGCTCATAAAAACCGACAGTCGTCACTGTCAGCGTTGGCGCAACTGCAACCAGCACTTGCGGCACGCCATAGTCTTTACGCACATGGCCGTTACCGGCGACCAGTACGGCTGGCTTATTATCTTTTAACGTCACAGCCATAGAAATATCAGCAGCGCGCTGCGCCAACTGCATAGGCTCCAGATAACGTTGCGGCAGTTGGCCACAATGCCCGTCGGTCAAGTCCTGATCAAGTTTGTTGCGGGCAGCCTCAGACAAAGGAGCCGCCTTGAAAATTTCCGCAACCTCGGGCGTAAAAGCTTGCTGGCGGTTTTTCACAATTTCCTTTGACATTCCCTTTGCCAGATTGCCGCCAACGAGCGGCAAGCCCGCTAGTCTTATCGCGTCAAACAGAGGTGCATGCAAGGGCCATCCCCAGGAGCTTGCATTGAATCCGGCCGCTTCCAGCGCAGGCAAGGTCGCATCAGTAAAGACAACGCGACTGCCCACTGGCAGATGTTCGGCAACGATAGTCATTCCAGGGCGAGCCAGCGCCGCGATCAACGCGCCTCTGGCTTGATGATGGCTTGGATTGTCATGCAACTCGCCAAGCAGCACGATTTCGCTGCTGCGCAAGATGCCAGCCAGCGTTTGGGGTGACAGCACCTCTCCGGTAGCGATATGAATGATCTCTGCGGCCGCTGCATTGTATGACTCCATTGCAGCACAAAGGACAAAAGACAGATAAAAAACCAGGCATTTTATTTTTGCTATTTTCAAACTGGATTCTCCTGATCGGCGGCTGTGCAGCGACTACGCGACGCTTGAACAGTGAACTATTGTAAGTTTTTATTTCACATCGGGTGAGGGCACGGCATGAAACCGGGTTCAAACTTGACATCTTCCTGCGCTGACCTGACCATCATGGCATGACGACCCTGAATGTATTAGGCACCGAACTGGTGGCCTGCTCTTATGACCCGCTGACAGGATTTTTCCGTGATGGCTGCTGCCAGACGAACGCACAGGACACCGGCACGCATGTGATCTGTGCGCGCATGACGGATGCGTTTCTGCAGTTCTCTCTTCGAAGAGGCAATGACCTGATCACGCCACGACCTGAATACCGCTTTGCCGGGCTCAAGGCTGGTGACCGCTGGTGTCTATGCGCTTTGCGCTGGAAAGAAGCGCTCGAGGCAGGCGTTGCGCCGCCTGTGATATTGGTCAGCACGCATGCGAAGGCGCTTGATACCGTGACGCTTGCGCAGCTGATGGCGCAGGCGTTTTGACGTTACTGTTTTGTTGAATGACGAAAGACACTGGGCCCCAGCGTCTTTCAATGCAAACCCCAAGCGTACGATTCCATCGACAACACCCCATAAGTAATACCACCATCAATCAGCTGCACCGCTTCAGTGGCATCATGCGCACCCAACGCCACCAGCAATGGCAGGAAATGCTCTTCCGTAGGATGTGCACGCTCGGCATGCGGCGCGGCCTGCCGATAGTTCACCAGGCTAGCTAACTCGTTAGCGGTAACAGCGTTCCGAACCCAGTTGCTGAACTCAAGCGCATAGGGTGCCTGACTGGCACCGCTGCGATCAATCTCATACAAGTTATGCGTCATGCTGCCCGAGCCCAGGATCAGCACGCCCTGCTCGCGCAGCGGCGCCAGTGCCTGCCCGAGGCGCAACGCGCCGGCGGTATCGAGCGCCAGCGGCATTGATACCTGAAACACCGGCACTTTCGCGTCTGGCAGCAGATGCATCAGCGGCACCCAGGCGCCATGGTCCAGACCACGCTGCGCATCAAAGGCAACAGGAAAGCCGGCATCGGCCAACAGCTTTGCTGCCTCTGCGGCGCGCTGCGGCTCACCGGCAGCCGGATACTGCAATGCATACAAAGGCGCAGGAAAGCCGCCGAAATCATGAACGGTCTTGGGCGCGGCGCTGTTCATGACGCGCACGCTGCCGGTCTGCCAGTGCGGTGACACGACCAGCACAGCTTTAATTTCCGTTAATTGCCGGCCTAATGCAGCCAGTTGCGGACCGAGCAAGCCCGGCTCCAGTGCGAAAGTGGGCGCACCGTGGGAGATGAAAAAAACAGGGGCCTTGGACATGATGACTCCGGAATCTATGAACGACTAAGGATATGGGCACTTTATACAAACTTTGAATTGAGATAAACAACCCAAATCGGAATTCATTGTTGCCAGAAATAAGCCAATTCGACACTGACTTCCCGGCCAAAAACAGATTTTGATTGCCAAAAAAGGCGGTTTCGGCCATGATTCTGGGTTGCGAATTTCAAGTAGCCCTGTATTTGTCTGGTCCAGCTCCCGCCCCTGCGCGGACTTTTTCCCTTCATTGCCCAGCCCTCTTGACCTTCGCCCCCTTGATTTGTTTTTAGGAAAGTTGGCGATATGTCCAAAGAAGATCTGATTGAAATGGAAGGCGTCGTGGATGAAGTGCTGCCTGACTCGCGCTATCGCGTCACGCTCGAAAACGGCCATAACCTGATCGCTTACAGCGGCGGCAAAATGCGCAAGAACCACATCCGCATTCTGGCTGGCGACAAAGTCTCGCTTGAACTGTCTCCTTATGATCTGAGCAAAGGTCGCATCACCTTCCGTCATATCGAAGGTCGCGGTCCAGCCGGCCCGCAACGCCGCCGTCGTTGATGCACGGATTTGTTCGGGGAGGATAATCCCCGATCTGTACTGCTCCTACCAGAAACGCTCCGCGCTTTCGTCATTTCTTCACCAGCCGTCCCGCCCATTCCACCAGCGCCGTCAGCATTTTTACCAAATGGTCGCGTGTGGCGCTATCCGTGAGATTACCCGCCGCGTCGAATCTGGACGGCGCAGCGGCAATCATCACCTCGGGCCTGTTCAGGATCATCCCGTTTAAATAAATAAACACTTGCCGCAAATGATATTGACTGCGTGCGCCACCAAGCGCACCGGGTGAAGCACTCATTAATGCAATCGGCTTGCCGTCAAATGGCTGGCTTGGTGGTCGCGACGCCCAATCGATCGCATTCTTCAATACACCAGGTATCGAATAATTGTACTCAGGCGTTGCAATCAGCAGCGCATCGGCAGCAGCAATCTTTTCCCTAAAGATTTGCACCGCAGCAGGAAATCCTAGCTGATACACGTCCTCGTTATAGAGCGGGATAGAAGCAATGTCGAAGATTTCCAGCGTGACGCCGGAGGGCAAAAGCGGCTGGCAGGCACGCAAAGCCGCTGCATTGAAAGAGTTCGTGCGTAAACTGCCCGGGATTCCAAGAATTTGCATGATCGCTCCTTGTTCTTTGCAGGCTTCAGGAATTTTGCGACCGATTCCGTATCGAACTGCATCCCGGAGACGCGGCCTGAAATCCATGCAGACTGCGCCATGGTTAACATGCGACCCTGCGTCGCACGATAAGACATTGGAGACGAAGATGGCACAAGACACAATCGAAGCACGCAACCAAGGCAGCTTTCCTATGGATGATCCTACACAAGGATTAGAGCAAGATCATCGATATATGAAACAGCTCATGCAGCGTTATTTGTCTACGCGCGATCAACAGGTCAAGCAACAAGCCGGACCGGAAATTTGTACGGCGCTGGAACTTCATAGCGCGCTGGAAGAAAGTGTTTTTTATCCGCGCGTGCAAGAAGTCGATACGGCGCTGGTTGATCATTGCCTGGATGAGCATCAGGAAGCAGACCAGTTAGTCAGGCAGCTGCGCAGCCTGGACCCGGGCACGCCGGACTATGACGATCTGCTGCAACAACTGCATGACGCAGTGATGGCACATATACAGGAAGAAGAATCGCAATTATTTCCTGCGGTACGCGATTCAAGTCTGGACTTGCGCGAGCTGGCGTTGCAGATGCAGGCGTTTGAAGCGAATATGGTGTCGACGCAGGCAATGCGCAGTCAGTCGAATTTACGGCCCGACCAAATGCATTGACGTTTTGGATGCCGGATGTGAAAACGGGATCGCGGCACTTGCCGTGATCCCGTTTCTTCTTCATGAACGAATCTTAATCTGCCTTCAATGCCTCGACCTGAATCGCCAGCTTGATCTCGGGAGAGAAGCGCGGTATGCCATACGTCAAACCGTAATCGGCACGATCAAAAGTAGCGGACGCGTCGGCGCCGCATATCTCACGCTTGAACACGGGATGCATCATGCATTTGAAGTGATTGACAGTCAGCTTCAGGGGCTTGGTCACGCCCAGCATCGTCATCTCGCCATCCATGCTGACGAGTTTGTCGCCGTCAAATTTCAAGGCCGTACTCTTGTAGCTTACGGTCGGAAATTTTTCGACATTGAACATGTCCTTGCCTTTCGCATGCTCATTCATCTTGGCATGGCCAAAATCGATGGAGCTGGCATCGATAACAATATCGGCGGTACCGGTTTTCGCCGCGCGATCGAGCGTGATCTTGCCGCTTGTCTTGAGGAATTTACCGCGCCAGAAAGACAGACCCATGTGATCGGCTTCAAAGCTCGGATAGGTATGCGCATTCTGGATTTCATAAGTTTGTGCAGAAGCAGTAACAGTGAACAGCGACAGCAGTGCGGCAGCGAACAGATTCGTCAGTTTCATGCAAACTCCTATTTTGTATAAGTTTATTTATTCTATTGTGCTGCTGCCGCGACCCGAAACTTGATCACGACATCGTCGGCTACCAGACTGGTGTCTCGCCAGTCTCCTTCACCTATATTAAAGGCAAGCCGCTTGATCGGCAGACTGCCTTCAAAAACTTGTAATGCACCTTCTTTTTTCACTGTCATCGGAAAAATGATGTCTATCGTTCTTCCCTTGATCGTCAGCTTGCCGGTCACATCAAGCTTGCCGGCAGCGACCGGCTTTATCTTGTTCGACACAAAAGTCGCTTTGGGAAACTGCGCGCCGTTGAACCATTCTTTCTTTTGCACTTCGCTGTTGTAGTCGGGATCACCAAGATCAAAGCTGACAATATCGATCTCGACGTTGGCCTTTGATGCTTCTGGCTTGCTGCTTTCAAAATTGATCTGGGCACTGAATTTATTGAACTTCGCTTCGACCGGCACATTGAATTGTTTGAAGACGGCCGACACTGCGCTCTTGGATAGGTCCGTTTTTAAATTTGCGGCCGAGGAGGCCAAAGCAGAGGCCAAGCCGAGAACTGTGAACAAAGACAACTTGACCAAACGACACGAGCGAGACGAGCGAAACATTTTTTTCCTGTTAAAGAATACAAACGAATGCAAACGACAAAAACGACATTCAGGGCAGCATGCGCGAAAGCACACTGTCTTTGTCAATCAGGCGGTGCTTCAGCACGGCCAGCAGGTGCACTGCCACCACACCCAGCAGCACCCAGTCCAGCATCTCATGCAATTCGCGCAGCACAGGCTTGAGGACAGGATCAGCATCCATCAGCACTGGCAACGGTAACACTGTCAAATAGACTACCGGCACGCCGGCAGCGAGACTGTAAAAATAACCCGACAGGGGTACGGCAAACATCAGCACATACAGCAAGCCGTGCACGATGCGTGATGCATTATGCTGCCAGCGCGGCATCGTTTCCGCATAAGGCGGGGCCGGATGCGCAAGGCGCCACAGCAAGCGCACCGCAGCGAGCGCGAGTACCGTCACGCCCAGCCATTTATGCCAGGCGAAGTAACGTAACTTGGTGGGTGTCAGGCCTTGAATGTCGACCATGATCGTGCCGAGCACGAAGGCCGCCACAATCAGCAGTGCAATCAGCCAGTGCATGAGCACGGAAAATCGCCCGAACCGGTAGGGAGTATGCAACTCTGCTGCAGCGTCTGTCATCGACATTGTTCACTTGTGAGTTAAATGCAAAAAGGGCAAAACCCTGCGTTTGCAAAAAACGTAATTGTGCATCCATAAGGCATTTAATGCCATACGCATTACATATCACAACAAACTGACGTTATCCGGCAATTCGTTTTGATCGTTTCCACTGCGGGGAAAATAGCTGCTCAACTGGCGGGACACGGCATCAATGGCAGCAACTGCGCCGGCCTGATACTGGCGCATTTTGAAGGCTTGCTGCAGATTTTCAATGATCGGTGGCCATGCGTTGGCTTCTTGCACGCAGCGCTGGATGCCGCGGTCGGCAATGATTTCTATCGCGTGGTCGCCCAACAATATATAAATCAGCACGCCGTTATTACACTCGGTGTCCCAGATGCGCTGCCCGGAAAAGACCTCGAGTGCGCGCTCGCGGGGCGTGACACCCTGCAGCAACTGCAGCGGACTCAATGCAGCCTCAATCACGAAACGTATTTCGGCAGCGTGCTGCAACTCGGAATGCGTAATCGCTTGCGAAATGGCCTGCTGCACTTTAACTGGAAACTGCTGCCGCAGCTGCCAGTAGCTGGCAAGGAAATGACGGATGAATCGACCCAGCATGACTACCACCTTCCCGATGCGCCGCCGCCGCCGAAGCCACCGCCGCCACCCTGAAAACCACCGCCTCCGGAACGACCACCACCAAAGGTCCCACCACCGCCATGCCAGCCACTGCCCATACGCCCGCCAACCAGTGTAAGCACGAATCCGATTAGCGCCGCCATTGCAGCAGCAGCCAGGCCGAGCAGCAGCCAGGCGGCCAGCCCGAGTACGCCACCGGTAGCTACTGCACCAGCGAAGCGCCCGAAGAGGGAACGCAAAATGCCGCCAACGATGACTGCCGCAAAAAACAGCAACGGCAACAATCCCGCAGCGCTATCCGGATTCAGGTTCGCTGCAGACTTGACTGGCGCAGGCAAGGGTTCGCCATCTATGACGCGCATCATGGCGTCAACGCCGCTGTTGATGCCGCCATAAAAATCGCCCTGCCTGAAATACGGCACGATGATGTCGTCAATGATGCGCTTGGCTGTCGCGTCGTTGAGCGCGCCTTCGAGACCGTAGCCGACTTCGATGCGTAGAGCGCGTTCATTTTTAGCGACGACAAGTATCGCGCCATCATCAATTTTCTTGCGCCCGAGCTTCCATTGCTCCGCTACGCGAATCGCGTATTGCTCAATCGCTTCCGGCTGCGTGCCGGGCACAAGCAACACGGCGACCTGACTACCTTTGCGCGCTTCGAATTCGCTCAGGCGCTGCTCAAGCGCTTGCTGTTGCTCGCTGCTGAGCGTACCGCTCAGATCGACTACATGCGCGCTCAATGGCGGCACCGGCAACAGTCCATCGGAATTTTGCGGCCATGCAAAAGCTGCGCTGAACAGTAAAAACAGCGTTGTCCACGCCCGGCACGCGCACCATAGCGAACGCTTATTTGGCTGATTGCGGTTCATTTTGCGGTTCATTTTGCGGTGCAGTGCCGAAGTCCACCGCAGGAGCATTCGAAATCGCTTTTTCATTATCGACCGTAAAATTCGGCTTGAGCTTCAAGCCAAACACCATCGCTGTCAGGTTAGTCGGGAACGAGCGCACCTGCACGTTGTAATCCTGGACGGCCTTGATATAACGATTGCGTGCCACCGTAATGCGATTTTCCGTACCTTCGAGCTGCGCCTGCAAATCACGAAAACCCATGTCGGCTTTCAACTGTGGATAGTTTTCACTAACAACCAGCAAGCGCGACAGTGCACCTGATAACTGCGCTTGCGCTGCCTGAAATTTTTGCAGCGCGGCCGGATCGTTTAGCGCTTCCGGTGTCAGCTGTACCGAGCCGACCTTCGCGCGCGCTTCCGTCACTTGTGTCAGCACCTGCTTCTCATGCGATGCATACCCTTTGACAGTATTGACCAGATTCGGCACCAGGTCAGCGCGGCGCTGGTACTGGTTGACGACTTCGGACCAGCTGGCTTTTATTTGCTCATCACCAGCCTGCAAATTGTTATAGCCGCAACCGCTGAGTAATGCGGCCAGTCCGAGCATGAATACGAAAAAGAATTTACGCATGAATTCCCTTTTAAAAATGAATGGAACATCCGTTGTATCTATTAATGTAATTCTATATAGGATTTATTGCAGAGGTTTCAAGTCCGGCAGCTATTTTGACGACATCTGTTGGCTTGCAGACTGATTCAGCACAGACATTTGAGCAAAAGCAAAAGGGTCATGCGCTGCACGCCGTAAACTTCAAAAATAACAAACCTCTTAATGCAGAGCGATCCTTTCCGATGCCCGCAGCCCGCCGGATCGCACCACTCACTCGCTGCCTCATATTGTTCGCCATGCTGGGCATGCCAAGTGCTGTCTTTAGCCAGCAGACGGCTCCAAGCCGCGTTGAGATCAGTGGCGCCGGTGAGTTTTTACCTCTACTAAATGACAATCTGCAGATTGTTCGCTTAACGCGTGACCCTGGCGTAAACGCGGAAGAGTTGCAGCGGCTACTTGCCATCACGCCGCAGCAGATCAAGGAATTGCTGGCCACGGAAGGCTATTTTTCTGCAGAGGTCACTGCTTCAATAAAAGCGAACCCACAGCAAGCGGTCGCAAAACTTCATGTCAACACAGGCGAACCGACGAAGATTAGTCAGGTCGACATTCAGTTCATCGGCGCCCTCGCCAGCGCCACGGACGGGCCAGCTCGTATTGCCGGATTGCGCCGGCAGTGGCTGCTTGCGCCCGGCCAGCGCTTTAGGCAAGCTCAATGGGACGAGGCAAAAAATGTATTGTTAAAAGACTTGCTGGCTCGAGATTATCCGGCTGCGCAGATCGCTGATAGCCGCGCGCAAATTGATCCTGCACAGCACAGTGCAAGGCTAACTATCTTAGTTGATTCAGGGCCGGCTTTCACCTTTGGCGATCTCGACATTAACGGCCTGCAACGCTATTCACGCTCGCTGATTGACAACATCAATACTATCCGTCCCGGCGAAGCCTATTCACAGCAGCGCTTGTCCGAGCTACAGGCTCGCCTGCTCGACACCAGCTATTTCCGATCGGTCTTTGCCACCATCAATGCTGATCCAGCGCAGGCGCAACGGGTACCGATACGACTGGAATTGAATGAAATCGAAAGCAAGCGGCTCGGCATCGGCCTGGGCTTTTCCACCGATAGCGGCGCGCGTGTGCAGCTCAAATGGCTGGACCGGAATTTTCTGGCACGCGACTGGAGACTGGAAACTGCGCTGCGCGCCGATCGACAAACACAACTTGCCGAAGGCAATCTGTATCTGCGACCGCTGGAGCAAGGGGTCTATCAAGACAGGTTGCAGGGCTGGGTGCCCAGCATCGGACTCAGCTTCGGCAAAACCTACCTGACCGGTGAGGAGCTCGATAAAATCCGCAACAGTGTGCGACTAAGCTCGCCCTCCAAAATCGACGAGCAGATTCTGGCATTCTCATTTCTGGCTGACCACCGGCGCATTGAAGGACTAGAGCCGGTGACACGCCAGGCGCTGGTTGCGAGCTACAGTTATGTAAGGCGCCGGCTGGACCAACTCATATCGCCGCGTCGCGGCAATGTCCTGAGCATGGAACTGTCGGCCGGACTGGGCGGCGTACTTAATGATGAAAACATCGCGCGCGTGCTGTTGCAAGGCTGGCTGTTGCAGCCCCTTGGCCAGCGCTGGAGCGCCGTACTGCGAGCACAAGCCGGCCAGGTATTCGGCGCCCGCGACCAGAGCGTGCCGGATGACTTATTGTTTCGCACCGGCGGCGACCAGAGCGTACGCGGCTATGGCTATGGCCGCCTCGGCGTGCCGCGCGGCGGCGCCATTGTCGGCGGCAATGTGCTGGCAGTACTCAGCGCCGAATTGATTTACCAGATAAGACCAGCATGGGGCATCGCCGTATTTACCGACGCAGGTGATGCTGCGGCTTCGCGATCGGAATTTCATTTCAAACAGGGCACCGGTGTCGGTGCGCGCTGGCGCAGTCCTATCGGGCCCGTGAATATCGATATCGCGCATGGCCACGAAAGTGGCGAAACGCGCCTGCATTTTTCGATTGGCTATGGCTTCTGAATCAGCTCCCCCTACGCACACCGGCTGGCACATTGCCGGCTGGTTGTTCGTACTTGCGCTGGTGGCGCTGTTGCTGGCAGCACTAATGGCTGGCTGGCTTTTGACGACCGAGCGTGGCGCACAGTCTGCGTTCAAGCTGCTGCAGGCAGCGTCTGGTGGGCGGGTAGCAGCCAGTAATATTCATGGCCGCCTGCTAGGGCCACTGCGAATAGGCCAGCTGACAGTACACCAGCCTGATAGCGATCTCCGTATTGAACAATTGCAGCTGGAATGGCAGGCTGAAGCTTTGCAGAACAAGGTGCTGCATGTGAGCCTGCTGCGCGCAGCCAGTGTAAAGCTCGCGCTGCACAAACAGACCGACAAGCCACCGACGCATTTGCAATTGCCGGTGCAATTACTGCTCGATCAAATCGAGATCGACCGCCTTCTGCTCGAGCGGGAATCGCAGCCGCTACTGGCACTAGCTTCACTCAAGGGCAAGCTGCAATTTGACGGCCAGCGCATCAGGCAGGCAGCACTCGACATTAACGACATAGAACTGGAACGGTTGCAGCGCAGTTGGCCGCAAACGCATTTCCAATTACAAGCGCAACTGGAAGAAAACGGCAAGGGCCGGCTGTCGTTGAAGAATCTGGCGGCGGGCAGGTTTGATCAAGCGCGTCTGCCACTCCGCAAGTTGAGCTCCGATTTTCAATTCAGTGACGGCGTGTTGCAGTTTTCAGGTTTGCAGATTGATGCCGGACCTGGTGCCCAATTGCAAGGCAACGCCAAGTTCGGTACCGATGTACTCACGGCCGAACTGGAGACGCATGCATTGAACTTACACCAACTCGATACGCGCTTGCGCACAACGCATTTGAATGGACAGGCAACGCTCAAGCGCGCCTTATCGAAAAAACAGCAAGGGCAGCAGCCTCAAACGACGCAGTTCAGCATTGCGCTGGCAGAGCCCTGGCAACGTGCGCCGCTGAAGCTGACGGCAGAGGCGGTGCTGGATGAAACCAGCTTGACGATTTCGACGGCGCGAGTGGAACATGGCAACGCGTATGCTCAATTTTCGGGTGCTTTGGAATTAAGCGGTGCAGGACGTTTTTCAGCACGCGGCAACTTCCATCAGCTGCGCCCGCAAAAATTTACGCAGCTTCGCAACTGGCCTGCAATGCTCCTCAATGGCCAATTCGATACCGAAGGCAGGCGCAGTGCCCCAGCGCAAGCGACGCTGCAGTTTGCGATCAAGGATAGCCGCCTGCATGGACATCCGCTGGCTGGCAATGGAAAGATCATTTTCACGAACGGCAATCTGGCCATACCGCATCTGCTGCTGCAAGCCGGCGCAAATAAACTGACCGTGAATGGCGCCTTGCGCGAAAGTGCCAGCCTGCTGCATTTCTCTTTGTACGCACCACAGCTAGCGCAGCTGGGTCCGCAGTTTGGCGGTGGCTTGCAATTAACCGGCAGCGCCAGCGGTCAACTCAATGCGCCAAAATTGATCGCAGAATGGCAAGCACATCAGCTAAAGCTACCGACTGCATTGGGCGTTTCTATGCTCGTTAGTGAAACCAGAGGCAAGCTCGAATTGCAAGTGGCGCCACAACAAGCTTTCCTGCTTCAGAAAATTGACGCAAGTCTGCAGGCAAAAGGCATCCAAAGTGGCACCAAAAACATAGGCGCACTGAGTTTACGATTAGAGGCAGGCATGGCGCTCAATGATGCGTTCTTGCTGAAATTGAACGGACAAAAAATCGTATCTGATAAGGCGCACATAGAACAGGCACAGCTTGCTGTCTCCGGCACGCTGCAACAGCACACCGTAACACTCAGCATAATGCGCAATGGCGCAAGCCACAGCATGACAGCCAACAGTAGTCTTACCGGACTGGATACGCATCTGGCCTGGCGCGGCAATATCGATCAAATGCAGCTGGCTACTCTGCTGGCACTATTTGAACAAAACACTGTGCAGTCGACCAATGCCGTGCTGGCGGGCGAATGGAATTTGCAATTGACGGGGGACGCGCAGCAGCCCTTGCAAGGGACACTGGAATTACACCGTCGAAGCGGTGACCTGACTTTGCGTGGCATGCAGACTGCCGCGCAATTAGCTACGCCGTCGGCAATGGCCTTAGCAAGTCTTGGACTGCAAAATTTCGACGTCGTCGTGCGCATTGGCGACGGTCGTCTAAATATGACGCTGGCTGCTGTAGGCAAGCGGCTCGGCCAGCTCGAATTCAGCGGCAGCAGCGCGATTGCGAAAGGTCAGTTTTGGCAACCGGACCCGCATGCCGACATTAACGGTGAGCTGTCGCTACAACTGCCATCAATTAACTGGATAGGCGCGTTGCTGTCTTCGAGCATAGTGGCAGACGGCAGACTGCAAGGCGACTTGCATATGAGCGGCAGTTGGTCGGAGCCACGTTTCAATGGTCATCTGCAAGGTCAGCAACTACGCTTGCTGCTCGTCGACAGCGGCATCAATTTGCAGCAAGGTGTACTGGACGCTGATTTCACGGGAAATTCGCTCATGCTGCGCAAATTACAGTTTGCAGGAACGAGCGGACTGGCCAGCGTGAGCGGCCCGGTCGTTGTCAACGACGGCAAGTTGACGGCCAATTTGGCAATGCATGCAGCGCAATTCGGCGTCTATGCGCGCAGCGATCGGCAGCTCGTCATCAGCGGTGACGCAAAATTGGATTTACTGGAAAAGCGTGCGCAACTTGTTGGCAATGTCATCGTTGATCGCGGGTTTTTTGATATTGGTCGCGCCGGCACACCGCAACTGTCTGATGACGTCATCGTGACCGGCCGCACGCAGCCAGCAGCGCCCGTGTTGCAGCTCGATGTCGATCTCGGGGTTGGCCTCGGTCAGCAACTGGTCTTGCGCGGCCGCGGGCTCAATGCACGTGCTGAAGGCGCATTGCGATTCACCAGCAAAGCCGGCGCGCCATTGCAAACCTTCGGCCTGATGAAAATCAGCAAGGGTACCTATGCCGCTTACGGACGTGAGCTGACTATTGAGCGTGGCATCTTGCGTTTTGATGGCGCAGCCGGTAACCCTGGGCTGGATATTCGCGCGATGCGGCGCGGCATGGCAGTCGAACCCGGTGTGTCCATTGTCGGTACCGCAATGGCGCCGCGCATTGCACTTGTCTCCGAGCCGCAAGTGCCGGATGCAGAAAAACTGGCGTGGCTGGTATTGGGTCATGGTCTCTCCAGCGCCGCCGGCAATGAGCTGGGAGACCTGCAGGGTGCGGCGGCGAGCTTGTTGTCGCAGAGCGCCGCGGCCGGTATTCAGTCGCAACTTGCCAGTGCGTTTGGCCTTGATAGTATCAGTCTGTCCAGTTCGCCCAATAGTGGAAATACGGTGCAGCAACGCATCATCACTTTGGGCAAGCGCGTTTCGTCTCGCTTGTATGTCAGTTACCAGCAAGGCTTGCAAAATGCAGCCGCTGCCGTGGTGCTGCGCTACACCTTGTCACCGCGCCTGACTGTCGAAGCAGAATCCGGAACCCGTAGCGTGTTTTCGCTGTTCTATAACGTGAACTTTGATTAACGAGCAGATTGAGCATGTTGATTGCGTGCTGTGCGTGCTCTATTACGCACAGCATTGAACTTGTGTGCTTGCAATCAGCCTAATTCACAGTCTTACAACATGATGGGCATCCTTTTTTCTAATGGAGAGCAACATGAACTTTATAATTTGGATTGTGATCGGCGGCATACTCGGCTGGATCGCGAGCATGATCATGCGCACAAATGCACAGCAAGGCCTGTTACTGAATATCGTTGTTGGCATAGTCGGCGCACTTCTAGGTGGCTGGCTACTGGCACCGCTTTTTGGCACTGGAACCATCAACCAAAATGATTTTAGTCTGGGATCGCTGCTGGTATCTTTGCTGGGTGCGGTTATCTTGCTGGCGATTGTGAATCTATTCCGGCGCGGAACGCCACGTTAGCAAAGTATCAGTTCAATTTGAGTCAGGCCGGGTCATGGCTGCGGCCTGAACCCAGCGTTCGAAGTCGCGCGCGTTCACATAACCAAGGGCGGCAGCAGTTTCTTGAAGACTAGTGCCGCGCAGATGTGCCTGACGGGCGACTTCGGCAGCTTTGTCGTAGCCAATAAACGGCACCAGTGCCGTGACTAGCATCAATGACTGATCAAGATAGTGTTTGATGCGACTTTCATTGGCCTGTATGCCGCGTACGCAATGTTTTTCAAAACTGAGCATGCCGTCACTCAGCAAGCGTATGCTTTGCAAATGCGCGTGCGCGATAAGGGGTTTGGCAACGTTCAACTCGAAATTGCCCGATGCGGCACTCAGCGTAATGGCAACGTCGTTGCCAAACACCTGCGTACAAAGCATGAGCATTGCTTCTGACTGCGTCGGGTTCACCTTGCCTGGCATGATGGAGCTGCCGGGTTCGTTTTCAGGGATACTGATTTCACCGAATCCACAGCGCGGCCCTGATGCCAGCCAGCGAATATCGTTCGCAATTTTCATCAGCGCGCCCGCCAGTACCTTCAGAGCTGCATGCGATATGGCCAGTGCATCATGTGCTGCCAGGGCAGCGAATTTATTTGGCGCACTAACGAATGGCAAACCGCAATGCTGCATCAGTTCCTTTGCTACTCTTGCACCGAATTCTGCATGCGTATTGAGACCGGTGCCGACTGCAGTGCCGCCAACAGCGAGCTCAAATACCTGCGGCATTGCATTGCGTAAGGCTTTCTCAGACTGCGCCAATTGCGCTACATAACCCGAAAATTCCTGTCCGAGCGTGAGCGGTGTGGCGTCCTGCAAATGCGTGCGTCCTATTTTGACCAGATCGGCAAACTGCTGCGACTTCAGTTCCAGCATGGTCTTCAACTGCGATAGCGCCGGCAGTAGCCGCTGCTCCATGGCGATTGCTATGGCGACGTGCAACGCAGTAGGAAAAATATCATTGGATGACTGCCCCATATTGATATCGTCATTCGGGTGCAGCAACCGATGCATGCCGCGCGTGCCGCCCAATAGTTCGGAGCCCCGATTGGCCAGTACTTCATTCATGTTCATGTTGGTTTGGGTGCCAGAGCCGGTTTGCCAAACCGATAGCGGAAATTCCTGTGGCAAATGGCCGGCCAGAACTTCATCGGCAGCCTGCACAATACCGGCAGCCTTATCCGGCACGAGTCTGCCGAGATCGCGGTTGACGATGGCACACGCGCGCTTGACTTCAGCTAATGCCATGATGAGTTCTTCAGGCATGCGTTCGCTCGATATCGCAAAAAATTGCAGTGAGCGCTGGGTTTGCGCTCCCCAGAAATGGTCTGCAGGCACATCAATTTCACCAAAGCTGTCTTTTTCGATGCGTGTATTCATTGCGCTCTCCCGAAAGTTATCATGGCGCTTGCAGTGTTACGGCGATTCGCAACGCACTCGGCACCGCCAAGCCTTGCAAGCGGCCGGGCAGAAATCGCGCCTGCAGGAAGCGCTGCTGCAACTGCCACAACAATTCCGCTGGCACCGTAGCGTCTTCAACCAAAACTTGATCAACGTCGCCATATTCATTGATCAATAGTTGCAATACCAGCTGCTGAGTTGCCTCATCCTGCACGCCTGTCAGTAGCGGATCTATATCCTGCATGATCAACGGACGCTCGCTCAGCTGGCTAGCTGGCAGATAAGCGCGCGCAGTCAGCGCTTCTGTTGCGACTGCCGGTTTTGGTCTTATTGTCTGATTTATTGTCTGCCTGATTGACTGCAGCGGTGCTGCCGCATCCGGAATCAGCACAAGCTGCAACACGCCAGCGTCACCATGTGCAGCATTCACACCCGCTACCGGCGCTACCAGCCCACGCAGGATGGTTGCGCCCAGAGCCGTCACCAGCAGCGTTGCAAGCACCGCGCAACACAGCTGCCGCCACGGCACTAGTCGTCGAGTTCGCGCCATGACACGCGTTTGACATTGGCTGCGCTGCCCGGTACTTGCGGGCCTTGCAAACTGTCCAGATGACCGGTCTCATCCGTCACCAGGGACAGCGAACGATCTTTCCATTTGACATTCCGCACTCCGGCCACCAGCGCATCGAATGCTATTTTTTTACCTGCGACACGATCAGTCGCCAGCTGCAAGTAACTGCCATTTCTATAGTCCAGCGCATAGATCCAGCTGCCGCCGCTGGCAATGCACGCATCAGCGTCCGGGATGTTGCTGACGATATTCAAGATGCCGAACTGCTGCTCAGGGTCGATGGTGACGCGCTCACCGCTGGCGCTGCTGCCAGCTATGCTCAGATCGATAGTCCAGCCCGTCTTCAATAACCAGTCCACCGGCTGCTGGCTGATGCTGCGTTTGGTACCGTCCGTGTTTTGCTGCAGTGTTTGCTGCACCATGGCCGTGTTGTTGCGCAAATTGCCGAGGCCGGTCGCCGTCAGTTCATCTTTAAAACTGTAGATGGATTGCACACTGGTGTCGGCCAGATCAGACAAGCCCAGGTATTTGCCGGTGGCGACCGTGACAACAGGAATACTGACACTGCCATTTTTAATTTCAGACAATTCAGGACGCGTGGTGATGGGCTGCGCGCCGCTGCTGCTGGCAACGGTCGCCAGCAGGAAGGCTTCTATACCGACCGGCGGAATCTGGTCATTGATATCGAAACGCCATACATTGCCCAGCAAATCACCACCATAGAAACGGCTGGCCGTGTTGTCGATGACACTATCCACCCAGGCATTGATCTGCGCCAGTCCGGCAGGCTTGCTCGTGCTGCCAGCACCGGTGGGGATTTTATTGAGCAGCGTGCCGCTGGCTGCATCCAGCACATACAAATAGCCTTTGCCGTCGCCGGGTTCGATATTGTTATATCCGGACGCAAACACCACGACCCAGCGGCCGTCGCGCCGTTTGCTGACAACTGGCTTGCCATAGGTGAAACCAAGATCCTGATCCTGCGCGACGCCAAACTGCCATAAAGCCTGCGGCTTATCAGGATCAGTGATATCGAGCGCATAGTACTGGCGACCGCCTCCGGCCAGCCCGCCGATCAGGATGGTGCGCCATGCCGACTGGCTGCAGCTTGTCGCCGGTGCGCCTGGACAGATATCAGCGGCCACTGGCGAACCGTCGAGCAGGTAATGGAAATTATCAGTGAAATTTTTATTCGCCTGCCGGCTCATTTGTGGCAGCACGGCCGAGGGCACAAACGCCCATTCTTCGCGGCCAGTAAGCGCATTGAATGCGTGCAGCATGCCATCATTGGCAGCCGCATAAACCATGCTCTTGCGACTTGGCTGCTGATCTCGAAAGAGACCATAGTTTTCATCTGCGTAGCCAAATGCCGGGCTTGCCACCACCAGTGGCTGCGCATTGATCAGCGCACCGAGCACATGTTCACGTGGACGAAACAGACGCTCGGCATTTTCTGTGCGGTCTTCATGATCGCGCCGGCCGCGCAGGTAGTTCAGCTGATTTTCGCCACTGAAATAAGCGCGCTCAGTTGCAGAGAGTGCGCTCCATGTGAAGTCTTTCAGATGACCGGCGGAACTTTCGGAATAAACGAAAATATTTCGCGTATCGTTATTGCCGCCAGTGCCAGTGACGCGCTGGTCGAGCAAGCTTTGCGCTGACCACAATACCTTATTGTCCACACTGCCATCGGTGAGGTTGATACTGCGCGCTTCCAGCTCGCCATCCCAGAACACACTGCGGTAGCGCGAAATGAAAATGGTGTTGTCATTCGCCACCGGCTCCTGGCTGCTGGTCGCTGCCGCGGCTGATGCGCCTCGCGCGGACTGGATAGCGTTTAATGTAGAAGACAAGGCATGGGCGAGCGCTGCCGGATTTTGCGCATTAAAGTATTTGCCGCCGCTATTCACCGCCGCATGCCACAAGTCATCAATCCGCTCGGGCCCCTCAAAATAAATCGGGTCTGGCCAGTTGCGCAGTCCGGTGCGGATATCCTGAAAGTCGCCGTCAGGAGACTGCTCATAATTTTCCTGATAACGCAGCGTGCCATTGGCACCGAGTCCCAGCGTATAGGTTGTCATATGCTGGAACCTGGGTTCACTGCCGGCAGCCGCTACATTGTTTACGCAGACATTTTTATCACCGCGACAATTACTCAACGCTTCAGTGCGCAAGTCTGTCCGGTAATAATAGGCGGCGACATCGGCCAGTGTATTGAGAGTGCGCACGCTGGCAGGTACAGGCTGGAAACTGCTAGTCCTCAGTAGCAAACCTTCATTGGTGGAGACAACAGGTAAGGCGCTAATGGAGCCGGCCGAAGCAGGGGCAATGATGCTGACTGTGCGCCCGGACGACAGCGCGTGATAGCCTGCCAGCCCTACCGCCGAGGCAATCCGGTAAGCAAATAATTCGGCATCATCGTTTATGTTTGCGGTGTAATAGACGCCGTCAGGCGTTGTCAATAACTCCTCACCATTGACGGTGATACTAGTTACCGTTGCATAACCGTCGCCACTACCCTTTCCGCGTACCGGTTGCACATCAATTTGCGCGACGTAGACCGGCGGGTTTGATCCCGGACTATTTCCGGAGCCGTCATACATTGGCCGTGGCAATGCATTATCCTGATTACCCACATCGGTATTGCCGTCAATTTTTTTGGGGCCGTAGCTGGCGTTTTCCCTTGAAGTGTTCCAGTAACCATCGGTAGAAAGAATGCTGTAATTGCGCTGGCAGGAATACTGCACGGGATCATCGATGGCATCCAGCAAGCCGCCCGCGTAAATCTGGCCGGCTTTGGCCAGCGCGGCGCGCAAGGGTGTACTGGACAAGGGATTGGTGGCAATCAGTCTGGAATAAAAAAGTTTCTTCTGCTGCGCATTGAAGGTATCGATTTTCAGGAAACCGGCATTGCTGCTTTCTACGCCGCTGTAACTGATGGCAGAAAATCCGACGCGGAAATTTTCACCCAGCTCGCCAAAAGCAAGCGTGACTGCCGTTTTCATCGTCAGCATGCGGGTACGGTAGTAGCTGAACCAGTTGGCAAAATTTGTTTGCTCGTCACGGCCCACCTCCATCAACTTCCAGTTTCTGGTGCTGGCCGGATTACTGTCTGCGGGAATATCTTTGCATTGATCATTCGCCGAGTTGTCTCCCAAATGCTGACCCTGGTCTCCCTGATAAACAAAATAGTACGCAGCCGTTTGCCTGTTCGCTATGCCGGGATGAATAGTGGCCTTGCATTCGCCCATGGTTTTCGTGCAATCGCTGGCGTAATGCGCGGTGGGGGTATCGGCCGGCACCGGCGGACTGCTGGTGGTCGTGCGCCATGCCATGAATTCGGAGCCGAGATTGATATGCACCGACTGACTCTGAAAGCCGTCATACAAGGCACTGAAAAAATTCTGGTCCGGATAACTGGCGCCTTCAGCGGTGAGGGGTGGCCGGTATGCAAATTCCGGATTGTAGTAAATCTTATTGCATAAGCTGCTGCGGTAGCCGATGGTGTTTTCATAGTTATTGGTGGCGACTTCATCACCGAGATAACTCCATTGCATACTGCCTGAATCATCGAGTATGAACAGGATATTCGGCTTGACCTGCGCGGCCGCCAGATATTTAAGTGGCGCGTTCGCCAAATCGGTCGCGGCACCCCAGGCCAGTGGAGTGATGCATGCAAACCAAAGCAGGCAATTCAATTTCAGCTTAGTCATACGCTCTCCAGATGCTCAGAAGTGCACGATCGTCTGCGTATAGACAATGGTGTTGCGCGGACCATTGACGCGCGTGGTGATGCGATAGTAAACACCGGGGCTGGCTGCAAAATGTTTGGCCTGTCCATAGCTGAGCGCACCTTTGCTGGCGCTTGCTACCGGCTGGAATAGCAGGCAGCTGTTGGCGGCGTCTTGCGGGCTACCTGCCAGTTTGCACAGACGATGAATGGTGTAGCGAATGCTGTTGCCAGCGGCATCGGTAGCGAGCGCCGCGGCCGCACTTTGGCAAGTGAAGCCGGCTCTGGCGTTGCATTGATTGCTATCCCAGTCGATCAGGATTTTTGCGCCGGAGAGGCCGCTGTCGGTGATGTCGAGATTGGCGGGCAAACTGGCGTAATAGCCTTGCTCTGCATTGTCGGTGTACAGATCAGTCAACGCTGCCAATGGCGTCAGCCAGTTGATCGCTGCTTCACTACCGGCATCGGCTGCCAGCAAGGCCTGCTGCCTGAATGAAAAATTACCGGCGACCTGCAGGCCGGTACCGATGGCGCGCACCATCGCCACCGCTGCCATACTCATGACAAGCAGCATGATCAGCGCGACCAGCAGTCCGGCTCCGGTCTGTAGCTGGACGCGCTTCAAGGCTGGCTCCAGATCAGGTTGCGCAACGGTACAACACTCTGGAACACACGATAGCGATAGCAACGCCAATCGGCGATGCTGCTGACATCAATGTCGGTGAGGCTTAACTGTCCATCTGCGGCAGCACCTGCCAGCCATACGGGAGCGACTGAGGTATCGCAAGCTTTTGCGCCGGGCGGTTCGGGTTTGTCGCTGCGTGCAACGATGGCCAGCCTTACCGCCAGCAAGCGGCGCAGGTCGCCGTTATCGCCGGCGGTGCCGCTGCTGTCGGCGTCGACCATGACCGAACTCCACCAGGTCACTTGCGGGTTTGCCTGCACCCCGGTGCGCGTATCGAAACCGTATTGCGCCTGCAGGCTGACGATCTGCGATGCGAGCAGATTTTTCTCCCAGCTGTTATTCGCGCTCTGGTAGCGCTCGCCCAGCAACTCATTGTTCGCCGTGACGCTATAGCGGTGGTCTGTCACGCTACCCAGATTGATGACGGCAGCACCCATGCCATAACCGCTGGCAGGTGACGGCGAATTCCACGCACTGTCTGCCGCAGCATGACTGATCTTGAAATCACTGGCAGGCACAGCCGTGGCTTGCAGCATCGTGCAGGGCTTGCCGGCTTCTTGCAGCAGCAGCATGTCGTTGACCGCAATCGCCAGTGTGCTGTTGACCAGTAGCGTGCTGGCATCAGACGGGTGGGGGGTGACCAGGTGCGACGGTGCGCTGCTTTCCTGTTTTGCGCTGGCCAGTATGCGCAGCGTATCGGGTGCGCCATTCAAGCCGTCAATAATGGATACCGGTTGCAGAATCAGGTCGGCAATATCGGCTTTGTAATAGCGCTTCACGCTGCACCCCAAGGCATCGGCCGGTCCCAGCCCGTAGCCCGCAATGCGCAGATCACGATTGATGACTGAGACAACATTGATGCCATTGATCTGTGCATCCGAACTGCCCAGGGTGGCTTTACGGCGTGACTCGAACAGCACGGCAACCTGCAGTATCACCAGCATCGCCAACAGGCCTATGGCAAGTCCGACCATCAGGTCGATTAGCCCCATGCCCTGGCTTGCAAGTGCGTGGCGTGTGCGCATCAGTCGGTGATGAGCGCAGTGGCCAGCAAGCTGTGCGATTGCGTCTGCCCCGGGCTTTGCCATGCAAGCCGGATGGTGACGCTGCGATTCTTATCAACAGTGACGGTTGGCTGATTCGCCTTTGCGGTGATGCCGGGAAGACGTGCGACAACTTGCTGTTGCCAGCGTTGATAATCTTCTGCGCTGGTATCGGCATAGCGTGCCTGCAGGCTGGCTGCGCTACGGTCGCCAGTCCACATCTCGGCAATCAGCCCGGCGGCCAGCAAACTGGCTTCGCTACGATAACGTGCATTGCCGACTTCGACCAGCGCCGTCGAGAGCAGCATCAAAATGGATAATAAGCCGACTGAAAAAATCAGAATCGCCAGCAAGCCTTCAAGCAGTGCGCTGCCTTGATGATGGAGTGGACTGGCGCGCCTCATATACATTTCGTCTGCGTGCTAGATGCGGGATCGCACAGGCGGATCATGCCGCCGCTTCCGATCAGGATCACCAGCCGGCGTGCTGTCGCGCTGCTTATATGGAGGATGTCGATACGGGCGATGTCGGTAGCGACAGTGGCGGCACTGACCGCGCCCAGCGCATCGAAGCTGACACCGGCTGGCAGACCATTACCCACGGTCAGCGGCTTAGCCAGTTCAGTCGCCAGGTCAGCGGCCGGATCGCTGACGACTATGCCTATGCGCGCGGGTGAATCAGAACTGACCTCTTGTTGCCGGATCAAGGACGGGCACTGTGCAGAAACCCTGGTGCAGCCAAAGGACCAGGATGGCAAGCCATCCTCGTTATTGAGAGTGAAACGCACGGTTGCATTTCTCAGCACCGCTTCGGCACGTGCGCTTTGTAACGCGGCCTGCAAAGTTTCGGCACTGCTGCGCACGGACGCATTGCTGACCCAGTCGCTGAAAGCAGGTATGGCGATCGTTAATACGATGGCGGCAATGGACAGCGTGACCATGGTTTCGATCAGGTTGATGCCTGCGCAACGACGGAGTCGCGTGACGGGGCCAGCGTGAGATTTTTTCAGCACGCCATACCTTTTTTCGCAATCCAGCATTTGGCCGGTGTGGTTCCCCAGCTTGCCGGCAAGGTCAGTGTTTCCGTATTACCGCTCTGGTCTATCGTGAATGAAAAATCCTGCGTGCCGCTTGCTGCCAAGCCACTGGCCGTCAACACATACGATTGCTCATCGGTAGCTAAGGCGCAGGTATAACTGAAATTATCGTTCGCGGGCATGGTCACACCGCAAACTTTCTCGCTGCCAAATTTGCGACTATCTTGATAAAACTGTTCGAGACGCAGGTTAGTAGCAGACAGTTGCGACAAGGCTTCGGTCACGCGTGCACGCAGTGCATGGTCGCGATAGGCAGGCAGCGCAATCGCAGCGAGTATGGCGGCGATGATGACCGTAATCATCAACTCGATTAAGCTAAATCCGGAATGGTGTCGAAACATGGCAAGCCTTCATGCTGGCTGTTAATCAGCGTGAGCTTGCGAGAATTTTATTTAGTGCGCACTAGTTGTTGGTGTTGTTCTTAACAATTGCATGGATTGATTCACGTATTATTATCTGTGCGATTAATGTAGATTTTTATTTATATCTATCGTCGATCCAGTACACACCCTCCCAACTCACTGGCCGACATAATCTGCAAAGTCACATGGTGAATCGCATAATCATTTTCAAGCTGCTGCGTCAGCTGCTGAATGAACGCATCGCCGGGTGCACCGCATGGCATAAGCAAATGCGCCGTCAGCGCTGTCTCGGTAGTGCTCATACCCCAGATATGCAAATCATTGACTTCGGCAACACCGGGCTGATCTTGCAAAAATTGTTGCACAGCGTGCAGGTCAATATGCGGCGGCACGGCACTCAAAGCCAGCCGCAGTGCATCACGCAGTAGTCCCCATGTGCTCCACAACACGATCAATACGATCAGTAAGCTGATGACCGGATCAATCCATAGCCAGCCGGTAAACAATATAAGTAAACCGCCTGCCAGCACCGCAACCGACACTGCGGCATCGAGCGCCATGTGCAGGAAGGCTGCGCGCATGTTTAAGTCATGGCGACTACTGGCAACAAGCATCCATGCAGAGACACCATTGACGATGATCGCAATGCTGGCAACGACAGCGACTGTGCCGCCATCGACCACTGCAGGTTGCAGCAACCGATGCAAGGCTTCCCACGCAATCGCACCGCAAGCCAGCAGCAAGAGCATGGCATTGGCCAGCGCGGCGAGTATCGATGAACTGCGCCAGCCGTACGTGTAGGGACCGCTCGCCATTTTCGTGCCGAGCATGATTGCACCCAGCGCCAGCACCAGCCCCAGCACGTCCGACAGATTGTGTCCGGCGTCAGCCAACAGCGCAGTGGAATCGGCTATCAGGCCCCAGCTGAATTCGATGACGACAAAGCTCAGGTTCAGGAAAAGCGTCAGCAGCAATATGCGACGGTTGTCAGGTACGGGATGATGATGGTGTGAATGATCGTGATGGTGATGCATGGATTTTTCGATTAGCTACTCAAAAAACCATTTTATGCCAGCTATGACTATGCTGGCCGATCGGGCAAAATGCAGGCTTCGACTAGCAGCAGGTCATTGTCTTTTGCAAAGCTGCGCAAGAATTCATACGCCAGTGGTTCGAGTTCGTGCAATTTGCCGTCGACGACGACTGAACGCACACCATCGAGCATTGAGGGCAATACATACGGAGAGAATTGCAGATGGCGGTCATAGCCGTTGTCGCCATCCGGATGAAAGCGCGACATGATGCCGCACAATCGGTCTGCCCAGTCGCTGGGGCGGAAGGCTTTGCCATTGGTGGTTATGCCCTGGATAATGAAATCCATGGCGGGCTGGGTCGTATCAAAAGTGGGTTCGGCCATCAGGCAACCGGTCTTTTAGGAAAGCAGAGGAGTATTTCACCCGCTGCATTTCTGCGGCAGCGCAGCATTTGCTACATCTTACAGAAGACTTAAAAAGAAACAAGTACAGCGTTAAGCCCTGAAGCTGTTTCTAAAGTTGTTCATTATATTTTTATCCCAGCCACGCAGCGATTGACAACAGCATGATCAGCAAGATCCACAGCAGCAGTGCACGCCAGATCAGTCCGACCGTACTTTGCAATGCGCGCAGCGATGGCTCTTCACCCGGCAACACGTCGGCGTCATTGGCCGTGGCTTCCATCACCGCGGGGTCAGGCAGGGTCATCTTGGCTGCGTATTCGGCCGGTGTACCGAGCCGCACGCCCATCGCCCCGCCACCGGCTGACAGGATGATGCCATCGGTTTCGCTGCTCCAGCGCTGTGCAAAATTGCGCCATGCATAAACTGCGTCTTCGAAGTTACCGACAATGGCAAAGGCAATGGCTGTTAGCCGCGCCGGCAACCAGTCTATCCAGTAAAAAGCTTTGGCTGCGAACGAGCCAAAGACTTCTTGCTTCATATGCTCTGGCTCGCTCCAGCAGCGTGCCAGATATTCAGCCACTCGGTAGAACACGGCACCGGCCGGGCCGAACGGCATCAGCAGCCAGAAAAAGACGCCAAAAACGTGACGATGTGTGGTGACGAGCGCATTTTCAACCGCCAACCGTGAGATTTCTTGCGCATCCATGTCGCGCACGTCCTGCTTGGTCCATTCGGCAAGCAGGCTGCGCGCTTGTGCCAGATCGCCATTGTTCAACGCCAGTTGTATCGATGTGAAGTAATTGCTGTAGTGACGAAAGCCCAGCGTCAAATAGACGACGATCAGCGTCCACACTAGCTGTGCCACCGGGCCGACCAGCGCCAACAGCCAGTGTATGAGCAATGTCGGCATGACCAGCAGCGACATCATGACTAGCCAGCCCAAGCGGCCATGTTCGGGGTGGCCGGCATTGAAGCTGCGTTCTACGCGTGCGGCGAAATGACGTATCCAGCCGTAGACCGGATTATCGGCGCGCAGCGGTCTGAACTGTTCAAGCAGCAATACGCACAGGATAGAAAAAAGGGTCATGGTACTGCCTTGTTAATCGAGCAAACCGTACAATAACGCAGCCCTTGCAGAGAATCAAATTGCATATGCTTTTCGAGATCAAGCCCGGATGAAGTGATACAAATTACGCAGCATGCCCGCTGTCGCTCCCCAGATGAAATAGCCTTCATACGGCATGGCATAAAAGCTGCGGCGACCCAGACGATTCGGGAATTCTGCACTGCGCCGTTCGTGATTTGAACCGTTCATCAGAAATGCCATGGGGACTTCAAAAATTTCAGCGACTTCAAAACTATCGGCCGTCAACTCGAATGGCGGATGCACGAGTGCGACGACCGGTGTGACCCGAAAGCCGGTGCCGGTTATATAGTCGGGCAAGGCGCCGATGACTTCGATATGCCGCCGTGACAAGCCAATTTCTTCTTCCGTCTCGCGCAGCGCCGTGGCGATTGCGTCTGCGTCTTGCGGATCAACCCGACCGCCCGGAAAACTAACCTGCCCCGCATGGTCATGCAGATGAGCGGTGCGCTGCGTCAGCAGCAAGCTCATACGATCCGGATGCGCAACCAGTGGCACCAGCACAGACGCTGGCGTCAACGGTTTGTCGGACGTAAAAAGCAAATGCTCATCCGTGAATTCAGGCTGCCATTCACCGGGCTGCTGAAAACGACGGCGCAGCCACTCCGCGTCGAGGCGCGACAAGTCTATTGCCTGCTCATTGGCCAAGGCATCTATCGGTGCTGACTGCGGATCGAACTGTTTTACGCTCATCTGTTTGCCAATAAAAAAGGGCACCAATGGTGCCCTTTGTGCTCAAATTGCAAGCAATGCTTACTCCGCAGCGGCGCTGGAAGCAACGCGACGGTTAGGCAGTTTTTCGCGGATACGTGCCGATTTGCCGGAACGCTCACGCAGATAGTACAGCTTGGCACGACGGACATCGCCGCGACGCTTGACTTCGATCGAAGCGATCAGCGGAGAGTACAGTTGGAACGTACGCTCGACGCCTTCGCCTGAGGAAATTTTACGGACGATGAAATGCGAGTTCAGGCCGCGGTTACGGCGCGCAATGACAACGCCTTCATAAGCCTGTGCGCGCTTGCGGGTGCCTTCAACGACGTTCACGCTGACGATGACGGTATCGCCTGGCGCGAAGTCAGGAATGTTTTTACCCAGACGGGCGATTTCTTCTTGCTCAAGTTGCTGGATCAGATCCATTTTTAGCTCCATTAACCATCTTGCCGGCGCATATTGCGCATATTAATAACGCTGTGCCCGGTAGAGGATGGGGTTACACAATCAGTCAGCCTCTTTGACGAGCTGCCTGCTCTTTACTGCATTTTACTTTTTACTACTTTTTACTACGCTTCGCTTCTACTTCAATTCACATCTTTTTCAGGAAGGCTTCGTCTGCCTTGCCCAGCAATCCTGCTGCACGCGCCTGCGAAATCAGCTCGGGTCGCTTGTGCTGCGTTGCCATCAATGCCTGTTCACGGCGCCATTTCACGATCTCGGCGTGATTACCGCCAAGCAGAACTGCAGGCACCGGCATGCCCTCGTAATTTTCGGGCCGCGTGTAATGCGGACAATCCAGCAAGCCATTCACAAAACTGTCTTCGACTGCCGACGCATCATCATGCAAGGCACCGGGCAATTGCCGGATGACAGCGTCCATCAAGGCCATTGCCGGAATTTCACCACCGGACAATACAAAGTCACCCAGACTGACTTCTTCATCCACACAGCGTTCCAGCAAACGCTGATCCACTGCTTCGTAGCGACCGCACAACAACACCAGACCGGGTTCTGCTGCCAGCTGCATCACTTTCTTGTGCGTCAGCGGCGCGCCTTGCGGCGACAGGTAAATCGTGCGCGGCGATGGCAAGCCTTGTTGCTGCTGTCCAGCTTTGGCAGCCTGTATCGCCGCTTCCAGCGGTTTGGCCATCATCACCATGCCGGGACCACCGCCATAAGGCCGGTCATCCACCGTGCGGTGCTTGTCGCTGGTGAAATCACGCGGATTCCACAAAGACAAACCCCACTTTTTTTGTACGTGTGCACGCCGCGTAATGCCGGAGGCGGTCAGTGCCGTAAACATTTCGGGGAAGAGCGTAATGACGTCGAACTGCATGCGCTCTCCTCCGCAAACCTTTAGAACCAGCGCTTACGATCAGTAATCGCGCTCCCAGTCCACGGTAATTTTCTTTTCTGCCTGATCAACCTTGGTCACAAAGCGATCTACAAACGGTATTAATAATTCATCCGGTTTTTTCGGATCAAGCTGCGGGCCACTGGCGACTTTCAGTATCGGATGCGCGCCATTGTCCATCAGGCCCGTCACGTTACCGAGGATCTCGCCCTGCAGGTTTTCAACCACATGGCCGATCAGGTCAACCCAGTAAAACTCGTCAGTATCAAGCGCTGGAAAGTGGCTGCGCCGGATTGACACCACCGAGCCTTGCAGGCTTTCAGCGGTATTCCGGTCAGCTACGCCCATGATGCGGGCGACGACGTCTTCACCTTGCATCCGTGCCTGCATGATTTCAACGTCATGCATGGCCGGCTTGTCTATCCACCAGGTTTTTGCGTGCAACAGAGCGCCGGCGTCAGCCGAATAAGCTTTGAGCCTGATCCAGCCATCCAGGCCAAACGCGCCTGTGACATGCGCTACCAGCACCAGATCATCGGGAACCGCAATTCCCGAAGCGGACTGAAGCGGCAAATTACGCTGCCTTCTTGTTGGCTGCGTCGACCAGACGAGCAACGGTTGGCGACAGTTGCGCGCCTACGCCTTGCCAGTGGGTCAAACGGTCTGCAGCAATACGGAAACCTTCTTCTTTGCCCGATGCGACCGGGTTATAGAAGCCAATACGCTCGATGAAACGACCGTCGCGACGATTGCGCGAGTCAGTTGCCACGATGTTGTAGAACGGGCGCTTCTTGGCGCCGCCACGAGCTAAACGAATTACGACCATAGTATTCTCAGATAAAAAAGGGTGTTCAAAAGGGGTTCGAACACGGAAAAAGAGCGAGATTATAGCCCGATTATGCTTCTCGCCACAAGAGCGTAATGCCGCGCGCATTGCCGCCAATGCCACGCTGATGCACACTACGCGCTTGCCAAAACTGGTTCATGCAGATCGAGATTAACTTTATGAAAACAAATACAGCCCATAAAAACAAAACTTTAGCCACATTGCTCGCCCTGCTGTTCGGTGGCGCCGGCCTGCACCGCTTTTATTTACGCGGCATGCGGGACAGCTGGGGCTGGCTGCATGCGGCCAGCGTGATGCTATCTTTGCTGCTATGGGCCGGAGCGCCTGAACGCGCACTGCTTATTAATATGGCGCCGCTGGTGCTGTCAGTACTGGCTGCAAGCGTTGAAACCTTCGTCATCGGCCTGATGCCGGATGTAAAATGGGATGCAATTTACAACACTGAATCAGGCATTGAAACCGATACCGGCTGGCCGGTGCCGTTGATGATCGTGGCCAATCTGTTCTATGGCGCGACGCTGCTACTGATTGCAATTGCGCGAGCTTTTGATCTGATGCTGACTGGCGGAGCTTACGGATAAGCTGTAAAGCTATTTAAGACGCCGGGTTCCCCCTTGCAGGGCGCGTATGGGCTTGCAAGCCCATACCGTTCCGCAGGCAGATCGCAGGCGATCTGAAACCCCTGCTTCACCTTTCGCTGGAACGACCTTTCTTTATCTACCGTCGCCCCAGCAAACGCTGGGGTCCAGCGTCTTTGTACTTAAAACTGCTCCACCGCCAAAGCCATCACTCCCGCACTACCTTCCACAATCGCACTACGGAAAGCTCCCGCCTGCGACAGGTAATGGTCAGCAAAGAAACGCGCCGTACCGAGCTTGGCCTGATAAAAACCGGCGTCGCCCTCTTTAGCCTCAAGCTTGCGCTCGGCAACCAGCGCGGCACGCGCCATTTGCCAGCCGCCAAACACAATGCCGGCCAGTTTCAGGTAAGGCACGCTACCGGCAAACACCGCCTTGATGTCGGACTTGCCGTTGGCAGCTACGTACTCGACCACTTGTTCAAGCGCGCTGCTCGCTGCCACCAGATGACGATGTATTGCCTTCAGATCAGCCTGCGAAGACTGTGCGAGTTCCGCTTCGGTCTTTCTGACTTCAGCAATGATGTGCCTGGCCAGCGCGCCGCCATCACGCATGGTCTTGCGACCGACCAGGTCGTTGGCCTGAATCGCGGTCGTGCCTTCATAAATAGTCAGGATGCGCGCATCGCGGTAGTACTGCGCAGCGCCAGTCTCTTCGATGAAGCCCATGCCGCCATGTACCTGCACCCCGTTTGATGCAACATCAATAGACAACTCGGTCGACCAGCCTTTGACGATAGGCACCATGAAATCATAAAACGCGGCATTCGCCTTGCGGGTCGCTTCATCAGGGTGATGATGGCCGGCGTCATGCGCAGCGGCGGTTACATACGACAGCGCACGTGCGGCTTCGGTCTGCGCGCGCATGGACATCAGCATGCGACGCACGTCAGGATGATGAATGATGGACACCGGACCGGCAGAACCGGCCAGGTCACGCGACTGCACGCGGTCTTTTGCGTACTGCACCGCTTTTTGATATGCACGCTCGGCCACGGCGATGCCCTGCATGCCAACAGCAAAACGCGCAGCGTTCATCATGATGAACATATATTCGAGACCGCGATTTTCTTCGCCGACCAGTGTGCCGATCGCGCCGCCATGGTCGCCGAACTGCAATACGGCTGTCGGGCTGGCCTTGATGCCGAGCTTGTGTTCGATGGAGACGCAATGCACATCATTGCGCGCACCCATAGAACCGTCTGCATTGACCAGAAACTTTGGCACGACAAACAGCGAAATACCTTTCACGCCTTCCGGTGCATTCGGCGTGCGCGCCAGCACCAGATGAACGATGTTCTCGGCCATATCATGCTCACCATAGGTGATGTAGATCTTGGTGCCGAAAATCCTGAACGTGCCATCGCCTTCCGGCACCGCACGCGTGCGCACCAGCGCCAGGTCGGAACCGGCTTGCGGCTCGGTCAGGTTCATGGTGCCGGTCCACTGACCCGAGATCAGCTTGGCCAGATACAAATCTTTTTGCACTGGGGTACCGGCCGTCATCAGCGCTTCAATTGCGCCATCGGTCAGCAACGGGCACAAGGCAAATGACAGGTTGGCCGAGTTGAGCATTTCGATGCACGGTGTTGCCAGCAACTTAGGCAAGCCCTGCCCGCCGAACTCCACCGGATGCTGCACACCTTGCCAGCCCGCTTCGCCGAAAGCCTTGAACGCTTCCTTGAAACCTTTGGTGGTGGTGACGACGCCTTCTTTCCAGCTGCTCGGATGCAGGTCACCTTCCCAGTTCAATGGCGCCACGACTTCAGCACAGAACTTCGCGTTTTCTTCCAGCACCGCTTCCGCGGTTTCAGGAGTTGCATCTTCGCAGCCGGGCAGCGCGCTGAGTGCGGCCAGTCCTGCCAGTTCGTTCATGACGAAGCCCATATCCTTCAGCGGTGCGATGTAGCTCATGCAATCTCCTGATTTATTTCCTGATTTATTTTTTAAAAGGCTTAGCCCAGTTCTTTGACCAGCGCCGGCACGGCATCAAACAAATCGCCGACCAGACCATAATCAGCGACGCTGAAAATAGGTGCTTCCGGATCTTTGTTGATAGCGACGATCGTCTTCGAATCTTTCATGCCGGCCAGATGCTGGATCGCACCCGAAATACCGACGGCAATATACAAAGTCGGTGCGACGATCTTGCCGGTCTGACCGACTTGCCAGTCGTTCGGCACATAACCAGCGTCCACTGCGGCGCGCGATGCACCCATTGCTGCACCGAGACGATCTGCCAGCGGCTCCAGAATCTTGAAGTTTTCACCGGAGCCCATGCCGCGGCCGCCGGAAACAATGATTTTCGCAGCGGTCAGCTCAGGACGATCCGACTTCGCGAATTCACGCGATACGAAAGCGGATTGACCAGAGGCAGCGGCAGCTGTCAGGTTTTCTATGGCAGCCGAACCACCGGTACTAGCCACTGCATCGAAACCGGTAGTACGCACGGTGATGACTTTGACGGCATCAGTCGACTGCACCGTGGCAATCGCATTGCCAGCATAAATAGGACGTTCGAAAGTGTCGGGCGCATCGACCTTGGTGATTTCCGAAATCTGAGAGACATCCAGTTTGGCAGCTACGCGCGGCAAAATATTTTTGCCGTAAGCGGTGGCAGGCGCGAGGATGTGCGAGTAGGCAGAGGCTACCGCCAGCACTTGCGCAGCGACGTTCTCGGCCAGCCCGTGTTCAAACTGCGCCGCATCGGCGACCAGTACTTTGGAGACGCCGGCAATTTGTGCAGCAGCAGCGGCGACAGCGGCACAACCGTGACCGGCAACCAATACATGCACATCGGCGCCGCATTGAGCTGCAGCAGCGACGGTATTGAGGGTGCTACCTTTCAACGACGCATTGTCGTGTTCAGCAATAACTAGTGAGGCCATGACTATTCCTTAATATCGGTTGACGTGAGCGTCAGATAACTTTGGCTTCGTTTTTGAGCTTGGCGACGAGCGCAGCGACGTCCGGCACCATGACACCCGCCGAGCGCTTGGCAGGCTCGCTGACTTTGATGGTTTTGAGACGCGGCGCAACGTCCACACCGAGCGCATCCGGCGTGAGCACATCAAGCGTTTTTTTCTTGGCCTTCATGATGTTCGGCAGCGTCACATAGCGCGGCTCGTTGAGACGCAAGTCAGTCGTCACAATGGCCGGCAAAGCCAGCGACAATGTTTCGAGACCACCATCCACTTCGCGGGTAACGACAGCCTTGCCGTCTTCGATCACGAGCTTGGAGGCAAAAGTAGCCTGTGGCCAGCCCAGCAGTGCGGCGAGCATCTGGCCAGTCTGGTTGCAATCATCATCAATGGCCTGTTTGCCCAGGATGATCAGCTGCGGTTGTTCTTTGTCAGCCAGCGATTTCAACAATTTGGCGACTGCCAGCGGCTGCAACTCGGCATCTGTCTCGATCAGTACAGCGCGGTCAGCGCCAATGGCCATGGCAGTGCGCAGGGTTTCCTGGCATTGCGTAACGCCGCAGGAAACAGCGACGACTTCAGTCGCCTTGCCGGCTTCTTTGAGGCGCATCGCTTCTTCTATCGCGATTTCGTCGAAGGGATTCATCGACATTTTGACGTTGGCGATATCGACGCCGCTGCCATCGGATTTGACGCGGACTTTGACGTTGTAATCGACAACGCGTTTGACTGGAACCAGTACTTTCATAAGGCTGCCCTTGGAGTTCAGATTGACGTTAACGTAAAGTGGAGATTATAGAAGAGTTTGCCCGTGCAGGCAAAATTCTAGCACGGTCGTTCTTTTTCTATTTTGCGCACGAAAATTGTTTGAAGAAAGCTACTGTGCTCCAGCGTCTTTCTTCAACCGCTATTTGCGCTGCAGGTAAAACGTAAATTCTTTCTCGACCTGCACATGCTCAAGCAGGGTATTGCCAGTCTGTTTCGCAAACGCCTGAAAATCTCGCACCGAGCCAGGATCAGTGGCCAGCACGCACAGCACGTCGCCGGTTTTCATGTCAGTGAGCGCCTTCTTTGCTTTCAATATTGGCAACGGACAATTCAGGCCGCGCGCATCGACTTCTTTTTGAAATTCCATCATGTGTTCTCAGTATTCGGGGTAATCGGGGCAGGCGCTGCCGTGCCCCAGTCAATAAATTCAACCGGCAAGCCGCGGGCGCGCATCCAGTCGGCCATCGCGTAGCCGGTGCCGGCACGCCAGGGCTTGAGTCTTTCAGGGGCGACCAGCCGGAATTCCACCAGTTCGGGCGACAGGCTGATCTGGCCCGATGCCCGCACATGATAGGCAATGATGAGTTCATTCTTGCGAATGAATTCATACACGCCGATCAGGGCTATGTGGTCTGCATCAAGGTTGGTTTCTTCTTTCAGTTCGCGCGCGATGCCCTGCTCCGGCGTTTCGCCACGTTCCATGAAACCCGTAATCAATGCAAAGTTCGTCGCCGGCCAGGCCGCATTGCGCGCCAGCAGAATGCGGCCTTCGATCTCGACCAGTGCGGCCAGCACCGGCAGCGGATTATCCCAATGCGTCCAGTGCCCATCGGGACAGGCGAGCCGCTCTTTGTCGCCATCGGCATTGTCTGCACGCAGCACCAGCGGCGCGGCGCACATGGGACAAAAGCGGAGCTCCGTCATTTTATTGGCTACGCTCGCCAACCCAGCCGGCAACTGCCGCCAGAGCGGCTGGCAAGCCGCTGGCATCCGTGCCGCCGGCTTGCGCCATGTCGGCACGGCCGCCACCTTTGCCGCCGACTTGCTGCGCCACGAAATTGACTAGTTCACCGGCTTTAACTTTGGCGGTAGCGTCAGCGGTCACGCCGGCAATCAGGCTGACCTTGCCGTCATTCACGGCCGCCAGCACGATTGCCGCAGTCTTGAGCTTGTCTTTCATCTTGTCCATCACTTCGCGCAGCGTGGCCACATCAGCGCCGGCCAATGTCGCAGCCAGCACCTTGATGCCATTCATATCGACTGCCTGCGCCAATAATTCATCGCCCTGCCCTGAAGCCAGTTTCGATTTGAGCGCAGCGAGTTCTTTTTCCAGCGCCTTCACATGGTCCTGTACTTGCGCGATGCGCTGCGTAATTTCTTCGGGCTGCACCTTCAGCGCAGCCGCCGCTTCGCTCACGCGCGCCGACAAGTTTTGCAGCAGGCTTAATGCATGTTCGCCGGTGACGGCCTCAATACGGCGGATGCCAGCAGCAACGCCGCCTTCGGCCACAATCTTGAACAGGCCAATGTCGCCGGTGCGGGTTACGTGCGTGCCGCCGCATAGCTCGCGCGACGAGCCGATACCAAGAACGCGCACTTCGTCGCCGTACTTCTCGCCAAACAAGGCCATCGCGCCATGCTTGATCGCGTCGTCATACGACATGACTTGCGCTTCGGTCGCAGCATTGGCCAAAATTTCATGATTCACCAAGGCTTCAATGCGGCGGATTTCGTCTGCGCTGACCGGCGCGTTATGGCTGAAGTCAAAACGGGTTTTGTCGGCATCAACCAGCGAGCCTTTTTGCGTAACGTGACCACCGAGCACCGTGCGCAAAGCCTTGTGCAGCAAGTGGGTAGCCGAGTGATTACGCATGGTGGCGGCGCGCGCGGTCGCGTTGACTTTGGCGCTGACCTTGTCGCCGACCTTGAGCGTGCCGCTCGCCAGCGTGCCGTGGTGGCCGAATACATCAGCCTGAATTTTTTGCGTATCGCCGACTTCAAATTCAGCGCCATCAATTTCGAGTACGCCGATATCGCCAGCCTGTCCGCCAGACTCCGCATAAAAAGGCGTATGGTCGAGCACGACAATAGCTTGCTGGCCTGCTGCAACGGACTGCACTGCGGTGCCGCCCACATACAAAGCAACAATGCTGCCGCTGTCGGCCAGCGTGTCATAGCCAAGGAATTTTGTTTTGACGCCGCTATATTCAATGCCGGCTGCCATTTCAAATTTGCCGGCAGCGCGCGCGGTGGATTTTTGTTTTTCCATCGCCGCATGAAAGCCTGCTTCATCAACCGTCACATCACGCTCGCGGCAAATGTCGGCGGTCAGGTCGAGCGGGAAACCATAGGTGTCATACAGCGTAAACGCGGTCTTGCCGTCGAGATTGGCAGGGTCTTTGGCAAGCGCTGCTTCTAAAATCTTCATGCCGTTTTCGAGCGTCTCGCCAAAGCGCTCTTCTTCTTGCTTGAGGACTTGCGCTACGCGCTCGGCAGCTTCGGCCAGCTCGGGATAGGCAACGCCCATTTCCTTGACCAGATCGGGCACCAGCTTGTAGAAGAACGGTTGTTTCTGACCCAGCTTGTTACCGTGGCGCAGAGCGCGGCGGATGATACGGCGCAGCACATAAGCGCGGCCGTCGCTACCCGGAATGACGCCGTCAACGATCAGAAATGAGCAGGCGCGGATATGGTCGGCGATGACACGCAGCGAGTTGTTGGTCAGGTCGGTGGTGCCGACTTCGCGCGCAGCGGCTTTAATCAGGCGGTCGAACAGATCGATTTCATAATTGCTGTGTACGTGCTGCAAAATCGCCGCCAAACGCTCGAGGCCCATGCCGGTATCGACGCAAGGTTTCGGCAGCGGAGCAAGTGTCGCTTCGCCGGTCTTGGGGTCGATCTGGCGATCGAACTGCATGAAGACGTTGTTCCAGATTTCAATGTAGCGGTCGCCGTCCTGCTCTGCGCTGCCCGGTGGGCCGCCCCAGATGTCGGGACCGTGATCAAAGAAAATTTCGGAGCAGGGACCGCAAGGGCCGGTGTCGGCCATTTGCCAGAAATTGTCCGACGCGTATGGCGCGCCCTTGTTGTCGCCGATGCGCACGATGCGCTCGGCCGGCAGGCCAATGTCGTTGAGCCAGATGTCATAGGCTTCGTCATCGGTGTGATAGACCGTGGCCCAGAGTTTTTCTGCCGGCAGGCCATAGACCTTGGTCAGCAATTCAAACGCCCACTTCAGCGAATCGCGTTTGAAATAGTCGCCGAAAGACCAGTTGCCCAGCATTTCAAAGAAAGTGTGATGACGCGCGGTGTAACCGACGTTTTCCAGATCGTTGTGCTTGCCACCGGCGCGCAAGCAGCGCTGCACGGAAGCTGCGCGCACATAGTTGCGCTCGTCGGTACCGAGGAACACATCCTTGAATTGCACCATGCCGGAATTGGTAAACAGCAGCGTCGGGTCATTGCCCGGCACCAGACTGGAAGAGCGAACCACGGTGTGGCCTTTGGATTCGAAGAATTGCAGGAATTTTTCGCGAATTTCTGACGAGTTCATGGGCGGGTATTTACGATGAGGCTGTGCGTTAGCAAAGCGCAGATTATACGTGAAGGTATTTGGGTGGTTTGATGAGTGAACACCGGGATCGCCGTGTCTTTTGCCAAAAAACTAAGAATCTAAATCAGTCGCCCAAAAATCCGCCCCAATCACATCAATGCAATCAGTACAAAACGCATCGACTCCCATCGCCAGCAACGCACGCGCTTGTGCAGCATCATTGACCGTATAGCAAAGCAGCCCATACCCGGCCTGCTTGATGGCCTTTGCCTGTTTAGCGAGCAACATGCTCGCTTTCGCATGCAAAGCGACGGCATCAAGCGCCTGCAATTGCGCCTGCCAGTCTGCCGGCACCCGCGTCACCAGCAAGGCGCGCGGCACGGCAGGTGCCGCCTGCCTGGCTGCGACCAACGCCGCAAACGAAAACGATGACAGCAAAACTGCACCCGCTGGCAATCCCGCGCAGGCTGCCCCCACCAAACGCCCGGTTTCGACTTCCAGGCCTTGGGCCGGTTTGATTTCGACATTCATCCAGATGCGGTGCGCCAGACAAAATTCAATGACGGCGGCGAAGGTGGGCACAGTCTCGCCTGCGAAGCTTTCGCCAAACCACGCGCCCGCATCCATCTGCGTTAATTCTTCAGTGCTGAAGTCAGCGACCTTGCCACGCCCGGCGACGGTGCGCCCCAGCTGTGGGTCGTGCATGAGCACTAATCCGCCATCGCGCACAGCCATTACGTCGAACTCGACTGCATGAAAACCATGTGCGAGCCCGCAGCGCATGGCCGCGAGCGTGTTTTCAGGAGCGAGCCGTCCACCGCCCCGATGCGCAAGCACTTTTGGATAAGTCCACATTATCTCTCCTGTGTTGTTTGCAGATTGTAATCCCGCCACTACAAAGGACGGCGTTCGCTACGGTAGAATGAGGTCACTTTTCTTTAGCCGTATTTTCCAAACACATGAGCAATAACGCCAGTCCTGACGCAAATAAGAACGCTGCCGCTGCAGCACCATCAAACTTTTTGCGCAGCATCATCGATGCAGACCAGCAAAGCGGCACCTATGCCGGCCGCACCGACAGCAAGGGCGCGGCGCTGCCTTCCGTCATCACGCGCTTTCCACCGGAACCTAACGGTTATCTGCACATTGGCCACGCGAAATCAATTTGCCTGAACTTCGGTCTTGCGCGCGACTACGCCGGCCGTTGCGACATGCGCTTCGACGACACCAATCCGACCAGGGAAGAACAGGAATACGTCGATACCATTCTCGATAGCGTGCAATGGCTGGGGTTTAGCTGGAACGAGCATTTGTATTACGCGAGCGATTATTTCGACCAGCTTTATTTGATGGCCGAATGGCTGATCACGGCTGGCCATGCGTATGTAGACAGCCAGAGCGCGGAACAGATGGCAGAGAACCGCGGCAACTTCGCCGAGCCGGGAAAGAATTCGCCATTCCGCGAGCGCAGCGCTGCAGAATCGCTGGACATGCTGCGCCGCATGAAGGCCGGCGAATTCAAGGATGGGGAACACATACTGCGCGCCAAGATCGATATGGCGTCACCGAACATGAACATGCGCGACCCGGCAATCTATCGCATCCGCCATGCACATCATCATCGCACTGGTGACAAGTGGTGCATTTACCCGATGTATGACTACACGCATCCCATCTCGGATGCGCTGGAAAATGTGACGCACTCGCTGTGCACGCTGGAGTTTCAGGATCACCGGCCGTTCTATGACTGGATCTTGCAGCGCCTGACCGAAGGCGGTTTTTTCAAGCAGCCACTGCCGCAGCAATATGAATTCGCACGACTGAACCTGACCTATGCGATCACCAGCAAGCGCAAGTTGCTGCAACTGGTAGAAGAAAAAATTGTCGATGGCTGGGATGATCCACGCATGCCCACCATTGTCGGCATCCGTCGACGTGGCTACACGCCGGAATCGATTCAGTTATTCGCCGAACGCATAGGCGTGACCAAGTCTGACAGCTGGATAGACATGAGCACGCTCGAAGGCGCACTGCGCGACGACCTCGACGACAAGGCACCGCGCACGGTAGCAGTGCTGCGTCCGCTGAAACTAATCATTGATAATTTCGCTGAAAACGACAGCGTCGCGTGCAGCGCGCCGGTTCATCCACATCATCCGGAACGTGGCATGCGCAACTTTGCGATTAGTCGCGAGTTGTGGATTGAAGAAGATGATTTCATGGAAGAGCCGAGCAAGGGTTACTTCCGCCTTTATCCGGGCAACAAGGTGCGACTTCGCTATGGCTATGTGATTGAATGCACGGGCTGCGACAAGGATGCGTCGGGCAAGGTGATTGCCGTGCATTGCAATTATTTTGCAGACAGTAAAAGCGGCACTGAAGGTTCGGCCAACTACAAGGTCAAGGGCAATATTCATTGGGTATCCGCTGCCCATGCAGTACAGGCTGAAGTGCGCTTGTATGACCGCCTGTTCAATGATCCGCAGCCGGACGCCGGCGGCAAGGACTTCAAGCTGGCGTTGAATCCGAACTCAAAAGAACTGGTGCATGCGTATCTGGAAGCGGGCGCTGAACTGGCGCAGGCAGGCCAACAGTTCCAATTTGAGCGGCATGGCTATTTTGTTGCCGACCGCGTGGCTTCTGTTGCGGGCAAGCCGGTGTTTAACCGGATTGTGACTTTGAAGGATAGTTGGGGGAAGTAGTACGTTGAAAGACACTGGGTTCCCCTTCGGGCCACGGTCTGGCTTGCAAGCCAGACCGCTTCGGCAGGCGTAACGCAAGCGTTACGCAATCCCTGCCTCACCCTGCGCTGGAACGACGGTTGAGTTTTAGGCGCTATTCACTTTGCTACCGTCATCACCTGCATGTGATGACTGCTGCATGGGCGGACTGCGTGCAGTCCGAATTCCCCACTACGCTCACAGCGCAGGCTGGGATGCAGTTTCTTTGCTTTGCTTGGCTTTGCTTGGCTACTCCGTCAATCTATCCCCCGCCTCACCCAGTTTGTCGCGGTTCGCATTAAATTTCCGGTACCAATTCCGTACAATCTTTTCTGCCGTGTCACGCCCGCCCAGTCCGAACGCAAGTCCGAGTCCAAGCGCGAGCGCACCCACCACGGCCATAAACAAGGTATTGACCAAGGTGGTTGCCACGCCAATCTGGTTAACGGCGACGACCACTGCAAACGCCCACACGGCACCGGCTGACAACTTGGCCAGAAAATCCGGATTATCCAGATCTGCTTCGGCCGTGGCACCGCGCACCAGTTTCGACACTGCATTCGCGGCCAGCCCGCCTATGACCAGCACTACCAGCGCAACAGCCAGATTCGGTAGCCATAGCAGCAAATCGCGCAAAACTTCCGACACGGCCGGCAGTCCCAGCGCATCGAAAGCCACGACCAGAGCAATCAGGCGCACGAACCATTTGGCAATGGCGGCGATCATGCCGGCCGAATCGGTTTCGGTGCCGGTCTTATTGACGAAGTCGGCGAAGCCCGAGCGTGCGGCTAGTTGATTGAAATGCACTTTGCGCAGCAAGACCGCAATCGCCTTGGCCAGTAGCGACGAGACGATCCAGCCAATGATAACGATGACTATAAAACCCAGCACGCGCGGAATGGCGGCGAAGAACAGTGACATTGCGCTGGTCAGCGAGGCAACCAGTGAGTTGCCCCAGTCATTGACTTGTGATTCCATTTTTTTCTCCAAACACTGACGACCACATTGAAAAAGTCTAGACTTGCAGTATGTTGCAGCAAACGCTGCGCGTTTTGACTCTCCACATTGTTCCTGCATGCTTTTTGAAAAACTCATCTTCATTGACCTGGAAACAACCGGCGCCAATCCTGTTGTCGATCGCATTACCGAAATTGGGCTGGTAGAAGTCGATGAACAAGGTACGGCGACGTCATGGTCCAGTCTGGTCAATCCTCAGGTTTCGATTCCACCCTTTATTCAGGGACTGACCGGCATTAATAATGCAATGGTGCAGCATGCGCCACTGTTTGAAGATCTTGCCGCGGCCTTGTTCGAACGTTTGCAGGGTGCGCTCTTCATTGCGCACAATGCGCGCTTCGATTACGGCTTCCTGCGCAATGCTTTTAAAGAAGCGGGCTATCAATTGCGCTCTGACGTGCTGTGCACAGTGAAGCTGTCGCGCAAACTCTTTCCACAAGAAAGCAAACACAATCTGGATGCACTCGTTGCACGGCATGCGCTCGAGCCGAGCGGCCGACATCGTGCGCTGGCTGATGCCGATCTGCTCTGGCAGTTATGGCAGAAGCTGACCGCGACCTTGCCCGCTGCAGTCTTTGATGACGCACTCGGGGCATTGCTGCAGCGGCCCAGCCTGCCTTCACATCTGGATACGCAGGCACTTGATGACTTGCCGGATACGCCAGGCGTGTACTTGTTTTATGGCGAGAATGATTTGCCGCTGTATGTCGGCAAAAGCGTGCGCCTGCGCCAGCGCGTGCTCTCGCATTTCAATTCGGATCACAAGCTCTATAAAGATATGCGGCTGTCGCAACAGCTGCATCGTATTGACTGGCGCGAGACTGCCGGTGAAGTGGGCGCTTTGCTGCTTGAAGCGCAATTGATCAAAGATTTACAACCCATCCACAACCGTGCTTTGCGTCGGCAACGCCAACTGTGTGCATGGCGTTTGCAGGATGCCGCCGATGGCAATGCCGTTCCCGTATTGAGCTATGCGAGGGACGGAGAATTTGGCCATGCAGAGCGCCTGTACGGCTTGTTCAGTTCGAAACGTAAAGCAGAAAGCACCTTGCGCGAACTCGCCGAAGAACACCAACTGTGCCTGGTCATGCTCGGACTGGAAGGACGTGCGCAAGCCAACAAGCCCTGCTTCGCTTCACAACTGCAACGATGCAAAGGCGCCTGTACCGGCAAGGAAGCGAGTGGCCTGCATCAGGCGCGGCTGGAAGCAGCACTCGCGAGTCTGCATGTCAAGACTTGGCCGTATGCCGGCGCGGTTGGTCTGATCGAGTCTGACGGCAACAATAAAAACGAAGTACATCTTGTGAATAACTGGTGCTATCTCGGCACCGCAAAATCCGAAGAAGCGTTGTGGTCACTGATGGAACAAGCGCCCGCACGACCAGCATTTGACGTTGATACTTATAAAATTTTGTCCCGTGCGCTCAAGCTGCGCCAATTACAAGTGAGATCACTGGCAAATAAAGCTGCAACGCCGTAATGATTCAGATTTGATAATACTGTAATGCGCGTGTAAGCAGAGTCTGTTTTCATAGTCGAAAAGTTATTCCACAAAATTAATGCAACAAGCTATATTCATTAAAATTGTTTCTAACTTTTAAAATTAAAAAAACGACAGTGGAGACAAGAATCAGCTGCCCGGCTACCCCGGCCCAAGCTTACCTACTTCTTCAAACTCCACACTGATCCAAAAAGGTTCGCACCATTGTTGCGAAACCTTCTGCATTTGACGACCATCAAAAATGGTTGAGTGCCAGTCGTTAAGATAGAGCGCTTTTTAGCATGACCTGCGTAAATAGTTTTGCAATGCATATCGGAGAATAAAAATGGAAGAAGTAGTGATCGTCGCAGCAGCAAGAACAGCAGTTGGTAAATTCGGTGGTTCCTTGAGCAAGATTGCAGCATCCGACATGGGTGCGCATGTCATCAAAGGTTTGCTTGCGCAGACTGGCGTTGATCCGCAACTGATTAATGAAGTCATCCTGGGTCAGGTGCTGACTGCTGGCTGTGGTCAGAATCCGGCGCGTCAGGCTGTCATCAAGAGTGGGCTGCCAAATATGGTTCCGGCTTTTACGGTAGGCAAGGTCTGCGGCAGCGGCCTGAAAGCAACGCATCTTGCTGCACAGGCGATTCGCTGCGGCGACGCCAACATCATCATTGCCGGCGGCCAGGAAAACATGAGCGCCTCGCCGCATGTACTCAACGGTTCGCGCGATGGCTTCCGCATGGGCGACGCCAAGTTGGTCGATACCATGATCGTCGACGGTCTGTGGGATGCGTATAACCACTATCACATGGGCACCACCGCCGAGAACGTCGCCAAAAAATTCGACATCTCGCGCCAGGCACAAGACGAATTCGCCGTCTCTTCGCAAAACAAGGCTGAAGCCGCACAGAAAGCCGGCCGCTTCAAGGATGAAATCCTGCCGTTTGAAATTGTCAGTAAAAAAGGCAGCACTTTTTTTGACACCGATGAATACATTAAAGCGGGCGTAACGCTGGAAGCGCTCGCGGGCTTGCGCCCTGCTTTCTCGAAAGAAGGCACCGTCACTGCCGGCAATGCATCCGGCCTGAACGACGGTGCTGCAGCCGTGATGATGATGTCGGCCAGCATGGCGCAACAACTGGGCTTGAAACCTTTGGCGAAAATCAAGGCCTACTCCTCAGCCGGCCTGGACCCGAGCATCATGGGCATGGGTCCGGTGCCAGCAACCCAGCTGTGTCTGAAAAAAGCTGGCTGGACGCATAAAGATCTGGACCTGATGGAAATTAACGAAGCGTTTGCTGCGCAAGCGCTCGCAGTCAATAAAGAGATGGGCTGGGATACCAGCAAGATCAATGTGAATGGTGGCGCCATCGCTATCGGTCATCCTATCGGTGCATCAGGCTGCCGCATTCTGGTGTCGCTGATTCACGAAATGATTCGTCGCGATGCAAAGCGTGGTCTGGCCAGCCTCTGCATTGGTGGTGGTATGGGTGTTGCATTAGCGATAGAGCGTTGATTTTCAAGAAGGTGGCAGTGATCAAAAGCTGACCACCACAATAATTATTAAGGAGAAGACATGACAAGAATTACGCTGGTAACAGGTGGCATGGGCGGACTCGGCGAAGCCATTTGCATAAAGATGGCCGACATGGGCTATCAGGTTGCAACCACCCATTCCCCGGGCAACACCAAGGTAGCAGCATGGCTGGAAGAAATGAAAGCCAAAGGCTACAACTTCCGCGCCTACGCGTGCGATGTCGGCGACTATACTTCCTCGCAAGAGTGCATCACGCAGATCACCAAGGAAATGGGGCCGATTGATGTGCTGGTCAATAACGCCGGCATTACGCGCGACATGACTTTCAAGAAAATGGACAAGACCAATTGGGATATGGTCATCAAGACCAATCTGGATTCCGTCTTCAACATGACCAAGCCCGTCTGCGACGGCATGACTGACCGCGGCTGGGGCCGCATCATCAACATCTCTTCCGTCAACGGACAAAAAGGTGCCTTTGGCCAGACTAACTACTCGGCTGCCAAAGCCGGCATGCACGGTTTTAGCAAAGCACTGGCACTGGAAGTGGCGCGCAAGGGCGTGACCGTCAACACAATCTCGCCCGGCTACATCGGCACCAAGATGGTGATGGCAATTCCACAGGAAGTTTTGGACAGCAAGATCGTGCCGCAAATCCCTATGGGCCGTCTGGGGAAGCCGGAAGAAGTCGCCGGTCTGGTCGCCTATCTGGCCTCCGACGAAGCAGCTTTCCTGACAGGCGCCAATATCGCCATTAATGGCGGCCAGCACATGCAGTAAGGTGCTTGTTCATCCTGCGGCATGCGTTGCAAAATAAGTGAAAAATAAGTGCCGCAAGATGACAGGTTGCCCAAGTGCGGCAAATCAGCGATAATTGCGCCCGCGTTGCCGGGATGGCGGAATAGGTAGACGCACGGGACTCAAAATCCCGCGCTGAAAGGCGTGCCGGTTCGATTCCGGCTCCCGGCACCAATTAAGAGAGCACCTCCAAATGACTTGGCGGTGCTTTTTTAATTTACGGGCAGTTTATGCCTTGCCGTCCTTAGCACTCTGCTGGGTAACCGCAGGCTCAATAACTGGCTCTTCTTTAGTCGCCTCGGCAACAGCTTCCTCTTTACCTGACTTACTAGCATCATCAAGCGGCTTCAAATAATCATGCGGCGGCGGCGGCATGCTGCTGCGCCGGTTTTGTACCATGATGACGGTCGCCGCCAGACCGACAACGCAGAGCATGACTGTCACGGCTAGTGGCAAGAGCACGACGAGCGCCATCAGACCGACTACCAGTCCTATACAAAGCGGCAGCAAAGCCAGCTCCGCCATGAAGACAAATGGCGTGACAAACGCCGACAGCAGCAACACGAAGCTGATCCATTGCAGCGTGAAGTCTTTGCTCATCAAGGCGAAAATGCCACTAGACAGAAACAGCGCACCAATCGGAAAGCGCACCCACCAATGTGCCCAGAATGCCTGGCTATGCGCGCGGGCATCACTGATAAAACGACGCTGTTCTGCCAGCGCCTCATCAGTCCAGACCCAGCGCTGCCGCTTGAACAAGCTGCCGGCAGTTGACGTGAACCAGAACAATAATCCGTATATCCAGAAGACCAGCGGCAACACCCAGTTTGTCGCTGAAGGCTCTGGCGAGAACGAAGCAGCCAGTTGAATAGCGGCCGGCGTGCCAAGTGTCACTATTGTGGGCAAGACTGCACTCGATAGTCGCTCGTCGCGGCTGACAGGTATCCATTCGCCGTTGATACCGGCTTGCTTTTTCATTCCATGCCTCGCTGTTGAGCAAATCGCCTGCGTAATTCATGCATACCTATAAAGACCCCTATCAATACCAGGATGCCCACTGCAAGAGCGTACTGTAGCGGCAAGCTGATAACCCAGCCAACAAGAGTCAGCAGACTAACGCCAGCGCCAATGATCAAAGCCAGCAGCAAAGGCTCGCGCCAGGACCACAGGCAGGCCAGCGACAGCAAAACCAGCAACACTAGCCAGTGACCCGGTAAATTCATATGATTGAGCACCAGCGTCCAGTACATGAAACCGATGAGCACCAAGGTCATCGGATAACGAATCAACGGACGCGAAGGCAGCGCCCACTCGCGCTCTTCATACAGCGCAGAAACAGGTGATGGCAGGCGGGGCTCGAATACCGAATCATCACGCCGCCAGCTATTGCGCTTGCGACGCGCGGAGAGCCAGCTTGTCAGCAGCATCAGCAAAGGCGCTATGGCAATGAATGCCAACTTCCACCAGATGTGCAGTCCGGTTGCCAGATACAGCCCGGTGCCTATTCCTGTCAGCGCGCAGGCAATCAACAGCCAGCGTAGTGGTTGCATTAATCGCTTGCGCCACGTGGGCACGCCCGACTGCCAAGGCTTATCAAGATAGCGCTGTTGCTTCATGGTGAAGCCGTATTTTCAGGGTGGCTAATGATGAACGGCAGGACACTGACCGAACACGGAAAAACTTAAGCGATTTTAAAAATGACGCTTAAAAGGCAAACAACAGATCCAGGATCATTTTGAAAATGCTTGTAGTAAGTATTTTAGCATTGCCATGTAAATGCTTGATCTTGCGGCGATCATGCTTCGATCAGCGAGCAATATGAATATGATGACGAAAATTGGCAGGACTATCAAATATCTGGGCCTTAATGACAAATATTGTCAGTCATGGTGTTTGCCTGCATAAGCATGGCTGCCCGCGTTTAATTACTATGAGATGGTGGGCTTACGGTATAACAGTACATTCAATTCAATCACCGGCGCATTAATAAAAAATTATTCGCTTACAGGACAAAATTTCTGTTTTTTTGATCTCACCCCTTCGAATAAATCACTTCATCCGGATAATTACAGCGAATTCACTAAAAGGCTGTTGGTTGTTTCACATGCAAAACCATGTTTTATATTGGCATGGAGTTTGCCAATGTGCATTGGTCTGGATGTAAAAATGGACCTGACAGTTTTTGATTTACTTATTCAAGGAGTTTCACATGAACACAAACCATCGCAGCCAGCATCTTGCCCCTAGGCGACAAGGCTTTACTTTGATTGAATTGATGATCGTGATTGCGATCATTGGCATTTTGGCGGCGATCGGGATTCCGGCGTATCAAGACTACACGGCCAGGGCACGCGTTGCTGAGGGACCTAGCCTGGCAGCTCCCGCACTCACGGCACTGGGCGTTGCCTGCAGCGATGGCACATTGGCTGCCAGAGCAGCAAACCTTGCGAATGCGGATGTAGGATTGCCTGATGCAATTGCAGCCGGCAATGTTACAAGTGTTCTCGTTGCTGGAAATGCGAACGGGACCACAGGAACTGTCACCATTACCTACAATGGCAATATCCCCGGCGTGAATAATGGAGAAACTATTGTCTATACTGGCACTTGCACTGCAGGGTCGGGGATGACTTGGGGTATCGGTGGCACCATAGCTGCCCGGCTCTTACCTAGAATTTAATGTTTAGCAGGAGGGAGCTTTGCTCCCTTCTGTATTTTCGTGATCTGCAATTTTGCTTTCCCTAACCACGCTTGCCACACTTGCCACACACTGCGATTTTCTCTGACAGAGATCAGAACAACAGAAATGTTATCGTCCCCACCGTGCTGATTTGCGGCCGCGATCAATAAGCGGCATTGCTCGGCTTGCGTCGTACCTGAATGCGAAAGTATGTCTTGCAACTTCAACAGTGGCACATGGTCGCTCAAGCCATCCGAGCAAAGCAGATAACGATCTCCAGTCTGTAGTTTTTCTTCGCGCATGTCTGCCGCGACTTGAGGCATGACGCCAAGCGCACGCGTCAGCCAATGGCGATTGTTTGCTTTGCTTGCCTGCTCATTTTTCAGCAAGCCTGCCTGAAGTTGTTGCTGCAGCAGTGTGTGATCTTGCGTTAGCTGTTCGAGCTTTCCTTCGCGCAATCGGTAGGCGCGCGAGTCACCAATATGGGCAATGGTGACTTGATCTTTGCTGAATAAGGCGAGAACTAGCGTGGTGCCCATGCCATTGCAAGCCGCTGTGCTTTGGGCTGCAGCCAATATACGTTCATTAGCGATATGGATGGCTTTGTGTAATAAATGCTGCCGCTCAGTCTCGTGGTCCAACGCAGCTGAGCCGTGTGCAGCATTTACCGTAATAGACGCACTGATCAGTTCTGCCGCCATCGAACTGGCAATTTCACCCGCGTTGTAGCCACCCATACCGTCAGCCACCAGGGCCAGCCCGAGGGCAGCGTCAACGACGATGCAGTCTTCATTATGGGTACGCGCACGACCATTATCGGTACAGTGCGCATAGGTCAGCGTCAAACGCTGGCTAGTCATCGCCTTTAGTCTGTGGCGCACGCGCTTGCAAGTAATGGCCAATCACCGGCACTGCAACCGAACCAATTAGTCCGGGGACGCTTAGATGCATGTGCAGACCGGGCACAACAAAATCCAGCCACGATACTTGCGCAGCAATCAAGAGCATCAAACCCGCGTCAGAAAAAATCATCGCGCCCCCCAGATAGCCTAGCAATGCAGCGCCCATCGTAATGATGATCGGGAATCGCTCCATGACTTTCAATACCATCGTGCTGCCGGAGACAATGATGGGAATACTGACCAGAATACCGAACACGACCAGCAGCATTTGATGCTCGCCGCCTGCATGTTCGGCCACACTGGAAATAGCAATGACGTTGTCAATGCTCATGACCAGATCGGCAATGATGATGGTCTTGATGGCAGTAATCAGTCGGTCACTGCCCTGAATGTCATCGTTAGCGCCATCCTCTTGTATCAACAGCTTGACACCTATCCAAAGCAGTAACAAACCGCCCACCAGCTTCAGGTAAGGCACATCCAGCAGGGCGACGGCAAATGACACTAGCGCGAGTCGAATCCCGATCGCACCAGCTGTACCCCACATAATGCCCCGCGAGCGCTGCTGTGGTGGCAAGTTGCGACAAGCCAGTGCAATCAGGATTGCATTGTCACCGCCTAACAATATGTCGATCAGGATGATTTGTCCGACAGCGATCCAGTTTAATTCAAGCAGGAAGTCCATAATGACTATTTTGAGAGCTACAAAAAAAGGGGAGCACTCGCTCCCCGTTACTGTTTAATCAGCAGGTTTACAGCATCGCTTTCAATAAACGCGCCATCTCTGAAGGATTGCGCGTCACGGTGATGCCGCACGCTGCCATGATTTCGAGCTTTGCATCTGCAGTGTCGGCACCGCCCGAGATCAGCGCGCCGGCATGGCCCATGCGCTTGCCCGGAGGTGCGGTCACGCCAGCGATGAAACCAACGACAGGTTTTTTCATGTTGTCTTTGATCCAGTACGCAGCATTCGCCTCGTCCGGCCCACCGATTTCACCAATCATGATGACGGCATCGGTGTCAGGATCATCATTGAACATCTTCATGATGTCGATGTGCTTCAAGCCATTGATCGGGTCGCCGCCAATGCCGACTGCGGACGACTGCCCCAAACCAAGCGCAGTCAATTGCCCGACTGCCTCATAGGTTAGCGTGCCGGAGCGCGACACCACGCCGATGCGGCCTTTTTTGTGAATGTGGCCAGGCATGATGCCGATCTTGATTTCGTCCGGTGTAATCAGGCCCGGGCAGTTCGGTCCCAGCAACAAGGTTTTGCTGCCCGACTTTGCCATACGGTCTTTCAGCGCAAGCATGTCACGCACCGGAATGCCTTCGGTAATGCAGATGGCCAGATCGAGTTCGGCTTCGACCGCTTCCCAGATTGCCGCAGCAGCGCCAGCCGGTGGCACGTAGATGACGGACACGTTGGCGCCGGTCTTGGCCTTGGCTTCACTGACGTTCGCAAAAATTGGAATGCCTTCAAAATCTTCACCGGCTTTTTTCGGATTCACGCCAGCGACGAAACAGTTTTGGCCGTTTGCGTATTCACGACACATGCGGGTGTGGAACTGCCCGGTCTTGCCCGTAATGCCTTGGGTAACGACCTTGGTATCTTTATTGATCAGAATCGACATGTTTGTTCCTTGTGCAATTATTGTCCGTTGGCCGCAGCGACAACTTTTTGCGCGGCATCTTCCATGGTGTCGGCTGCAATGATAGGCAAGCCCGAATCTGCCAGCATTTTTTTGCCGATGTCTTCGTTGGTGCCTTTCATGCGCACGACCAGTGGCACGGTGAGGTGCACGGCGCGCGAAGCGGTAATGACGCCTTCAGCGATCACATCGCAGCGCATGATGCCGCCGAAGATGTTGACCAGAATGGCTTTCAGCCCCGGATTCTTCAGCATGATCTTGAAGGCTTCGGTGACTTTCTCGGCCGTGGCGCCACCACCGACGTCGAGGAAGTTGGCCGGTTCGCCGTCAAACAACTTGATGGTGTCCATCGTTGCCATTGCCAGACCGGCGCCATTCACCAGACAGCCGATATTGCCGTCCAGGGAAATGTAGGCGAGATCAAACTTGGATGCTTCGATTTCTGCCGGATCCTCTTCATCCAGATCGCGGTAGGCGACGATTTCAGGATGACGGAATAGCGCGTTTGCATCAAAGTTGAATTTCGCGTCGAGCGCAATGACCTTGCCTGAACCGGTAATGATCAGCGGGTTGATCTCAGCGAGCGAGCAATCGGTATCCCAATATGCCTGGTACAGACCTTTGAGCTGAACGCGTGCATCGGCAATAGAGCCGGCGGGCACGCCGATCTTTGCAGAGATGTCGTCGGCCTCTGCATCGGTCAGACCGACTTCAGGGTCAATCGCGATTTTATAAATCAGTTCCGGATGTTTTTCTGCGACCTCTTCAATGTCCATGCCGCCTTCGCTTGATGCCATCAGCACCACACGTTGCGAAACACGATCGGTCACCATAGAAACATAGAGTTCTTTCTTGATATCGGCGCCTTCTTCAACCAGCAGGCGACGCACTTTTTGCCCTTCAGGACCAGTCTGATGCGTGATCAACTGCATGCCCATGATCTGGTTTGCGTATTCTTTGACTTGCTCAAGGCTTTTGGCGACTTTGACGCCACCACCCTTGCCGCGACCACCGGCATGAATTTGTGCCTTGACGACCCAAACCGGACCGCCGAGAGTCTCGGCCGCTTTGACAGCTTCGTCAACGCTCATGCACGGTATGCCGCGCGGAACCGTTACGCCATACTTACGGAGAATTTCTTTTCCCTGATACTCATGGATTTTCATGCGAGCTTCCCTTCAGACGCGAGTGATGTATGTGGTTGATTATAGATGTGCAGGAATTTAGCTGGCTGGACTTTCAGGCTTGATTACCCAGCGCGGATAATATTTTTCAACAGCCGGACCATCGAAACGCAATGCGTGGCAACGATTAAGCTGGAACGGCGCATGCGCTTCGCTGTCCTCCGCGCTACCGTCGCGCGTCGGCAGCACGTCGCCTGCAAAAGCCTGAATCGCAGCGGTTGGCAACACGGACGCCATTTCGGTCAGGTGCGTACAACCGGCAATGCCTTCGAGGCGTTGTTTGACTTCATGACGGAAGCCGCGCATCAGGTTCAGACCGATCAGTTTTTTATAGGCAGGACCGATGGTGTTGCAATACCCGGGATACGGCACGGCATCGGAGACAGCATCGGCATCAACGATATTGAGCTTTGTATCGATCGTGATGCGCAGGCTCAGATTATGAATCGGATCGCCTGACGCACGGATGCCGGAAGCGAGCGAGGTGTCGCGGGTCTTGGTGTCGGTGATTTGTGCATCGATGTCCCACAACCCGTCCGCACGCTCGTAAGCTTGGGCTACGATGCTGCGCGTGTGTTTCAACACACGAGGAGATTTGGGTATGGGCAATGGCATAAAACGCTTGCGTGACAGACTTCTGGTCTAACGCGCATTCTAGTAGTTTCGTGCAGCCTGTCGCAGTTTCTACGACTGGTGCCGCTCATGCGGCGCTGCAAAGCTGGCGAAGTTTATCACAGGCAGGTGTTAAATCCGCCAATTCTGAGAGTATTGTCTTCCCGCGTTGTCGTACTGCGAACGCACTCTGACAACACGCATAAATACTCACACAAATAAGCTTATTCAGGCTGCCCGCGCACTGCGCGCCGCATCACAGTTTGTATGGCGCCCATTGAAAAACCACGCTGCAGCAAAAATCGCATCTGCCTGGCCGATTCGGCCGGCGTGCTTGCGACCGTGCCGAATTTTCTTTCCCAGACCAACCAGGCGCGCTCGTTTTCACCTTCTGCGAGCGCCGTTTTCAGACCTGCGACCAGCGACTCGTCGAGCCCGTGACTGTGCAACTCCGACAAGATGCGGCTATTTCCGAAACGGGCCGCGCGCCGATTGACCAGCGACTCGGCAAAACGGGGTTCAGACAAGAACTTTGATGCTTCGAGCCAGTCAATCACGGCCTCGACATCATCACCCTCTTCCGCGTGGCGCGCGAGTTTGCGCGCAATTTCCAGCCGGCTGTGCTCGCGCGCAGACAGATAACGCAAGGCACGAGCTTTCAGACTGGGCTTGGGACGGGGCATAGAACGAAGGCGGAAGAAAAAAGGAGCCGGATATGCCACCGGACAGGATGCCATCACGCATCCTGTCCGGTGGACTTATTGCAGCTTGATACTTTACGGCTTACTAATTTTTATTCGTCGACTTTGATTTCGGCAGCTTCTGCCGCTGCCTTGGGCTCTTTGCCCTTCTTGGCAGGTGCAGCAGCATCGCCCTCTGCTTTAATGACTGGCAATGCCGGCACGCCCAGATGTGCACGCACCTTGTTTTCAATTTCACGTGCCAGCGCCGGACGGTCTTTCAGGTACAAACGTGCATTATCCTTACCCTGGCCGATACGCTCGCCGTTATAGCTATACCAGGCACCGGATTTCTCGACGATTTTCGCATCCGAGCCCAGGTCAAGAATTTCGCCTTCGCGTGAGGTGCCTTCCCCATACAGAATATCGAAGTGCGCCTCCTTGAACGGTGGCGCCACTTTGTTTTTGACCACTTTGACTTTGGTTTCATTGCCGATGACTTCGTCAGCGGATTTGATCGAACCGGTGCGGCGAATGTCGAGACGCACGGATGCGTAAAACTTCAATGCATTGCCGCCGGTAGTGGTCTCGGGATTACCGAACATGACACCAATCTTCATGCGAATCTGGTTAATGAAGATAACCATGGTGTTGGTACGATTGATCGAGCCGGTCAGCTTGCGCAAGGCCTGCGACATCAGCCGCGCTTGCAGGCCCGGCAATGAATCACCCATGTCACCTTCAATTTCGGCGCGCGGCGTCAGCGCAGCGACCGAGTCGATGACGATCAGGTCCACCGCACTGGAACGAACCAGCGCATCGGTTATTTCGAGTGCCTGCTCGCCGGTATCCGGTTGCGAGATCAGCAAGTCTTGCAGGTTCACGCCAAGCTTTTGCGCATAGCCGGTATCGAGCGCGTGCTCGGCATCGATGAAGGCGCAAGTGCCGCCGAGCTTTTGCATTTCGGCGATGACTTGCAGCGTCAGCGTGGTTTTACCCGAGGACTCCGGACCGTAAATCTCTACTACACGGCCGCGCGGCAAGCCACCCACACCGAGCGCCACGTCAAGGCCGAGCGAGCCGGTCGAGACAGTCTGTATTTCTTCGACTATCGCGCCGTCGGCCATACGCATGACCGAACCTTTGCCAAACTGCTTTTCAATTTGTGCGAGGGCGGCGGACAGTGCCTTGCCCTTCTCGGAATTCGCTGCGGCTTTTTTGTCGTCCATGAATGCTCTCTCAGTACGGTGGAATTCGGGATTCTCGGGGTTTCAAGTCGGGGTTTTAATCTTTGTCCGACATTAAATCCCGCTTTTTTGTTTCAGACAGTACTGTATAAAAAAACAGTGCCGGACGCAAGCGCAATTTCAAGCTATTTTTTCCGTATCAAACTGATAATGTTTGTGGCTGTTTCCTTCCCGCATTTTCTTGCTGGCACTCTGAAAACCCAATAGACTAGGGCAAAATTCACTTGCGGGCACAACGAATGCGCATATTGCTTGCCGAAGATGACAGCGTGCTGGCCGATGGCCTGACCCGCTCCCTGCGCCAATCCGGCTATGTCACTGATTGCGTCGGTAACGGACTGGAAGCCGATAGTGCGTTGTCGACGCAGGATTTTGACCTGCTGATACTGGACCTCGACCTGCCGAAAATGTCAGGCCTGGAGGTGTTGCGGCGGCTGCGTGCGCGTGACTCGCGCCTGCCCGTGTTGATTCTGACGGCCGGTGATTCGGTCGAGCAGCGTGTCAAGGGGCTTGATCTGGGCGCTGACGACTACATGGCCAAGCCTTTTGCGCTATCTGAACTTGAAGCGCGGGTGCGGGCGCTGACGCGGCGCGGCGCCGGCGGAGGACCCACTGTCATCAAGCATGGTCCGCTGACCTATGACCAGGTCGGACGCATCGCCTATCTCAATGAACACATGATCGACCTGTCGGCACGCGAGTTGGGGCTACTCGAAGTGCTGCTGCAGCGCACCGGCCGGCTGGTATCCAAAGAACAGCTGGTTGACCATCTGTGTGAATGGGGTGAAGAAGTCAGCAACAATGCGATCGAAGTCTATGTGCACAGACTGCGCAAAAAAATCGAGACCGGTGGCGTGCGCATCGCGACGGTGCGCGGGCTCGGCTACTGCCTCGAAAAATTCGCCACCACCACGGCCGCTCCTGCCGCCGCCAATACAGGCACAAGCTGACCACTGGCGTGCACGACAAACGAGACATAGCACCACCCGTGGCGCAGGACAGTTCTTCTGCCGGTGAACCGCAAGAGCGCATGCAAAGCTCGCTGTTTGGCGAGATCCTCGACTGGATGTTGATGCCTTTGCTGCTGTTGTGGCCCGTCAGCATAGGCGTGACTTACCTCATTGCCAAATCGATTGCCAACGAACCCTTCGACCGCAGCCTGGAAGACCGTGTCACCGTGCTTGCGCAGCAGGTCAAAGAATATAACGGACAGCTCAGCGCACAATTACCGTATACCGCACGCGATTTTTTGCGTGCTGATGATGTCGACAATGTCTATTTTCAAGTCAGCGGTCCACAGCGCGAACTCGTCGTTGGCGACAGTGATCTGCCATTGCCGGATGACGAAGAAAAGCCAGTGCCATGGTCAGTGCATGTGCGCGACGACCAGATGCGCAATACCGAAGTCCGGGTTGCCTACACCTATGTGAATTTGCAGCCGCAAAAAACGGGCGCCACGCGCTATGCGCTGGTGCAGGTTGCCGAGACACTCGACAAGCGCAGTCAGCTGGCTAACCAGATTATCAAAGGCGTGATCCTGCCGGAATTTATTATTTTGCCGATCGCATTAACGCTGTTGTGGTTCGCACTCGCGCGTGGCTTGTCACCTTTGACGACGCTGCAGGACCATATACGTTCGCGTCGTTCTGACGATTTGTCGCCGATTGATTCACGCGGCGTGCCGGAAGAAATCTCACCACTGGTGCGCTCGCTCAATGACATGCTGGACCGGCTTTCTCAGAGCATACAATTGCAGAAGCGATTCATTGCCGATGCCGCGCACCAGATGAAGACGCCTCTGGCCGGTATGCGCATGCAATCCGAGCTGGCGCTGCGGCAAGTCAGCCGCGATGAAATCCAGCGCTCGCTCGAACAGCTGTCAAAAAGCTCGGAATCAGCAACACGTCTGGTGAACCAGTTGCTCGCGCTGGCGCGTGCGGAAAACCAGTCGCCGCATACGGCGCCGCTGAAGGAAATTGATTTGCGCGAACTGGCGCGCAGCGTGGTGCAAGACTGGGTACAGTCTGCGTTCGCACGCCGTATCGACCTCGGCTTTGAGGAAACCGATGATCCTGTCCTGATACGCGGCGACGAGACTATGCTGCGTGAATTGACGATTAACTTGATTGACAATGCGCTGCGCTATACGCAGGAAAACGGCCGGGTCACGGTACGCATACGCGCGGACGAAGAACGCAATCTCGCTATTCTTGAAGTCGAAGATAACGGCCCCGGCATAGCGCCCGCCGAGCGCGCCCATGTCTTCGAGCGTTTTTACCGCATACTCGGCAGTCAGGTCGAAGGTAGTGGCCTCGGGCTGGCCATCGTGCGCGAGATCGCGCAACAGCATGGTGCTGATGTCGATATCTTCAGCAATCCGCGCAGCAATGACGTGCGACTGCCAGGCTGCCTGTTCCGCATTAGCATTCCGGCCCTGCCGCCTGCCTTGGATGATGGAGAGTCGGCATGATAAGTACACAACGCTACTGGCAACGCGTACGGGTGCTGACGCTGGCGTTGCTGTTATTGTGGTTCGCCGTCACCTTCGGCGTGATTTTTTTCGCACGTGAGCTTGCGGGCCTGACGCTGCTTGGCTGGCCGGTGCCGTTCTACATGGCAGCACAAGGTACGACCTTGATTTATTTGCTGATCATTGGCATCTATGCGCTGGCGATGAAAAAACTCGATGCGCTGGCAAGCTTGGCTACCCGTGATGAATAAAAATTTTCCGCAACAGCTGACCCGCTACTTCAGCCTCTACACCGCTGGCTTTGGCGTTTTGCTGCTGACACTGGCTGTACTCGAGCTGGAGGGTTTTCCCCGATTCTGGCTCGGTTATCTGTTCATGTTCTCTACCATCATTGTGTATGCGTTCATCGGCATCTTTAGCCGCACCTCTGATGTCTCCGAATACTACGTTGCCGGCCGCCGCGTGCCGGCGCTGTTTAATGGCATGGCCACTGCCGCAGACTGGATCTCGACTGCCAGCTTCATCGGTCTGGCCGGCGGCCTTTATCTGCAAGGCTTCGATGGCCTCGCCTATATCATGGGCTGGACCGGTGGCTATTGCCTGGTTGCGTTGTTGATTGCGCCTTACCTGCGTCGCTTCGGCCAATTTACCGTTCCCGATTTTCTTGCCACCCGTTATGCCGGCCGCTACAACAGCAACGCAGTGCGTATCGTCGCCGTGGCAGCCACGCTGATCATTTCCTTCACTTACGTCGTCGCGCAAATTTATGGCGTCGGCCTGATCACCTCGCGCTTCACCGGCATTGATTTTTCAGTCGGCATTTTCCTCGGACTGGCGAGCATCCTGGTGTGCTCGTTTTTAGGCGGCATGCGCGCCATCACCTGGACCCAGATTGCGCAATACATCATCATCATCATCGCCTTCATGATTCCGGTGACATGGCTGTCGGTCAAACAGACTGGCGTGCCGATTCCACAGATTGCGTATGGCTCGGCAGTGGCAAAGCTGACCGCAAAAGAAAAACTTCTGGCCGTCGACAGTAAAGAACAGGAAGTGCGCGAACTGTTTCGCCAGCGCGCCGCCAGTTTCGATGCACGCATCGCCGCACTGCCGCGCGCATGGGATGCAGGCCGCATTGAGGCACGCCGCAAGCTGCAGGAGCTGCAGACCGGGAACGCATCGCTCATCGAGATCAAGGCAGCCAGCCGCGCACTCGCCGATTATCCGAAAAGTCCGGAAGAAGCCAGACGGGTGTGGCAGGCAGAAAGCGCAGCCAATCTGGCGCGCGCCCAACCGCCAGGCTTGCATACGCAACCCTTCCCGGGGGTGGATAAAGAAAGCTCCGATATCAAACGAAATAATTTTTTGGCACTGGTGTTTTGCCTGATGCTGGGTACCGCTGCGCTACCGCATATTCTGGTGCGCTCCTACACCACGTCGTCAGTGTCAGAGTCGCGCGTGTCGGTGTTCTGGGCGCTATTTTTCATCATGCTGCTGTATACCGCGCTGCCGGCATTGGCCGTGCTGGTCAAGTACGACATTTATACCAAACTGGTCGGCTCCGACTTCACGCACCTGCCGGGCTGGGTTACTTACTGGGCCAATATCGACAAGCTCAAACCCATGATCAGCATTGTCGACATCAACCTTGACGGTCTGGTGCAATTGGCCGAGATCGCCATTGATGGCGACATGATCGTGCTGGCTACACCCGAGATCGCCGGCCTGCCTTACGTGATTTCGGCGCTGATCGCAGCCGGCGCACTGGCAGCTGCGCTGTCAACTGCAGACGGACTGTTATTGACCATCTCCAGCGCGCTGTCACACGACACTTATTACAAGATGGTCGACCCGGCAGCTTCCAGCCAGAAGCGGGTAACCATTTCCAAATTACTATTGCTGGTAGTGGCGCTGCTGGCAGCCTACACGGCGTCCTTTCGTTCAGGCGACATTTTATCGATCGTCAGCGCCGCATTTTCTTTGGCAGCATCGACCTTGTTTCCTGCACTAGTATTGGGCGTATTCTGGAAACGTGCGAACCAGCAAGGTGCCATCGCCGGCATGCTGACCGGTTTTTTAGTCTGCGTGGTGTATATGCTGCATTCCAATCCCACTTTGGGCGGCTCGGTTGCTAATCAGTGGTTTCATATCGCGCCAGTATCAGCCGGTATATTCGGCGTACCGGCAGGCTTTCTGGCCTTGATTACCGTCTCCTTGCTGACGCCGGCGCCGGACGCGCGCACTCTCAAACTAGTCGAACAGTTGCGCGGCGCCTGAAATATTCTCCGCTGGCACATTTCTTGTATGCCCTTGTTGCGTGATTCATTTGAAAACAAGGTGGACAGCACATGTCGGGCTTTTTTGATGAAATGTACGTCGATGGTGAACGGCAGATTCGTGAGCATTACTGCGAGTTCGATAGCTGGCTGGGCGCACAGGCGACAGAAACAATTGCGCGCAAGCGGGTTGAAGCAGACCTGATCTTTCGCCGCGTCGGCATTACCTTCGCCGTCTATGGCAACAACGCCGGCACCGAACGCCTGATCCCGTTTGACATCATCCCGCGCATTATTCCGGCGGCCGAATGGGCGCACCTGCAAACCGGCCTTATGCAACGGGTGCAGGCGCTCAACATGTTCATTCATGACATCTATCACGAGCAGCACATCGTCAAGTCTGGCGTGATACCGGCCGAGCAGATTTTCCGCAATGCACAGTACCGGCCCGAGATGCAGGGCATTGAAGTCGCGTCCGACATTTATGCGCACATAGCCGGCGTCGATATCGTGCGCGCCGGCGCGGGTGAATTTTATGTGCTCGAAGATAATCTGCGCGTGCCGTCGGGTGTGTCGTACATGCTGGAAGACCGCAAGATGATGATGCGGCTCTTCCCCGACCTGTTCGCGCGCCACAAGATCGCGCCGGTTGCACATTACCCCGACCTCTTGCTCGACATGCTGCGCTCGGTTGCGCCGCAAGGTGTGAATGACCCTACCGTGGTTGTCATGACACCGGGCATGTACAACTCCGCCTACTTTGAACACGCTTTCCTCGCGCAGCAAATGGGCGTTGAGCTGGTCGAAGGACAAGACCTGTTCGTCAAAGATAACAATGTGTGGATGCGCACCACACGCGGGCCGCAGCGTGTCGACGTGATCTATCGGCGCATCGACGACGACTACATGGACCCGCTGGCTTTCCGTTCCGATTCGTCAATTGGCGTGCCGGGCATTATGTCGGTCTATCGTGCCGGCCGCGTGACCCTATCGAACGCCATCGGCACCGGTGTCGCCGACGACAAATCCATTTATCCATTCGTGCCGGACATGATCCGCTTTTATCTGGCCGAAGAACCGATCCTGAATAACGTGCCGACTTACCAGTGCCGCAAAAAAGAAGATTTGCAATACACGCTCGACCATCTGGCTGAACTGGTCGTCAAGGAAGTGCATGGCGCCGGCGGGTACGGCATGCTGGTTGGGCCTGCATCGACCAAGGCAGAGATTGAAGATTTCCGTCAGCGCATACTGGCCAAACCCGATGGGTATATCGCGCAACCGACGCTGGCATTGTCGGCCTGCCCGACTTATGTCGAGTCAGGCATTGCACCGCGCCACATTGATTTGCGGCCTTTTGTTTTGTCGGGCAAGTCTGTGACGATGGTACCGGGCGGACTGACCCGCGTTGCATTGAAAGAAGGCTCGCTGGTCGTCAACTCTTCGCAAGGCGGCGGCACCAAAGATACCTGGATACTGGAGAAATAAAATGCTGAGCCGCACTGCAGATCATTTGTTCTGGATGGCGCGTTACACCGAGCGCGCCGAAAATACCGCCCGCATGCTGGACGTGAATATGCAGACCCAGCTCTTGCCGCAATCAGCCGAATCGGCCGAGCAAAACTGGCGCGCACTGCTGGGCATCTCCGAACTCGAGCCCGGCTTCGACGCCAAATACAAAAGCTGCAATCGCAAAGATGTGCTCGATTACATGGTGCGCGACCCCGACAATGCTTCGTCGATTGCGTCGTGCCTGACGCATGCGCGTGAAAATGCACGCGCCGTGCGCGGCACCTTGACGACCGAAGTCTGGGAAACCCAGAACACGACCTGGCTGGAGATGAATAGCCTGCTCAAGGAAGGCATGCTGGAACGCGACCCGGGCGAGTTCTTTGAATGGGTCAAGCATCGCTCGCATCTGTCGCGCGGCGTCACCATCGGCACCATGCTGAAAGATGAATCGTTTTATTTCATCCGCCTGGGCACCTTCCTCGAGCGCGCAGACAACACCGCGCGCATTCTCGATGTTAAATTTCATGGCGCCAATGGCGAGCTGCTGGATGGCACTGATGTCGACTTCTATCATTGGGCGGCTATCCTGCGTTCGGTGTCAGCGTTCGAAACATATCGCAAGGCTTACCGGGATGTGATCACACCTGCACGCGTGGCAGAGCTGCTGATCTTGCGCGGTGATATGCCACGCTCGCTGATGGCGTGCATCAGCGAAGTCGTCAATAATCTGACGCAAGTCTGCAATGAGGCATCGGCTGATACCGAGCGCTTCGCTGGCCGCCTGAATGCTCAGCTGCGCTTTAACAGCATGGAAGAAATCCTCGAACGCGGCCTGCATGACTACCTGACCGAGTTCCTTGAGCAAGTCAACGAATTGGGTAACCGGGTCAGCCGCGATTTCCTGCTGCCGCTAGCCGCATGACAAGCCCCACGCTCACCCGCATTCTCACGATCAGGCATGAGACATCGTATCGCTACGGCACGCCTGTCGGGTATACGATTCAACAGCTGCGGCTGTCGCCTCGCTCCGAGCCGCACCAGCACGTGCTCAACTGGCAAATATCAACCACCGGCAGCCGGCATGCGTTTACGGACGCCTACAACAACAACTGCGAAATGCTGACGATCGCGGTGCCACATGATGAATTTCATATTATCGCCAGCGGACAAGTTGAAGTCACCGGACCCGACCGCGGCCGCATGAGCGTGCCATCTCCCCTGTCGCCCTTGGCTTTTACCGTGCCGACCTTGCTGACCGGCGAGGACGACAGCATCCATGACTTTGCCGCGCGTTTTTTACTACCGGGCGCACGCAGCCATCATCTGCTGGACTTGTGCGAGGCCATTTGTGGTGCGGTCATCTACCAGAGTGGTGCAACGACCGTCACCACCACTGCCAGCGAAGCGCTCGCGCTTGGCGCCGGCGTCTGCCAGGACCATGCGCACCTGTTCATCGCCTGCTGCCATACCGCCGGCATACCGGCGCGTTACGTGTCGGGCTATCTCGATTCGGGCCATGTCGACCACGGCGCCAGCCATGCATGGGTCGATGTGTGGGTGGAGGAAGTCGATTACGCAGGCTGGGTCAGCATTGATGTGACCCATGCCTGCCTGCAGGATGCCGGCTATTGCCGGCTCGCCATCGGACGCGACTATGAATCGGCGGCGCCGGTGCGCGGCATGCGACGCGGTGGCAGCGATGAATCGATGGCCGTGCAGGTGGATGTCAGCGGTCAATAAATAATCCGGATGCTTCCGGTTAAAATCATTTTTTATATTTACAAATAAAATCATGACTTACTGCGTTGCCATGCGCGTCAATGACGGCCTCGTGTTCTTGTCAGACTCCCGCACCA